>JBGPTW010000138.1:0-16763 GCA_041490825.1 Methylomirabilia bacterium | reverse complement strand
CGCGGCCATGACCATGGCCTGGCGCGAGCGTAAGCTCAAGAACGTCATCGTCGGCATCACCGGCGCGGGCGGCAACGCGGGCACGCGGCTCGAAGCCTACGTCAGCAAGAACGGCATCTACACGTCAGGCGTCATGCCCGACGTCGAGGACCTCTTCCAGCACCAGGCGCGCGAGACGGACGCGAAGAAGCGTGAGGCACTGCTCCACCAGATCCAGCAGATCCTCCACGACCGGGTGACCCACATCCCGATCTACGAGCTGGCGTTCATCTGGGGCGTCGGCCCGCGCGTGGAGGAGCCGGGCGTGAATCTGATCAGGAGCTTCGCGTACTCGGGCCCGCTGGAGGATTTGCGGCTGAAGCGGCCGTGACGCCCGTGTCATCGCGGGTACGGAGTGTGGCCTTGCCACGTTCGCGCGGTCGAACCCGATCGTCGAGCCCGAGATCGCCTGGGCGAAGCTCCGGGCGATGGTGGAGGGCGCTCGCTGACGAGGTCCCCACCGGCGCGGCGCCGGATCAGACGCGCACGGGTGTGATGCCCCAGATCTCGTCGGCGTACTGGCGGATGGTGCGGTCGCTGGAGAACTTGCCCATGCGCGCGACGTTCAGGATCGACATCCGGGTCCACGCGGCCGGATCGCCATACGAGCGGGCCACACGCTCCTGACACGCGACGTACGCCGCGTAATCGGCGAGCAGGAAGTACCGATCACCGCCGGCGAGCAGTGAATCGACGATCGGCCGGAAGAGTCCCGGGGCGTCAGGGCTGAAGACGTCGTCGCGGATCATGTCGAGCGCGCGCGCGAGCCCGGCGTTCGCGTGGTAGTACTGCCACGGATCGTAACCCGGCCGGAGCGCGACGACCTCGTCGGCGGTCAGCCCGAAGATGAAGATGTTGTCGTCGCCGACCTCCTCGCGGATCTCGACGTTGGCGCCATCCATCGTGCCGATCGTGAGCGCGCCGTTCAGCGCGAACTTCATGTTGCCGGTCCCCGAGGCTTCCATTCCCGCCGTCGAGATCTGCTCGGACAGATCCGAGCCGGGAAAGATCTGCTCGGCGAGCGACACGCGGTAGTCGGCGAGAAACGCGACCGCCAGCCGGCCGCGGACAGCGGGGTCACCGTTCACGACGTCACCGACCGCGTTGATGAGCCGGATGATCAGCTTGGCCGTGGTGTAGCCGGGCGCGGC
Source organism: Methylomirabilia bacterium (assembly GCA_041490825.1). Lineage (GTDB taxonomy): Bacteria > Methylomirabilota > Methylomirabilia > Rokubacteriales > CSP1-6 > JBGPTW01. The sequence continues at coordinate 15,573 of JBGPTW010000138.1, read as the reverse complement.
CTTGCCGCCGAAGATCACCGTCCGCGGCATGACGTCGCGTCCGTCCGTGATGCGGGTGTAGAGCGTGATCACGTGCAGCACGTTGAGGAGCTGCCGCTTGTACTCGTGCATCCGCTTCACCTGGACGTCGAAGAGCGATCTCGGATCGACCGTGAGCGGACATCCGCGGCGCTGATACTGGCGGTGGAGCGTTTCGACCAGGCGGAGCTTGTTTCGATGCTTCACCTCGCGCCATCTGGCGCCAAAGCTTGCGTCGTCGGCCAGGGGCTCGAGGCGCCGGAGGTGATCGAGATCGGTGACCCAGCCCGTCCCGATCGCGTCGCTGATGAGCTGCGCCAGGTCGGGGTTGCTCTTGAGCAGCCAGCGCCGCTGCGTGACGCCGTTGGTCTTGTTGGTGAACTTCTCGGGCGTCATCTCATGGAAGTCCCGGAAGACCTCCGCTTTCAGGATATCGGTGTGGATCGCGGCAACGCCGTTGACGCTGTGGCTGCCCACGACGGCCAGCGTGGCCATGCGCACGCGCTGCTCGTCGCCTTCCTCGATGATCGACATGCGCCGGGAGCGCGCGTCGTCATCGCCGAAGCGCTCGCGCACCCGGCCGAGGAACCGCGCGTTGATCTCGTAGATGATCTGCAGGTGTCGTGGCAGCACGGTGCCGAGCAGGCTCACCGGCCAGCGCTCGAGCGCCTCCGGCAACACCGTGTGGTTCGTGTACCCGAACGTTCTCGTGGTAATGTCCCAGGCCTCGTCCCAGTCGAGCTCCTCGACGTCGACGAGCACGCGCATCAGCTCCGGGATCGCCAGGGCCGGATGGGTGTCGTTGAGCTGGATGGCGACCTTGTCCGCGAAGCGATCGAACGTGCGAAGCCCCTTCGCCTCGTCGAACATGCGATAACGCTTGCGGTACCGGCGGATGATGTCCTGCAGCGTGGCCGCGACGAAGAAGTACTCCTGCGCCAGACGGAGGGTGCGGCCCGCGAAGACGTTGTCGTTGGGGTAGAGCACCCGGCAGATGCTCTCCGACTGCGCGCGCGCCTCGACCGCGCCGATGTAATCGCCCTCGTTGAACTCCTTGAGGTCGAACTCTTGCACCGCCCGGGCCCCCCACAACCGGAGCGTGTTCACGGTCCGGGTGCCGTAGCCGGGGATCGGGGTGTCGTACGGCGTGGCGACGACGTCACGCGTGTCCAGCCACTGGTGCGTGAGCCGCCCGCGCTCGTTGACGAATTGCTGGACGCGACCATAGAAGTGCACGCGGAATCGATCGCCCGGACGCGCGACCTCCCACGGATTGCCGAATCGCAGCCAGCCGTCCGGCGCCTCGAACTGGGCGCCGTTGACGATGCGCTGATAGAAGATGCCGTAGTCGTAGCGGAGCCCGTAGCCGTACGACGGATAGCCGAGCGTCGCCAGTGAATCGAGGAAGCACGCGGCCAGGCGCCCGAGGCCCCCGTTGCCCAGCCCGGCGTCCCATTCCGCCTCGCGGAGATCTTCCAGGCGATAGCCCAGCTCGTGCAGCGCCTTCTCGCACTCGCCGAGCAGGCCGAGGTTCACGAGACTGTTCCCGAGCGTGCGACCCATCAGATATTCGAGCGAGAGGTAGTAGACGCGCTTGGCATCCTGCTCGTAATACGTGTCCTGCGTGTGGACCCAGCGCTGGATCATGCGGTCGCGGACGGCGAGCGCGACGGCGAAGTAGGGCTCCCACACGCTGTCCACGTGCTTCGGCAGCTCGGCCAGCGTGTACTCGAGATGGCCGAGGATGCCCTGCTTCAGCGACTGCGCGTCCATGCCGAGCGTGTCGTAGGGCAACGCCTGGGTGGGCACGGGTGTCGCTGATGATCTGGTTGGCTTGGGGGTCATGGCGTCCAGACACCATAGCTGTCTCGGCACGCAGGGGCAAGGACCGGAAGGTGGTCAGAACAACACCAAGGCACGAAGCCCGGGGACGACAACGTTACGATTCGTGCCGCCGCCAACCTGGTTCGGCCCGGACGGGAGCCACTGCACGTTGCCGATGAGGAGGAGCCAGTCGGCCAGCGCAAGCGTGTAATACACCTCGACGGCTTCTTCGCGCCCAGCCGTCTCCCATTGAACGCTGTGGCCGATACCGACCCGATCCTTCTCGCGACCGAGCCACGTGGGAGTGAGCTGAACTCCTCCGGACCAGGCGCGCGCCGTCAGGTTTTCGCCCTGACTCCGGCTCAGACCGGCTCGGAGGAAGACGCCGACCTCGGGAGTGATGAGCTGATCGAGGCTGAGACCGGTGCCCCACGTGACGCGGTCATGATCCTCCGGCACGGAGCCGACGCGCGTCCAGAGCCGGTAATGTCCCCGCAGCGCAAAGATGTTGCGGCGACCCAGCTCGCCGATGACGAATGGCAAGCCGGAGAGGTCGCCGCCGACGTCATCGGGCGCGTTGACACCAACGGCATAGCGCCAATCCCCGGCACTGATCCGCACGGCCGCGCCGGGTCCATTCGGAGGCGCCTTCAGCATCGGATTGTTGAGCAGCGCCGTGTCGAGGAACTGCGTCGTCTCGTCCTCCGCGAAGAAATTGCGGTCGAAGTAGTGGCCGACGTCGAGCTTGCCGATGCTGAAGCGCACGCGCTCGTCGAGCCACGAGACTCTGAGGAACAGCTCACGGAGGATCAGCGTCTTGTCCTTGCCTTCCAGCCGATCCGCATCCGTGTTCAATCGTGAGAGCGTGCCGAGTTGCTGATCCGGGCCCGGTCCGATGAGACCTTCGGCATCGAGGAACAGCCGCACCGAATCCGTGGGGCGCACGATGAGATTGAGGTCCAGCGAGCCGGCGCCGTAGACGGATCTCTGGGCCGCGCTGGAATGCGTGATCCACTGCACGGTGCCGAGAAGACCGCCGTTGATCGAGAAGAACTCGGACGGCGGCTCGGTCTTGGGGATCGTCGCCTGGCGGCGCTCGAGCTCGTCGCGAGCCGTTCCGGGAAATGTCTGCGCCTGCCCCGCCGAGATCGGCATGGCGACGAGGAGCAGCAGCGCCGCCAGCGCACGCATGGATCGCTAGAACTGTCCGTGTCGGCCGGCGCCCGCGGCGAAGCGCCGAGCGCCGGCCTGGCTCTCACCCGAGTCGATCGTGGCTTGGGCGATGCCGACGATCGGCGCGGCCAGGTCCCATCCCGTCAAGACCCTCTCAGCGGCACGCGATAACTGAGGCGCTTGTGGAGCTCCCATCCCGTCCAGTCACCATTGCCGGCGCGATCCGGATCCATCGCCCTGTGGGCGGGAACGAAGACGTCCGTCCACTCGCGGTCGCGCGCCGTCGAGGGTGTCGCGGTCGTTCCGAGAACGTCGTATATGTCGCCTATCCGGCAGTCACACCAAAAGCGCGAGCGGCTCCTCGATCAAATCCGCGAGCGCGCCCAGGAACTGCGCTCCACGCGCCCCATCGATCGCGCGATGGTCACACGACAGCGTCAGCACCATCGTCGGCTGGACTGACGGCTGGCCGTTCACCGCCACCACACGGTCCGCGATGCGGCCCACCGCCAGGATCGCCGCCTGCGGTGGATTCACGATCGCGTTGAACGCGTCGACGCCGTACATTCCGAGATTGCTGATCGTGAAGCCGCCGCCCTGGATGTCCGCCGGGCGCAGCTTGCCGGCCTGGGCGCGACTCGCCACGTCCTCGCGGCGCGTCGCGATCTCCACGAGAGTCAGCGTGTCGGCGCGGTGGATGACCGGGACCACCAGGCCGTCGTCGATCGCGACCGCGAGGCCCACGTTGATCTCGGCGTTCCGAACGATCGCGCCGTCCTTCCACGAGGCGTTCACGCGCGGATGCTGCGCGATGGCCGCCGCGACGAGCTTCACCAACAGATCCGTGTAGGTGATCCGCGCGCCGGTCTGCTTCCCCGCCCGATCGCGCCACGAGATCAGGCGGCTCACGTTGACCTCGCGGACCAGGTAGAAATGCGGCGCGGTGGTCCAGCTCGCCGTCATCCGCTCGGCCATGATGCGCCAGACGTTGCTGACGCCCGCCGCCTCCGGGCGCGCCGCGCTCGGCGCCGCAGCGACCGCCGCCGTGGGCACACGAGCTGCCGCGACATCCTCCGAAAGCACCGCGCCGTTCGGGCCCGAGCCGCGCAGCGCGGTGATGTCGACGCCACGCTCAGCCGCCAGTCGCCGCGCCTTCGGTGACGCAGGCGCGAGACGCGCCGCCCCGCCGTTGGCGGCGACCGATGACGCTCGACTCTCGACGTACTCGAGCACGTCCGCCTTCTCGATACGTCCGCTCGCCGTCTTGATCTGCGCGAGATCGACACCGTGCTGCGCGGCGAGCTTTCGCGCGAGCGGTGACGCCTTGATCCCTGCAGATGCAGACGTAGCCGCAGCGGCGGGCGCGCGCGCAGCCGTGGACGCAGAGTCGGACGACGACGCACCCGCGCCCGCTGTAGTCGCCCTCGCGGAAACCGCTGACGCCACGGAACGAACCGGAGCCGCAGGCGCGCCCGCCTCCCCCGCCGCGACGATCAACGCGATCGTCTGACCCACCGGCACCACGTCGCCCTCGCGCGCGGTCACGTCGCGCAGCACGCCGGACTCCGGCGCCTCGATCTCAACCGTGATCTTGTCGGTCTCGATCTCGACGATCGGCTCGCCCTTCCGCACCGTGTCGCCCGGAGACTTGAGCCACTTCAAAACCTTGCCGGTCTCCTGCGCCATCTCCAGCGCCGGCATGATGACGTTTGCAGGCATCAGCGCCCCCTCATTGGTGGACGATATCGTATGCCATCAGCGCCGTCCTTCTCCAGCACCGCGTGCTCCTGAAGTTATCGGGACGTTTCGCCGGCCAGCCCAAGGATGACCGATCGGGTATTCGTCGCGACACGGCATCCAAGTTCTTGAAGACGGTCCAGCGGAGACGTGACTGACTGGATGTATCCAGCGCGCTTCGCGTCGAGCAAGAGGCCGAGAGTTCCGGCGTGACGCAGTTGCAGCATGCGCGCTGTGCGGCGCGCAACGGCATCGTCCAACACAAGTACGGCGCCGCGACGTTCCAGGCCGAGTGCGATCTCCCAGGCGCCTCAGGAGGTCGAGCAATCCGAGCTGATGGAGATACTGGATCGGAGACGTGTTGCAGATCAGCTCAGGCAAGCCGCGCTTCGTTGTCGATATCGGCCTGGGTCAGACGGAACGTATCGACGCCGTAGTCCGCAAGCTTGACGAGGAACAGGACGCGCGGCACTCCCGCGAGCTTGGCCGCGGCTCCCGACGAGAGCCGCCCCAGCTCGAACAGCTTGACTGCCGCGGCCAGGCGTAGCTCCGAGGCGAACTGCTCCGGCGTCACCTTGAGGGCAACCAGTGTCTCATCGGGAACGTTCAGCGTGAACTCGCTCATGAGGACGTCAGGATAACACCCGACGCCGCCGCGAGCTCTCTCGCGGCGGTGCCAGAGCCCCAGGCTTCTTCATCACGCGGTGCGTGATGCGTCCGCCTCGCTGTCGGGCTTCCAGCTCCGCGTGGCCGAGCTTCTGGTACAGTTCGATGCGTGCGAGCAGCCGATCATAGTGCGCCCGGCTCATCACAACGAGGTCGTTTTCGCCGTGCTCACCGCCTCCTGTTGGCCCGATGATATCGGACTTCTGCTATGTCAGCCGCGGCGCGGTCGTCTCGCGATGAAAGTGCAGGATGAAGAACGACTCGCAGCACACGTTGAGAGAGATGGATGACATCGACGCGGCTGACGGGCTTCGCCTCGACCGTGATCTGCCGACGACCGCGGAGGACATCGCCGTGCTGCGGCGCCTCCGGTATGGTCCGCGCCTTACGTTCGCCGACTATCTCGAGTGTCTCGCCGCCCTCAATCCACCGTCGCGGGACTGGCTACGGCGCCGACCAGGACCAGGCGGCGCGCCTTTCGAACTCATCGCCTGACCGACGAGGCGCTGCTTCTTCGCCGTCGAGCTTCCGTTCACCGGCGCGCGTGCGACCGCGGGCTCGTCGACGATATCGATCCCGAACACGTCAGCCAGCTTGTTAGCAGCGATGCGCTTGCCGCCTCCAGCGCCGCCGGCGCGACCTCGCGAGACCGCGCCGGACGTTGCCGAGCTCAACAGCTCCGCCTGATCGACCTGCCGCAACACGAAAAAGAGCTCGGGCTTCGCGTCGAGACGCGTGCCGACGCCATAGAGCACCGCCGCGACGTGCTTGCACACGCCCGCCCAGTCGGGGCACGAGCAGTCCATCTCGATCTCGCGCGGCGCGGGAAACAGTCCCTGCTTGGCGTCGACCAGCACCGTCATGACGTCGGCGGACAGCTCGCCGCGCAAGAGGCCGACGAGCGATGCGATCTTGCCCGTGCACCGCGCCACGACCTGGCGCCAGCGCGTCTTCGCCATCGGCGCGATGCCGATCTCGACCGTGTACAGCTCGCTGCCCGCCACGCGCGCCTGCACCTTGCCCTTCGCGATCGCGAGATCCACCACCGAGCCGTTGCGGACGTAGCTGCGCCCGCGCGGCAGACGGTTGGCGAAGTCCGCGTAGCGCTCGAGATTGTCGCACCACGCCTTGCCCCAGAACGTCGTCGCGATCTGCCGCTTGCGGTGCCCGAGCACGATCGGCTCCGGCTTCCGTCCACTCTTCTTCGTGAGCCGCCCCAGCTCGCGGGCCGCGCGCGCCTTCTTCTCCGCCACCGAGACGTACGGACGAAAATCCCACCTGCCGTAGCCGTACCAGGCCATCACGCCTCCTCGTTCAGGCCTCGGCGGTCGCTCGATTCAGGTCGAGCGCCACCATGGCCATGAGCTCCTCGTTGCTCATCTCCGTGAGCAGCGTCTCCGCGCCGCCCTCGAGCACGCCCCGCACGAGCGATTGCTTGCTCTCGATCAACTGATCGATGCGCTCCTCGACGGTGCCGCGACAGATCAGCTTGTGCACGAGCACGTTGCGATGCTGGCCGATGCGATACGCGCGGTCGGTCGCCTGGTTCTCGACCGCGGGGTTCCACCAGCGATCGAAGTGCACGACGTGCGACGCCGCGGTCAGGTTGAGGCCGACCCCGCCCGCCTTGACGGACAGCACGAAGAACGGCACGGCCGCGTCCTCCTGGAATCGCTTCACCAGCGCGCCTCGGTCCTTGACGGGCGTGTTGCCGTGAAGCACGAGGCCCGGCCGGCCGAACACGCCGGCGAGGAACGCGGCGAGCGGCTCGGTCGCCTGGCGGAACTGCGTGAACACCAGCGCCTTGTCGTGCGTGGCCGCGACCGTCTCGGCGATCTCGCGCAACCGCTCGAGCTTGCCGCTGCCCGCCTCGTCCCACGCGCCGTCGCCGAGCCACTGTGATGGGTGGTTGCAGATCTGCTTGAAGCGCATGAGATAGGCGAGGACCAGGCCGCGCCGCCCGATGCCTTGCGACATTCCAGTGACCGTGCGTGCCAGCTCTTCGACGGCCTGCTGATACAGCGCGGCTTGCGGGCGCGACAAGAGACAGAACGCCTTCACCTCCGTCTTGTCCGGAAGATCGGCCGCGATCGACCGATCGGTCTTGAGCCGGCGCAGGATGTACGGCTGGATCAGGCGACGCAGCGGCGCGTACGGCTCTTCGCTGCGGTTGGCCAGCCGCTTCACGAACGATCCGAACTGCGATGCCGAGCCGAGCAATCCCGGATCCAGGAAGTCGAAGATCGACCAGAGATCGCCGAGGCGATTCTCGACCGGCGTGCCCGTGAGCGCCACGCGCGCGCGTGCGCGCAGCGCCTTGACCGCGCGCGTCTGCTTCGCGCCGGGGTTCTTGATCGCCTGCGCTTCGTCCAGGATCGCCAGCGACCAATCGCGCGCCTGCAGCGCTTCGACGCGCGCCAGCGTGCCGTACGTCGTGATGACGAGATCGACGCCGGTGAGCGTGGCGTCTCGTATCTCCGCCAGCTCTCGCGCGAGCATCGCCGAAGGATGGGCCACGAGCGCCGTCAACGAGGGCGTGAACCGCTCGATCTCCGCTTGCCAGTTCGCGAGGAGCGACGCGGGCACGACGAGAAGATGCGGAGAAGCGCCACGCTGGCTGCTTCGCTTGTGCAGGAGCAGCAGCGCCAGCAGCTGCACCGTCTTGCCGAGCCCCATGTCGTCCGCGAGACAGACGCCGAGCCTCAGCGACGAGGCAAACCACAGCCACGACACGCCGATCTTCTGATACGGGCGCAGCTCGCCGCGCAAGTCAGCGCCGGGATCGGCGCCGGCGAGTCCCTGCGGTCCGCGCAGCCCGCCGAGCGTCTGCGCGAGCCATGCGCCGGCCTCGACGCGCGACCATCCTTCGCTGGCGACCGACGCGCCCTTGTCGTCGTCCACCACCGCGGCACCGGCGAGAAGACGCATGCCCTCGAGGAACGAGAGACCGTCGGCGCCGGCGATGCGTCGCACGCGCTGCCAGTGATCGAGCAGCTCCCGAAGACGCTCGCGGTCGAGCTCGACCCACTGCCCGCCCAGCCGGACCAGCCCATCGGATGAGGCGAGCAGCTCTCGGATCTCAGCGGCGGACAGGTTCTTGTCACCGAGCGCGACGTTGACCGAGAAGTCCAGCAGCGCGTCCGTGCCGAGCACGTTCGGTTTCTTCTCACCGATGCGCACAGTAACCTCGGGCCGAGGCGGGCGGCGCGCGCGCCACCAGTCGGGGACGCGCACGATCAGCCCGGCCGCCTCAAACGCCGAGATGGCGCGCAGGAAGCGATGCGCCTCGGCGGGAGTCCAGGCCAGCGGCTGGTAGATCTCGCCAGAGTCGATCAGCTCGTTGAGCCACTCGCTCTGCTCGGCCGCCCGCTGCAGCGGCACGAGGAGATGGAGGAGCGCCTGGCGGTCACCACGCGCGGAGGAATCTTCGAGCGCGCGCGCGAGCGGGCGATGCTGCACCTTGCCCCCCGCGCCGGCGCGGACGGCGTACGTGGCGAGGAACGCGAAGGGATGTTTCTCGTCGCCGCGATTCTCCGCGAGGTGCAGGCACACTTTGCCGACGACGTGCCATGACGGGTGGCGACCATGCAGCCAGTCAGCGACGGTTCCGCGGTGCCGGCGGATCTCGTCCGCGAACGCGCGGTTGATCTCGGTCCAGCGCGCGCCAATCCAGTCGGCCTCGACGTATTGCTCGCCCGGCATCGGGGGGACCGCGTTCGCCAGCCGCGCGCGCTCGTCGGCGGGGCAGTCGACCTCGACGCGCTCACGCCGCTCTTCGACGTCCGGCACCGCGCGGAGTCGCGTCGCGAACGCGCGGCCAACGTCGCGCAGGAACGCGAGGGCAGGGTCGAGCGGCGCGTCGAGCTCGATCGTCCCGAGGTCGAGCAGGCCATATCCGGGACCGCGCGCGAATGCGGCGGCGACGCGGGCGCGCGCCGCGGGAGTCAGGCCGTCGCTGGTCTCGTCGGTCTTGTCGTCGGCTGGCGTCGTGTCGATGAAGAGCGCGCCGGAGGGAAGGATTGCCACGCGGAGCACCGAATCTTCGACGCGCTCACCGGCAGGCAATCGCTGAGCCACAATCGCGCTGCACTGTACAACGCGATCGTCATGTACGGCAAGGACGACTTGCGTGTTAGGCTGCCGTCAACAGAGAATGCGCGCGTGGATTTCGGTCGCGTCCTTCAGACGATCGCGGAGTTTTTCGACCGCACCCGATTCCCCTACGCCGTCATCGGAGCGTTCGGCCTGCACGCCTACGGCTTGAGCCGCGGGACATTCGACATGGATTTCGTCACGCAGACGGAAGGGCAGGCGCAGCTCGTCGGGTTCCTCGAGTCGCTAGGATACGAGACGCTGCACGTCTCTACCGGCTATTCGAACCACCTCCATGCGCTCGCTGCGCTGGGGCGGCTCGACATCGTGTACGTGGGTGGCGAGACGAGCGAACGGCTCTTCCGTGACGTGAGAATGATGCCCGGGCCGAGCGGACAGCTCGTCCCCGTGCCGCGCCCCGAGCACCTGGCAGCCATGAAAGTCCAGGCGATGAAGAACGACCCGCAACGCGCGCTGAGAGAGATGGATGACATCCGATTTCTCCTGGAGCTGCCGGGGATCGACGAGGACGAGATCCGGGGCTACTTCGAGCGGGCGGGGCTGGGTGATCGGTATGATGAACTCAAAAAGCTCCGCTGACGCGCTCCGGCTCGACCGTGACCTGCCGACGACGGCCGAGGACATCGCCGTGCTGCGACGCCTCCGCTATGGACCGCGGCTTCAGTTCGATGACTATCTCCGGTGTCTCGCCGCCTTGCAGAGCTGGTTTGATCTCGTCGGGCAGCATTCCCATCGTGCGCGCTCCTACGGCAGCGCCTTCCCGGCGTCGGGACCGGGAGTCTGGAGGAATGCCTCTTCCGCACGGAACGTGATCGCGAGGCCGGGATTGTAGGCGAAGCCGAGCGTGAACGGTCGCGCGGTCTCCTCGGGATACCCGGCGGCGAGCGCGGACGCAAACAGCGCAGCGCGGTACTTCTCCTGACGCGCGAGATCTTCGTCGGTCGTGGGACGCGAGGAGATGTAGGTGCCCTTGAGCTGATAGGCCTCGTGCGTCGCGAGCGCGATGCCGAGCGCGATCCGTCCGTTGCGCTCCAGATTGTCGAGCGTCGGCCGCGACGCGGCGGCCGCTATGAAGACGGTCACGGTCTGATGGTCGTCGTGCACCTCACCGCCGACGACCCACGCGTGGGCGGGCCAAAGGTCGTCGCTCCGGGTGGCGACCTGCATGAACGCCGGCCCGGGGATGAGCTCGACGACCCGATCGGAGATCGCCATCAGCTTCACTCCTTCCGGCACAGCGCCTTCGCCGCTTCGAACACCATCTTCTCGTTCGGCACCGTCAGATCTTCGAGCACCGGCGAGAACGGCACCGGCACGTCCATCGCGCCGATGCGCTTGACCGGCGCATCCAAGAAGTAGAACGCGCCCTCCGCGATCACCGCCGCGATCTCCGCGGTGACGCCGTAGCGCTCGTAGCCCTCGTCCACCACGATGGCGCGCGACGTCTTCTTCGCCGACTCGATCAGCGTCTGCTTGTCCAGCGGCCACGTCGTTCTCGGGTCGATCACCTCGGCGCTGATGCCGATCTCCTCCAGCATCTTCGCGGCGGCGAGCGCGACCGGCACCATGCTGCTGGTGCCGACGATGGTGACGTCCGTGCCGGCGCGCTTGATCTCCGCCACGCCGAACGGGATGGTGTAGTCCTCGGCCGGCACCGGGCCCTTGACCCGGTACATCATCTTGTCCTCGAAGATGACCACCGGGCTGTCGTCGCGGATGGCCGTCTTCATCAGCCCCTTCGCTTCGTACGGGCCAGACGGCAGCGCGACCTTGAGGCCCGGGACGTGGCTCAGCCACGCGTGCAGCGACTGCGAGTGCTGCGCGGCCGACCGGCGCGTCGCGCCCAGCGTGGTGCGGAAGACGATCGGAACCTTGAGCTTGCCGCCCGACATGTAATGCACCTTGGCGGCCTGGTTGACCATCTGGTCCATGGTCAGCGTGATGAAGTCACCGAACATCACGTCGACGATGGGCCGCATGCCGGTCATCGCCGCCCCGACGCCGATGCCCGCGTAGCCGGGCTCGGAGATCGGCGTGTCGATGATCCGCTGCGTCCCGAACTCTTCCACCAGCCCGACCAGCGTCTTGAAGGGATGGCCGGCCTCGGCCACGTCTTCCCCGATGAGGAACACGCGCGGGTCGCGCCGCATCTCCTCCGCGATCGCCTCCTTGACTGCCTCGCCGTACGTTAGCTCCCGCTCACCCATGACAGTTCTCCCCCACCGTCGCCTCGTGCGCACATGATACGTGACTCGGGCCCCTCGCGGCCTCCGCGGCTACCCGAGCCCCCAAAAGAGGGTGAAGCCGGCCGCAGCGAAGTCCTGGCCGAGATCCGCGGGGCTTCATGACCACAGCAGCGCTTCGGTCTCGAACCTCCGGAAGTCCGCCAGATGCGTGCGCAGGATTCGGATCACCACGTCCGCGTCGATCCGCGCGTACTCATGGACGATGACGTTCCGGAACCCCGTCATCTCGACCATCACGCGGCCCAGGTCTGGCGACAACAGGCCCGCCTGAACGAGAATCTCGAACGTCTCCGCGTACGTGGAGGGAGCGCGCAGAGCGCGGTCGGCGACGACGTGGCTCGCGACGTCGAGACACGCTTCGACCGCCATCTGAAGGGTTCGCTCGACGATGCGCTGCGTCTTCCAGTCCGCGCGGTAGCGCTCGACCGTAAGATCGCGGTACTCGGAGACCTGGGTCACGTATTCCGCCAGCTCCGCGAGCTTCCGGCGAAGCAGGTCGCCGTCAAGCACGGGCGAACCGAGCATCCAGGAAGCGCCGCTCGAAGATGCGGAAGTCCAGGAACGTCCGGAGCGCCAGTGACTCGAAGCGGTGCCGCAGGAATGGATCCTTGTCGGTGATCACCCGTCGTGTCTGCACGATCCGTCCGACCAGCGCGGTGGGCGCGCGGTTCAGGACGACGAGATCCAGCTCATCCGTACCCAGGTGCTTCGTGACCACGCCGATGAGCCCGAGGCGCGCCTGCACCAGGTCCACCGCTTCGTCGACGTACACCGCCACGTCGACGTCGCTGAGCGGACGCAGCTCGGCTCGTCCGGCCCCACCAAACAGGTAAGCGAAACGAACCTCGGGCCGGGCATCGAGAACGCCGCCGAGCGTGGCCAGCCGGCCTTGAACATCTGCTGGAAGCGGCGCTCCACGTCGCATGATGACGATTATAGGGGTTGCCGCACCACCGGGGCTCTCCGCCCCTCGACCGTCATGATCAGCTCGCCAGCATCCGGTGCGTCGGTCTCACGAGCCGCTCGATGCGCAAGCCGTGGGCGCACGCGCTCTGGCACGGCTGGGAGCTGCAGGTCGGGCACGGAGCGGCGCCGGCGCCGAGCGTCGCGGACTCGCTCCGGGCGCCGGAGGGGCGCCGTATCAGCCTCGCGAGTCAGGCGGGCAGACGAGAGGGATCGCCTCCCGCTTGTTCCGCCGATAGACCCGGAAGTCGGCACGGTCGACGGTGACGACGCTGTGACGAGGAAACAGCTCGCTCATCCGCACGAGGCACAGGTCAGCCAGGTCGGGGTGACGGTCAGCGTACCGCTGTGCAAGTCCGGCGAGCTGCGGAAGGTGATCGCGGCAATCAAAGGCCAGGGTCACGAGCCCTTCGGTCATCATCGCCAGGACCAGGGCTACACTCTCCAGATGGAAGGCAGCCTCCGCGAGGACGGCTTCGCACGTCAAGAGCGGCTCCGTGAGGCCCGCCGCGACCTGAACCGCCCACTCGTGGTGTCGATCGTTCCGATTGGCGAAGGCGCCGAGAAATCCGGTGTCCGCGATCCCCTTCACGGCCGCGAGAAGCCCTTGCGCATGGAGAGATCCTTCGGCCCACGCACGACTCCGGCCAAGCGCATGAATGCCTGCTGACGGTTACTGCTCCTCGCCTTCTCGAGCTGATCGCGGACGAGCTTGCCCTGGGACATGCCAGTCCTGGTCGCCGCCTGCTCCAGCCATGCGGCAAGCTCCTTCGTAAGACGAACCGTGATTGTCTGGCCCATATGACATAGATGTAACACACAGAGACTCTGCCTATGGAGCCCCCCGCCAGAGGGTGAAGCCAGCAGCAGCGAAGTCCTGGTCGAAGCCAAGCACGTGGCTGCAGCGGTTCGTCTCCATGACGGCAAAGCTGACGGCGTCCGTGTACGTGATTGGACGAGGCGCCAGGCGCTCCAGCCAGTGGCGCGCCGCGGCGTGATCGTTGGCCGTCGCGAAGTGAATCGCCACGCTCTTGCTGGCGTCGATGCGCTCCAGCAGGCGGAGCGCGGGTTGAAGGCCAGCGCGGAAGAGCGTCAGGCGATGGGCCTCGGCAATGACGAGGTTCGTGGTGAGCAGCGGGATCCGGCGCGAGAGCGCCTCACGGACGAGCCGGTCGGCCTCGGCATGGTGCTGGTCGCGCGGGCTGCGCAGCGCGATCCAAGCGCCGCTATCGACGAACAGCCGTGCGGGGGGGGCGGCGGCGGCGCGCGCGATACGGTGCCGGCGACTCGGCAACGAACGTCTCGTTGAGGTAGCGGTCGAAGTTCTCGCTCAGATCTGAGGGAAGGCCATCAATGTCGCCACTGAGGTCGAGAAGCGGGTCCTCAGCCGGTCGGCGCGTGAGCGCTCGAACGGCGGCGCGGACCGCCTGCGACTTGGTCCACCCGCGCTCACGGACCCAGGCGTCGAGCCGTTCGAGATCGCGCTCGTCGAGATACACTTGAAGCGGGCGATTCATGATTCCTGACACTATGCGATCATGATCTACATGTCAATACGTTCATGATATCCGGACCGTGCCACGATCCCAGCGGGCGACAGCGTCGACCCGGAGGAGGGTAGCGATGATCGGCATCGAGTTCACGACGTTCTCAGTCATCGGTCGGTGCGAGCGTACCGGCATGTTCGGGATCGCCATCGCGACGAGCGAGATGGCGGTCGGCTCCCGCTGCATCCACGTCGCCCCGGGCGTGGGCGCCATCGTCACCCAAGCCAGCACCAATCCGCGGCTCGGTCATCTCGGGTTGAATCTCCTGCGCGCCGGGAACTCGGCGCCGCGCGTCGTGGATGAGATCGCCGCAAGCGACCAGTTCGTCGAGCGACGGCAGCTCGGGTGCCTGGACCTGAGCGGTCTCGGCGCCGGCCGCACCGGAAGCGACAACAAGCCGTGGGCGGGCCATCGCGTCGACAAGAACGTCGTCGTCGCGGCGAACATGGTCGTGAGCGCGGACGTCGCCGACGCGATGTTCGAGACCTTCCGGAAGGGCGCGGACCAGGCGCTGTGGGAACGATTGCTGCGTGCCCTCGAAGCGGGGAAAGCAGCCGGTGGCCAACCGAACGGCGAGGTCTCCAGCGGGCTCTTCGTGGTGGACCGCGAGCCGTACGCGATGGTCGACCTGCGCGTCGATCTGCATCCCGAGCCGGTGGCCGAGCTCCGCCGTCTTGCCGACGCCTATTTCCCGCTCGTTCCGTACTACAACCTGCGCCCGCGCGATCCGAACGTGCCGTCGGCCGCGGAATGGCTCGCCGCGCAACGACGGCGTTGAGCGCTCAGTGCCCTCTTAACCCAGAGTATTGATGAACGCTCACCGTCAATCGAGCGCGTGGCGGCGCGGGCCGGCCGGATCGGTGAGGGGCCTCTGACCACGAGGCCCTGTTGACCGATGACCCGCGAGCCGTTCCCACTCCGGGCCTGGGTGCCCTCGATAGGACGCTCCGGTAACGGGTCCGCCGGCCCCTCACCGACCCGGCCGGCCCGCGGCAACTCGCTGTCCCCGGCCTCGGTCGTTCATCGATGATCCCCGCGCGTGATTCATGAACGTCTGGACCAGTGTCGGCCGGTGACCCGGCGGGAGATGGGCAGCCGGGGTCCGGGGGAGCCATTCCCGCCTCGCGAGGCGACGACGCTGCCGTGCCGAGTGGGAACGACTCGGCGATGATCGGGACGAAGGCGCCGGTGGTCAGAGGATCCCGGCTGCCCGTCTCCCGCCGGATCCCCGGCCGGCACGCGCCTCACTCGTTCATGAATTATTCGCGTTAACCCAGCGGCCCCTG
>JBGPTW010000137.1:0-16966 GCA_041490825.1 Methylomirabilia bacterium | reverse complement strand
CGGCTCCTCGTGAGCGGGGGGCCTCGAAGGCCCCCAGACCCCCATCCGCTCGGCAGCGTCCCGGGGAACCCGGGACGCTCCTCGATCCTCCGATAGGGCTCCTCGTGAGCGGGGGGCCTCGAAGGCCCCCAGACCCCCATCCGCTCGCCGGTCGCCGGGACCCCCGGCGCCCGCCTCGATCCTCCGACAGGCTCCTCGGCGGTGGCGACGCCTTACCCGTTTGCGCGCCGGCTCGGGTATCTTGGGCGACATGAGCAACCGGGCTGCAGACTGGTTCCGTCAGGCCGAAGCCGATCTCCAGCATGCGAGACATGCGGCACGGGACGCCCATCACGAATGGGCGTGCTTCGCCGCCCAGCAGGCGGCGGAGAAAGCTGCAAAGGCCGCGCATGTCGCGCTGGGGCAGGAAGCCTGGGGACACGTGGTGACGGAACTGCTCGACGCGCTCGGACCGAGCACGCCAGGGGTCGATGCGGCGCTGCTCGACCGGGCTCGAGCCCTCGACAAGCTCTACATCCCGACGCGCTACCCCAACGGTCTCGCCGGCGGAGCGCCAGCGGATTTCTACACACGGGCAGAAGCGGAGCGCGCCATCGCCGACGCGGAGGCGGTCCTTGAAGTCTGTCGAAGAGTGCTATCGCGGGCGTAACGTCCGGGTCTTCCGACTCGATCACGCAGGAGTGATCGCTCGGCTGAAAGAGCGAGCCCTCGGCTTGCTCGAGCGACGGCCCGATGTCGTCGAGGTGAGGCTCTTCGGGTCACTGGCCCGCGGCGACGCGCACCCTGGTAGTGACGCCGATCTTTTCGTGGTCATGCGCGATGGCGCCGGCCCCTTCCTCGATCGCCTCCCCGATCTCGGTCGCGACTTCGACGGCGTCGGTGTCGGTTGCGACGTGATCGCGTACACGGAGTCCGAGACGGAGGCGGCGAGGACGCGTGGCGACGCCTTCATCCGCACGGTGTTCGACGAAGGATTGCCGCTCGCGACGCGAGGCGGCGCGAGGTGAGCGGCACGACGGTCGACCCCATCACGCTCGAGATCATCCGCGGCGCGATGAACTCGACCATCCGCGAGATGGAGCTCCTGATGGAACGGTGTGCGATGTCGCCCTTCATCAAGGAGAAGAAGGACTACTTCGTCGGCATCTACGACCGCGCCGGGCGGATCGTCGCCTCGCACATCTCGGCGAGCGGCCCCGGCATGGTGACCCCGATCCTCCGGACGTATCCGCTCGAGAGCATGCGCCCGGGCGACGCGTACTGGTTCAACGACCCGTACCTGTCCGACGGCGCCGTCCAGCACCACCAGGACATGGTGTTCATCATGCCGGTGTTCCACGACGGCGCGGTCATCGCGTTCACGGTGACGTTCGGCCACTACCAGGACATCGGCGGCGCGCGCGCCGGCAGCATCTCGCCGCACTCGACGGAGATCTATCACGAGGGCATCCTCGTCCCGCCCGTGCGGATCATGCGCGAAGGCCGACTCAACGAAGAGGCGTACCGGATATTCTTGAGAAATTCGCGGATGCCCGACATGGTGGAAGGCGACACGCGCGCGATGATGGCGTCGTGCCGCCTCGCCGAGAGTCGGCTCATCGAGCTGCTCACGCGCTACGGTGTCAGCACTCTCCTCGCTGCGTTCGACACCTGCATCGACCAGACCGCCACACGCGCGCGCGAGCTGTTCCTCGGGATGGTGCCGCGAGGCTCGTGGACGTTTCACGATTTCCTCGACGGCGACGGCGCGGCGGACTCGCCGCCCTATCGCGTGGAGCTGACGCTGACCCGCGACGGCGATCACGTGACGCTCGACGGCTCGCGCTCGGACGATCAAACGCGCGGCCCCGTGAACTACACGACGAACGCGGGGATCATGCGCATCCACCTCGCCCGTTATCTTCAGATGCTCGATCCCGATCTCGACGTCAACGAAGGTCTGCTGCAGAATCTCGATGAGTGGATCGTGCGCGAGGGCAGCGTGCTCAAGCCGCGCTTCCCCGCCCCGGTCGGGATGCGCTCGAACACGATGTTCCGCGTGCTGTCGTGCGTGTTCGGCAATCTCGCGCAGGGCAATGGCGGCAATGTTCCCGCGGGGTCGCCGGTCTACGTGCTGTATTACTTCCGCGCGTGGGATCCGGAGCGTCGCCGCCCGATTCTCTGTATCGAAGGACTCGGCGTGGGGCTCGGCGCCCGCCCGTTCGCTGATGGCGTCGACGTCATCTACTACATCGGCCAGGAGAACTACCCGGTCGAGTACGTCGAGCGCGATTTTCCGCTGCGTGTCGAGCGCTACGTCGTGCGCCCGGATTCGGGCGGCCCGGGCTTTCATCGCGGCGGCTGCGGCGTCATTCGCGACGTGCGCGTGCTGTGCGACCGGGCGGAGCTGGCCACGCGCATGGAGAACACGCTGGTCGCGCCGTACGGCGTGGCGGGAGGCCGCGCGGGGCGAACGGGGCGAGTGCTGTTGAATCCCGGGACGCCGGGCGAGCGCGTGTTACCAGGCCAGGGCGACGGGATCGTTCTGAAACGCGGCGATCTGCTGCGCTTCGAGACGTGCGGCGGTGGTGGCTGGGGTGATCCGCTCACGCGCGATCCGACGCGGGTGCGCCAGGACGTGGCGCGCGGCTTCGTCACGCCGCGCGGTGCGCTCGAGGACTACGGCGTGGTGCTGACTCCCGTCACGCTGGAGATCGACAAGGGCGCGACGGAGGACGAGCGCGCACGACGTGCGGGGCCGGTCGCGTTGATCGATCGCGGCCCGGGGTTCGAGGACGCGGAAGCAATGTGGCAGGCGCAGAGGTGATGACCCCGAGCCGGCGGCAACGCATGGCTACCGATCCGGCAGATTTTCCTGTCTCGTTTTACAGAAAGGAGAGGCCGTGAAACTCCTGACCACCTACGAGGCGAAGAATGCCTTCCCGAAGGTGCTCAAGCTTTCCCGGCGCGAGGTCGTGATCGTCACGAACCGCGGCAAGCCGGTGGCAGCCATCGAGGGTCTGAACGGCGAAGACGATCTGGAAGACTACCTGCTCGAGCACAGTCCAAAATTCTGGACGATGATCCGACGCGCGCGACGGGGCCGCAGCCTGAGCATCGCGCAAGTCAGAAAGCAGCTCCGGGGCGGCGCCCGCAAGCGGTAGGAGCGCCTCTCGCGGTATAGTTCGTCCCCAGCTGCGCGCGGCTCTACCAGCTGTCGCCGACCTACCCGGTGTGGACCTGGCCGACGACCCTACACTCGCCCCGCCGGCATGAGCGGCACGTAGATCCCGGCCTTCGCGATCGCGTACTTCGCGAAAAAATCGCCCGCCAGCGAGAAGGCGCCCGTGACGGCGAGCGCCACGCTCGGCAGGGGTCCGACGATCCCGGCCATGCCGACGGCGATCGGGATCACGAGCCCGGCGCCGATGGTGCCGAGGTAGAAGCCCAGCGCAGCCCGGCCGCCGGTCAGCTCGGCCACGGAGCGGCGCGCGGCCAGGCTCGTGTTCCGCATGACGCCGAGGTAGAAGCCCAGCATCGTGGCCGCGGACACCGCGATCCACAGCTCGATCAGCTCCATCCAGTGCGTGTCGGCCAGGCGGCTCGACAGCGGCAGCACGACCAGCAGGAGCGCCAGGCCGCCACGAATCGCGTACGTGGCATACAGCACCGGCAGGAGCGGCGAGTTCCAGAACGGCACGCCCTTGGACGCGGCGTAGACATTGCCCTTGTAGACGATCACGATCGCGGCCCCGGCGACGGTCACAGCGACGGCCACCGACCGCAACGCGCCCGGTCGAAGCAGCAGCGTGAGGATGCCGCCCACCATGAAGATGTTCATGCCGATGAAGCCGCGCGCGATCCACGACGTGCGGGCCCTGAACATCCGCCAGAAACGCTCGCGGTGACCGAGGAAGAAGAAGTGCGCGACGCCGGACAGGGCCATCACCTGGACGGCAAGCACCAGGCCCGGCCAGTAGCCCAGCCAGAGCGAGAAGAGCCACGTGCCGGCGCCAACGCCAGACAGGAAGTGACCGAGGATCAGCAGCACGCCGCGTCCCTCCACCCACTGACGCTGAGGCCGGAAGGTCGCGCCGAGGTCAGCGAGCAGTCGGTCGTGACGGGCGACGGTCAACATCGCTCAGATCTCCATCACGCGGGCGGGAGGTAATAAACGTTCGGCCGCGTGCCCAGCTCCGGCTGGAGCTGCTCGCCGCCGCGCAGGCGGATCAGGTGCGAGACCTCGCTCCCCGGATCGTCGAGATCCCCGAAGGTGCGGGCGCGCGTGGCGCAGTTCGCCACGCATGCCGGTTCGAGTCCGGCCTGCACACGATCGATGCAGAAGTTGCACTTCATCACCACGCCGACGTTCTCCGCGGAGTACTTCGCGTGCTCGAATGGCGTCAGTCCCTGGCCCGGGAAGTACTCCGCCTCCGTCTCGTTGTAGTACCGGGCGCCGTAGGGGCACGCCTGCATACAGGCGCGACAGCCGACGCACAGGTCCTTGTGCACGTCCACCACGCCGCCCTCGCGGTAGTGCGAGGCACCGGTGGGGCACGCCTCCACGCAGGCCGCGTCCGTGCAGTGGAAGCAGAGCAGCGGAAGGAAGACAAGCTGCGTGTTCGGATAGGTGCCGAGCTCGCGCTTGACCACCCGCGCGAAGAACACGCCCGGCGGCGTGCCGTGCTCGGCCTTGCAGGAGAGCTGGCACCCGTAGCACCCGATGCAGCGCTTGAGGTCGATCACCATTCCGTATCTCATGGGACGATCCTCAGCTTCACGCAGGTGTCGAGGTTCAGATTGACCGGGCTGCCGTGTTGCCAGTCCACCTCGAGCAGATCGTTGAACATCACGCCCTTGCCCGCCGCGATCGGCAGCGTCTTCGCCCAGTGGCCGGCGCACCCGCCGATGCCCACGGTCTCCGGGTGGACCGTGTCCGTCGATCGCACGCGGCCAGACACGCGGCGCCCGTGAGGCGACTCGAGCCACACCTTCTGCCCGTTGCGGATGCCTTTCTTGTGGGCGGTCGTCGTGTTGATCGCGATGGTGTAGGAGTACGGGTCGAGCCTCGCCGCCTCGTCCAGCCACGGGTTCTCGTTGGTGAAGGAGTTCGTGTGGAGCGTGTCGCGGTAGTAGAAGCCCCACAAATCGAACGACGGGTCATCGACCTCGTGGGACGGACATGGCAGCCATCGCGGCAGCGGGTCGTAGTAGGCGTCGTCCCAGACGAGGCGCTCGCCGGCGATTTTCTTGGCCTTGGCGTTGAGACCGACCAGGAACTCCCAGTAGATCGGCACGCGCACGTCGAGGAACGGCCGCCAGTACGTCTCCTCCAGACGCTTGGGCCACGAGATCACGCCGTGCTCCTTGAACCACGCCATGCCGCGCTCGTCGCCGAAGTGTGATTTGAGCTCGCGGTCGCAGATCTCCTCGTAGGTGTACCGCGTCTCGAAGTCGAGCCGGTGCGTGCCGTCGAGCTTCAAGTGCGCGTTCGCCGCGGCGTTGAACTCCTCGCGGATGCCGATGCGGTCGACGATCTCGACGAGGATCTCGGCGGCCTGGCGCCGCTGGCCTTCGGGCGCGACCACCGGCTGCCGGATCGGCCAGCTCCAGTCGCCGTGGCCGGCCGGGTGGTTGAAGATGAACGGGACGTTCGGGCGCGAGTCGTACGACTCGAGGTACGACGTGTCGGGCAGGACGATATCGGCGAACTCCGAGAACTCCGTCAGCATGAGGTCGAACGAGACGATGAACGGGATCCGCTGGAGCGTCTCCGCGACCGTGTCGCTGTTGCCGACGGAGAGGAGCGAGTTGGCGCCGTAGTTGATCATCACCTCCGGGCGATACGGAAGATCGAAGCGGCGCCACAGATCCTCCTGATCGCTCCCGGCCATCGTCGTCCCGAACATGCCGAGCGGAAACAGTCCTCCGAGACTCATCTGCTCGGGGTGTCTCGGCTCGGGAATCGGATAGGGCAAGTGCGGCGCCACCCAGGTGCCCGTGATCATCAGCCCATCGGGTCCGGGTTTCGGTTCGTACCACGGCTTGCCCGTCTCCGGGTGGCCGTAGCAGACCGGGTTGAAGCCGAGCGCGCCGCCGACGACGTCCGCGGCGCCGACGATCTGGTTCAGGAGCTCCAGCGTGTAGCAGTTGTAGACGGAGTTCTTGTGCCCCTGCGCGCCACGGAAGTAGATCGCGGCCACGGGACGGTAGGGCAAGCGCTTGCCGTCGATGACGATGGTGGAGCCGACCATGGCCTCCGTCGCGAACTCCCGCGCAATCCGGCGAATGGTGGCGGCCGGGATGGTGCAGATGCGCTCGGCCCACTCCGGCGTGAACTGCCGGACGTGCTCGCGGAGCAGCGCGAACGCGGGCCGCGCTCGCACGATGTTCACCACCCAATCCCCCTGCAGCGCAACGTCCTTCGCGTCGGGATCGTCGTACGGCACCGCGCGCGCGCGTCCGAGGTCCAGGACGAGCGGCTTCCCCGACTCACCGTCACGCACGTAGCAGCGGTCGGGACCGATCAGGTACGGCGCGTTGGTCTTCGTGGCGAGGTACTCCGCGTCCCACACGCCGAGCTCGTTGAGGATCACGTGGATCATGGCGAGCCCCATGGCGGCGTCGGTCCCCGGCCGGATCGGCACCCACTCGGTGGATTTCGCCGAGGCGAAGTTGCACATGGGATCCACGACGACCAGCTTCATCCCGCGCACGCGCGCGTCGGCGGCCTGTTGCATGTTGGTGCACGAGACGTGACCGGCGCCGTGGCCCTTGGAAGCGCCGAAGTAGATCGCGTACTTGCAGTGCTGGAAGTCCGGCACCAGGGACCACGAAGCGTGATAGATGCCGCCGATCAGGTGCGCGCCGTTGCCACAGTGGAGTCCCCCGCCGGCGGCCCACGAATTGGGCGTGCCGAACGCGGCGGCGAACATCGCGAAGGGCGCGCGCGTCGACGTATTCGTCGTCGTGCGCTGGATGAAGAGCTTGCGGGGATCGTCCTCGTGGACCGTCCGGAGCCGATCGACGATCTCGTCGAGGGCCTCGTCCCAGGTGATCTGCTGCCATCCCGGGTCCACGCCCTTGCCCTTGTCCGGGTTGGTCCTGCGCAGCGGCACGTTGAGGCGGTTCGGGTCGTAGAGCGTCATGATCCCGGAGACGCCCTTGCCGCAGAGGCGCCCGCGGCCGATCGCGCTCTGCGGGTTCCCCTCGATCTTGATCAGCACGCCATTCTTCTGGTGTCCGAGGATCGAGCAGGTGCCGTAGCACAGGCCGCACGTGGACGGAATCCACTGATCGGTGACCGTGGTCATCAGCGACCTCCTTCGAACCCGGGCATCACCAGCAGCGCGACCTCGGCGGGCGAGCCCTCGGGCGCGACACGATCGTTCATGCGGGCCTCCTCCTCGTCGAGGAAGACGCGGAGGTACGTGTGGACCTGGCCGGGCGCGCGGAAGACGGTCTCGCTGAAGTCTCGGCCGTAGGCGTGCGCGAGCGTCTGCAGCAGATCACTCACGGTGGCGTCGGCGTCCACCGCGACGCAGATCTCCCGGTGTCCCGCCACGCGACGGAGAGAACCGAGAAACTTGACGGACACGACGCGGGTGGTCGTCGCCATGCGCACCGCTCTCCCCTGGAAGATGCGTGGGTCGTTTGGGGGAACTGTACCTGCAGTGGCGATCCGGGGGGATGGAGCGAACGCACCATTTGTCTGGTGCGGACGCGCAGGGAACACGAGTGAATGGCCGGAATTTGCGGGCCGGGTGTTCCAGTTGACGCTGGTGTAGGCTAGGCGCCGTCCCGATTCGCGGAGGGGTCGAGCGAAGACGATACCTCCCGCCAGGAGGCGCCCCAATGGCCAAGCAAGGGTTCCGCGTCATGGACAGCGACCTGCACGTCATCGAGCCCCGGGACCTCTGGGAGAAATATCTCGACCCGAAGTTCCGCGGCCGCATCGTGACGGCTCCCGAGGGCAGCCAGGTGCGCGCGCACGTCGACGGCAAGGTCCTGCCGCCGTATGCGGACCGGCCCGAGCGACAGCGCGCCTGGTCGCATCGCCTGAATCGTCCCGGGGCCGAGCGTCTGTACCGCGGCACGATCGCCACAGACGCGCTCGATGCGATGGACATGGAAGGCATCGACGTCGGCATCCTGTTCCGGACGTGGGCGACGCAGGCGATCAACATCGACGGCCTCGAGCCCGCGTTCGCCGCGGCGATGAGCCGCGCGTGGAACAGGTGGATCGCCGATTTCTCCCGGGAAAGTCCCGGGCGACTGAAGCCGTCAGGCCTGGTACCGCTCCAGGACATCGACCTGGCGGTGGCCGAGGCCCGGGTCGCCGTCCGCGATCTCGGCGTGGTCACGCTGGTGCTGCCGTCGCATCCGATCAACGGCCGGCCGATCTACGATCGGTACTACGACCCCCTGTGGGCGGCGGCGCAAGAGATGGACGTCGCGGTGTCGTTCCACGGGAATCACGCCGTGTACGCGGAGCATCTCGCGACGCGCTACCTCGACAACCTCGTCCTCGGTCAGGCCGTCGGGCAGCCCGTCGAGATGATGCTGACTGTCGGCGCCGTCGTGACCGGCGGCGTGCTGTCGCGCTTCCCGCGGCTCCGGATGGCCTTCCTCGAAGGCAACTGCAGCTGGCTGCCGTGGTGGCTGTGGGCGCTCGACGAGCGCTGGGAGATGTGGGGCGATCACGAGCTGTTCCAGCAGGACGCGAAGCCGTCGGAGCTGTTCCTGCGCCAGTGCTTCATCTCCGTCGAGCCCGAGGAGCACCTCGCGAAGCACGTCGTCGCCGAGCTGGGCGACGCCAACCTCGTCGTTTCCACCGACTGGCCGCACGACGATTCGCGGTTCCCGAAAGCCGTCGACACGTTCCTCGGGCTACCGGACATCGGGGACCAGAGCAAGCGGAAGATCCTGTGGGATAATTGCGCGCGGCTCTACAAGCTGTAGCCTGGCAAGCCCTCCCCGATAACTCCTCGTCGCTCACCCCTGCCCGGGTCCGGTGCAGGTGCCCTGATCCTGGGCAGCCGGTCTCGGAGTCCATGTATTCAACCTATTGATCTTTGTGCCGTCCTGGTTCGGCGCGCTTCTTGCGGACTACTACGGATCACACGCAACTACAGCAGGCGCCAGCGTGAACCCTCTCGCGGTGCCAAGCTGACTCGTCGATCGAGGAGGCCGCCATGACAGCTCGCCTCAACCAGATTCCCGAGATGCGCCTGGGTCGGCACGTCGAGCACGATGAGCGCAGCAAGAGCTTTGCTGCCGAACGCGCGCCGGCCCTGAAGAGCGTGAAGTACGAGCGCCACTGTCCGCCGTTCAATCAGGGCAACCTCGGGTCCTGCACCGGCAACGCCATGACCGGCGTGCTGATGACGAGCCCGGTCTGGCACGCGGGTCTGAAGCTGACCGAGGCCGATGCGGTCCGGCTTTACAAGGACGCGACGGAGCTCGACAACGTCCCCGGCGTGTATCCGCCCGACGACACCGGCAGCAGCGGCCTCGCCGTGGCGAAAGCCGCGAAGAAGGAAGGATTCATCAAGGCGTATCACCATGCCTTCGGGCCGGACCACGTGCTCGCGGCCCTCTCGCTGAAGCCGGGCATCCTCGGCATCAACTGGTATTCGTCGTTCGACGCGCCGAAGCCCGACGGGGAATGCCCGATGACGAGCGGTGCGACGGTGCGAGGCGGGCACGAGATCGAGATGTTCGAGCTCGACCTCGAGCAGCGGCGTGTGTGGTGCTACCAGTCGTGGGGCGCCACGTGGGGCGGTCTGAAGAACGGGACGTTCTGGTTCTCGTTCGACACGCTGACGCGGCTGCTGGCAGAGCAAGGGGACGCGACGTTTCCGGCATGAAGGATTCACGCCTTCGCGCGGCGAAGCTCCGGTTCACGGCCGCGGAATGCGCTCAAAATTCAGGTCTGAATCCAGTACTATTTCAATATGAAGACCGTATCGATCGACGAGCTGAAGCGTCACCTCTCTGCGTTCATCGACGAGGCGGCAGCCGGCACACGAATCCTCATCACGAAGCACCGACGGCCGGTCGCGTCGCTGGCTGCCGCCGACATGGAGCACGTCCACCGCGGAACCCGCTTCGGCCGCGGCACACTGAAGCCCTTGCTTCGGGCGCCGACGCACGGCAAATATCTAGAGGTGCTGGCCCGCGAATTCGATCTCCCGGTCTGACCCACGCGGGTCAGGCCGGCCGGGACGATCAAGGACCAGCGCCGCCGCCGAGCGTCCCCCGCAGCCTCGGATCCAGCCAGTCGCGGAGATGATCGCCGAGCAGATTCACCGACAGCACCGTCACGAAGATCGCCAGCCCCGGGAACGTCGTCAGCCACCACGCCGTCGCGAGGTAGAGGCGACCGCCGTTCAGCATTCGTCCCCACGTGACGACTTGCGGCTCCACGCCGAGCCCGAGAAACGACAGCGTCGCTTCGAGGATGATCATGTTCGCCACGGCGAAGACCGCGACGACGATCACCGGTGACAGCACGTTCGGCAGCACATGCCGCGCCATGATCCGCACGTCGCCGGCGCCCGCCGCGCGTGCCGCCTGCACGAAGTCGCGCTCCTTCACCGTCAGCGCTTCGCCCCGGATCAACCGCGCGTAGAACGTCCAGCCCGTCACGGTGAGCGTGATGATCACGTTCCCGAGCCCGGGACCCAGCACGGCGATGACCGCGATGGCGAGCAGGATCGTCGGGATCGCGAGCTGGATCTCGGTGATCCGCATCAGCACGTCGTCGAGACGGCGGCCAGCGTAGCCCGCGACGAGTCCCACCAGCACGCCGACCGGGCACGAGAGGCCGACGGCGATCACGCCGACGAGCAGCGAGATGCGCGCGCCGTACAGCAGCCGGCTCAGAATGTCGCGGCCCAGCTCGTCGGTGCCGAGCATGTGCTCGCGGAGATCCGGGGGCCGCAGCCGCTGGGTGATGTCCTGCTCGTCGGCCCGGTATGGCGCCAACAGCTCGGCGAACGTTGCGCCGACGACGACCGCCACGAGCGCGAGCAACGCCACCCAGAACGCGAGGCCCGCGTGCTTCACGCGCGTTCCACGCGGATGCGCGGATCGGACGAATGGCTCACGCCCGCTCCACGCGGATGCGCGGGTCGATCACAACGTAGGCGACGTCGACGAGCAGGTTGACGACGACGAACGCCAGCGAGACGACCAGCACGACGCCCTGCACGATCGGAAAGTCGCGATTGAAGATCGCCTCCACGACGAGCCGGCCAATCCCAGGCCACGCGAAGATCGTCTCGGTCACGACGGCCCCGCCGAGGAGCTGCGCGAACTGGAGCCCGAGCACGGTGACGACGGGAATCGCGGCGTTCTTCAGCGCGTGCATGGCCAGCACGCGCGGCTCGGCCAGCCCTTTCGCGCGCGCCGTCCGCACGTAGTCCTGCGCCAGCACTTCGAGCATGCTGGACCGCACGAGGCGCGCGAGCCGGCCGAGGATGATGGTCGAGAGGCTCACGGCCGGCAGCACCAGGTGCGCGAGTGTGCCATGGCCGTACACGGGCAGCCACCGCAGGCGCACGCCGAACAGCGCGATCAGCAGCAACGCGAGCCAGAAGATCGGCAGCGCCTGGCCGGCGACGGCGCCGACCATCGCGAGACGATCGAGCGCGGTCCCACGCTTCACCGCCGAGATGATCCCGGCTGGAATGGCGAGCAGGACGGCGATCACGAGCGCCGCGGTCGTCAGCTCCAGAGTCGCGGGCATCCGCTCGGCGATCAGTTTCCCGACCGGACGGTTGTTACGGAGCGAGATGCCGAGATCGCCCTGCACCGCCCGCGCGATCCAGCGCGCGAACTGCAGGGGCAGCGGCTGATCGAACCCGAGCGCGTGCCGCGTCTGCTCGACGAGCTCCGGCGGCGCGTCGGAGGACACCATGAGACGCACCGGGTCGCCGGAGAGATGCACAAGCGCGAAGGCCACGATCGAGACGCCGACGGCGACGATGGCGGCCTGGCCGAGACGACGAAGGACGAACGGGAGCGCCTCAGCCCTCCACGTACGCGTCGCGGGCCCAGATGAAGTTGTCCGCCCGCATCTTGAATTTCTTCACCTTCTTGCCGACGCCCATCAGCTCGTCGAGCTGCCAGAGGAACACCCACGCGGCCTCGTCGTGAATGCCTTGCTGCGCCTTCACGGCCAGCTCGCGGCGCTTCTTCGGATCGAACGCCTGGTCGTACTCCTCGATGGTCTTCAGCAGATCGCCGGTCGCGTCGTAGTACCGGAACGCCGTGAAGCTCGGCTTGAAGCGCTGGAGGATGTACGAGGCGTCCCACGTGCCGTTGATGAACGCATAGTAGAACGCGTCTTTCAACTGCGACGTCCCGGCGCGCTTGTTGTACTCCGCCCACTCGAGAATCTGGAGCTTCGCCTGCACGCCGATCTTCTGCCAGTAGCCGATGACGACCTGCGCGACCTCCTCCGCATCCGTCCAGCGCCCGATCGACTGCCAGAGCGTCAGCTCGAAGCCATTGGCGTATCCGGCCTCGGCGAGCAGCTGCTTGGCGCGCGCCGGATCGTACGGATACGGCCCGGGATCGAAGCCGTTGGAGACGTTCGGCCCCGGCCCCGTGTTGAGCAGCTTCCCGCGGCCCGCGTACAGATTCTTGATGATCGTCTTGCGGTCCACGGCCATGTTCAGCGCCTGGCGCACGCGCCGGTCCTTGAGCGGCTGCGACTCCCTCGTGTTCAGCAAGATGCCGTGGACCAGCGAGCTCAGCTCGGAGTACACGCGGCAGTTTGGATCGGATTCCACGGTGCCGGCGAGTGGCAGCGGCAGGTTGATGATCACGTCGACGTCGCCGCGCTGCAGCGCCGCGACGCGCGTGGCCGCGTCGGGAATGACCTGCCACACGATGCGGGGCGTGGGCGATTTCGGGCCCCAGTAATTCGGATTTGTCTCGACCACGACGCGGTCGCCCACCACGTGCTCGACGAAACGGTACGGGCCCGTTCCGATGAAGCGGTCGGTGACGAACTTCTCTCGATAGTCGGCGAGTCCGCGCGCCGGCGACATGTTCATCGACTCCGCGGCAAGACGGGCCGGCACCATCGGGTCGGGCACCTTGGTGATGAAGCGCACGGTGTACGGATCGACGACGACCGTGTCCTGCCCGAACGCCGGCGGCCACGTGAGCTTGCCGAGGGTATTCAACTTGGAGTGCACGATGCGGTCGATCGTGAACTTCACGCACTCGGCGTTGAGCTCCTCGCCGTTGTGAAACTTGACGCCGCGCCGCAGCTTGAACTCCCAGGTCAACGGATTGACGTTGCGCCACGACTCGGCCAGCAAGGGCTTGAGCTCCATCGTGTACGGGTCGCGCGTGAGCAACCCCTCGCCCATCAGGTTGATGATCGAGCCGCTCAGCACGGATCTGAACTGATGCGGGTCGATGGTCTCGGGCGTGGACGGCAAGGCGATGGTCATCGTCGGCTTGCGGCCTTGCGCGCGCACGGCGCCCGGGGCGAGCGCTGCCACCGCGGCGGCAGCGCTCGCAGACTTGAGCAGCTCACGACGGGTTTGCATCAGGATCCTCGCCGCCCGTCAGGGACGGACGGTGGCGCGGATGCTGCCGAGGTGCTCGTCCATGTGCTTGATCAGCAAGCCGCCGATGACCTGCTCGGCGCTCATGGTCGGCATCTCCTTCAGCACCGTTCCGCTCCGATCGAGCTCGGCGTCACCGAGTCCCCGCACCATGCTGGCGGCCGCCGCGGCATTCGTCTTGTGCAAGGCCAGCGTCTCCGGCTTCGTGCAGTTGGCCTGTTCCTTGGCGTGCTTGGCGTTCATGGCGTGGATGTCGTCCATCGACATGTTCCCGAGGGCCTGACCGCTCGCGATGGCCTTGACGATGCGGCCGATGCCCTCGTGTGCCTGCGCGACGTGATGCGCGACCACGCACACGGGCCACTTCTCGGCTGACGTCACCGCCTTCCAGTCGGCATCGCTCAGCTTGTTGAACACTCCGGTAGCCTCCTCGACCTTCGCCTCGAACTGCTTGGCCAGCGCGTCGGCTCTCGCTCCCATGGCTCTTCTCCTTCACACGCGATTGATGGTTCGCTGCGATCGCTGCCTGGCGCCCATCGTACCCCGAACCTGGCCCTAGTAAACGTGGGGGCCCCGAGAGGCGCGCGGACGCGCCTGTAATGGCCCCCACACCCCCAGACGTTCGGCGCACCCCAGCAAAGCTGTGGCGCGCCTCGATACTCCGACAGGCTCCTAAGCAAATCAGCACACCGCGGCCGCCCTTTCACACACCGCCCCATCCGGTGTCATATAGGGCGATGGCAAAGGATCCGTTCGAGACCGCCGTCGCAGCGCACCACGCCGAGATCCACCGGTACGTGGTGCGACTGACCCGGCGCGCCTCCATGGCCGAGGATCTGGCCCAGGAGACGTTTCTGAGGGCCTACCGGGCATGGCGGGCGCTGCCGGAAGGCGCCAACGTCCGGGCCTGGCTCTTCGCCATCGCCACCAACGTCTGTCGCAACCACTTCCGCGGCGAAAAACGGAGGTCAGTCGCGCACGCCACGGTGAGGGCGACGGGAAACGAGCTGGACACCGCCGGGCCCGAGAGCGAGACGCTGTTCAACGAAACACGCACGCTCATCGAGGCCAGCGTCGAGCGGCTGCCGCTCAAGCAACGCACCGCGTTCATTCTGCGCAAGATCCACGAGCTGGAGTACGAGGCCATCGGCCAGAGCCTCGACTGCTCGGTGGAGAGCGCCCGCGCCCACGTGTTCCAGGCGCTCCGCAAGATCCGCCAGAGTCTGAACGGCCACGAGCTGCCGTGATGGAGACACCGCGATGACCTCGAAACATCCCCACTGCGTCGCGATCGAGCCCGATCTCGTCGCCGCGGCCACCGGTGAAGCCGGGCTGGCGGTCGCCGAGCGCGTCCGGCATCACGTGGCGCACTGCGCGCCGTGCCGTGGCGATTTCACCCGCTATCGCGCGATCGAAGCGATTACGGGACAGATCCGTACTGCTCCCGTCGCGCTCGACGACGAAGCGGGCGCGCGGGCCCGGCTCGCGTCGCGGCTGGCGGACGTTCGGCGGCGACTTCTGATGTATCGGATCTTCGACTCGCCGCTCGGTCACATTTTGATCGCGCGGTCGGAGGAAGGCGTGGCGCTGGTGGAGTATCTTGGCAGCAACAGCGTGCAAGCTTCGCGGCTCACGCGCATCGCGGACGGCGTGGAGCTCG
Organism: Methylomirabilia bacterium; assembly: GCA_041490825.1. Classification (GTDB taxonomy): domain Bacteria; phylum Methylomirabilota; class Methylomirabilia; order Rokubacteriales; family CSP1-6; genus JBGPTW01. The sequence continues at coordinate 1,738 of JBGPTW010000137.1, read as the reverse complement.
TGGAGGACGACGATCAGATCGAACGACTGTGTCGCGAGCTGACCGAATTTCTGGAAGGCCGGCGAGTCAAGCTCGACTGGCCGCTCGATCTTCGCCTCGCTCGCGGCGAGTTCGACCGCTCCGTGCTCCACGTGACGGCGGGCATTCCGTACGGTGCCGTGACGTCGTACGCGGCGGTGGCGCGCGAGATCGGCAAGCCATCCGCCGTGCGCGCGGTGGCCCAGGCGCTCCGCTGGAACCCGCTGCCGCTCGTCATTCCGTGTCACAGGGTGATCGGGAGCTCAGGCGCGCTGACCGGCTATGCCGGTAACAAGGTGACGCTGAAGCAGCGGCTGCTGTCGGTCGAGGGCATGCCGACCGTTCGCTCGCCGCGTGATTTCCGGATCGCGCGCGCCGCAACGTACGCGTGTGATCGCAGCGAACGCGAGTACTGCTTGCCGACCTGCGGCTCGATCATGCGGCGGTCGCTCGCCGGGTTGACGCTGTTCGCTTCACGCGAGCGCGCGGAGGCCGCGGGCCTCACCCCCTGCACCACCTGCCGTCCGGATCTGCACCCGCTCGAGCGATAGGAGCTGTCGGATCAGTAGCGTCCCGGGATCCCGGGACGCTCCCGAGCGTGGTCCCCACCTCGCTGGTTCGCCACCGCCCGCGCGACGTTCGAGCAGAGGTCCACCTGACGTCGTTACGTCCCAGGTCATTGTCAGGTCTCGCCGCCGTCAGCGACTCTTTCACACGAGCGCCGGAGCGGTGTCACACGGATCGAGAAGGAGGCGCCAATGCTCATCGCACTGCAAGTCCTGATGGTCGTGTCACCGATGGCCGCGATCGTGATCGCGCTCGTGCTCGTCGAACGGCGGCAGCGAGGGCGCCATGACGCAATCGCCCGGCAGATCGCGCTGACCGATGCGATTCACTACCGGTTCGGCGCGATCGTGGCGCCGACGGTTGAACGTCGACTGTGGGGCCGCTGGCAGGTGGTGATCCCCGTCCCGTTAGGGCACGCGGAGATCGCGCCGGCGCTCCTGGCGCTTGCGCAGCAGGCCGTTCCAGCGCGCGTGCAGACGTCTCCCCGTGCGTTCCGGATCATTTTCACTCCGCCAACGGAAGCACCAGCGGCCGCACGCGCACGTCGCGCGATGGCGGCCTGACAAGGAGGATCTGATGGCCAAGCGCATTCTCGTTCCGCTCGATCGCAGTGACCGGACGATCGTTCCCGTGGTGGCTGCGCTCGCCCGCGGCGCCGGCGCCACCGTTCGCCTGCTGCGCGTTCTCCCGGTGCCAGAGATGCACGTCGCGAAATACGGCCGCGTCATCTCCTACGTCGACCAGGAGATGGAGAGCCTGCGGGGCCGCGCGCAGATGGATCTCGAGAGCGTCGCTCTCCACCTGGACGGTGTCGCGGTCGAGAGCGTCGTGCGCTTCGGTGATCCCGTCGAGGAGATCGCGCTCGAGGCGCAGGCATTCTCTGCCGACCTGGTGGCCGTGGGCGAGTCGCGGCGCGGAACGTTGAAGAGCGCGTTACAGCGCCGCGTCTCCAATCGTCTCGGACGGAAGGCGGAGACGCCGGTGCTCGTCCTGCGGGATTAGAGGAATTGCCTCCGAGCGTGGGAGTCAGGTGTGGGATCGAGGAGCGTCACGCTGGGGGCTGGGGGGTCGAGGCGGCCGCCAGCTCCGCTGGCGGCCGATGAGCGTCTGGGGGTCGAGGCGGCCGCCAGCTCCGCTGGCGGCCGATGAGCGT
>JBGPTW010000136.1:0-17131 GCA_041490825.1 Methylomirabilia bacterium | reverse complement strand
CAAGGCGCGGCCGGTGTGGCGCAGGGTGGTCTCGCGGGCCTCGGCCAGTGCATCGACGCGGCGCCAGCCACGGACGATGCGCTCGACGTGGCAGGCGGTGCCGGCCCGGCCCACCGCGAGCAGCTGCTCCTCGGTCTCGGGCGTGGCCACGCGGGTCAGCGCCCGTACCTTGGCGTAGGACAGCTCCCCGCGGGCGAGCGCGTCGGCCAGCAGGGGCAGCGCGCCGAGGGCGCGCGCCACGCGGACACGCTCGCGCGCGGCGCCGAGATCCATCCCGACGCGCCAGGCCAGCCAGTGGGCGCAGGAGCGGAAGCCGTTGGCCCAGCCGCCACGGGCGTCGAATTCGCGGATGAGATCGAGCAGACGGGCGGTGGCGGCGTCGAGGTGCGCGGACAGCTCAGCGATCTCGTCGCCCAGCCGGTCCAGCTCCGCAATGGGCTCCGCGGTGGCGTCGATGTGAAGCGCGCTGGTCTCCATGCGTGTCGTCTCCCCTCGATGGTGGAGCGACTCTACACCCGGGTTTCGGACCCACCGGCGAGCCTCTACGACAACGCGATGGCGTGGCGATCCATGATTTTCCGGTACGAGCCTCGCCGGACCAGCCTCGCTGGACGCGTGCGGCACGCTGAGGGCGAATTTTCTCGGGGTCGCGAGCGCGCGGTCAGGGCCGGCCGACGAACCTGTCAAGCGGAAACTTCGCGCGGCATCGCGTCCGCGCCGCCCGCCACACCGCCAGATGGGACGAGTACAGCCCTTCGCGGCGCAGCACCGCGCCCACCGCGCCGGCTTCGCCACGACCTCGGTCTCCCGCTCGCCCTGGTTCCTCTCTGCTGCGTTCATCGGCCTCCGATCCTTGCTCACCCTCGACACTAAACTTCCGGGGGGTCACTCTCTCACTCATAGATGGCAGAGAGGGTGGGCCCGGCTGTCAAGCACCTGGTGGCTGTACGCCGCTATCTCAAGACCTCGATCGTGAACGGCCGCGAGTACTGAACGTGCGCGCACACCGCTTCGTCGAAGCGGGTGGGCGTGACCGACGAGCAGATCCGGGCGCTGACGTTCTATCAGCGGAGCCCGCTGTTCGACGATCGCGAGAAGGCGGTGATCCTCTACGCCGACCGCGTCACGCGGAGCGCGGCGGTGATCCGGGACGCTGCACTGGAAGATCTGCGAAGGTCCGGTCGCTCTGCGGGCCGCGGTGTCGTGGGCCTGTACAGCGACGTGCGGGACCGGCGAACGCTCAGCTCGGGCGTTCCGGCGCGATGTCTTCGAGCTCGCGGGCGGCGGTCTCCGGGAGCGTGACGGCGACGATGAGCGGCGCCAGGGGAACGACGACGAGCATGAGGGTGATCGCCGCCGCGTGGCTCCCGACGACGCCGTAGAGGCGTCCCTCCGTCCACAGCCCGAGCGCCGCCGCGAGCGTCGCGACCACGGCGCGGACCCCCGAGGCCGTCGAGCGATAGGACGTCGGGAACAGCTCGCCGCCGAGAGCCGAGAACAGCACGAGCACCATCGAGAACGTCATCACCATGACTCCCCAGGCCAGCGGCACCCAGATGCCGGCGACGTGGTAGAAGCACGCGACCGCGGCGGTGTTCGTCAGCGAGCCGAGGATCAGGATGCGCTTGCGGCCGAAGCGGTCGCCGAGGCGGCCGGACATCACGCTCCCGAACGGCACGAGCGCGCCGATGGTGAGATACATCAGCGCGACGTTGGCGGGCGAGTAGTGGTGGACGTCCTGGAGAAACTTCGAGACGAAGAGCACGCTCGTATCGAAGACGAACGCGACGGGGAAGAGGGCCGCGCACAGGGCCAGGATGCGGACGGGATACATGCGCGCGAGGTTGCGGAAGGGTTCGAGCGCCGCCGAGAGGCCGAATGCCGCCGCGCGCGTCTCCCGGTGGCGCTCGAAGCGGGGCGTCTCGCTCAGCGTGCGCCGGAACCACGCGATCAACAGCAACGGCACCACCCCCAGCACGTACAGCGCGCGCCAGCCGAACGGCAGCACGTTCACCACCGAGAAGACGATCGCAGCGACCCCACCGCCGAGGGTTCCGAGCGCCGCCAGCATGCCGATGCCCCAGCCGCGCGTGTCGGCGTCGAACTCTTCGACGATCACGACCACCGCCAGCATGGCCTCGCCGGCGATGAACACGCGCGCGAGACATTGCAGCGCGGCGAACTCCGGCGCCGATCGGACGAACGCGGTGAGAAACGTGCAAACCGTGAAGCCGAGAATCGTGGCGAGCAAGAGCCGCCGCCGCCCGGTGCGGTCGGCGAGCACGGTGAGGAAAATCGCCGGCATCACGCCGAGCCGGACGATCGCGGTCAGGGTTCCCACGTCGGCTTCGGCGATGCCCAGCCCGGTCTGGATTTGCGGCAAGGCGAGACCCAGCACCGCGAGGTCGTAACGGTCGATCAGGTCGGCGACGCCGAGCACACCCAGCCCGCTCCACTGCCGCCGCGTCAAGGCCGGTGGCCGCCCGAGCTACGGCATCGCCCGCAGCCACCACGGGCGGGCGGCCGAGCGCGTCGGTTCGTCGGAGTGTGGTGATGGCATCACTCGTCGTCTAAACTCGATCTCGCATGGTCGACGTCGTGATCGTCGGCGCCGGATTCGCCGGGCTCGCGGCAGCCCGCGCGCTCGCGAGCGCGCCGGTGAACGTGACGATCCTCGACCGCCGCAACTACCATCTCTTCCAGCCACTCCTCTACCAGGTGGCGACGGCGTCGCTCAATCCGAGCGACATCGCGATGCCGGTGCGGACCATCCTGCGGCGCCAGCGCAACACGCGCGTGCTCCTGGGCGAGGTCGAGTCCGTGGATCTTTCCGCGAAGCGCCTCCTGCTCCGTGATGGCGAGCTCCGCTACGACTACCTCATCCTCGCCGCCGGCGCGACGCACTCGTATTTCGGCCACGACACCTGGGCCGCGCACGCGCCCGGGCTCAAGACTGTGGAGGACGCGCTCGAGATCCGGCGGCGCGTCTTCCTCGCCTACGAGGCCGCCGAGCGCGAGAGCGACCCCGAGCAGCGACGCGCGTGGATGACGTTCGTGATCGTGGGCGGCGGACCCACGGGTGTCGAGCTCGCGGGCGCGCTCGCCGAGATCGCGCGCCACACGCTCGAGGGCGACTTTCGCGCCATCGATCCTCGCACCTCTCGCATCGTCCTGGTCGAGGGCGCCTCGCGCGTGCTGCCCACGTATCCCGAGACGCTGTCGGAAAAGGCCCGCCGCCAGCTCGTCCGTCTCGGCGTGGAGGTCCGCACCGGCGAGCACGTGAGCTCCATCGACGACGGCGGCGTCGACATCAGCGGCGCGCGCCTTGCCGCGCGCACGGTCATCTGGGCCGCCGGCGTGGCCGCGTCGCCGGTGGCCCGCTCGCTCGGCGCTCCTCTCGACCGCGCCGGGCGCGTGCGCGTGACCCCGACGCTCACGGTTCCGGATCATGACGACGTGTTCGTGATCGGCGATCTCGCAGCGCTCGAGCAGGATGGACGCCCGGTGCCTGGTGTTTCTCCGGCCGCCATTCAGGAGGGACGCCACGCTGCCGCCAACATCCGACGCGCGGTGCGCGGGGAACCCCTGGTCCCGTTTCACTATCTCGACAAGGGCAGCTTCGCGGTCATCGGCCGAGGGGCCGCCGTCGGCGACGTGTTCGGCCGGGTCCAGCTCTCGGGGCCCATCGCGTGGCTGGCGTGGCTGTTCATCCACATCACCTATCTGATCGGGTTCCGCAATCGCGTCGCCGTCCTGATGGGCTGGGCGTACTCCTACCTGACTTTCCGTCGCGCCGCGCGCCTGATCACTGGCGAGGGACTGCCGCCCCTTCCGCGTCTCGCGTCGTCCGAGGAGCCACGACCGGGTCAGTCGAAGTCGCTGCGGCCCCCATTACCGTGGTAATATGAACGCATGGCGCCGATCGCTCACTCGAAGCTCACCGCGCAGGGGCAGGTCTCGATTCCCGCCATCGTACGGCGGCGCCTTGGGGTGGGCCCGGGAGCGGTTCTGGAATGGGACGAACACGGCGGCGCCATCGTCGTCCGCCGAGCGGGGCGCTACTCCTCTGAGGACATGCACCGGACACTGTTCCCCAAGCGCGCACCGACGCCGAAGACCATCGAGCAGATGAAGGACGGGATCCGCCGATACACACGGAAGCGGCATGCGCGCCGTTGACACGCATGTCCTCGTCCGCTTGATCACGCGCGACGATGCCAGGCAAGCGGCAGCCGCGGAGTCGTTCGTGGGGGCCGGCGCGTGGGTCGGCCACCTCGTTCTTGCCGAGACGACCTGGGTGCTGAATGCCGTCTACGGCCTTCACCCGACGGCGATTGCGACAGCCGTCGAGATGCTCCTCAATCACCAGCACTTGACGGTTCAGGATGCGGAGGTCGTCGCCGCCGCGCTGCGGCATTACCGGCAAAACTCGCGCATGGGCTTTTCCGACTGCCTGGTCCTCGAAATCGCTCGCAAGGCAGGTCATCTGCCCGTCGGCACCTTCGACCGGCAACTCGCCAAGCTCGACGGGGCTCAGAAGCTGTAGAGCTTACGGACTGGAGGATCGCGCTAGAGCATAGACGGGACTTCTCGGCAGTCCCGCCCCTCCCGCGTGACCGGAACGCGGGAGCGGCCGGTTCTTGCCGCTCCTCCCCCCAGGTACAGAATGGCCGGTTTCGTTGCTGTACGTTCCCACCGCGCGTTTTCGACCGCGTGGCAAGGCAACGGGTCGACCCCGAGCGAAAAAGTGGCTCAGGGGAACTATAGATCAACTCAGAAAGGGTGTCGGGCGATGCGAGCTGATCGCTCTTGACTCGATCCGGCGCCTCGCATAACGTCCTGCCTACCGTTCGTTCACGATCTCCGCCAAGGAGGCCGCCGTGAAACCACTCGCTGCATTGCTTGCTTCCCTCACGATCCTGCTCGCCGTCGGATTCGTTTCTGCGCAGCCGCTGCCGACCGCCAAGCCCGAACAGGTCGGGTTGTCGTCTCAGCGTCTCGAACGAGTGACGCAGACCCTCAAGACGCAGATCGCGAACGGTCGGTTTCCCGGCGCGGTCGTCGTGATCGCGCGCAAGGGCAAGATCGCGTACTTCGAGACCGTCGGGCAGCGCGATCCGGTGGCTGGCGCACCGATGTCGAAAGATGCGATCTTTCGCCTCTACTCGATGACGAAGCCGTTCGTGTCGGTAGCGGCGATGATGCTCGTCGAAGACGGCAAGCTGACGCTTGCCGATCCAATCACGAAATATTTCCCGCAGCTCGCGAACCTTCAGGTCGCCATGCCGACGAAGGACGCCGACGGGAAGACGACGTACACGCTCGTCAAGGCCGAGCGCCCGATCATCATTCAGGACCTTCTCCGCCACACGTCCGGCTTCGTCTACGGGCAGTTCACGCCGAACGAGCGCGTGAAGGCCGCGTACAGCGAGATCGGTGTACTCGCGGATGTGACGCCGGCGGAGCAAATCGACCGCCTTGCACGGGCGCCGCTCGCTCATCAGCCGGGCACCGCGTGGGAGTACAGCGTGTCGACGGACGTGCTCGGTCGTGTCGTCGAACAGGTATCCGGAATGCCGCTCAGCGCGTTTCTTGCCGAGCGCGTCTTCGCTCCGCTCAAGATGAAGGACGTCGCGTTCTTGGTGCCGAAGGAGAAAGTTGCTCGGCTCGCGCAGCCGTTTCCCGTCGACAAGGAGACCGGGAAACCGATCACGTTGTTCGACGTCACTGTTCCCCACAAGAACGATGCGGGTGGGCACGGATCTGCCGGGACCGCTGGCGACTACGCTCGGTTTCTGCAGATGATGCTGAACGGCGGCCAGCTGGACGGTACGCGTCTCCTGAGCCGAGTCACGGTCGCGTACATGTCCTCCGACCACCTGGACACGATCAAGCCCGCGATGCCTACGCTTCAGCCGGGCTACACCTTCGGGCTTGGATTCGCAGTCCGCAAGGGCAACGGCCTGAACTGGGCGCCGGGCTCGGCCGGCGAATACAACTGGGGCGGCGCCGCGGGTACGGGCTTCTGGGTCGATCCGAAGGAGCAACTGGTGGTCGTGATCATGACCCAGACGGTGCCGGGCCCCGCCGCGCAACGCATCGACCGCGCGCTATGGCGCCAGGCGGTCTATCAGTCGCTAGTGGATTGAGATACGACGGGGGCCGATCTCGCCGGCCCCCGTTTCTTCCTACTTGCGCTTCTTCGCGTCCACCGCGACCGCCGCGTCCGCCTTCTTGAAGTGCGCCTCCGTGAAGCCGTAGAGCGTCGCGCCGCCGTAGAGGATCTGCGGAGCATAGACGGGACAAAGGCCCTCTTGACGTAACATCCCTTCTCGGCAGTCCGCCCCTCCCGCGTGACCGGAACGCGGGAGCGACCGGTTCTTGTCGCTCCGCCCGGGAGCGGCCGGTTCTTGCCGCTCCGCCCCCCAGGTACAGATCAACCGCATCTGCGTTATCCCAGGCCGAGAAACCAACGGAGACCTTCGTCGACCCGCTCCATCAGACCTCTCGGGACGACGCCGATGAGTTCCTCGAGATCGGCCCTGTCGACGGTGGCGACTTGCGAGGCGTTCGCCACGGACGCGCGCAGAAGGCCCGTACGTCCTCGTGGCAGTAGTGTGTTCCCCGGGGCGGAGGCCAACGCCGTGTTACTGGTGAGAACGCAGACCACAACGGTGTTGATGCGGCTGGCGTTGACTTCATCACGCTGGAGCACCAACACGGGATGACGGTAGCCGGGCTCGGAGCCGCGCGGTTCGGAAAAGTCGACCCAGTAAATCTGGCCGCGCCGGATCACCGACGGTTCTTCAGGGCCGCTCGAAGCACGGCTTTCGCGCGCTTGCGGAGCGCCACAGCCGCCGCGTCATCACCAGGCTGACCTCCTGCGGCGATCGCCTCGTTCCAGGCTCGAGTCGCGTCAACCGGAGGCTGGCGCCGGGCGATGTATTCGCGGGCCGCGTCGGTGAACAGCCGGCTACGTGACACCTTGAGTCGACGCTTGCAGGCCTCCACTTCGTGGAACAGGTCATCCGGGATCGAGATCGCTGTCTTCATCGACTGAGTATAACTTGTTATACCACTCGGAGGGAAGCCGCGTGATCATCCACACTCCGCTATACTCCGGCCGATGGGTGAGACGCGTGTCGACCTCCTGCATCTCCTCGAAGACCTGCGCGACGCGTATCCCGCGTCGACCGAGGAAACGATCCTGACCGAGATCGTCGCGAACGCGCTCGATTCCGGCGCCGCGACGGTGTCGCTCACTACCGATGCGGTCGCGCCGGCGCTGACGATCGCCGACGAGGGCCGCGGGATGAAGCGGCGGGAGCTGGCGCGCTATCACGACATCGCGTCGAGCACGAAGACGCGCGGCGCCGGGATCGGATCGCTGGCGTCGGGATCAAGATCGCGCTGCTCGTGTGCACGGAGGTCGTGACGGAGACCCGACGGGGCAAGCATCACGTCGCGTCGACGTGGCGACTCGCGTCGCGGCAGAACGGGATTCATCGAGGAACATAGACGGGACAAAGGCCCTCTTGACGTAACATCCCTTCTCAGCAGTCCGCCCCTCCCGCGTGACCGGAACGCGGGAGCGGCCGGTTCTTGCCGCTCCGCCCCCCAGGTACAGTGCGGACAACCGGGCTGTCAAGGGATTTCGGGAGGCGCAAGGAGTCACTTGACCGGGAGGCAGAACCGATTCAGGCCCGAGCGAACAGGCCTCGGCGTCCAAGGTGTCCGGAGGACGCTCAGGCGCCGATCGCAGCAGCGTGGCCGGTGTCCAGCGACGGCGCGAACGGTGGCGCTCGATCCGCCCGCTCTCCCGACAGTGCGAGGGCAGCAAGGATCGCGCGAATCGCATCAGGATTCTCAATGGTGGCGATCAAGCGTATGCGCGCACCGCAGCGCGGGCAAGCCAGCACGTCGATATCGAACGCCCGGCGCATCAAGTCGACCCTGTACGTGCTACACTGATCCTGTGTTTCGGCGCGCCGGAGCGTGGAGGGATGTGCCATGGCCAATCTCACCCTATCGGTCGAGGACGACGTCCTCAAGAAAGCGCGCTTCCGAGCGCTCGAGCGAGGCACGTCCGTCAACCAACTCGTGCGCCAGTACCTCACGAAGCTCGCCGGCGATGAGCGCGCCGAACGCGGGCGTCGCGAGGCATTGATTGCGGAGATCGACGCACTCGCGAGGAAAGTCCGAGGCGGAACCGGCGGACGGAAGTGGAAGCGAGAGGAGCTCTACGAGCGCGTCGCGCGACGAACGAGGACATGATATTTCTCGACACGAACGTCCTCGTCTATCGTGTCGACCGGGACGCGCCGTCGAAGCAGCGGATCGCCAGGGACCTGACTCATCGGTTGATCCGCAGTGGCGAAGCCCTGGTGAGTACTCAGGTACTTCAAGAGTTGTATGCGGTGCTGACGCGACGGTTCCGTCCGCTCGTGTCCCCGCCGACAGCGGCCCGGCTGGTCGACCGGTTCAGCCAGATCGACGTCGTGCAGATCACGCCGTCGATCATTCTCGCCGCGATCGCGACGCACCAGCGCTACGCCATATCCTTCTGGGACGCGCTGATCGTTCAAGCCGCCGCGGCAGGTGGCGCCGAGCGCGTCCTTTCCGAAGATCTTCAGGATGGTTTGGAGATCGAGGGCGTGCGCATCGAGAACCCTTTTCGCGAATAGCGGGAGCATAGAGCATAGACGGGACAAAGGCCCTCTTGACGTAACATCCCTTCTCGGCAGTCCGCCCCTCCCGCGTGACCGGAACGCGGGAGCGGCCGGTTCTTGCCGCTCCGCCCCCAGGTACAGCCAAGCCCGAGTCCTTCCACCACGCCTGCCGCGATCGCGATCGTGTTCTTCAGCGCTCCACCGATCTCGACGCCAACAACATCGTCGCTTCCGTACAGACGCAGCGACGGTCCGCGGAACTCGGCTTGGACGAGTTCCATCGCCGCCACGTGGACCGACGCCGCGAGCACAGCCGTCGGCTGCTGCCGCGCGACTTCGAGCGCGAAACTCGGTCCGGACAACACGACCACTGGATGTCCTGATCCCGCTTCCTGCGCGACGACTTCCGACATCCGCAGCAGCGTGACGCTCTCGAGACCTTTCGTCGCGCTGACGAGCACCGTTCCCCGAGCCAACGCCGCCGCGGCTTCGTGCGCGACGGCGCGCAGTCCGTGCGAGGGAATCGCCAGGACCACGAGCTCGCTGCCGCGGAGCGCGTCGATCAGCGTGGCCGTGATGCTGACCGAGTCCGGCAAGGTGATGTCCGGCAGGTACGTCGCGTTGACGCGACGGGCGCGCATGTCGTCGACGAGCGCGCGATCTCGCGCCCACAACCGGACGTCGTGGCCGACGCCTCCGAGATGCACGGCGAGCGCCGTGCCCCAGCTTCCGGCGCCGAGGACGCTGACCGTGCGCATCAGGCCCGCGCCCCGATCCGTCGCTCCGTGTGCGCGCGCAACCGCGCCAGATTCGACCGATGACGGAAGATGATGATCGCGGCCGCCGCGGTTGCGGCCGCGACGACGGCGCTGGAACTGCCGAACGCGTACGCCAGCGGCGGTAATGCGATCGACGCGAGCATCGATCCCAGCGAGATGTATTTCGTCAGCCAGACGACGCCCACGAACAACGCGAGCGCGGGCATGGCGGCCGCAGGCGCGAGCACGGCGAATGCGCCGCAGGCGGTCGCGACGCCCTTGCCACCGCGGAACCGAAGCCAGATTGGATAGATGTGACCGATGATCGCGGCGAGTCCGGCCACGGCCGGCGCCGCAGGCTCGCCGCTCAGCCGGCCCGCAAGCCACACGCTGGCCGCGCCCTTCGCCATGTCGAGCGCCGCCACCAGCGCGCCGGCCGTGATGCCCGTCGCGCGCATCACGTTTGCCGCGCCGAGATTGCCGCTGCCCGTCTGACGCAGATCGCTCGCGCCCCAGCGACGCGCAAGAATCAGCGCGAACGGGATCGACCCGATGAGATACGCGGCGAAGATGATCGCAGTCATGTGCCGGGTTACGACGCGCCGGTCAGATTAGCACGCGCCAGCACCGTGTAGGCTGGCCCCTCGCGCCGGGCCGACGGCAGCTCGCTGCGATAGAGCGTCACCTGATCGATCCGGCAGCGAGCGACCGGCGTGTTCGAGGCGAGCGCCAGCACACCCGCGCGATCCGACGGCCTCGACCGGCGCCAGCGTCCCAGCGTCAGATGCGGACGGAACGCGCCGCCATCCCCGGCGAGGGCAGGACGCGCCAGCCGCGAAGCTATCTCCGTGTGCAGCGCCGCGAGTTCGTTCCTGCCGGTCTCGATGCCGATCCAGAGCGCGCGGGGCGCGCCACGCGGCGGGAAGACGCCGATACCGCCGAACACCGCGTCGAACGGCCGTGTGTCGACTGGCCGGCTGCAGACGTCAACGAGAGCATAGACGGGACAAAGGCCCTCTTGACGTAACATCCCTTCTCGGCAGTCCGCCCCTCCCGCGTGACCGGAACGCGGGAGCGGCCGGTTCTTGCCGCTCCGCCTCCAGGTACAGAGCCGCCGTGCCGCGTCGTCCTGCGAGTTCCACTCATGAGGGCGTCGCCAAATTTAGCGAGGGGTTCGCCGCGCAAACACCTCAACAACCAGCCGCCACGAGGCTCCTTTGTCGATCGATACTTCGGCTTCCCAGTGGAAGGAACGCGGTGTAATCTCCGTAAAGCTCCAACGCGACAACGCGCCCGTTTCCGTCGTACCTTCCTGCACAATGTCCGCGCCTTGCTTGCGACCGATCTGTTGGCGGTAGGCGTTGGTGGCAGGATCGATCCAATAGATGCGCCATGCGCCGAGGACGGGATCATAGGCTCGGATCGTCGTGCCGTACCAATTGCCGGTCACCGGCATGACCGTAGCACCCGGACGGCGATCTTTGCGCCGAGGGATCATCCAGACGTCCTGAATCGCACGGCCCTCAAGAATCCATCCGAAATGGATCTCGCCTTGACCCTGAAGGCGGACGCCGTCAGGCGTGTACGCGACGATATCCGCGTCCCAATCGCCGATGAACTGGCCATACAAACTAAGCTCTTCGGCGCGGTCAAGAGGTGGGCCGTCCGCATGCAACGCCGCAATCAAGCCAGAAGACTTCGGGTCCGACATAAACGCCTCCCCAGGGCTGCCCGCTAACAAGGAGAGCCCAAGCCACGCCGCGATCAAGCCAGAAGCCTTCGAGCTCGACATAGGCACCTCTCCTACGACTGTGCAAAATTCCGGCGAGTTCGTCCGTCGCTCTCGACGGACGACCAAGGCGCTACCGCGTCGCGGCGCGCCGCCACTCCTGGATCTGTTGTACATGCTCCCGGTAGTGCCCCGGACCGGCACCCTCGAAGACGTCGCGAGCCGCGCTGCCTGGCGCGAATGCCGAGTCGGGAATCGTCGCCGCCGCGCTGACAAACTCGCGGTGGGACGCGAGGAGCTCGGCCAGCACGTCGGCGATCTTCATGTCGCTCTTCCGCTCGACGAAACGGGCATTCCACCCATCGACGTCATCGTAAGTCCCTGACGGGTACGGCTCCTCGCCGCGCGCGATTCGCTCGAGCGCTGGAGTCATCGCCTGATGCCATCCAGAGATGTGGATCAGGATCTCGCGCACGCTCCAGGAGCCGAGCCACACCCGGAGCATGGCCTCATCGGTGAGGCCGTCGATGACCTGCCGGAGCGTGGTGAACCCCTCGTCCGCCTCTCCCAAGAGCCGGGTCTTGTCGCTCATCGGTTCCCTCCGCGGCCGGATGGTGTGCGTTTCACCACCTAAGACACCGGAGCCTCGACGATGTGAAAAATGACGAGCCTGTTCTGTACCCGGGGAGATCGGCAGCCGCCACCCATTGCCTGGGGCCCGTCAGGCTTGGAGGGCGGAAGCTTCAGAGAACGGGGCAATATCGCCATACGACCTCAGACCACCCACTACCTATCCTGAGGAGGGCTGGAAGCCCAGGATTCTCAAGGGCGCGAAGCCCGCTGACCTGCCCATCGAGCAGCCGACGAAGTTCGAGCTCGTGATCAACCTCAGGACCGCCAAAGCGCCCGGGCTGACGATTCCGCCATCACTCACCGCCAGCGCGACAGCTTCTCGCTCAGCGAGTCGAGCGCGAGCACGATCGCGATCGAGGCCGCCGAGACCAGGGCCGTCGCCGCGAACAGCTCCGGCGCCTGGAAGCCGTTGGCCAGCGCGCCCATCACGAAGCCCATCCCTCGCACGCCGGCGAACATTTCGACGATGAGCACGCCGAGCAGGCAGAAGACGAGCCCGAGCCGCATGCTGGCGACCACGGTGGGGACCACGGCCGGCAGGATCACCTTGGCGTAGAGCTGCCACGGTCGAGCTCCGTACGACCGCGCGACGGTCACGAGCGTGCGGTCGACGTCGCGGACGGCGCCCATGACGAGCACGAGAATCGGGAACAGCCCATGGATGGCGCCGTACACGACGGCCGGCGCCGTCCCGAAACCCAGCACGAGCACGATCCACGGCAGCACGAGGATCTTCGGCATGCCGTACACCGCGATGATGAACGGGTTCAGCACGTCACGCAGCGGCTTCACCGAGCCGATGACGACGCCGCCGGTGACGCCCAGCACGACCGCCAGACCGTACGCGATCGCCGTCTTCACGAGCGTGTCGCCGAGCGCCCGCACGGCGCTGCCTCCGATCGAGCCGAACGCGCGCGCCACGGCGCTCGGCGCCGGCACGAAGAGCGGATCGACCCAGTGCCGGCGCGCCGCGAGCTCCCAGACACAGAGGATGACCGCGACGCTGAGCGCCTGGATGAGCCAGATCCGTGCTCGGCTCGCCTCGCTCACTCAGTCCACCGTCGGGCTCTGCGCTCGAGGAGGCTCGCCCCGACATCCGAGCCGACGATCAACGCCAGCGTCACGAGGACCAGCGCCACGTAGTCCGGTGTCCGCGACAGACCGTACGCGTGGTTGATCAGCGAGCCCATGCCCGCCTTCGACCCGAGGACCTCGCCGACGATGACGCCGATCACCGACAGCGCGAGGCCGGTGCGGAGTCCGCCGACCAGCGTGAACAGCATGGCGGGCACCATGACGCTGCGGAACACCCTGAGCGGCCGCGCGCCAAACGCGCGCGCCACCGTGACCAGGTGCGGACTCACTTGCCGGATCCCGGCGAGCACCGCGAGCGTGATCGGAAAGAATCCGAGCAGGAAGCCGAACGCGATCTTCGAGGCGGCGTCGAGCCCGAAGAAGAGCATCAGCGACGGATACCAGACGACGGCCGGCACGGCATAGAGGGCGGCCAGGATCGGCCCGTACGCGCGTCCGAGCGTGCGGTGCAGCCCAAGCGCGAAGCCCACCGCGAGCCCCGCGCTGACGGCGAGGCCGTATGCGAGCGCGATCTCGCGGATCGTGAGCCACACGTGGGAAGGCAGATCGGGATAGGACCCGAGCATGAGCAGCTCGCGGAGCGCGGGCACGACCTTCGAGGGAGGAACGTAGAGCCACGGGTTGGCGGCGCGCGCAACGACTTCCCAGGCCGCCAGCAGCGCGGCGACGATCGCCAGCCGCGCGAGCGCGACCTTCACAGGCCCTGCATCGCCCGTAGCGACTCCTCGCGGATCTCGCTCCACAGCTTCGCCCGAAGATCGACGAGCTCGGGCGACTCCATCGCGCGCGGGTACGGCAGCGGCAGATCGAGCACGGTCTTGATCCGGCCGGGGCGCGCGGTCATCACCACGACGCGGCTCGACAAGGCGAGCGCCTCGTGAAGGCTGTGGGTCACGAAGATCACGGTCTTCTTCGTCCGCCGCCAGATCTCCAGCAGCCACTCGCCCATCAGCATTCTCGTCTGCTCGTCGAGCGCGCCGAACGGCTCGTCCATCAGGAGAATCTTGGTGTCGATCGCGAGCGCGCGGCCGATGGCCACCCGCTGGCGCATCCCGCCCGACAGCTCACGCGGGTACCGGTCCTCGAAGCCCCTGAGGCCGAGCGGTCCGAGGAGCTCGAGTGCCGTCCGCCGGCGCACGTCACGTGATGCCCCCCGCACCTCGAGACCGAACTCGACGTTCTCGAGCGTGGTGCGCCACGGGAACAGTCCCGGGTCTTGAAAGACCGTCGCGACCCGGCGCGGATCGGGTCGGGTCACGGGCGCGCCCTCGACGATCACTCGCCCCGCGTCGACCGCGACGAGACCGCCGACCATCCCGAGGAGCGTCGACTTGCCGCACCCGGACGGCCCGATGATCGTGCAGAACTCGCCCGGCGCGACGGTCAGCGACACATCCCGCAGGGCCACGACGGGCGTGGCGCCCGTTGTATACCGCTTGGTCACGCCCTCGATGACGATCAGCGGCTCGGACGCCGCCGCCGTCACCGCGCCAGCAGCTCGCGGGCGATGACCGTGCGCTGGATCTCGGACGTGCCCTCACCGATCTCCGTCAGCTTGGCGTCCCGGAAGATCCGTTCGACGGGAAACTCGGTGGTGTAGCCGGCGCCGCCGTGGACCTGGACGGCCTTCGTGGCCGCCTTCATCGCCACTTCGGACGCGAACACTTTCGCCATGGCGGCGGCGTGCATCGCCGGCCGACCCGTATCTTTCAGATACGCGGCGCGAAGGGTCAGGAGTCGCGCCGCCTCGACCTCGGTGGCGAGGTCGGCAATCATGCCCCGGAGACCGTTGAACTCCGCCAGCGTGCGACCGAACGCGCTCCGCTGCTTCATGTACTTCGCCGCCTGCGCGACCGCGGCGTCCGCGATTCCGACGGCCATCGCCGCCATCGCGATCCGGCCGCCCTCGAGCACCTGGATCGCATTGACGAAGCCCTGGCCGCGCTCGCCCAGCAGATTCGCCGCGGGCACCCGGCAGTCCTCGAAGATCAGCTCGGCGGTGTCGGAGGCATGGAGCCCCAGCTTGCGGTACGGCCGCCCTGCGCTGAACCCGGGTGTTCCTTTCTCGACGATGACCGCCGAGATGCCCTTGGACTGCCGGTCGGGGTCCGTCCGCGCCATGACGACCGCGGTACCGCCGACGCTGGCGTTCGTGATGAACGCCTTGCTGCCGTTCAGCACGAACGCTCCATCGCGCTCGTCCGCGCGCGTCGTGAGCGCGGCGGCGTCCGATCCCGACCCGGGCTCGGTCAACCCCCAGGCGCCCAGGACTTCGCCGCTCGCCAGCGGAGCGAGATAGCGCAGCTTCTGCTCGCGGGACGCGAAGAGCGCGATGTGGTTCGTGCAGAGTGAATTGTGCGCCCACATGGTGATGCCGACCGAGGCGTCCCCGCGGTTCAGCTCGGTGACGATCAGCGCGTACGAGACGTAGTCGAGGCCAGCGCCGCCGTAGTCCTGGGGCACCAGCACGCCCATGAATCCGAGCGCGCCGAGCTTCTTCACGATCGCGTGCGGGAATTCGTGCCGCTCGTCGTAGGGCGCGATCTTGTCGCCCAGCTCGGCGTCCGCAAAGTCACGGGCAGCGTCGCGAATGGCCCGCTGGTCCGGCGTCAGCTCGAAGTCCATGGCCTGCTCCTGCGCGGCTGACTGGCCGGTCAGACCGCGGCGCGGATGTTGTCGCGGACGAAGCGAACGATGTCCTGTGTGGACGCGCCCGGCGTGAACAGCTCCTTCACGCCGATGGCCTTGAGCGCCGCGACGTCATCCGGCGGAATGATGCCGCCGCCGAACACGACGACGTCCCCGGCTCCCTTCTCCTGCAAGAGCTCGATGACACGCTTGAACAGATAGTTGTGGGCGCCGGACAGGACGCTGAGCCCGATGGCGTCCGCATCCTCCTGGATGGCCGTGGCCACGATCTGCTCGGGAGTCTGGTGCAGGCCGGTGTAGATCACCTCGAATCCCGCGTCCCGCAGCGCGCGAGCGACGATCTTCGCGCCGCGATCGTGACCATCGAGCCCCGGCTTCGCGACGACCACTCGCACCGTCCGCTCGGTCATGGCGCCGTCCTTCGAGCGCCGGCTTTGCCGGCGCCATCGATCTGGGGGAGGTTCGGAAGGGGGGCGAAGCCCCCCGCCGAGGAAAGCCCCGGCTTCGCGACGACCACTCGCACGGTCCGCTCAGGCATCGGCGGGGCCTCCAAGGGCCGCGCGGATCTTCTCGCCGACGGCGATGATCTCTTCGCGCTTGCCCGGAACGAGTGGCCAGTCGAATCCCTTCTTGTCGTTCGTCCAGCGCGGGATCAGATGCAGATGGAAGTGCGGCACCGACTGGAATGCCGCCACGCCGTTCGCTTGCAGAATGTTGAGGCCGTCGGGCGCCAGCGCCGACCGGATCGCGCGGGCCACGCGCTGCGCCGAGGCCATCGCGGCCTGGAGATCGGCAGCGTCGGCCTCGAAGATCGTCGCCGCGTGAGCCTTGGTCAGGACGAGACAGTGGCCCTGATTCAGCGGGTTGATGTCCATGATGACCAGCGTCCGCTCGTCTTCGTGGATCTTCATCGACGGGATCTGGCCGTCGCGGATCTTGCAGAAGACGCAGTCCATGCGCGCCTACCCCGAACCCTCGCCGGCCTTCTTCAGGACCTCCTGCGCCTCCTGGACGGCCTTCTTGGCGGCCTCGATCCGGTCCTTGGCGTTGGGCACCCGGCCCTCGTCCTCGACCGTGTAGGCCTCGGCGGACATCTGCAACGCGTCCTGGCCCCGCATGTACGCATCACGGAGCGCCTCGGGCACCTCGATGTCCCGCCACTTCACCGTAAGCCGCCGGAAGGCGTCGGCCTTCGAGCGCGAGGGCAGGCCCGCCTGCGCGAAGATCGCCTCGCCCTCCTTGAGGAAGTCGGCCATCCCGCGGAGCGCCGCCTCCCGGGTGCTAGCCCCCCGGATGGCGCTCCCGCTCAGGCTCTCGGGCGCCGAGCGCATCCGGAAGTCACCGGTCGTCGGCTTGCCGTCGATCCGCCGGATGTCCGCCTTGGCGATCCGGATGATGCCGCCGCTCCGGGTGAACTCGATGGCGTCTCCGGCGTCCCGCCAGGCATCCACCTGGATCTCGCTGCCGTTCGTCAGGTAGATTACATCCGCCGCGGCGATCGGCGGAGCGCCGCCACCTGCGGCCAGCATCACCCCGGCCAGGGCCACTCGCACCTTGCACATCCCCCGGACCTCCTCCCGCTCCGCTCAGAAGATGAT
>JBGPTW010000135.1:0-17426 GCA_041490825.1 Methylomirabilia bacterium | reverse complement strand
TCGGGGCGTCCCGGCGAAGCCGTGACGCCCCTCGACCCCCGCGCTCGGGGCGTCCCGGCAAAGCCGTGACGCCCCTCGACCCCAAGGCCGAAAACGTCCGCGCGATGTTCACCCACATTGCGCGCCGGTACGACGTCATGAACGCGCTCATGACCGGCGGACGACATCATGCGTGGCGGCGAGTCGCGGCTCGTGCCGCGGTCGCCGCGCCTGCCGGCTCGGTGCTCGATGTTGCCACCGGGACCGCCGACCTCGCGCTCGCTGTGCGCCGGCTTGACCCGGCGCGATGGGTCGTCGGCGCCGACTTCTCGGACGCGATGCTGGCGCACGGCCGACGGAAGCTCGTCCACGCACGGGAGGGCGCCGTCGAGCTGCTCGCGGCCGACGCGCTGGCGCTTCCCTTCGCCGATCGAACGTTCGCCGCCGTGGCGTCCGCGTTCCTGCTGCGCAACCTCGAAGATCTCGATGCGGGATTCGTCGAGATGCGCCGAGTGACGATCCCGGGTGGCCGCGTCGTCGCGCTCGACATCGTCGAGCCTTCGGTACCCGGCTGGGCGACGCTGTTCAACGTCTACTTCCACCGGCTCGTCCCCGCGATCGGCGCGCTGGTGGCCGGCGACCGGCAGGCGTACACCTACTTGCCGCAGTCGGTCGCTCGGTTCGTCACGCCGGCCGAGCTATCCCGGCGGATGGAGAAGGCCGGCCTGCGCGACGTGCGCTACCGGAGGCTCGGGCTCGGCACGATCGCGCTGCACGTCGGCGTGGCGTGATCAGGCAAGGCTACCGAAGAACTTCTCGAGGGCCTCCACGAAGCGCTCGGGCTGGTCCAGCGTCAAATGGTGATAGGCCTCCCGGATCTCGACGAGCGTCGATCCGGGAATCGCCGCGTGCAGCCGCTCCGCCACGCCTCCCGCGAGCCCTGGACTCCACTGGGCGCGCACGATCAGCGTCGGCGCCTGGATCCGGTCGACCAGCGTCCACGCATCGACCGGACGGCGCACGCCGTTGCAATTGGGATCGAAGCGGACGATCCAGCCGCCGTCACGCTCGACGATCCCGGCGCGCGCGATGTGCGCGAGGACTCCGGGTTTGGCGACGGTGTCGCGCGGCAGCAGCCGGAACGACGCGACCGCGGCTTCCGGTGACCCATGGCGACGCATCGGCCGATGCCCACGCGCGTGCATCATGTCGAGCCGATCGGAGGGAATCACCGGGCGCGAGTCGGCAATGACGAGACCGCGCACGCGCTCCGGATGCCACGCGGCGAAGCACATCGAGTTGTGTCCGCCCATCGAGTGCCCGACGAGGATCACCTGCCGCCAGCCAAGCTCGTCGAACAGCGCGAGCAGATCGGTGGCAAAGTGCTCGGTCGCGTATGCCGGGGGATCCGACCATTGGCTCTCGCCATGACCGCGCTGATCCAGCGAGATCATGTGGAACCGCCCCTCGAACGCCGGCGCCACCAAGTCGAACCAGTGAGCGTGAGCCGCGCCGCCGTGCAGGAAACACACTGCCGGACGCCCCGCCGCCGGCCACTCGAGGAAGCTCAACGCCAGTCCGTTGACCTTGACCGAGCGCCGGACGGCGCTCTCGCAACCGAATCGGAGCTGGGTCATGCGGGAGTATTGTACGTGAGGGGCCCCGAGATGGTCCCTCACACTCCCCCAACGCTCGGAAGCGTCCCGGGAAACCCGGGACGCTCCTCGATATTCCGACACCCGGCCGCAGCAACTCCGACACACGGCTCGGCGCCGGACATTCACGCGTCACGCACCGCATCGCTCGAAGGCGACAGCGATTGCACATCCCACAATCGCGCGCTACTCTCGATTTGAACGATCGACACCTTTGCACTAGGCAACATTTTTCTTGGCACCGTCGAGGGACCCGGGTATGGTCGAAACAGAAATGCAGGAAGTACCACGGTCCCCAGTACGACACGCGCTCCTCGACGGTGGCTTTGCTCTCCTGTTCCTGACCTTCGCAGTCGTGACGGGCTACGTCGTTCTCGCGCCGTCGGGGCTTCGCGCGAAGACGCTGGCAGCCACGCAACCCGCCGCCGCTCCCGCGATGTCCGCAGGCGAGGTTGTCGCACCGGCGACGGCTGAGCCGGCCCGTGAACCTACGCCGCCCGCGCCGACCTGGCCCGAGAGCACGGTCACCGGCCGG
The DNA here is from genome assembly GCA_041490825.1 of Methylomirabilia bacterium. Classification (GTDB taxonomy): domain Bacteria; phylum Methylomirabilota; class Methylomirabilia; order Rokubacteriales; family CSP1-6; genus JBGPTW01. The sequence goes on along the minus strand of JBGPTW010000135.1, from coordinate 15,257 downwards.
GTCCTTGACGGCCGGCGCGAGCCCGTGGCGAACGCGTCGGTCGTGGTCGACGGGCGCGAACTGCGGACGGCCGCGGACGGAACCTTCACGGTCGAGCACCCGGCGCCGACGGCATCGCTCCTGGTGAAGATGCCCGGGCACGAAAAGGTCACGATCATGCCGGCCGCCGGCCCGATCGAGGTGGTCCTCAAACCCAAGGCGATCAAGGCGGCGTACCTGACCTATTACGGCATCGGCGATCGCGGCATTCGAGGCCGCGTGCTGGACCTCGTGGCCCGTACGGAGCTGAACGCCGTCGTCATCGACGTCAAGGGCGACCGTGGCTGGATCCTCTATCGCACGGAAGTCCCGATGGCGCTCACCGTGGGCGCGCAGGGTCCGGCGACGCTGAAGGACTTCGACGGGTTGATGGCCGATTTCAAGGCGCGCGGCATCTACACGATCGCCCGGATCGTGACGTTCAAGGACAACGTGCTGGCCAATGCGCGGCCGGATCTCGCGGTCGTCGATACGCGCACGGGCAAAGCCTGGATCGACAATGAAAAGCTGGCATGGGTGGACCCGTTCCGCGAGGAAGTCTGGGACTACAACATCGCGATCGCGAAGGAAGCGGTCCGCCATGGTTTCGATGAGGTGCAGTTCGACTACGTGCGCTTCCCGACCGACGGGCGGTTGTCGGCCGCAAAATACGCGCGCGAGAACAACAAGGACACGCGCTTGCCGACGATCGCGGGGTTCCTGGCGAAGGCGCGCCGCGCGCTCGGCCCCCTGGGCGCGTTCGTTGCCGCTGACGTGTTCGGCTACACCGCGTTCAACGAGAACGACACCGATATCGGCCAGCGGATCGAAGAGCTGACGGCGCATCTCGACTACGTCTGTCCGATGGTCTATCCCTCGGGCTACCACCGCGGGATCCCGGGGTTTCGCAATCCGGTCGAGCATCCCTACGAGGTCGTGCACGAGAGCGTGCGGCTGATCCGCAAACGCGCGGCGAACACCGTCGTGCAGGTGCGGCCGTGGATCCAGGACTTCAAGGACTATGCCTATGACCGCCGGATCTTCGGCGTCACCGAGATCCGCGCCCAGGTGAAGGGCGCTGACGATGCCGGCGCGGCAGGATGGATGCTGTGGAATCCTCGGAACGACTACACCGGACCAGCGCTGCGGCTGAAAGGCTCGGCGCCGACGACGTCCACGTCCCCGGCGGAAATACCGACGGCGGCCACACCCGCATCATCGACTCCCCGGTCGACCACACCCGCAACCGCCAGAAATTGATCCGGCTTCGCGCTATCCACCGAGCGATCGCCGGCCTTCTCCTGGCGATCGCGTCGGTCGTGGTTCCGGCGGTGCGGTCGTCAGCGGGCTCGCTGTCACCCAACGAGCTCGGACGCGTGATGATTCTCGAGTACCACAAGATCGACTACCCCGAAGAGCGATGGACGCGGACGCCAGAGAACTTCCGTCACGACCTCGAGACGCTCTACGCCAAGGGTTACCGGCTCGTGGGGCTCAACGCGCTCATCGACGGCCGCGTCTCGACACCCGCGGGGACCACGCCCATCGTGCTGACGTTCGACGACTCGTCGCCCGGCCAGTTTCGCTACATCGAGAGCAGCGGAAAGGTCGAGATCGATCCGAAGTCCGCCGTCGGCATCCTCGATGCCTTCACGCGGGAGCATCCGGACTTCGGTCGGGCCGCGACGTTCTATGTGCTCCCAGGCGCCTCGAAGCCGAACCGGCTCTTCAACCAGCCCGAGTACGAAGGCAGGAAGCTCCGTTACCTGGTAGAGCGCGGGTACGAGATCGGCAACCACACGCTGTGGCACGCCAACCTCGGCAAGTACCCCGAGTCCACCGTGCGCGTGCAGATCGCGGAGGCGCAGCAGTGGATCCAGCGGCACGTGCCCGACTATCGCATTCGCACGATCGCGCTGCCGCATGGCGTCTATCCGCGTGAGGTCTCGTGGGCGCTGGCCGGCGAGGCCAAGGGCACCCAGTATCGGTACGACGCGATTCTCATGGTGGCGGGTGGCGCAGCGCCGTCGCCGTTCTCGCAGAAGTTCGATCCGACGCGGCTGCCGCGCATCCAGGTAGTCGAGCACGACCTCAAGGAGTGGCTCGGCTATTTTGACAAGAATCCTCAGGAACGCTTCGTGAGCGATGGCGATATGGCGACGGTCACGATCCCGGCGGCGCTCCGCGAGCGGCTGAAGAAGGAGCTACCGCGGGACATCCGCGTCGTCGAGCGGTAGTGCCTCTCCGGAGCAGCGAAGCGAAGGAGCTCATCGGTAGATGAGATACGACGCCCGCCGGTTCAAGAAGCTGCTGCGCTCGGCTTCAGTCCAGGCCAGAAGTCGCTCGAACGGCTCGCCCCGCAGGAACGCCCACATCGTCGCCCGATTCACCAGGAGGTTCTGGATGCTCTCGGGCCTGAACTGGTCCCGATGACGCTCGCGTAGCGCGGTCGCCAGCGCGAGCGCCACGCTGACGGGCCTGATCGCGTCGCGGTCCGTCACGATCAATCGCACCCCGGCGCAGCCGACGTTGGCGTAAATGTCGCCGGCCGGCGTGAACCACGTCGGCTCGAACCGCACACCGTTCAGGTGCCGGCCCGCGAGGTCCTCCGCGAGGCCGCGCGCGTCGATCCACGGCGCGCCCACGATTTCGAACGGCGTGGGTGTGCCTCGACCAACGGATACGTTGGTCGCCTCCAGGAGCCCGATGCCCGAATAGAGCAGCGCCTCGGTCACCGACCGGATGTTGGGCGACGGATTCACCCACGGCAGTCCGGTCTGATCGAACCAGCGTGAGCGCTGCCAGCCTCCGAGCGCGACCACCGTCAGCGCTACCGGGATTCGCCGCTCCGCGACGATCATCCGCGCGTATTCCCCGATCGTCATCCCGATCCGGACAGGGATTTCGTGGGGACCGGTGAACGACTCGAGATCGGAGTCGAGCAACGGCCCTTCCACGATCCGGCCCGTGATCGGATTCGGCCGGTCCAGCACGATGACCGGCATCCCACGCCGGCCGGCTTCCTCCAGCACGTAGCGCAGCGTCGCGAGATACGTGTAATACCGCGCGCCGACGTCCTGCACGTCGAACACGAGCGCCGTGATTCCATGCAGCATCTCGGCGTCGGGACGCCGGGTGGGTCCATAGAGACTCCAGATCGGCACGCCGGTCGCGGCGTCCCGACTGTTCGGGACATCGGCGTCCGCGACGCCGGTGATGCCGTGCTCGGGCGAGAAAATCGCGCGGAGCCGAACGCCCGGCGCTCGGGCGATCAGATCGATGCCACGTCGGCCGCGGGCATCGATGCCGGTCTGGTTCGTGACGAGACCGACCGTGTGGCCTCGAAGCAGCGCGAAGTCCTGATCGACCAGGACGTCGAGACCCGTTTTCACCGGCACGGTGTCGCCGCCCACGCGCGGCGATGGCTCGGCCCCGGACGCGTCGGCTGCCGCTGGGGCGCTGACAGCGGATGCCAGCAGTGGCGGCCGGAAGAGCTGCGCTCCCACGGCTGCCGCAATCCGGACGCGCAGTTCCCGGATGCGACTGGCGCTGCCGCCCCACGGGTGCACGCGGTTGGTCAGCACGACCAGATAGGTCCGGCTCGACGGGTCGATCCAGATCGACGTGCCCGTGAATCCCGTGTGGCCCACCGAGCCCGCGGGAAAGAACGGCGCCATGACGAGGGCGTATCCCGAAGTCACGTCCCAGCCGAGCGCGCGGGTGCCACGGCCGTCCGGGACTCGAGACCACATGAGCCGCACCGTCTCGGGACGGAAGATTCGACGCCCGTCCAGCGCGCCGCCGTGCAACAGCATCCGACAGATCTTTGCGAGATCCTCGGCGGTCGAGAACATCCCCGCATGCCCGGCAACTCCGCCGAGCTGCCGCGCTCGGGGGTCGTGGACTTCGCCGACGAGCATGTGTCCGCTGTGAAACTCCGTTGGCGCGATACGGCCTCGCAATGCCGCCGACGGGTGGAACGTCGTGTCAGGCAGAGCCAGTGGACGGAAGAGCACGCGATCGAGGTATCGGTCGAGCGGCAACCCGGTCACACGACGCACGACCTCGGCGAGCAGGATGAAGCCGGTGTCACTGTACTGGAAGCCCGTGCCCGGGGAATAGTCGAGCGGTAGCTTCGCAATCTCGCGGGCCGCGCCTGGAAAGCCACGGGTCAGCGCCGTGCTCGGGGGAATCGCCGGCAGCCCGGCGCTGTGCGTGAGGACGCGCTGGATCGTGACCTGATTGAAGGACGTCGGTCTGAACTCACGGAGATACCGCCCGAGCGGCGCATCGAGCTTCACCGTGCCCCGCTCGACCAGCGACATGACGGCCAGCGTCGTGCCAAATGGTTTGGTCAGCGAGGCGATGTCGAAGACGGTGTCCGGCAGCATCGGCGTCACCGCCGGCACGAGCGAGCGGGAGCCGAACGCCCGATGATACAGAACGTCGTCGCCCTGCCCGACGAGCACGACCACGCCTGGGATCTCGCCGGAAGCGACAGCGTCTCGGGCAGCCTCGTCGACGGCGGAAAAGTCGGGCCGCTCGGCCGCGGCGAGCATCGGGGTGAACGTGAGGAGCGCCAGGATTGCCAGCAGAAGGCGGACGACACGGCTCACATCTCCGATCGTAGCACCGGCCTGCTGTATCTCTCCTGGCAATCGCGCCAGTGCGCTATCCTGAGGGACAGGATGCAGTCGCGCCACCGGGTCTTCGTGACCGGAGCGGCCGGCTTCGTGGGCCGCGCGGTCGTCCAAGCGCTGCGGGCCGATGGCCACGCCGTACGCTGTCTGGTACGCCGTGGCTCCGAGCACGACCTTCGAGGCTTCGAGGCCATCGAGCGTGTGGAGGGCGATGTCCGGTCGCGACACACCCTCGAGGACGACATCGCGGGCTGCGATACCGTCATCCATCTCGTCGGCATCATTCGCGAGGCGCCGGCACGCGGCGTCACGTTCGACCGCGTCCATGTCGACGGCACCATGAACGTGCTCGACGTGGCGCGGGCCGCAGGCGTCCGGCGAATGATCCACATGAGCGCGCTGGGCACGCGTTCAGGCGCCCGGTCGCGCTATCACGAGACCAAATGGGCCGCCGAGGAAGCCGTCCGTTCGAGCCCGCTGCCGTGGACCATCTTCCGCCCGTCGATCATCTATGGACGAGGGGATGGTTTCATCTCGATGCTCGGCGGCATGATCCGGCGTCTACCGGTGATTCCAGTCATCGGCGACGGCCAGCAGCGTCTTCAACCGATCCCGGTCGAGCAGGTCGCCGAAGCATTCGCCCGCGCGGTGACCCAGCCCGACACGGCGAAGCAGACCTTCGAGCTTGGTGGGCCGAACATCGTGACGATGCTTACGCTGATCGACATGGTGGCGGCCGCAATTGGCAAACGGCGGCTCGTGAAGGTCCACGTCCCACTCGGAGTCGTGCGGACGGCCGCGCGCCTCTTCCATCGGCTGCCGGCGTTTCCGCTGACGCCCGATCAGCTCTCGATGCTCGAGGAGAACAGCACCTGCGATCCAGAGCCGTTCTACTCCGCCTTCGGTATCGTCCCGCTGCCGCTGGCCAACGGTCTCCGGCGCATGTTTTCTTGAGGCACCCCTGCCCTTCACCAACGCGCACCACGGCGGGACCGGCGAACGGCTCGACCTCGGCGCACGCATCGATGCTGAGCTGAGGACCCGCATCGAGGATGCCGTGGACTTCGCATGCCTCGACGCCATCGTGCGAGCCCGAGAAGCGCGCGGAGCACCGCCTCCCGTTGCCGACGACCCGCACGACCGCGAGGAATACGACGCGCGCGTGCGGGCCTTTCTCCAGCGGCTCGAGATCGAGCTCGTTACCGAGCTCAGTGGCGAGCAGCGCCGGCGACTGCGTGTGGCGCCAGTGCGGACGAACGATCGCGACGTGGCTAGAGCGATCTCGGTTCAGATCGCGCTCGCGCGCGAATTGCCGGACTACTGGCAGCGCTTCGACGCCGTGCGGCTCGCCTTCGCCGGCGAGGCCGGCAATTCACGCGGCCAGCGCCGCAGTCTGCTCGACTGGCTCCTGGGCCGCGACTGACCGCCAGCACGCCAGCGCCCAGAGATTTTCGAGATCGTCGAGCGCGCGGCGCCATCGGCCATAGTCGGTCAGCATCGCCGCGCGGATCTCTGCCAGTCGCGACTCGGCGTCGTCGAGGCGCGCCTTCAGCGTGTCGCTCGCGGCCGCCGAGTCGACCGCACCCTCCGGAATCGAGGCGGCCACACGGTCCAGCAATCGGATCAGCTCGTCGTCCAGGGTTCGCTCCAGCGCGTTCATCACTGCACCTCCAGGGAACTACTATACTAAACAAGAGTTGAGTAAAATGTCAAGGGCGTCAACTGGGGCGCTTCTGGGCACCAGCCTCCTCGCCAACGCAGGCCTGCACGGTGCGACGCTTCAAGTCGTTGTAGCCCAAGGCGGCGGGACGGCGACGGTAGCGGTCCTGGCGTTTCTGCTTTCCACTGGCGCCTTCGCACACGCGCTCACGAGGATCCCGTGGCCACCGCGCGAAGCGACGCTCGCTTCGTGGGGTCCGCCGACGGCATGGCTTGCGATGACGGTGGGAGCGCTGTTCTTCTGGCCCGCGGTGCTGGCGCCGGCGTTGTCGCCGGCGCGCTCGCTCTGGGTCCTCGCAACATTCGCGGCGCTGCCCTTGGTCCTGGTGGAGCGCGTCACTGACGGGGCGACGGCGCATCGCTCTACGACGGTGTGGCTCCGGATCGTCGCCGGCGCTGGCCTGGCGATAGGAACGTTCACGCTCGTCCGCTACGGGCTCGCGGTACGGCCTGGGATCGAGAGCGTCGACTTCTACTATTACGTCGCGGTCGCGCGTGACCTGGTGGGCGGTGCCACCGACGTCCCCCCCATCCGCTACGCATATTTCCCCGGGGTGTACGTCTTCTGGGGCGCGGCGCTTCGCGCCGGCCATGGGTCGCTCAATGCGCTGCAGTGGTCATATCTCGGGCTGCTCGCGGTCAACGCCCTCGCGCTCGCCGGGGTGATCATGCGCGTGTCGCGGAGCGCAATGGCGGCGGTCTTCGGAGCACTGTGGTACGGGATCATCTGCGCGCGGTTCGAGGGCTTCGCCGGGACCTCGGAGCCGCTCGCCACATTTCCCGTCCTGCTGGCGCTGCTGCTGTGGGGTGGCGCGCCGCTGATCGGAGGGGGTGGGCTGGTGAACGGACTCGCGCTCGGGCTCGGGTTCGGACTCGGAATCTACGCGAGGCAGCAGGCCGCACTACTCTCGCTGGGTTGGCTGTGGCTCGTGGTGTCTGCGGTGAGCGAACGGACCAGAGACCGTAGCCGCTGGCTCGCACTCCTCCTCATCCCGGCGGCGGCGACGTCGACCCTGCTCTGTCTCATCCTCTCCGAAGGGCGCGGGCTCGAGCCGCTTCGCTGGGGCCTCCGTCTGGCCCAGGAGTATTCGCCGGAAGCTGGATTCCTGGCGAACGTGAGCGGCGCGGGACTCCGGAATGAACCACTCGTCTACAGCGCGCTCGTGATGCTCGTCGCCGCACCGGCGCTGATGATCGTGGCAATGCGCTCACGGGCGCCGGCACGGCCGTGGGTCAATGTCTTCGGCGTCTGCATCATCGCGGGCACCGCGGCGCTCGTACAGTTCATCAAGCGTCCGTACGCGCACTACCTGCTGCTGGCCGCGCCATTCCTCGTCGTGGCGGTCGTGCTGGGCGCCGGCGCGGTCATTCGGAATGTCCGGCGGCGCCTGCCATCGCCCGCGATCGCGTTTGTCGCGCTCGCGCTGGCATCGATTCCCCTCGCGCCTCTGTGGAGCGCATGGCACTCCGGAGAGGTGGCATACCCGACCCCCTGGCGGAAGAACCCCGACGTCGCGCGCGACCTCGCAGCGCTACGAGAATTGGTCCGCCCCGCTGAAGATCTCCTGGTGCTTCCACCGCGCAGGAACGAGATCCATCTTTTCCTCGGCACGCGGTCGGTCAGCTTCGAGGACGGCTACGGCTGGGGGCCCCACGTGGGAGCGCCGAGCCGCGCGCTCGCGTCCCCGCGCCTCACGGCGGTCGTCGTGGTCAGGGCGCTCGACGAGACGGATCGGGCGGTATGCCTCTCGATGGCGTGTGAAGCGGCCATCGCCGAACTGCCGGCGGCTGGGTTCCACCAGGTCGCGGAGCTCCCGACGATGGCGCTCTGGCGCCGGTGAACGGCGTGAAGCGGCGATTCAGAGGGCGCGCGTCAAGGCATCGATGACCGTGCCGACATCGGCCTCGGTCATGCCGATCCAGAGCGGCAAACGGATCAGGCGCTCGCTGATGTCCACCGTCCGCGGCAAATCGCCGACGGCACGTCCGTACGCTCGCCCGGCCGGAGACGAATGCAACGGCACGTAGTGGAACACCGCGTTCACCCCCTCGGCATTCATCCGGCCGAGCACCGTTTTGCGCAGCCGCGCCTCGGCGACGAGCACGTAGTACATGTGCGCGTTGTGAGCGCACTCCGCGGGAATGATCGGCCGGCGGAGATCGCCGCGCTGTTCGAGCGCTGCCAGGCCCGCATGGTACAGCTCCCACGTGCCGAGGCGCGTTTTCGTGAGCATCTCCGCCTGCTCGAGCTGGGCCCACAGGAACGCCGCGGTGATCTCGCTCGGCAGGTATGAAGAGCCGAGATCGACCCACGTGTATTTGTCCACCTCGCCCCGGAAGAACTGACTGCGATTGGTCCCCTTCTCGCGGATGATCTCGGCACGCATGACTCGTGCGGGATCATTGATCAGGATCGCGCCGCCTTCGCCAGCGCTGACGTTCTTGGTTTCGTGAAAGCTGACCGCCGCCATGTGGCCGATGCTTCCGAGCGGGCGCGACTTGTACGACGACATGAGAGCCTGGGCGGCGTCCTCGATCACCTGGATGCCGGCCGTTTCGGCGCGCGCCATGATCCGATCCATCTCGGCGCCGACGCCGGCGTAATGCACGACGAGGATCGCCTTCGTCCGGGGACCGATCGCCCCCGCGACCTGCGTCTCGTCGACGTTCAGTGTGTCCTCGCGGATGTCGAGGAACACCGGGACGCCGCCGCGCAGCACCACCGCGTTGGCGGTCGACGCAAAGGTGAACGACGGCATGATCACCTCGTCGCCCCGGCGAATGTCCGCGAGAATCGCCGCCATCTCGAGGGCCGCCGTGCACGAGTGCGTGAGCAGCGCCCGCCGGCAGCCCACGCGTCGCTCGAGCCAGGCGTGACATCGCCGGGAAAACGCTCCGTCGCCCGAGAGGTGCCCGCTGGCAATCGCCTGCCGAATGTAGTCGAACTCGCGCCCGACTGCGTACGGCTTGTTGAACGGAATCCGATGCCCGGTCACGGCGTCCGCACGAGGATCGTGAACTCGTGGAGCGGATAGTCGTGCAGGAGCGCGACCTGGCGGGAGAACGTGTTCCGGCAATGCTCGAAGTAGACGAGCGGGTCGGCGTAGTAGAGGTCCGCGCGCGGAAGCGGCGTGTCGATGTGGTGCGTCAGCATGTTGAAGGCGAAGCCGCGCGTCGCGAACCGCGCGATGTGCTCGAGAGTATCGATCACGTACTGCTCCCACCGATCGCGAGCGGTGTCGAGCTTGACGTTGAAGATCCCGCTCGCCACCGCGTAGTCGGCGGGGAGAAGCCGCGACCGCTCGGACACGAAGGTGCATCCGGGCAGGCCATCGCAATACCGGCGCGCGTGCTCGATCATGACCGCCGAGATGTCGAACCCCAGGTAGTCTCCGCGAAATCCAGCGTCGTGGAGATAGCGCGCCAGCTCACCGTAGCCGCATCCGTAGTCGAGGATCGAGAATTGTCGCTCGTCGTCGAACAACGTGCTGAGCCGCTCGAACCGGAGGTGTTGCGATGCGGTCGAGTTCCAGTCCACTCCACGAGCCGTTGGCCCGTGCTCCGCGATCCGGCCCGTGTAGTAGGCCTGCACCTGGCTGAGGAGGTCGGTGTCCGTCATGCCGGCGCCACGCCGGCATCTCGCGCCACCGTCCGAGCGCCCCGTATCTTCATGTACCGGGGAGCCTCCGCCCCCACGTTGAGAATGAGGTCGAGCACGCTGACATGGTGCTCGAACGGGGGAAACAGCTGCGGGTATTCCGGATAGCCGCTGTAGTCCATGTACCGCACTTCGATCCCTTCGACGGTAAACTCCGCGTGGTCCAGGTAACTTCGCGCCGATGGACCAGACAGGTACGTGGAGGCGCCCGCCTGCTTGCAGATTTCCACCAGCCGGGTCGTCCGACCGTCGGCCAGCCGGTACTCGTCGGACGAGGAGATTCGCGTCGTGATGCCGAGCAGCCGGCAGAGTCCCTCCAACAGGTGGCGGTTGACCTCGGACAGGAAGCATGAGCCGCACCCGTCGTACAGCTCTTGAATGGCGTCCACGTAGAGCTTGAACGCTTCGGCCCGGGCGTAGTGATGCCGGATCGAGGTCAAATGTCGCCGGCGCCAGTTCACGTCCGCGATTCGCGTCTCCCGGATGGTCTGGAGATATCGGCCCTTCGCTTCCACGGGGATCGTGAGCCAGCAGGAGCCTTCCGGGGTTTTGATGGCATTGCGGTTGCGCCAATCGCGACGCGTGAACTGCAGGTCGTCGATCAGCACGAACTCGTCCACCGCGTCGATGAGGTCGAAGTATCCCTTCCACGGGATGTAGTTCGACTGGACGATGGCCACACGGTGGCCGCGCTCATTCTTCAAGGATGGCGTAGCCGACTCCCGATCGACCGTAGTCGTTGCCGTTGTAGAACATGTGGTACGCGCCTCCGTGGTGAATCACGCACGGGTACGCGACCATCTCGCAGTCCCAGCCCGACCGCGACACCTCGAGTCCGGCGCGAGCGTCGTCCCGGCGCCAGTGAAGACGGTCGGTCGACTCAGCATACGCAAGCCGGTACGCGGCGCCACGGGCCGCGAACCACATCCGATAGACCTCGCCGGTCCGGACCACCGTCGGACGGGACATCGCATACTCGGCGGCGGAGGCGTAGTCGATACAGACGGTCCCGTCCCGCCGCCAGTCCACACCGTCGCTCGAGCACGCGTACTTGATGTGATAGTGGTGCTGTACACCACTGGCTTCGCGCTTCCATCCGGTCCCGGACACGTACCACATGTGCCAGACGCCCTCTTCGACGAGGACCCAGGGCGACGCCGTCAAGTACGGGTCGACGCTGGCGCGTTCGAGAATCGGCGCGGGCGACACGCGCTGGAACGACTCGCCGCCATCGTCGCTGACGGCCAGGCCGACGTAAAAGTAAAACGGCACGCTGACGCCCAGGCTCCAGCCCGAGTAGTACAGGTATTTCCTCGACGCATGCGTGATCAGGCAGGCCGACGTCACGCCGGCATCATCGAAAGCGCCGAGCGCGCCGTACGTGAGCACGGGCGCGTCACTGACGCGCACGATGCGGCTCGGATCGGCGAGATCGACCTCGAAGTAACCGATTTGGGACCGATTGTCCCGGTCACGGCTGCTCACGTACACCCGATACCGGTCGCCTTCGATGCGGTCGACGACCGGAAGCGCCGCGTGCGATCCCAGCCAGCCGCGCTGGCCCTTGGCTTCGAAGAGCAGGCGCCGGTTGCGCCACCGGACCGGCTGGCCAGCGATTCGCGCCACCTCAGCGCTCGACGCCATTCACGACCTGGTCGCTCACCACGTAGAGTGGCCGCTGCTTGACCTGCTCGAAGATCTTGCCGATGTACAAGCCCACGATCCCGGTGCTCGCCGTGACGACACCGCCGATGACCAGGATGAGCACGGCGAGGCTCGTCCATCCCGGAAACGCGGACCAGAGAAGGTACCGCATGACCAGCCAGCCGGCGTAGAGGAATCCCAGGAGCGAGAGTCCCAGGCCGAGGTAGACGATCCAGCGGAGGAAGACCGTCGTCTGAAAGAAGACGCCCTCGACCGCGTGCCGGAGTAACTTCCGGAGCGTGTACGTGCTGCCGCCAGCCAGGCGGTCGCCATGCTCGTACTCGATCGACCGAACCGTGAACCCCAGCCAGTACAGGATCAACAGGTAATGTCGATCGCGATCCGGCACGGCGAGGAACGCGTCGATGACCCGTCGCGAGATGAGGCTGAAGCTGCCGTACTCGTGCTGGAACGGCGCGCGATTGAACAGGCTCAACGTCCGGAAGTACGCGCGCGCGGCCAACCGGCGGAACGCGGAGTGGCGGCGCCCCGAACGCTTCGCCAGGACGATGTCGCAACCCTTGTGCGCCTCGGCGTAGAGCCGGGGAATATCTTCGGGCGGATCCTGCAGGTCGCAGTCCATGACGACCGCCCATCGTCCCGTCGCATGGCTGAGACCGGCGGTGATCGCGGCGTGCTGCCCGAAGTTCCGACTGAGCCGGAAGCCCTTGACCGCCACGTCACGCCGCGCGATCTGGGCGATCCTGTTCCAGGAGCCGTCGGGACTGCTGTCGTCGACGAGGACGATCTCGTAGGACACGTCGAGCGAACCGAGCGTCGTCGAGATGCGACGATACAGCTCGTCGACGCACTCCTCGGAGTTGAAGACCGGCACGACCACGCTGATCTCAACCAGAGTCACGTACTCCAGGCATCAGGGATACCCGCCAGCCGGCGCGCCGACATGACGCGCGGCGGACGGTCACGTCTCTGCGAATCATAGCGCCGCCGTGGCCACGGGCTCGTGCTATTGTTTCGGCGTCAGCCGCGCCGGCGGCGAGTCGAGACCTTGAAACGGCTGTTGACGCCTGCGTTCGAAAGTGTGGCCGCGATCCTCCTGGTGCATGGAGCGTATGCGCTACAGCGGCGTGACGACCGCAACGATCTGCCATTCCCGGGGTGCTGGAACGTCTTCGGCGGCTCGGTCGAGGCTGGCGAAACGCCGCTGGAGGCGATTCGCCGTGAGATCCACGAAGAGCTGAACCTTGCCGTGACGGAATGGACCACCCTCTGGCGGATCGTGGGCCTCTCACCGTTCAGGCCCACGCCCGGTCGCGTGGTCGTCTTCGGCGCCGACGTGACAGCCGGCTGGTCCACGCGCCGGCTCGGAGAGGGTCAGGCCGACGGACTCTTCGCCGCCGGCTCGCTTCCAGAACCCATCGTCCCCTTCGCAGAGGCCCTCATCCTGAGGCACCACGATGTCCTCGGACGTCGCGCGGTGGTCCCGAGATCGCCGTGAAGAAGAGACTCGTTCTCTTCGGCACCAGCGATTTCGCCCAGCTCGCGTGCCTGTATTTCACCGAGGACAGCCCCTGGGAAGTCGCCGCCTTCACCGCCCACGAGCGCTATATCGTGACCACGCGGTTGCTCGACCGGGACATCGTACCGTTCGAGCGGCTCGAAGCCACCCACCCGCCAGACGAGTACGCGGTGTTCGTCGCGATCGGATTCAAGGGGCTCAATCGGGTCCGCACGACGATCTACCAGGAATGCAAACAGCGGGGATACGAGCTGGTGACCTACATCAGCTCCCGCGCGACGCACCTCGGACACACACGGATCGGCGACAACTGCTTCATCTTCGAGAACAACGTCATCCAGCCGTTCGTGACCATCGGCAACAACGTCATCGTGTGGTCCGGCAACCACATCGGTCACCACTCCACCATCGGCGACCACTGCTTCATTGCCAGCCACGCGGTCATCTCCGGCCACGTGACCATCGGCGAGTCGTGCTTCGTGGGAGTGAACGCGACGTTTCGCGACGGCGTGACGGTGGGCCCGCGGTGCCTGATCGGAGCCGGTGCACTCATCGTCAAGGACACGGTGCCGAAGAGCGTGTATCCCGGCCCCCGGACGGACCCGGCCGCGTATACGACAGACGAGCTCCGCAACTTCTGAGGACGGCCGTGATCAGCGTCGATGCCAAGGCGGATGCGGAGTGGCTCCCGACCGTTCTGGACGCGCTCTGCCGCGACGGCTGCACGATCGTGACCGGCGTGCTCGATCCCGGATTCCTCGAGATCACACGCGCCGCGATGCGGCGTGTCCAGCGCGCGATCGTCGAGCACGTGGGGAGCGACCGGCTCGAGCGCGCGAACGAGCTCGGCGTCCTGCGCTTGATGTTCAAGTTCGACCCGCACTTCTTCGCGTTCCTCGAGATCCCGGCTGTGCTGGCCGTCGTGGACGCCACCGTCTCGCCGACCGCCGTCATGCACCTGCAGAACGGATTCATCCTGCCGTCGTTCCCTCCCGGCCAGGTGCCGTCGGTCTTCCAGACGGTGTTCCACCGGGATTTTCCCCGCGTACTCAATGGCTACCTGGCCTCCATCAACACGTTCTTCGCGATCGACGACTTCCGGGCCGACAACGGGGCCACCCTCGTCGTTCCCGGCAGCCACCAGAAGAGCGCGCGCCCGGATCTTTCGCATTTGACGGCCCAGGCCGTTCCCGCGGAATGTCCGGCCGGTTCGATGCTCGTCTTCGACTCCACGCTCTGGCACGCTGCGGGCGCCAACACGTCGGGACACGACCGCTGCGCGATCAACCACCAGTTCACGCGCTCCTACTTCAAGCAGCAGCTCGACTACGTCCGGGCGCTGGACCACCGGGTCATCCTCGCGCAAAAGCCGCGCACGCAGCAGCTCCTCGGCTGGTATACGCGCGTGCCGGCCAGCCTCGACGAGTACTATCAGCCGGAAGCCGAACGCCTCTATCGCAAGGGCCAGGGCTAGACGCGAGCGCCGCGCCGGCCGCGGCGCCAGGGTGACGCCGTGAAGGTCCATCCGGACATCACGACCGTCTTCGTCGCCAAGGGACTCACCTGCTCTCGCAAATCGACGGCCCGACGCGGCAGGCCTACGTGATGGCCGTCGTCGCCGACCACGAGCGCGAGGCGGCGGCCAGCACCACGAATCTTGCGAGGACGGTGGCGCAAGCGGTGACACCCGCGCTCACCGGCTGGGTGATGCAGACCGTGGCGCTCTCGGCGCCGTTCGTTCTCGGCGGCGGTCTGAAGATCGTCTACTAAAGCTGGGGGCCTCGAAGGCCCCCAGACCCCCATCCGCTCGCCGGCCGCCGGGCAACCCGGCGCCCGTCTCGATCCCCCATCCGCTCGCCGGTCGCCGGGCAACCCGGCCCCCGTCTCGATCCCCCAGACGCTCGCCGGCCGCCGGGCAACCCGGCCCCCGTCTCGATCCCCCATCCGCTCGCCGCGCCCCAGCAAAGCCGTGGCGCTCCTCGATACTCCTACAGGCCTCCTAGCGCGGATAATTCATGAACGAACGACGCGCGCGCCG
>JBGPTW010000134.1:0-17611 GCA_041490825.1 Methylomirabilia bacterium | reverse complement strand
TTCATCGATGATCCGCGCGCATGATTCATGAACGTCTGTACCAGTGTCGGCGCGCGTGTTGTTCGTTCATGAATTATCTGCGCTAGGAACGTGTCGGATCATCGAGGCGGGCGCGGGGAGCGCCGGCGACCGCCGAGCGTCTGGGGGTCGAGGCGGGCGCCGGGTGTCCCGGGGCCCGCCGAGCGTCTGGGGGTCGAGGCGGGCGCCGGGTGTCCCGGGGCCCGCCGAGCGTCTGGGGGTCGAGGCGGACGCGGGGTGCCCCCGCGGCCGCCGAGCGTCTGGGGGTCGAGGCGGACGCGGGGTGCCCCCGCGGCCGCCGAGCGTCTGGGGGCCTGGGGGCCTTCGAGGCCCCCAGCTTAAATGATCGAGAAACCGCCGGACCGCCGCGTTGAAGGCCGCCGGGGCTTCGAGGTTGGTGAGATGGCCGACGCCGGGAATGATGACGTGCTTGGCGCGCGGGATGGTCCTGGCCATGAAGTCGTGGACCTTGCGGCACGGATCGTCGTGCTCGCCGACGATCAGAAGTGTCGGAACGCGAAGCGCGCGGAGCCCCGCCTCCAGCGAGTAGATGGTCGGCCGCTTGGCGAGCACCTCGCGCACCGTGTGCGCGAGGCCGTGAGCGCGATGGGTCATGAGGCAGGAGCGGATGAACCGCTCGGCCTCGGGCCCCTGCGAGACGTAGTGTCCGAACAGCGCGAGCGCCGACGCCGCGTCGGCGAATGCTTCCATCCCGCGCTGCTCCAGGGTTTCGGCGAGCCCGTGGACGGCGCCCACCCAGTCCGCTGTTCCATCGGAGCCGGAGCCGGTGTCGGCGACGATCAAGGCCGTCACCATCCGCGGATGCGCGAGCGCGAAGTTGAGCGCGATGTTCCCGCCCATCGACAGTCCGCCGACGGCCGCGCGCCGGATGCGAAGGTGTCCGAGCAGCGCGTGAAGGTCAGCGACGCAAATCGACTGCGAGTACGCGGAAGCTTCGCGGGGCGCCTCGGAGAGACCGTGGCCCCGCACGTCGTACGCGATAACGCGATGCGATCGCGACAGCGCACGGAGTTGCGGGGCCCAGCTCCGGATGCCGCACGCGAACCCGTGGACGAGCACGAGCGGCGGGCCGGTGCCCATCATCTCGTAATACAGATCGATCTCACCGACGCGCGCTCTGGGCATGGCGGCTCATGATAGCATCGCCGCGTGACGGGCATCGTCGCGTACGGTGGTTATGTCCCATACTTCCGGCTCGAGCGCGGCTCGATCGCGGCAGCGCTCGGCGTTCCCGCCGGGAAAGGGACGCGCTCGGTCGCCTCCTACGACGAAGACACGACGTCCATGGGCGTCGAGGCGGCGCGCACCGTGATGCGCGGGAGCGCGGTCACGCCGGAAGCCGTATATTTCGCCACCGCCGATCCTGCCTATCTCGACAAGACGAATGCCACCGCGATCCACGCTGCGCTCGATCTGCCGAGCCAGACCGCTGCCGTCGACATGCTCGGCGCGGTGCGCTCGGGCGCGGGCGCGCTGCGGGCCGCCCTCGACGCCGGCCGGCCAACGCTCGCCGTGCTCTCCGACATCCGGACCGGGCAGCCGGGGGGCCCCGACGAGCGCGACGGCGGGGACGGCGCCGTCGCCTTCCTGTGCGGTCGCGGAGACGAGGCGGCTCCCGTGCTGGCCGAGCCGATCGCGTGGGCTTCCGCCAGCGCAGAATTCCTGGACCGATGGCGGCTCCCGGGCGCGCGCGCGTCCCGACAGTGGGAAGAGCGCTTTGGCGAGCACGCGTACCTGCCGCTCGGTGGCGCTGCGCTGACCGAGGCGTTGAAACAGGCGGGCATCGAGGCGGCTCGCATCGACCGGCTGATCGTCGCCGGTCCTCACGCGAGAGCCGGCCGGCGATTGGCGGCGGCGGCCGGCGCGCGACAGGGGGCGATCGCCGACGATCTCGCTGATCGGATCGGTAATACCGGTACGGCGCACGCCGGGCTGATGCTTGCCGACGCGCTCGATCGCGCCAAGCCCGACGAGTTGATCGCGGTCGTGTCCCTGGCCGATGGCGCCGACGCCGTGATCTGGAGGATCACCCCAGCGATGGCATCACGCCGTCCGTTCGCTTCGGTTGACGCTCAGCTCGCGGGCGGCGGCAAGGTCAGCTACCCGACGTTCCTCACGTGGCGCGGCTTTCTCGAGCGCGAGCCGCCGCGCCGGCCCGATCCGGAGCGGCCTGCGGCGCCGCCGTCGTTCCGCGCCGAGTCCTGGAAGTTCGCCTTCACCGGGTCACGCTGCCAGGGCTGCGGCGCGCGGCATCTGCCGCCTCAGCGCGTGTGCGTGAAGTGCCACGCGGTGGACCGCATGACCCCCGAGCGGCTGGCCGACGTGGCGGCAACGATCGCGACGTTCACGGTCGACCGGCTGGCCTACTCGATGTCGCCCCCGGTCGTGGCCGCGGTCATCGACTTCGACGGCGGCGGGCGCTTTCAGTGCGAGCTGACCGACGTCGACCCGTCGACGGTCAAGATCGGGGACAAGGTCGAGATGACGTTTCGCAGGCTTTTCACAGCCGGGGGAGTTCATAATTACTTCTGGAAGGCGCGACCCGTACGGAGGTAGAGCATGGCAAGCAACGGAATCCGTGACCGCGTGGCGATCGTCGGGATGGGATGTACGCCGTTCGGCGAGCGGTGGGACAAGAGCGTCAACGATCTTCTGATCGACGCCACCAAGGACGCGGTGGCCTCGTCCGGCGTGGCGTTCGAGCAGATCGACGCGTTCTGGCTCGGCACGCTCTACTCCGGCCAGAGCGGGCTCACGCTGAGCCGCCCGCTGAAGATCGACTACAAGCCGGTCAGTCGTCTCGAGAACTTCTGCGCGACGGGCTCCGAGGCGTTTCGCAATGCCTGCTACGCGGTGGCGTCGGGCGCGTACGACGTCGCGATGGCGATCGGCGTGGAGAAGCTCAAGGACTCCGGCTTTTCCGGGCTGCCGGGGATCGCGGCGCCCGGCGACGGCACCAAGGCCGGACTCACGGCGCCGGCCACGTTCAGCTTGCTCGCGCCCGCGTATGCGAAGAAGTTCGGGCTCGACGATGCGCTCATGAAGGACGTGATGACGCGCATTGCCTGGAAGAACCACAAGAACGGCGCGCTCAATCCGCGGGCGCAATTTCGGAAAGAAGTGCCGAAGGAGACGATTGCGTGCTCGCCGCTCGTCGCCGGCTCCCTGGGGATCTTCGATTGCTCTGGGGTGAGCGATGGCGCCGCCGCCGCGGTCATCGTCCGCGCGGAGGACGCGCACCGCTACACCGACCGGCCGCTCTACGTGAAGGCGCTCTCGTTCATCGCGGGGCCGGCGGCCGGTCCGATCGATCCCGAATACGACTACACGACGTTCCCCGAGGTCGTTGCGTCGGCGGCCGACGCCTATCACCAGGCCGGCATCAAGGACCCGCGCGCCGAGCTGGCGATGGCCGAGGTTCACGACTGCTTCACGCCGACGGAGCTCGTGCTGATGGAAGATCTGGGCTTCGCCGGTCGCGGGATGGGGTGGAAAGAGGTGCTGGCCGGGACGTTCGATCTCGACGGCGAGCTGGCCGTGAATCCCGACGGCGGGCTCAAGTCCTTCGGCCACCCGATCGGCGCCTCCGGGCTTCGGATGCTCTTCGAATGCTGGCTTCAGCTCCGCGGCGAGGCGGGCGGCCGCCAGATCGCCAGCGTCGCGCGTGGCCGCAAGCTCGCGTTGACGCACAATCTCGGTGGCGCGCCTGGCGAGTGCGTCTCGTTCGTCGGTGTGGTCGGCTCGGAGCCGAGCGCCTAACGTAGCGTTACGAGGAGACGAGGACGATGCCCGACGACCGGAAGCCTCCCCCCCTCAGACCAGGCGCAGGACGCATCGAGCCGGTACTCAAGGGGATTCCCGGACCGACGATCAGGGAAGGCGGCGGCTCGTTGCCCTGCGGGTGCCACGTCGCCCACGACGAAGACAAGAAGCTGCGTGTCTACTTCTGCGCGCCACACGCGGTCGCCTACGAGATGCTCGAGGCATTACAGCAGAGCCTCGCGCTGATCGACGACCTCGCCAACAATCCACCCTCTCCGGATTACGACGTCACGCCCGCGATGGAAGCGGCCATGAAGATGCGCAAGGTCTTGAAGAAGGCCAAGGGGAGCTGGGGGTAGCGCCGTGAATCCGCTGCACTTCCACTCACGGCCGACGAAGCTGCGCGAAGCGGCCGCAATCATCTTTTCCCTCAGCACCGTGTTGCCGCTCCTGGTCTTCGTCTTCTTCATGTGGCGGTACGACCTGATGTGGGAGTCGGAAGTCCAGGCCGCCATCTTCGTGGTCCTGATCGTGGCCGTGCTCGGCTTCGTGGTCTTCCGCCGGCTCGTGGATCGTATCTCCGATCTGGCGCATAGCCTCAGAGGGCCGGCCACTCTCCCGGCCATCCTCACCGAGGGGCAGCAGGTGCCCGGGCTCGGTGACGTGGGCGAGATCGGCGAGATCGCCGGCGCCTTCGGCCGGATGCTCGACGATCTCCGCGGGTCCACGCAGCGGCTCGAGGATTGGGTCTTCAAGCTCGGAACCTTGAACGAGATGGTCGACATGGCCACCAGGATCCCGAGCGTGAAGGACCTGCTCGGGGTGGTGCTCGAGCGCAGCATGCGGGTCGTGCGCGCCAACATTGGATCGATCATGCTGCTGGACGCCGAGGTCCAGACGCTGCGTCTCGTCGCGTCGCGGGGGTTGCCGGAGGAGGTCAAACCGGACACTGAGATCAAGGTGGGTGAAGGGATCGCCGGGCGTATCGTCGAGATCGGCGAGCCCGTCCTCGTGGAGAACATCGAGACCGATCCGCGCTTCGCGAAGGTCAGCGAGCTGCGGTACGGCGGCGGCTCCTTCATCGGCATGCCGATCCGGGTCGGCGAGCGTATCGTCGGCGTTCTGCACCTGGCGAAGAAGGGGTACAGCGGCACGCCCGGCGACCAGCAGCCGTTCAACTTCACCGATCTGCAGTTCCTCACCACCCTCATCGGCTATGCGGCCTACGCCGTCGACAACTCCCGCCTGCTCGAAGCGGCGCAGCAGTCGGCGCGGCGGCTCGAGGAGGTCGTGGAGGATCAGCGGGCGCGTGTGCGCGAGCTCGCGGACAAGTCGAAGCTGCTCGAAGAGGCGAAGACCGAGGCGGAGACGGCCAACCGGTTCAAGACCCAGTTCCTGGCGGTCATGAGTCATGAGCTCCGCACGCCGCTCAACTCCATCATCGGGTTCGCCAGGGTGTTGCTGAAGCGTCTCGACGGGGACCTCACCGAACAGCAGGAGGCCCACCTCCGCACGCTGCACGCGAGCGGCGTGCATCTCCTGCACCTGATCAACTCCATCCTGGACATGGCCAGTATCGAGTCGGGAAAGATCGACCTGCGCGTCGAGAAGGTCGACATGCGAGCGCTGGTCGACGAATGCCTGGAGGCCGCGGAAGCGCTGGCGCGAGGCAAGGATCTCGTCATCCAGGCCGACGTCCCGCCGGCATTGCCACGGCTCGATGCTGACCGGATGAAGGTCAAACAGATCATGCTCAACCTGGTCTCGAACGCGATCAAATTCACGATCGCGGGCCGCGTCCTGGTCACCGTCCGTACCGAACCGGACGCGATGCACGTGACCGTGGCCGATACCGGGGTCGGCATTCCGGCCGACGATCTTCGCAAGCTATTCGAGCCGTTTCACCATCGCGAGAGTCCCGTGGCCCGCGAGTCCGGAGGCACAGGACTCGGACTCGCCATCAGCAAGAGGTTCGTCGAGCTCCATCGCGGCCGCATCTGGGTCGAGACGACAGAGGGCCGCGGGTCGACGTTCCATTTCACGATCCCGCTCGCGCTGACCTGATCGTTCGCGCGGCAACCTCGGACCTGCAATCCACTCCCCATCGGAGTAAACGCGAGTGACGTTCGTGGGGTACGGCGCTTTCACCCCACGAGCCTGATGGGCCGCGAATATCGAGACTTCAGGGCGTCCTTCGTTGACAGGGAATCCAAGGTCCCGCAGCGGCGCGACCAGCATGTCGGCCAGCCGATTCACGTCGAGCGCGTCGTACGTGCCGCTGTCCTGATTGACCAGCGCTTCGAGAAATCGGATGGCCTCAGGCTCCTTGCCGTCGAGCCAGCGCACTGCCGCCGAGGTCATCGGTCGCCTCCTCGGGGCCCAGGATTCCCGATGGCTACCAGGCCGGGGTTTTGGGTAGGATTCTGACACTTTCCCGAGGAGATTCGCCATGTGGTGGACGACCGGCCCTGAGGTCGCGCAGTACTGCCTCTCGTGATCGACCTGGCTCACACGAGGCTCTTCGCCGGACTGAAGCCGGTGGAGCTTGCCCGCTTGCTCCCCGAGCTGGACGAGCCGCTCGGCGTCGAGCCGTGGATCGTGGGCATCACGGCGCTCGTCACCACGAACATGTGGTTCCTGCCGTATCAGAGCACGATCTATCAAGCGCTCTACTATGGCGCCGACGAGCAGGCGTTCACGCATGCCCAGGTTCGGCCCATCGGCCTCTCGTATGGCGTGGCATGCTTGCTGGGTCTCGTCGTCAGCGTTCCGTTCTGGCGGGCGATGGGATTGTTGCGATGATTGGCGCTGGAGGCCGCGGATGACCCGGGAAGAGCTGAAGCAGAACGTGTTGACGGCGATCGAGCGCCGCGCGGAAGAGATCATCGGGCTCGGCGAGCGAATCCGCCGGCAGCCGGAGCTCGGATTCAAGGAGACCAAGACGGCCGCGCTCGTCGCCGAGACGATGAGAGCGCTCGGACGGGGGCCGCGGGCCGGGCTCGCCATGACTGGCGTCCGGCTCGACGTCGCCGGCGGCCGTGGCGCCGGTCCAACGTTCGCGCTGATTGGCGAGCTCGACGCCCTTCGCGTCACCGGCCATCCCGACGCCGATCCAGCGACGGGCGCCGCCCACGCGTGCGGCCATAACGCGCAGATCGCGGGCCTCCTCGGTGCGGCGATGGGGCTGCTCGATACGAACGCGTTGACGGAGCTCACCGGGCGCGTCGTCTTCTTCGCCGTGCCAGCCGAAGAGGGTGGGGATCTCGAGTGGAGGCTCGACCACGGGGTCGACGGACATGGGCGATCTCAGCCAGGTCATGCCCGTGATTCACCCCTACATGGGCGGCGCGCGAGGGACCGGGCACGCGGCGGACTACGAGATCGTCGATCGCCATCTCGCGTACGTCATGCCGGCCAAGGCGCTCGCGGCCATGGTGATCGAGCTTCTGTGGGATGGCGCCGCCGGCGCGCGCGAAGTGCTCACGACCGCGCGCCCGGCGATGACGCGGGAGGCGTATCTCGCCTTCCAGCGCAGCGTCGGGCGTCGCGAGATCTACGACGGTCAACAGGGAGAGAGCCGATGAAAATCCTCTACACGCCGAACCTGATCTGTCCCGGGCTCACGCCGGAGCAACGCGCCGAGATCCTGGAATCCGCGGGCCCGGGCACCACGCTGGTCGAGACGAAGGACAACGCGCGGCAGCGCCAGGAGATCGTCGACGCCGACGTGCTCTTCGGGCGAGTCTCGAACGAGACGTACGCACTCGGCACGCGGATCCGTTACTACCACTCGATCGGCGCCGGCGTCGACGCGATCCTCTCCCCGGAGCTGGTCCAGGGCGACGTGATCCTCGCCAGCGAGAAGGGCGAGGTTGGCATCCACCTGGCCGAGCACGCGTTCGCGCTGCTGCTCGCGCTCACCCGCGGAATCCACACCGCGGTGCGGCAGCCGGACTACAGCCTCCGTGAACCGATCCGCCGCGACCAGCGCGAGCTCTACGATCTGACGATGGGGATCATGGGGCTCGGGGGCACCGGCCGCGCCGTGGCGCGTCGCGCGATCGGCTTCGGCATGCGCGTGCTCGCCATCGACATCGAAGACGTCCTGCCCGAGCCGGGCGTCGAGGCCATCTGGAAGCCCGACCGGCTCTACGACGTTCTCGGGGCCGCGGACGTCGTGGTGATCGCGCTTCCGCTGACCAAGGCGACGCGACATCTCTTCACGCGCGATCTGTTCCGGCGCATGCGCCCGACCGCGATCTTGATCAACGTGACGCGCGGCGGAATCGTCTACGGCGACGATCTCGTGGCGGCGCTGGACGAGGGCCTCATCTGGGGCGCCGGCCTCGACGTGACGGATCCGGAGCCGCTACCCGCCGGACATCCACTCTGGACGCATCCGCGGGTGATCGTCACGCCTCATACGGCCGGTGGATCGCCGCGCCGGGCGGGACGGGTCGTCGCGACGTTCTGCGAGAACCTGCGGCGCCTTCGCGGGGGCCGGCCGCTCCTGGCGCTCATCGACAAGCAGAAAGGCTACTGAGCCCGGTCCTCGAGCTCGCGGCTCAACACGTCGCTGAGCCTGTTCGCGAAGGTGCCCGTGGTCGACGGGCCCCGCCATTGATCGGAATACTACTGCGCCGAGGATGGCGCCGACCAGGGGACAGTGCTCCAGGCGGCCCGGGTCCACTGCGTTTCTGGCCAGGTCCGGTACTTTCTTTCCCGGCAGCGCTCGCTTCCGGTCACGAAAAGACCGACATTCGGCGGCGAGCGGGCCACGGCACCGCTTTTGCGGGGGATCCAGGGGCAGCCTCGTCGAATGGGGGACCCGATGACCCAGCGCAGATTCGTCCGGCAGCGCCCAGTCGTGGCTGTCCTCGTCGCCGCTCTCCTTGTTGCCACGGCGGCCCGGCCCGCGCTCGCCGGGGAGCCCACTGACGAGCTGCGGATGCGCATGGATCGGGTGCTCCACACGCTGGTCGACCCCGCGCTGAAGGGTAAGAAACCCGAGCGTCGGATCGCCGTCTTCAAGATCGCCGAGGAGATCTTCGATTTCCAGGAGACCGCGCGGCTGTCGCTCGGCCGGTACTGGGACCTGCTGTCGCCGGGCGAGCAGGACGAGTTCGCTCAGCTCTTCACCGGCCTGATCGAACGCGCGTACATCTCGCACGTGGAGATGTACGACGGCGAGAAGGTGATCTACACGGGAGAGGCCGTCGAGGACGACCGCGCCGTGGTCCGATCGAAGATCGTCACCAAGCAGGGCGAGGAGACGGCCGTCGATTACCGGATGCTGCGGAAACCCGGCGGTCATTGGCGCGTCTACGACGTCAAGGTCGAGGGCGTGAGCCTCGTCGCGAACTATCGCGCGCAGTTCAACAAGGTCATCCACGCCTCGTCCTACAACGAGCTGGTGCGCCGGCTGAAGGAAAAGCAGGTGGCTCCCACGCCGGAAGCGGTCTCGGCGTCGCCGTCGAGCTGACGTCGTCTCACCTCCTCCTGCTGCACGGATCGACAGCACTCGCGCGCGTTGCCGGAAAACGCGGCAGAGCTCGAAGACTCGGCCGCCGCGCTTCCGATGCGATGAAAAGCTAGACGGCGATTGATGTAAGCCGCATTCGCGAGCCCTGTCTCATCCCCTGGCACGTCCGCTGCAGTCGTCAGGCCCGGGCGGCGTCAGGGTCGACGCCGCCGAGAGCACGCAACGGCGCTGTGGTCTCAGTGATGGATCGTGCATCGATCGCACGACCCAGTGATGAGATCAGGCGCCTTTTTGTCTCGAGGAGAATACGCTCGATCCTCATGGGGCTGAACTCGGCGACGACCGGCGGCGTGGTGATCGCCGGGCGCGAAGTCGACGGCCCGGGCACCGACCGCGGCGTGGTCTTCCAGTCCGCCACGTTGCTGCCCTGGATGAGCGTGCGCGACAACGTCCATCTCGCGCTCGACCAGGTCCGGCGCGAGCGTAACGCCGCTGACGCCGACGCCTATCTGGCGGCCGTCGGTCTACCGGGCGTCGGGGGACGCTATCCGCACGAGCTTTCTTCCGGCATGCAGCACGACATCGCCGATCTGCATCTCCCGTTGCGTCCGGGCTCCGACATCACGCTGCTGAATGCGATGCTGCACGTGCTAAGGAAAGAAGGGCTGCTCGACGAACGGTTCATGGCCGACCATGCGCGGGGATGGACCGAGGTCCGAGACGTGATCGAGAACTATTCGCCCGAGCTGGCGGCCGAGATCACGGGCCTCTCCCGCGAGATCATCGTGACGACGGCGTTGCGATTCGGTCGCGCCCGCGCGGCGCTGACGCTCTGGAGCATGGGGATCAACCAGAGCCACATCGGGACCGACAAGACCGCGGCCATCTTGAATCTTCATGTGGCGACCGGGCAGATCGGCCGGCCGGGCGCCGGCCCGTTCTCGCTCACCGGCCAGCCGAACGCGATGGGGGGCCGTGAGACCGGCGGGCTTGCGCATCTGCTTCCCGGCTATCGCGCGATCGCCGACCGGCGGGCGCGCGGAGCCGTCGAGCAACACTGGAACGTTCCGCCCGGCACGATTCCATCGCGCCCGGGACTCCTCCTGCCATCATGCCCTCTGATCGAGCACGCGGCCGGTCGGCTGCCGCGTGGTTCATCATTCCATGCGTCGCACTCTCACCGCCGAAGATGCCGCTCCGCTAGGCAATCGCCGCTCACGTCTCTGATTTGCGGGCGATTTTTCGCCTGCACGCGATCGCCGCCGGTCATGGCACGCAGCTTGTTATCTGACTCGCGCGAAGTCCGAGGCCGACGCTGGCCTCGGACCGAAGGCAAGGGCGCCTTCCCTCGAAGTGGAGGGAGGCGCTCGTTTGTTTTTCGGCCACGCGAAGGAGGATGGAGCCTCGTGAACAAGATCGAACAGATCAAGACCGCGAAGGGCGGCCTCGCGATCGGCGCCGACATCCCGCGCTTTGCCGAGCTCGGATGGGAGGCGATCGAGGAGGATGATCTCGAGCGGTTGAAGTGGTGGGGCGTCTTCTTCCGCAAGCACACGCCGGGTCACTTCATGATGCGCATCCGCATCCCGAACGGCATCACGAACGCCGCGCAGCTCCGCGCCATCGGCAGCATCGCGAACGCGGCCGGCCGTGGGATCGCGGACATCACGACGCGGCAGCAGATGCAGCTTCGCTGGCTCACGATCGGCGACGTTCCCGCCATCCTTCGCCAGCTCGACGAGGTCGGGCTGGTCACGCTCCAGACCGGGATGGACAACATCCGCAACGTCGTCGGCTGTCCCGTGGCCGGACTCACGCCGGGCGAGCTCTTCGACGCCTCGCCGGTCGCGCGCGCGCTCACGGCCGTCTTCGTCGGCAATCCCGAGTTCACGAATTTGCCGCGAAAGTTCAACGTCGTCATCACCGGATGCCGCGAGAACTGCGTCCACGCGGAGACGCAGGACGTCGCGCTCGTGCCGGCCGTCGCTTCGCTTCACGGTGAGGCCGTGGCGGGCTTCAACATCCTGGTCGGCGGCAAGAACGGCTCCGGCGGGTATCGCGTGGCGCGGCCGCTGGACGTCTTCGTGTCCCCCGATGAAGCGCCCGAGGCGTGCGCCGCCATCATCCAGCTCTTCCGTGACCATGGGTCTCGCGAGGCGCGGAACAAGATCCGCCTCGCGTTTCTGCTCGAGGAGTGGGGCGAAGCGAAGTTCAGGGACGCGCTGGAGAGCCGGCTCGGTCGGCCGCTCCCGTCAGCCGGCGACGATCAGCGGCTGCCGAAGTCGACGGACCACGTCGGAGTGTTCCGGCAGAAGCAGTCAGCACTGAGCTACGTCGGTCTCAGCGTGCCCGTCGGGCGCATCACCGGTCACCAGCTCCAGGAGATCGCGCGGCTCGCCGAGGCCTACGGCACCGGTGAAGTGCGGCTGAGTCCCGACCAGAACGTGATCGTGCCGCACGTGTCCGACGCGCGCCTCGGACAGCTGACCACCGAGCCGCTGCTGAAGGTGCTGCGCTACGACCCGTCGGAGATCATGCGCGGCCTGGTGAGCTGCACCGGGATCGAGTTCTGCAATCTCGCCGTGATCGAGACCAAGGCTCGCGCGCTCAGCGTCGGCCGCGCGCTCGAGGCGCGCGTTCCCCATGGCAAGCCGATCCGTATCCACTGGTCGGGATGTCCGGCTGGCTGCGGCAATCACACGGTCGCCGACATCGGGCTCCTCGGCACCAAGGCGAAGGTGGACGGCAAGGTGGTGGATGCCGTGGACGTCTTCGTCGGTGGCGCCTCGGGTCGCGAGGCCACGCAGGCCGTGAAGCTCCTCGAAAGCGTGCCGTGCGACACGTTGCCCCAGGTCCTCGAAGGTCTCGTCAAGCATCTCGAGCCCGAGCGACTCCGCCGTCAGCTTCGCGTCGCACCGACGGCGCCCGCCACGACCGAGACGCCACGCCGCGTCGAGGCGGCGCTGGTCGTGCGAACGAACGAGGTGCCCGACGGCGCCGGCCGCGCGCTCGCGTTCTCGGTCGGGGACGTGGCGGTCTTCCGCCGCGGTGACTGTCTTTATGCGCTCGAGAACCGCTGTCCGCACGCCGGTGCCTCGCTCGCGGACGGTGTGGTCGACGGGACAGAAGTCATCTGTCCGCTCCACGCCTATCGGTTCAGTCTGGAAACAGGAGCGTGCTCGACCGATTCACGGTTCCGCGTGCGGCCGTTCGCGCTGGTGCCGCATGCCGATGGTTTCACGATCCGGCCGCCGGCCTGAATCGAGGTCGATCACTCGACGACGAGACGGCGATCGCGCGGCGATTGCCTGGGACGGTGATCCATGACGGATCACCGATGGAGGGTGTCAGTCATGGCGTACGTCAAGCCCGATGCGGTGGTGCAGCAGATGGTCCAGGCCGGCACGGTCAAGAGCCGCTTGCCCGTGAAGGATTTCCTCATCCGCGGATGCCTCTCCGGCGCGCTGCTGGGGATTGCGACGACGCTCGCCTACACGGCGACGCTTCAAACGCGCACCGGTCTCGCCGGTGCGCTCGTCTTCCCCGTGGGATTCGTGATGATCGTCCTGCTCGGTCTCGAGCTCGTCACCGGGAACTTCGCGCTCGTCCCGCTCGCGTTGCTCGAAGGCCGGATCAGCTCCGGCGGACTCATGAGGAACTGGGGCTGGGTGTTCGCCGCCAATCTCATCGGCGCGGTCGCGTATGCCGTGCTGTTCACCGCGACGCTCGCGCCCGAGTCGGAGATGGCCAAGCACCTCGTGACCGTCACCGAGGCGAAGACGCTCGGCTACGCTCACGCTGGAGCGTGGGGCTTCACGGTCGCCGTGATTCGCGGCGTGCTCTGCAACTGGATGGTGACGCTCGGCGTGGTGATGGCGCTCACGTCGCAGTCGACGACCGGAAAGATCGTCGCGATGTGGCTTCCGATCTTCACGTTCTTCGCGCAGGGATTCGAGCACTCGGTCGTCAACATGTTCGTGATCCCGGCCGGCCTGATCCTCGGCGCCCGCGTGACGGTTTCCGAATGGTGGTGGTGGAATCAGGTCCCGGTCACGCTCGGGAATCTGCTCGGCGGTCTCGTCTTCACCGGCCTCGGTCTGTACCTGACGCACAGCGCCCACGCGGCGCCGGCGCCCACCCCGTCGGTCATGCCCGGCCTGGCAGAGGTCGCCGCCGAGTGATGAAGATGAGCTTTACCAGCTCGTTACACGAGACCCCCGAGTTCTTGACATACCCGATCGGAAATAGGACTATGCCCGGCATCACGTCAGGAGGTGGGCAATGCGGGGTGCTGGGTGGAGTCATGCGGAACTGGAAGCGGACGAGCTGCCCGGAGAGCTCGAAGAAGCTCGCGCGCGATCCTGGGCGGACGCCGGAGAGATCGATAGCTTCGATCAGTTCGTGGACGACTTCTGGGCCGGTCGGTTGACCCCGGAAGATTTCAGGAGGCTTCGACTGCAGCAAGGCATCTACGGTCAGCGCCAGGCCGACGTGCAGATGGTACGCGTCAAGATTCCCTGGGGCGGGCTCACCGCCGTGCAGCTCGGGCGGCTCGCCGATGTCGCCGCGCGCACACCACGCGGTGTCGGTCACGTCACCACGCGACAGAACTTTCAGTTCCATTTCGTGCCACTCGCCGACGTCTCGGCCATCATGCGGGGCTTCGCCGACGTCGGGCTGACCACGCGCGAAGCGTGCGGCAACACCGTGCGCAACGTCACCGTCGGCCATTGCGCGGGGATCTGCGCCGCCGAGGCGTTCGATCCGACGCCGTACGCCGACGCGGTCGCGCGCTTTTTGCTCCGGAACGCGATGAACCAGCGCCTGCCGCGCAAGTTCAAGATCGCATTCTCGGGCTGCGACGACGACAGCGGGCTCACGCCGATCCACGACATCGGCGCGCGCGCCGTCGTGCGAACCGTCAACGGCCGTCGCGAGCGGGGGTTCACGCTGCTGATGGCCGGCGGTCTCGGGCCGGCGCCGCGGTTGGCCGAGGCGTTCGAACCCTTCACGCCGGTCGATGAGCTGCTCGTCACGATCGCCGCGATCGTCCGCGTGTTCGATCGCCACGGCGACCGCGAGAACCGCAATCTCGCGCGACTCAAGTTCGTCGCCAAGAGACTCGGGATGCCGGCGCTCCGCGCGCTGATCGTCAGCGAACGCGACGCGCTCCGCGCGAGCGGTGAGTTTCCGGCGATCGAGGTCCAGGAGGAGGTCGCGCCTGCACGGCGCCCGCACGGGCGGACGCCGTTGCTCCTCGACGATCCCGAGTTTCGCCGCTGGCGCGACACGAACGTGATCCAGCAGAAGCAGGCGGGCTACGTCGCCGTTCACGTGCGGCTGCTGCTCGGCGATGTGACCGCGGATCAGCTCAGGACGTTGGCGCGCGCGGCGCGGCAGTTCGCCGATGGCCGTGTGCGGAGCACCAACCAACAGAACATCGCGCTCCGATGGGTCAGCGCGTCGGCGCTTGGAGACGTCTTCGCGCTGCTCTCCGCGGCCGGTCTGGCCGCCGCGGGCGCCGAGCGGCTGGTCGACGTGACGTCGTGCCCCGGCGCCGATACCTGCCAGCTCGGTATCACCTCGTCGCGGGGACTCGCGCAAGCGCTCTCGGCGACGATCGAGCGCGAGCTCGGATCGTTGGCCGATCGCGCGGGTCTTCGGATCAAGATCTCGGGCTGCCCGAATTCCTGCGGCCAGCACCACATCGCCAGCATCGGGCTCTACGGTGGCGCGCGAAAGTTCGGCGGCGACCAGGTGCCGACGTACCAGCTGCTGATCGGTGGTGCGCTCGGCGCCACCGGCGCGCGCTTCGGGAAGCCGCTCGCGCGGATTCCCGCCAAGAACGTGCCGGCGGCCGTGCAGGCGCTTCTGGCGCGCTATCGCGACGATGGTGCCGGCGCCGAGTCCTTCGACGCCTTCGTCGATCGCGTCGGGATCGCAGCCCTCAAGGTCATCGTCGAGCCGTGGACGGAGCTGCCGTCGCGCGCGGAATCGCCGGACGGCTACCTGGACTGGGGAGCCTCGGAGACGTTCAAAGCGGAGACCGGACCCGGTGAGTGCGCGGCCTGACGACGGGTTCGTCTCCTTCGTCGGTGCCGGTCCGGGTGACCCTGACCTCATCACCGTGAAGGGGCTCAGGAGGATCCGGGACGCGGACGTCGTGATTCACGATCGCCTCGTTCCGCTCGAGCTTCTCGACGAAGCGCGCGCCGATGCCGAGAGCATCGACGTGGGCAAGGCGCCCGGAAAGCCGTGCCCGCGACAGGATCAGATCAACCGGCTGATCGTCGGTCACGCGGTCCCAGGCCGGCGCGTCGTGCGGCTGAAGGGCGGAGATCCCGCGATCTTCGGTCGCCTGGCGGAAGAGATCAGGGCGGTGCGCGCGGCCGGAGTCGCGTTCGAGGTGATTCCTGGCGTGACGGCCGCGACGGCCGCGGCGGCGTGCGCCGGCATCTCGCTGACGGAGCGCGGCGAAACCTCCACGCTGATCTTCGCGACCGGCAGCGATCACGCCGGTCATCCGCTTCCCGATCACGACTGGGAGCTGCTCGCGCGCGCCGCCGGGACGCTCGTGTTCTACATGCCGCTCGGCTCGCTCGCGCGCATCGTCGAGGCCCTGACCTCGTTCGGTCGAAATCCGGATGAGCCCGCGATGCTCGTCGAAGCGATCGGAACCGAAGGCGAGCGCATCGTGACGAGCGCGCTCGGAGAGATCGCAGAGCGCGCCCGGCAGGCCGGCGTCGGCTCGCCGGCGATTCTCGTCAGCGGTCCGACGGTGTGGGCGACGCGTGCAGAGCCGGCGCTCCTCGAGATGCTCGCGCAGATCGGTGGCTGACGTGCCCGACTACTTTCCCGCGTTCCTCGATCTTCGCGGCCGCCGCTGCCTGGTCGTGGGCGGTGGTCTGATCGGCGAGCGCAAGACCCGTGACCTGCTCGCGTGCAGCGCCAACGTCGTCGTCGTCAGTCCGGCGCTCAGCGTGGGCCTCACCGAGCTCGTCGAGCGCGGTCACGTCGTGCATCGCGCCCGCTCGTTTCGTGGCTCGGACGTGCGAGGCTGCCCAGTCGTCGTGGCAGCGACGGGCGTGAGCGCGGTCGACTCCGCCGTCGCCGCGGCGGCGCGGCGCCATCGCGCGCTCGTGAACGTCGTCGATCGCGCGGCGCTCTGCGATTTCATCGTGCCGTCCGTGCTCCGGCGGGGCGAGCTGCAGATCGCGGTCTCGACGGGCGGGCGCAGCCCGGCGCTCGCCCGGGAAATCCGGCGCGAGCTCGAGGAGATCTTCGGCTCCGAGTACGCTGATCTGGTCGACCACGTCGGCACGGCGCGGAGTCGCGCGCGCGCGCGCGTGTCGACACTCCGCGATCGAATGGCCGCCGGCGAGCGTGTCGTCGCGCTGGCGCTCTCGCGACTCCGTCGCTCGGCAGCGCTGTCGAGCACTCGTTGACGATCCTGCCGTTCGATTAGGCAATCTTCGGCGCCGTTGCCTCTCCGGTAGGCAAGACAACGCGGCCGTGCGCGGCCGTAAATCCGCGTCTTCACGAAGCTCCGTAGATCGCCGCATCAGGCACACACCTTGCGGTCAGCGTCACAGCCCGCGACAGCGACGTCGCGAGACTCGAACGGGACAATGGCGCCCCACGGTGGGCGCCATTGTGTTTTTCGGAGGAGAGACAATGAGCGACGGCGGGGACTCGCCACGGCTTTGCCGGGGCGCGACGAGCGTAGTGGGAAAGAGGCGAACGACGGCTTTGCCGGCGGCCGCCGAACGTGTGGGGGTCTGGGGCCTTCGAGACCCTCAGCATGAAGGTCGAACGATCGATCGAGCCCGCCGTGTTCGGCGGCGAGCTGGGCCGGCGCGAATTCATGGAGCTCTTCGGTGCCACGACCGCGGCTGCCGCACTCGCCTCGGTGTTTCCGGTCGGTGCGGCGAAGGCGCTGGCGCAGGACAAGCCCGGCGCGCTCGAGAAGAAGGATCTCAGGATCGGGTTCATCCCGATCACGTGCGCGACGCCGATCATCATGGCGGAGCCGATGGGCTTCTACAAGAAGCAGGGGCTCAACGTGTTGATGGAGCTGGTCGGCGTCTACGGCAATGCGCTCCGCGATCGGTGTCAGGAGCTCTTCGGTGACGGCATCCTGTCGGCCATCGACTGCGTGGTGAAGCTCGAGAAGAAGGGAGAGCGTGGCGTGCTCACGATCGACGCCAAGTTCCTCCACTACAAAGAGTATTAGCGTGGATGAGCCATTAGGAGCGTCTGGGGGGATCGAGGCGGGCGCCGGGTGTCCCGGCCCCCGGCGAGCGACTGGGGGGATCGAGGCGGGCGCCG
>JBGPTW010000133.1:0-17940 GCA_041490825.1 Methylomirabilia bacterium | reverse complement strand
GGCTCGACGATGGAAGGCACCGAGTAGCCGCCCTTGCCCAGGCGCGCGCAGTCCACCCGGTCGCCGTCGTCGGCGAGCACGACGGGCCCCACGATGCTGCCGGCGTTCTCGGCGCGCACGTGGAGCTCCTCGCGCAGCGCCGCCAGCGAGACTTCAAGGTCCTCGATCAGCGGGTCGGACTCGTTCTGGCCGTCGAACGTGTTCTCGTGCGAGCCCTTCATCGTGTGCTTGGTGCGGTAGTAGATCTCCCGCAGCGAGGTCGTGAGGTTTGCCCGCTGCAGCTCACTCAGGGCATCGGCCACCAGCACCGTCTGCATGAACTTCTTCGCCATCCCCACGTTGAAGAACGTGCGCGCCTGCTTGCGCTTGCCCATCTCGATGATGCCGCGCTTCTCGTTGAAGTTGACGTT
Source organism: Methylomirabilia bacterium (assembly GCA_041490825.1). GTDB lineage: Bacteria > Methylomirabilota > Methylomirabilia > Rokubacteriales > CSP1-6 > JBGPTW01. The sequence continues at coordinate 17,530 of JBGPTW010000133.1, read as the reverse complement.
GGCGAGGCTGCGCACGGGGATCGAGAGCGTGGGATCCTTGCTACGTTCGGCGGCGGCAATCACGACATCGGCCACGCCGATGAGCTTCTTCTCGACCGCACCGGGCTTCTTCGGCTTTGCTCGCGCCATGGTTCTTTCTATCTCTTCTTCCGCTTCGGGCGGGGCTCTTCCGGCGGCGCGCCATCGCTCCGCTCGGCGGCGGGCAACACCGGCGCCTCTCCTTCGGTCCCGTCGGACGTGACGATGATCGAATGCGGGAGACCTTCCGGGCCGCTCTCGTGGCCCAGGATCTCGTCCGTCCTCGCCCCGCCGGTCCGCTTCATGGCGATCTTCTGTAACTGGGTCTTGAGCTTTTCCTTGGCCAGCTTGCCGCCCTTCAGGCGGGCGCACGCCTCGACGACCTCTTCGATGTATAGCTCGAAGATGTTGCGCCGGCGAAACTCGCTCTTGGCCCGATCGCGCCGCCGTAGAAACACGCCGAGCCGGCGCCCGCACTCTTGCAGCGCGAGCTTGATCTCCTTCCGGATCTCGTCGTAATCAGCGATCGCTTCCTTCGACTCGCTGGTGAAGGGCACCCAGACCGAGGCCATGTGGACGAACACGACCATCGGGCCGGCCGGCAGCGCGCCCCGAGACTGCGGAATGCCGTAGTTCCGCCAGGCGGTCTCCAGCACGGCCTTGAACGTCGCGCAGGCCGATTGCTGGTAGAGCAGGGGGACGCGGTTGGCGTAGCGAATCACGCGCGCCAGCTCGTTGTCGTCCTCCCGCTGCTCGCCTTCGGCGAGCGGGACCGCGGGCGCTTCCGGGCTCGCCGCCTGGTCCGGCCCCTTGCCGTAAGCGAGTCCCGCCTCGATGACGAACGGATTGCCGCGGTACACCGCCGGCGGCCGTGTGACCGCCGTGTAGAAGTCTCCCTTGATCTGCTTGTACACGCCGTGGAGGATCGCCTTCTCGCCGATGGGCGAAATGCAGTTCGACGGTGGCGCCATGATCTTGGTCGACTGGATCGCTTTGTAGAGCGCCTCGGCATCGCCGCCGCGAATGTTTCGCGGCCGCGCGTTCGGCGAGAGCTTGGCCGTCCGGCAAATCTCCTGGGCGACGGCGGAGGAGACCCGGCTGAAATCACTCGCGAGAAATCCCGCGAGCGAGTGGCTCTTGGTGTCGTGCAGCATTCGGAGGAGAATGCCGAACTCGATCCCGTAGGGATGCGGCTTGATCTCGCGGGGCTGGGGCGGCAGCTCATGAATCGTCCGCGGATACTCTCGGGTCTCTCCCTCCGGGGTGTGATAGACGAGCTTCACGTGCGGATTGGCGATGGCGGTCTGCTCGAGATACTCGTCCACCGACGCGCGGCCTTTCTGATAGCGCCCCTCGATCTCGAGCGTCACCTGGGTGCCGCGATGGTGCTCCCAGGCGATCTTCTTGTTCTCGAAGATCCTCGGCTCGTTCTTCTTGGTGTCGATCTGGACTTCGAAGTAGTGCGCCGATGCCCGCGCGCTCGTGCGCGAGATGATCTGCACCGGCTTGCCGGTCGTCAGCTGAGCGTACATGCCGGCAGCGGAGATGCCGATGCCCTGCTGGCCGCGGCTCATGCGCAGCCGATGGAACTTGGAGCCGTAGAGGAGCTTGGCGAAGATCGGCGGAATCTGCTGGCGGACGATGCCGGGGCCGTTGTCGATCACGGTGACGCGGAAGCGGGTCGCCTGGCTGGCCGGCGACGGAGCCGCCCCGTTGCTCGCCACGACGTCCACCTTGACGACGACGTCGGGCAGGATCCCCGCTTCCTCGGATGCATCGAGCGCGTTGTCGACGGCTTCCTTGACGCACGTGAGGAGGGACTTTCTCGGATTGTCGAAGCCGAGCAGATGACGGTTCTTGGTGAAGAATTCCGAGACCGAGATCGCCCGCTGGCGAGCGCCCATCTGGACGGCGGATACGGCGGCCTTCGGCTCGGCGGTAAACATCTCCTTCTGTGATATCAAACCCGCGCTCGCTGGCGCGCCTTTAAAGTCTTCGAGCGGGAGATTCCTAGCCCCGCTCGGAGCCTGTCGGAGTATCGAGGAGCGTCCCGGCTTTGCTGGGGCGCGCCGAGCGTCTGGGGGTGTGGGGGAAGTCAAAGCAGGGATTGCAATACCGAGGGCGAACGGCCTTCAAAGCTGGATGACCGTCACTCTCCGGTGATCGCTGAGAAGGGCGCGCAGGTCTTCGGCGTCGCTGGTCAGCACGTCGGCGGCCGCGATGACGGCCTCCGCGGCGACGAGCGCATCGACGGTGTTGGTGCCTCCGGTACGACCGAGCAGCGCGCCGGCGAGGCGGGCGGTCGCCTCCTCGGTCGGGAACACATCGACCGCGTTCCGCACACGATGGATGGCAGCGTCCCGGGCGCCGCCGCGCAAAATCTCGGCAAGCACGGCGACAGGGATCCGGACGTCGAGCGCGAGCTCGAGAGCACGCGTCAGCACCGCGCGGGCGCGCACGTCGCCGCGGGACCAGGCGATCACCGCCCCGGAGTCCAGGATCAGGCGCTGCGGCGGGACTTGCGCTTGGCGACGCCGTGTTCGGGCCATGTCGCGCGTGCGCGGTCCATCTCCGCTGCCGGGACCGGTCCGAACTCGGCGTCCATCTGGGCGAGCAGGGCGCGGAGCCGCTCGTGCTGCAGTTTGATACGGAGCGCATCGTTGACGAGGGCCGACAGCCCCCGGTGTCCGGCGACGCGGCGGGCCCTGGCCACCAGCCCGGTGTCCAGGCTCAGCGAGACCTTCTCCACCGGCATCGGCTGAATCCTACCATAGTATGTCTGAGCCGCCTTCCGGATGGCCGAGCACCTCGCGGCGAGCGTAACGCCAGCCGAACGGCTGACCTCGGCCTCGAGCTGGATGATTCCGTGACCGCAGCCGCCCTCGTCCCGGAGCCTCGGCGCGCTCGAGCCACCGCCGCATGTCCATCGCCCTGAACAGGCCGGCGGCGGTCGTCAGGTGGCGAGACCCCGACGGCTTCAACACCGAGATCGATCGCAGTCTCGAGCCGCGAGTGGTCGAGCGCGCGATTCACCGAGCGCCGGCGCTGGGGGACGCCGAGCTCATGCGCGCGTGGGCCGGCCTCTACGAAATGACGCCGGACCAGACCGGCATCGTCAGCGCCGTCCCGGGCGTCGCGGGACTGCACGTCATCGCGGGCTTCAGCGGCCACGGCTTCATGCACGGCCCGATTGCCGGCCAGCTCATGGCCGAGATGCTCGTGCGCGGCCACGCCGTGACCATGGACGCCTCGCCACTCGACATCGCGCGCTTCGCGCGCGGCGAGGCCCACGTCGAGCCGCTGACGTTCGTCTGACGGATCGATCGATTCGGCTTGTGGTACCATTTTGGTGTAATTACACCATCAGGAGCACGGGAGTCATGGCGCTGAACATCAAGGATCGGGATACCGAACGCCTCGCCGCCGAAGTCGCGGCGATCACCGGCGAAAGCAAGACGCGCGCGGTCAAGGTCGCTCTCCAGGAGCGAAAGGAGCGTCTGGCGCTCCGCGTCGTCCGGCGGGACCGGCGTCAGGAGCTCATCCGATTCCTCGAAGAGGACGTCTGGCCTTCGGTGCCGCGGCACGCGCTCGGCAAGCGGCTCAGTCGCAAGCAACAGGACGCGATCCTGGGCTACGGGCCGGCCGGCGTGTGATCGTCGACTCCTCCGCGATCGTGGCGATCGTGCTCCGGGAGCCGGGCTGGGAAGACTTGGTGACTCGGCTCGGGAGCGAAGCGGCCGGCGTCAGCGCTCCAACGCTGGCCGAGACCGGCCTCGTGCTGACCGCGCGCCTGGGGAAGAACGCAGGGCCGCTCCTGTCTCGTTTTACGGACGAGTTTCGGTTGACGATCATCCCGTTCAGTCACGAGCACTGGCGAACCGCCGTCGATGCGTATACCAGGTTTGGGAAGGGTCGGCACGGCGCCGGACTCAACTTCGGCGACTGCCTCGCGTACGCCACTGCCCGGCTCGCGGGACAACCGCTTCTCTACGTCGGTACCGACTTCTCGAAGACCGATTTGCCGTCAGCTTGAGGCCGGGCGATCGTTCCTGCCTGACGCACATAGTCGAGCTTTCCGCGCGCGTCGATCTCGGCTAAGCTTGCAGCCCTGCCCGGGCTCGACGCCGGGCGCCACACATTCGCGAGAAGGAGAACGTCATGCGCGTCACCGCCGCCGTGCTCTACGACGTCAACAAGCCGTACTCGGTCGAGACGCTGGAGCTGGACCCGCCCAAGCGCGGCGAGGTGTTGATCAAGGTCCGAGCGGCCGGCGTGTGCCGGAGCGATCTGCACTTTCAGAAAGGCGAAGCCACCATCGCCCTGCCCGCGGTGCTGGGGCACGAGGGCTCCGGCACCGTCCAGAGCGTCGGCGAGGGCGTCACCATGGTCAAGCCTGGCGACCGCGTCATCCTGAGCTTCGTGCCGAACTGCGGGCACTGCCACTCCTGCGAGAGCGGCCGACCGCATCTGTGCGACGAGCACGCGCGCACCACCGGTAAGCTCTACGACAACACGTCGCGCCTGCACACCTTGGCCGGGCAGGACTGCGCCCACATGGGCAAGGTGGCCTGTTTCGCCGAGTACGCCGTCGTCCCCGAGATGGGGTGCGTTCCCGCGCCCGCCGCGCTCGACTTTCCGGAGCTGGCGTTGATCGGCTGCAGCGTCACGACCGGCGTGGGCGCCGCCGTGTTCAACGCGCGCGTGCAGCCCGGCGACAGCGTGGTGGTCATCGGTTGCGGCGGCGTCGGCCTCAACGTCCTCCAGGGCGCGCGACTGGCTGGCGCGACCACGATCGTGGCGGTCGACGTCAAGGACACCGCGCTCGCCTTCGCCAAGAAGTTCGGCGCGACCCACATCGTGAACGCGCGCAGAGAGAACGCGGTGGCGCGAGTGCAGGAGCTCACCGGCGGCGGCGTCCACTTCGCGTTCGAGGCCTATGGCGGGAGCGCCACCACCAAGATGGCCGTGGACATGCTTCGCAAGCGCGGGACGGCAGTGATCGTGGGCATCGCGCCCAATGGCGACGCGGCCGCCATCGAGCCCGTCGTGCTGACGCGCGGGGAGAAGACCATCACGGGCTGCTACTACGGCTCGGCCCATCCGCGCCAGGACATGCCGCGCATCTGCGACTGGGTCGAGCGCGGCCGGCTCGACGTCGCTGGCCTCGTCACGCGGCGCTACTCGCTGGCCGAGATCAATCGCGCGTACGAGGACATCGACACCGACGCGGTGGGCCGCGGCGTGCTCGTCTTCCCCTGAGCGTTCGCATCACATAGAGCGTGGCCACCATCAGGTCTCCTTGCCTCGGTCAGGGGAGGAGTTGCGAGACGAGGATGCTTGATCCCACCGCAGCGAGAGGCGCGACGCGCGCGGAGGCGTCGAACACAGCGCAGCGAGCGTAACGCCAACCGAACGGCGCTGCGGAATCGGAAACCGGCTCCCGGTACACTTCGAGGACGCGGTCCACCAGGTTGACCACCCAGTAGTCCCGCAGGCCGGCCCGAGCGTAAAGACTGCCCTTGCGCTGGCGATCGACGCCGAGGCTCGACTCGGCCACCTCGACGGTGAGAGCGGGGCGCGAGGGATGCGCGCGGCCATAGTCGTCCGGAACGCCGGGGACGACCGCGACGTCGGGCTCGGGCTCGGAGTCGTCGTCGAGCCCGATCGGTCCCTGCGTACGCACTTCCCATCCGGGGCCGAAGATCGCCTCCAGCGCCTTCGCGGTTTTCCGGATCGCCGTATAGTGCGCGGCGCCTTGTGGCTCGGCGACCATGAGCTCGCCACCGATCAGTTCGATCGCTTCGCCCGGCTGGAACACCCCCAGGGCGATGAGCCTCTCGTATTCGGCTCGGTTGAAGCGTCGCGTCCTGGTTTCGTAACGCGCCATGGTGCGCATCGTATCGGCAGCGTACGGGAGGGTCAACGTGGCTGAATCGATACAGGGCGTAGTCCACGCCGGGCGCCGGGTTACTATCTGCGGGTGTCCACGACGACTCCCCGGCAGATCTCGCTCGCGCACCTCACCGTGCTGGACACGACGCCTCCCGAGCTGGTCTCGGTGGCGGCGGCCGCCGGCTTCAGGACCATCGGGATCCGGCTGACCGCCACGCCGAGCGTGGGCATCCCTCCGTACGACATACTGCATGAGGGGCCGCTTCTGCGGGAGACGTTGCTGCGTCTGGCGGATACGGGAGTGTCCGTGCTCGACACGGAATTCCTTCGCTTCGAGCCCGAGCACCCGGTGGGCATTCCGGAAGGCTTCCTCGAGGTTTCGGCACGGCTCGGCGCGAAGAACGTGCTCGTCATGAGCGCCGAGCCCGAGGAAGCGCGCACCATCGAGCGATTCTGCGAGCTCTGCGACCACGCGGCCGGCTACGGTCTGCACGTCTGCCTCGAGTTCGCGATCTACACGGGGGTCCGAACACTCACCCACGCCGCCCACGTGGTGGCGCAGTCGAAGCGGTCGAACGCGTCAGTCCTGATCGATGCGTTGCATTTCAGCCGGTCGGGAGGAATTCCCGCTCACATCGCCGAGGTCGATCCCGCGCTCTTGCGGTACGCGCAGATCTGCGATGCCTCTGCAGATATGCCCGGGCCCGGCGACACGCCCGCACTCATTCGCGAGGCGCGCACGGGCCGGCTCCTTCCCGGCGAGGGCGTCCTGCCGCTGGCGGATCTGGTGGCGGCCTTGCCCGACACCGCGCCCCTCGCGGTGGAAGCACCATGCCGGGCGATCGCCGATCTTCCGGTAGTCGAGCGCGCGAAGCGCGCGTATGAGACGCTCTTCGCCCTGCTGCAAGCTCGATAGCGACTGGAGCGCTGGCGCTCAACTACTGCTGATCGACGTCTGAGGCGGGATTACGCGGTCGATGGCGTTCTTCAAGAGATGGAAGCGCGCTCGGCAGCGACACGGCGCTCGCGGGCAGCGCGAGTTGTGACACCGCGCTCGACGTCACGAGGCCGGAGACGCCGACGCCCACCAGTCGCACCGGTCGCGACGCGGCGGAGAGCCGGCCCAGGAGCGTCGTGGCCTCGGCGGCGATGACGTCGGCGTCGCTCGTCGGTCCCGCGAGCGTCGTGCGCCGGGTGACGTGCTGGAAGTTGCGGTATGTGAGCTTGAGGACGATCGTCCGGCCCGAGAGTCCGCGCCTTCCGAGACGCTCGGACACGCGCTGCGCGAGCTGCGCGATGTGCTGGGTGAGCAGCGTCAGGTCCGTCGTGTCCTCGTCGAAGGTCGTCTCATTGCTCACGGACTTCGGCTCTCGCGAGACCTCGACGGGGCGATGATCGACGCCGCGTGCGAAGTCGACCATGCGCGGCCCGTGCTTACCGAGGAGCGCGCCGAGCCGCGCAGGGTCCGCGGAGGCGAGATCTCCGAGCGTGTGGATGCCGATCTCCTTCAATCGTCGCTCGGTGACCTTGCCGACGCCCCACATCCGAGCGACGGGCAGGGGCGCGAGGAAGTCGCCTACACCGTCCGGCTCGACGACCACGAGACCGTCGGGCTTCCGGAGATCGGACGCGATCTTCGCGACGAACTTGTTCGGACCGACCCCGGCCGACGCGGTCAGACCGACCTCGACGCGGATCTCTTCTTTCATTCGCTGTGCGACCGCGCCGGCATCCGAGATGGAGGTCGTGACCTCGGAGACGTCGAGGAAGACCTCGTCGAGCGCGAGAGGCTCGATCAGCTCGGTGTACTTCACCACGACGGCGCGGATCTGCTGGGACACCGCGCGGTAGTGCTCCATTCGTAACTCGACGATCACGAGGTCAGGACAAAGCCGGCGTGCGCGGAACATCGGCATCGCGGACCGGATGCCGAACGCTCGCGCCTCGTACGAGGCCGCAGCGACGACGGCGCGCCGCGAGTGACCGCCGACGACGACGGGCAGACCACGAAGCTCCGGCCGGTCGCGTTGCTCGACCGACGCGTAGAACGCGTCCATGTCGAGATGGACGATCCGGCGATCCCCGGCGTCACTGGCCGTGTCGTTTGCCTCCGGCGTTCGCGAAGTCGTTCGAGGAGACTGGCGCGACAGGGCGATGCGATGCTCTCAATGCATTACTGCGCCGCCGTCCACGTTCCATGCCTGACCGGTGATGTGATCGCTCTGCTCGGAGGCAAAGAAGACCGCCAGGCGCGCGACGTCGTCGGGACGAGCGATGCGCCCGGTCGGAGGAAGGGTGGGCACCGGCGCGGCCGGGTCGCGTTCGGCGAGCGCGCGCTCGCGCCGTGAGGTCGATTCGCGCCGGCTCGTGTCGACGCTACCGGGACAGATTGCGTTCACGGTAATGCCGTGCGAAGCCAGCTCCTGGGCCATGACCTGAGTGAGACCGATCACGCCGAACTTCGACGCCGTGTAGGCGCCTCTCCGGGGCGTGCCGCGCTTGCCCGAGACCGACGCCATGTTGATGATCCGCCCCACGCCGCGCGACAGCATGTGAGGGATCACGGCTCGGCTCATCAAGAACGTGCCCTTGAGATTGACGTCGAGAACGAGGTCCCATGCCTCTTCGGGCACTTCCCAGAGCAAACGGCGATCAGCGCCGTGAGGTGCGGCCGCGTTGTTGACGAGCACGTCGAGGTGGCCGAACCGCGCGAGCGCCTCCGAGACGAAGCGCTCCGCGTCGGCGGCACGACTCACGTCGCCCACGATCGTGAGGACGCGACGCCCGAGGCCCTCGATCTCCCCCACCAGGCTCTCGAGGCCCTTCCAGCCGAGACGTATTTCCTCCAGCCCTTCTTCGTTCTCGTTCCGCGTCCCGCCGGTAGCGATGTCGGTCGCAACGATATCGGCACCCGCGCGTGCGAACGCGACTGAGATCGCGCGGCCCATCCCGCGCGCCCGCGCGCATCCAGTGACCAGCACGATCTTTCCGTCGAATTCGCTCACAGGAAGGACCTCCTTACGCTAAGACGCCGAAATAAACTCTACATCGTCGTCATCGACTGATCTCCGCTCTTGTGAGACCCTTCCTCGACACCCGCCACCGGGAGGAACCCATGAGGTTCATGCACGTCGCGCGTCGTCATCGTCTTCGTGGCGCTCGTCCTCGGGTTCGGTATCGTCGGCTCGGCGGCTGCGGCGCCCGCGGGGCGCGCGGACGTGCCCGCGGGGCGCGCGGCCGTGCCCGCGGGGCGCGCGGCCGCGCCCGCAGGCACCATGACCTGGGGCGTTCACATCACGCTGGCCTCCCGCTGGTGTTGCAAGAAACATCCGGAGGATCCCCAAGTCACACTCTTCGTGGAGTTCGACAATGGCTCGATTGTGACCAGGGTCAAGGCATCGCATGCGTGCGGGATTAAAAGGATTAGCGTGTGGATCGCGGACAAAGAGACGTCCGTCATGCAGCCGGGTGACGTCAAGGTCGACTCATACCTTCCGAAACTCATCGGGGGCGGGTCTGTCGACACGTCCGTCGACGTGACAAGCACCAGCGGGCGTCCCGTAGAGAAGACGCTTCGGCTCCCGGCGAACGTGCCGGTCGACGAGACGTTTTACGTGGCGGCCACCGCCGTGAGCGTCTGCGATACTCAAGCCGGGGACAACGAGGGTCCGTACGTCCTGGTCTGAGGGTTGGTCCAAATGAGTGTGGCAGGGAATTGAGGCAACCCGTGTGGGCGGGTGCTCCGCAGACGTTCTAGAAAAGGGGGGCGATCAGAGTGCCAACGAACCAGAGCGATTCCTCAGCCGTCCAGCGCATCCTGGAGCGCGCCAGCGACCCCTACCGCTGGGTGCGCAATCCCGTGGCGGCCTGGCTCGCCGGAGCCATCTTCGGTCTCTCGATCGCGCTTTCGTCGACGGGGATTGCCCTGATGTTCCTGCTCGGGCTCCCGCTCGCGCACATGCAGGTCGTGTTGCTGGAGGAACCGCTTCTGCGGAAGCGATTCGGGTCGTCGTATGAGGCATATGTACACCGTGTGCCGCGCTGGATTCCGCGCTCGCCGCGGTCGCGCCAGACATGAGCGGCGCCACGGTGGCGGGACGGTGTCCGGCGGCAGCGTCGGGGCGCCGGCATGTCAGCGAGCCCGATGCTTGCCAGCCCGGGTCCGGCTCTCTGGCGTGGAGGGGATTTGCAAAGCGGCCGCCCAGCGATGAGGTGACGCAGTGAGTGGACAGCCCACGTTTCCCAATTGGAGGTCTCGATTGCTGCTCGCCCGCGCCGCACGCGAGCAGTCATTCCACCCCGCAAAGCTGCCACCGCTCCTGGAGAGGTTCCTCCGGTGGTACGAGCGGGTCGTGCTGTCTGTCGATACGACGAAAATCCGGGTCGATCGGCCCATCTTTCTGATCGGCATGCCGCGGTCGGGGACGACCATGCTGCAGGACCTTCTCTGCTCGCACCCCGACGTCGCGTATGTGAACAACGCGATGAACCGCTTCCCGACCACGTTTTGTGCGGTCGAGCATTGTCGTCGCCGGTTGAAGTTGGACTTCGAAGGGGAGCGCTACCTCGCCGACAGCGTGAGGGTGTCGGCGGGCTCCCCGAGCGACGCGATCGCGTTCTGGGTCGAATGGTTCAAGCTTGATCCCTTTTCGCTCGAGTACCGGCACGTTCGGAGCGCCGACTTCACGCCGGTCGAGGTCGAGCGGATCTACGAGACGATCCGCAAGGTGATCTGGTGCCATGGCGATCCGACGAAGCGGTTCTTTGACAAGCTGCTTGCGCCGCTTCCGCATCTCGAAGTGGTCCGCGACCTCTTCCCGGACGCGAAATTCGTGCACATCATCCGCGACGCGCGGCTGACCGCCAACTCGATGGTGAAGTTGTGCCGGTTGGAGATCGAACGGCAGCGGCGCCATAAGATTGACGCGGGACACGAGCAGTCGGTCGTCCCGTACCCGAGGTTTCCGCGGCTTGCCGAGTACGTTCGCCGCTACGGGGCCGAGGACGTGCGCACGACGGCCCATCTCTGGAACGACGCGATCACGTACGTGGACAGCGTCCGCGCGACGCTCCCGCATTTTCACGAGGTGCGGTGCGAAGACATCCTCCGGGATCCGCGCGGCGAGGTCGGACGCATCCTCGAATTCTGTGAGCTTGCGCCCGTGAGCGAGAAGACGGCGTCCTTTTGGAGCAAGATCGGCGAGGTGGGCTCGGTCCACCACACGAACAAGTACCAGGGGTTTGAGGTGATCGAGGAGATCTGCCGGGACAACATGAGAAAGCACGGCTACCTTTCCGGCGATGAGGCGATGCGCCGTGCTTGACGGCCGCTCGAGGGCCGTGGCGAGTTCGAAGGGCATCCAGGACGCCGTGCTCTCGCATCAGCCCGCATCGACGAAAAGCGGCCGTCGGACGCCGAACACTTTGCAGGCGCCCACCGCGGCCCGAACCTGAAGAGCGAGCCGGGCCCTACCTAACTAACTAAATGGCCCCCACGATTCGGAGTGACTGCGCTCGGGTGGCGTACCGGCTGCGGGTCCTGTCGTCGTGGGCGCCCCGGAGGTCCGGGTTCCGTTACCGGCTCGCTCGAACGCAGCTCTTCGAGCTGCGGACGGGACTCGTGGGTTCCGCTACGCCCGGCCGCCCGGGGGCGCCCACGAAGCCATCCGCAGCCGCCGCGGGGTCGTGACCACTCCGAATGTGGGGCCCTATTCTAGACATCCCGGAGGTTGTTCTGGCGCGCGGGCGGTGGCTCGCCGGAGATCCTCACCCCCGTGAGGGCGCCGCCAGACTCAAGGTTCACGGCCGCCGCGCTCTCTCCCGTTTTATAGACGCCCAGGCTGCGGAACAGAGGATCGGCCAGTCTCGGGAACAGCCGCAGTACCGCCAGCAGCGGCCGGAGTGGAGGTCGGTTCACGACGACTTCAAGAAGGTCGCGCCGAATCGCGCGGACGACGGCTCGGGCCACGTGCTCGGGCGTGCAGCCGCCGGCCGATCGGGGCATCCTGAGGCCAGACTTCACCTCAAAATTGCGGACCATGCCTGTGCCCCAAATCACGCCGGGGAGAATCACCGAGGAACTCACTCCCTGGGCTCGATATTCCGCGCGCAAGGACTTGGAGAACAGAATCAGACCCGCCTTCGTCGCGCAGTAGGCTTCTTCGTACGGCAGAGCGATCACGCCGCCCAAGGATGAGATATTGACGACGTGGCCCCGTTTCCTTTCCAGCATCCCGGGCAACAGAAGCCGGGTGAGCAGCATGGGCGCGGTCAGGTTGACCTCGATCTCGCGCCGGATGTCGCCGGGAGCGATCCGGTGGTAGGGGAGCATGCACGCCATGCTGGCGTTGTTGACCAGCACGTCGATCGCGGCGGTTGTCGCCGTCGCCTGCTGGACAAGCGATTCCAACTCTTCACGGCGGCTCAGATCGGCCGTGACGATGACCGTCGTTGAGCCGTGCGCACGAAGCCGCGCGGCGAGCGATTCCAACTCGATCCGACTGCGCGCCGTGAGCACGAGGTGCATGCCCTCTCGCGCGAGGGCCTCCGCGATATAGCAGCCGACGCCCCGAGAAGCTCCGGTGACGAGGGCTGTCAGGCCTCTCAATTCGCGCATGGGGTCTCTCACCATTCAGGGTCCGGCGGGGGCTCCTGCGATCCTGACCGTTGGCTCTTGAGCTCGCCACATTCTCTTCCTTGCGAGAGCAGCAGCAGCCACAGATCTCAACCTCGGTGCATCGGGCGCAGGGGGCCCTCAGTGACTCCGGCACCGCGGCCTGACGATGCGCCAGCTTCACCGCCAGGGAGGAAGAGTGCTTCGTCGACTACGCCGGGGAGACGCGACGATGACCCTCTCTGTTGACCCATTGAGATTAGGTCGAATACCCTCGATGGTCAAGCAGGAAACGGAGTTCGGGCGCACGTCACGATCGTGACGCTTCGTGGGAGTCGTGTCGGGATGAGGACTTGCCGCGCTGTCTGACAGTTGTAAAAACTGTCAGACCAGGAGGCGCCCATGTCCACTCCCTTTGATCCCGGCGAACTCTCCACCCTCGGGGATCTCCGACCCGGTTCCCTGGTGGATCGCTACCGGAAGTGCGGCAAGCCGAACTGCCACTGCGCCGCCGAAGAGGCGGGTGGTCACGGACCGAGTTGGTCGCTGACCCGTCAACTCGGCGGCAAGACGATCACCAAGATCATCCCGGTGACCGCCGTCCCGCAAACGCGCCAGCAGATTGCCGAGTACGTAAGGTCGGCCCCGCGTGGTCCGGCGGTTGAAGCGAACGGTGAATTCGTCGAGGTAGTACGGTAGGTGCGCGCGTTCTGGCCGACCCTGGTGAGTCTCGAGCAACCAGCGCTTGAGGAGCGAGGCGACCCGATGAACGTGGGGCAGCAGTCGGTCAGCGGACTCCCCGCTGCCTCGGATCCCCGGCCGCCGATGGACGTATCCGGCCGCGGTCACTCCCACGTAGGCGGGCCAGCTATCGGTGATGATGCGGGAGCCCGGGATCGCTGCGTCCCGGACGAAGGGCAGCAGGCTCTCCGCCGACGCGTCCCGAATTGGCCGGAGGCGAATGCGCACGATGGCCAGACCCCGGATCTCGACGGCGAGGGCGACGAGGACCTTCTTCCCACCGTGTCGTCTCCCCCCACCCTCTGCCACGCCTCCAACGAACGTCTCATCCACTTCGAGTCCGAAGGATCGATGGCATCCGCCAGGGTGGCGTCGGCGAGGTAGTCGTGCCACTGGGTCAGTCAGGGCCCGGACGCCGTCGACGAATCGTCCGCGGTCGCCAGGTTCTACGCCTCACCCGCGACCCGGCGACAGAACGGCTCGACGACCGGATTGCTCACCGCCTCGCGGCTTGAGTTATGCGCCGTTTGGAGATCACGAAGCCGGGCTAGGTGATTTCCCGGTCGTAGCCGTGGTAGGTGATGGCCGTCTGGAAACGCCGTTGCAGCGTCGCTTCGACCCGCTTCAGGTCCGGAAGAAGGTCCAACCGGCGAGGGCGAATCCAGGGGGCATAATCCACCGCGTGGCGGGGCGTTTCCCCTAGGAAGCGAAAGATTCTCGCCATCTGGTCCTGGGGGTCCCGGCACAGATCCTCATACCGCAGTGAGAGGTAGTCCGCATCGGGCAGTTCCGCGATGTGCTGCCTATAGTAGCGTGCGCGTCGCGCAATCCGCCGGGCCATCAGGCGCCGTCCCAGTTGAAGAGGCGAATCGGACTTGAGCAGCCATTGCATGAGGTCCGTGAACGCTTGATTGCCTTGCAGCCGGGCGTAGGTTGGAGAGTAGAGTTGATTGATCACGTTGCCTTCGCGCCAGTTCCGGCGCACCATTTGCAGAATGGAGTTGAGCGTGAAGAGTGGGTGTCTATGGATGAACACGAACCGCGCGCTTGGCACCAAGCGCTTGATGGTGAGGAAATTGTCGAAGTCGAAGGGGTTCTTCAGCAAGAGCTGCCGTCCCGGGTCGCCCGTGTATTGAAGCTTTCTGCACAGTTGATCAAAGGCGCGAAGGTTGCGGCGCCGGAGGCAAAAGCTGAGGCTGCGATCCTGCAAGACAAAGCAGTACTCTTCCGGATAGTCGGCGGTGAACTCGATCTCGTCGACGAGTCGCGTGGACACACCCAGGGAGCGGAGCAACTCATTCAACTCCTGGCACACTTGGGCGGTGGTGCCGTTGTCGTGGTTCGCCAGAAGCTGCCCATAATGCAGGGTATGGTAGGCGGTGAGATAGTTGAAGGATCCCGACAAGGCGAGCAGTTTATAGAGAATGGTAGTTCCCGACCGGTGCTCCCCCAGCACAAACACCGGGTTATAGGTCACGCCGCTCAGCTGGCCGAGGTGGGGTGCGTCACGGTGGCAACGCGCAATTCTCCATATGTCTGCCAGCTGAGGCCGAACGATTTCGTTGCTCATGGCTAGGATGGTTCCGGCCACAGCCGGTCCGAACGCAGCTTCGCGTTGCTTGACGCCGGCCCGTCCGCAGGAGGTACACCTCTGCCCGGAACGAGGGTATATGTAACTTAGAAGCGGGAACATGTCAACATCGCGGGCGGGCCGAAAAGGCTCACTCGTCGCCACCGTCCGAAATGAGAACAGCGTGGAGAATGGCGAAGGCCTCAATCTTCGCGGCCGAGAGGCCATCGCAGAGCGCCTGGACTCGCCGGGGGTCGCCACACGACAGAATGCCGTTGTCGAGCGCCTCGTACGCGATGCCGCGCTGGGTGAGTTGCCGCTTCACATACTCGTGGCCGTTGAGGCAGAGCTTGGCGTTGTACGGGAAGTAGGTGCCGAACTTCAGAAAGAACGGGCCGAAGTCCCGATCGACGGCATAGAAGTAGAAGTGGTTGATGAAAAGGGGTATCTCTTCGCCGCCGCCGTGCGCCGGTGCGGCTTCGCGACCGTGTTCGAGAACATCGATTTCGCCTCCTGGCGCCGGGCGGCGCGCCGCGCGGTTCCTGATATCGACGGTCGACGCGTGAGACACAGAGGTGAATCGACCCGCGGACTGGCACAATAGACGAATGGCCGTCAGCCCCCCGATGTCCCGCACCCGCTTCCTCCCGACCTCGCGGGCCGATCTCGAGGCGCGCGGCTGGACCGAGCTCGACATCGTCATCGTCAGCGGCGACGCCTACGTCGACCATCCGGCGTTCGGGCCGGTGCTCATTGCGCGGTTCCTCGAGGGGCGCGGCTTCAAGGTCGGGATCATCCCGCAGCCCGACTGGCAGAGCGCCGACCCGTTCCGCGCGCTCGGGAAGCCGCGGCTCTTCTTCGGCGTGTCGGCCGGCAATCTCGACTCGATGCTCAACCGCCTCACCGCGCAGAAGAAGAACCGCTCGGAGGACCAGTACAGCCCGGGCGGCCGCACCAGCTGCCGTCCCGATCGCGCCACCGTCGTCTACGCGCAGCGGTGCCGCGAGGCCTATCCCGATGTGCCCGTCGTGCTCGGCGGCATCGAAGCCTCGCTGCGTCGGATCGCGCACTACGACTACTGGAGCGATACCGTGCGCCGCTCCATGCTCCTCGACGCGAAGGCCGACCTGCTCGTGTTCGGCATGGGCGAGCGGCCGATCTGGGAGGTGGCGGACCGTCTCGATCGCGGCGAGCGCATCGGGGAGATCCGCGACGTGCGTGGCACGGCGTTCCTCATCAACGACGCAGAGATGACACGCCAGGAGGCGGACCCGGCGCGCATGGTCGCCGATCGCAAGGTGGTGGTGCTGCCGTCGTACGAAGAGGTCTCCACCGACAAGCGCGCGTTCGCCGAGATGTCGCGCCGCTTCCAGGTCGAGACCAACCCCGGCAACGCGCGCCCGCTCGCCCAGCGTCACGCGAGGCGCGGCGTGTACTTCAACCCACCGGCGTTCCCGCTCGAGGACGGCGCGGGCAGCGGCGGCGGCGCCGTCTCGATGGACGAGCTCTACGACCTGCCTTTCACCCGCGTGCCGCACCCGATGTACACGGAGCCGATCCCCGGGTACGAGACGGTGAAGCACTCGCTCGTGCTCATGCGTGGCTGTTTCGGCGGCTGCACCTTCTGCTCCATCACCGAGCACGAGGGCCGCGTGATCCAGAACCGCTCGGCGGAGAGCGTGCTGCGCGAGATCCGCGCGCTCCGCCGCCAGGGCGACTTCCGCGGGACCATCACCGACCTCGGCGGCCCGACGGCGAACATGTACAAGCTCGCGTGCAAGAGCCCGGAGATCGAGTCGAAGTGCCGGCGCCTTTCGTGCGTGCATCCCGGCGTCTGCGAGAACCTCAGGACCGACCACGGCCCGCTGATCCAGCTGATGAAGCGCGTGCGCGAGCAGGACGGCGTCAAGCACGTCTTCATCGCGAGCGGCGTGCGCTACGACCTCGCCGAGCGCTCGCCCGAGTACGTCGAGGAGCTCGCGCGCCACCACGTGGGCGGCCAGCTGTCCGTCGCGCCGGAGCACGTGAGCCCGCGCGTGCTCGAGAAGATGAAGAAGCCGGGCATCGAGAGCTACGAGCGGTTCCAGACGATGTTCGCGTGCGCGAGCCAGGAGGCGGGCAAGGAGCAGTACGACATTCCCTACTTCATCAGCGGGCACCCCGGCTCCACGCTCGAGGACATGGTGGATCTCGCGCTCTGGCTGAAGAAGAACGGGCGCCGGCCGCGGCAGGTGCAGGACTTCATCCCGACGCCGATGGCGATGGCGACGTGCATGTACTACACGGGCATCGACCCGCTGACGATGACGCCGGTGTATACGGCGATCGGCCTCAGGGCGAAGAAGCTCCAGAAGGCGCTGCTCCTCTACTGGAGCCCTGATCAATGGCCGCTCGCGCGTGAGGCGCTGCGTGAGGCGGGCCGCGCGGATCTGATCGGGACCGGGCCCGCCGCGCTCGTCCCACCCAAACAGGGGAGGAACCCATGAGGCCATTCATCTCGCGCGTCGTCGTCGTGCTTCTGGCCGTGCTGGCCTTCGGTGTCGCCCGCTCGGCGACCGCCGCGCCCGAGGGGCGCGCGGCCATGCCGGAAGGCACCATGACGTGGGGCATCCACATCACGCTGGCCTCCCGCTGGCTCGACCCCGCCGAGACCGAGGGGATCATCACGCCCTTCATGGTGCTCTACGCCCTGCACG
>JBGPTW010000132.1:0-18291 GCA_041490825.1 Methylomirabilia bacterium | reverse complement strand
CCGGAATTCCGTTGGCTTCGATCGTGGGATGGGCGTGGACCTTCGTGATTCTTTCCCTGGGTTTCGCCGCGCGGGCGACAGCTCGCGGAATTCCGGAGCGACCCCCGGCCCCCCGCTCGCGGTCGTGTCGCCGACGCCGTGCGGCTCGGGCGCGATCGTTCATGAATAGTGCGGGCTAGCGGCTGGGTATCGGGCGCCATGTCGGGATGGGGGTAGAATGACGTTGGTCGGTGCCCCATGCCCAGAACGCCACTCGAGCCGCGATTTCAAGTCGAATACCTGTCCATCCTCGACAGCGACGGCAACCTGGACACTGCGCTCGAGCCCGAGGTGTCCGCCGATGATCTGAAACGGATCTACCGAGCCATGGTGCTCGGGCGGCGCCTCGACGAGCGGATGGTGCGGCTCCAGCGGCAGGGTCGCATCGGGACATTCGCTCCGATCAAGGGCCAGGAAGCTGCGCAAATCGGTAGCGTCTTGCCGTTGCGCCCCACCGACTGGGTGGTGCCATCGTTCCGGGAGACCGCGACGATGCTGTGGCGGGGCTGGTCCATCGAGAAGCTGCTGCTGTTCTTCGCCGGCTATGTCGAAGGCGGCCAGCCGGCCGCGAACCAGCACGATCTGCCCATCGCGATTCCCGTCGCCACGCAGCTCCCGCACGCGGTCGGTCTCGCGTACGCGGCCCAGTACCGCGGAGACGACGTCGTCGTCCTGGCGTACTTCGGGGACGGCGCAACATCGGAAGGCGATTTCCACGAGGCGATGAACTTCGCCGGCGTGTGGCACGTGCCGATCGTCTTCCTGTGCCAGAACAATCAATGGGCCATCTCGGTCCCGCTGAAGAAGCAGACGCACTCGCGCACGCTCGCGCAGAAGGCGATGGCCTACGGCTTTCCCGGCCTCCAGGTGGACGGCAACGACGTGCTCGCGGTGTACGCCGCGAGCCGCGAGGCCGTGGAGCGGGCGCGCGCCGGCGACGGCCCGACGATGATCGAGTGCGTCACCTATCGGCTCGGCGTCCACACCACCGCCGACGACCCGACCAAGTACCGGTCGCAGGAAGAAGTGGCCGAGTGGGAGCGCAAGGATCCGATCACGCGGTTCACCGCCTACCTCGAGAAGAAAAACCTCCTCGAGGAGGGGCTCGAAGCGCAGATCGACGCCGAGATCGCCGAGGCGGTGCGGCGCTTCGAGGCCACGCCACCGGCCGATCCGCTCACCATGTTCGATCACGTCTACGCCGAGCTGACCCCCGAGCTGAAGCAGGAGCGTGAGGCGCTCGCTCGGCAGCTCAGCGAAGCCAGCGCCACCGCCGCCGACCCCCCGACCTCGGCCGAGGAACAGCCGTCGACCCCGATGCGCGGGCAACGACAGACGACGCGATGGCAAAGCTGAACATGGTGAAGGCGTTGAACCTCGCGCTGCTCCAGGAGATGGAGCGGGACGAGGACGTCGTCGTGATCGGCGAAGACGTTGGCGTCGACGGCGGCGTGTTCCGCGTCACGGAGGACCTGCACCGCAAGTTCGGCTCGAAGCGTGTCATCGACAGCCCGCTGGCCGAGGCGGCGATCATCGGCACGTCCATCGGCATGGCGATCTACGGCCTCAAGCCCGTGTGCGAGATCCAGTTCTCCGGATTCGCGTTTCAGTGCTTTCATCAGATCGAGAACCACGCCGCGCGGTATCGGCTGCGATCACAGAGCCGCTTCCACGTGCCGCTCGTCATCCGGATGCCGTACGGAGGCGGCGTGCGGGCCCTCGAGCACCACACGGAATCCGAGGAGCAGTTCTACGCGCACGTCCCCGGCCTCAAGATGGTGATGCCGTCGGGACCGCGCAGCGCGCGCGGTCTCCTCGTGAGCGCGATCCGCGATCCGGATCCCGTCATTTTCTTCGAGGCCAAGGCGCTGTACCACGCCGCCAAGGAAGACGTGCCGGACGAGATCGAGGCTGTGCCGATCGGACGGGCGCACGTCGTGCGCGAAGGCACCGATCTGACGATCGTCGCGTACGGCGCGATGCTGCGGGTCGCGCGCGAGGCCGCCGAGACGCTCGACGGCGAAGACGGCGTGCACGCGGAGGTCATCGACCTGCTCACGATCTCGCCGCTCGACCGGGAGACCCTCGTCGCGTCCGTCACCAAGACCGGGCGCGCCGTGATCGTCCACGAGGCGCCCAAGAGCTTCGGTCCCGGCGCCGAGATCGCCGCGTCGATCATGGAAGGCGCGTTCCTTCACCTCGAAGCGCCCATCAACCGCGTGACGTCACACCTGCCGTTCGTCGGTTTCGCTCGCGAGCGCGCGAACGTCCCGGACGTCGCTCGTGTGGTCGCCGCGGCGCGCGACACGCTCGCGTTCTGACCTCGCCGTCGTACCCGGCGCGGTCTTCGGGAGGTACAATTCGACCATGCCTCGCCCGTTCGTCCTCCCCGATCTTGGCGAAGGCCTGACCGAAGCCGAGATCGTCAAGGTCCTGGTCCACGAAGGCGACACGATCGCCGAAGACGCGCCCCTGCTCGAGGTCGAGACGGACAAGGCCCAGGTCGAGATCCCATCGCCGATGAGCGGACAGGTCGAAAAGATTCACGTCAGCGCCGGACAGCGCGTTCGCGTCGGCATGCCTCTCGTCACGTTCAGTGACGCTGCCGTCACCGCGCCGCCCAGCCCGAAGGCCGTGCGCGCGCAGAAAATGGAGCCGCTCCCGCCGTCGGACGCTCGCGCGGGCGCTGACGTCAAGGCTCAGCCGGTCAGGACGCACGCCGCGGGAACAGCGACGCGAACGGGTCCGGTGCCCGCCACGCCTTCGACGCGGCGTCTGGCGCGAGAGCTCAGCATCGATCTGAACGTTGTCCATGGCGGCGGTCCCGGCGGTCGGATCACCGACGACGATGTCCGTGCGGCGGCCTCCGCGCCGACAGCGACACGGGATGGCAGGCCGAGCACTGCTCCGCGTGAGACTGCCGGGCAGCCGGTGGACGCTCGGCAGGCTCCGGCGTCGCCGGCAGAACCGCGGCCGCTCGCCACGCCGCTCACGCAGAATGTCACGGCGCCGCCGCTCCCGAAGTTCGAGCAGTGGGGGCCGATCGAGCGCCAGCCGCTGTCGCATCTGCGCCGGACCATCGCCGAGCGCATGACGCTGTCCGCCACGATCATTCCCCACGTCACGCACTTCGATCGGGCGGACATCACCGATCTCGATGCGTTGATCCGCCGCAATCTCGATCCGGCGCGTGAGCGCGGCGTGACGCTGACGCTCACCAGCTTTCTTCTGAAATCGGCCGCGCTGGCGCTGGTCGCACATCCGCAGTTCAACGCGAGCCTGGACGCGGCCACGGGCGAGCTCATCCTCAAGCGCTACCATCATCTCGGCGTCGCCGTCGCGACCGAGCGTGGACTGATCGTGCCCGTGATCCGCGACGTCGACCGGAAACCGCTCATCGAGCTCGCGCGAGAGCTGGCCGATCTGGCCACGCGCCTGCGCGCCGGCAAAGCCACGCTGGACGATCTGCGCGGCGGGACGTTCACGGTGACGAACATCGGCGCGCTCGGCGGCACCGGCGCGATTCCGATCATCAACTATCCCGAGGTCGCGATTCTCGGCGTCGCGCGCGCGCGGGAAGAGGCGATTGTCAGGGACGGCGCGATCGTGCCGAGACTGATGCTGCCGCTGTCGCTGACGTTCGACCATCGCGTGGCCGATGGCGCCGACGGTGCGCGCTTCGCCAGCGACATCGTGCGCCGGCTGGAGCACCCGGATCAGTTGTTATTGGGGTTGTAAGGAACGTTAGCGCGTGACGCTTGTTTGGCGTCGCAGGTTTTCTGTGCGACCGTAGAGTCAAGGAAGGGTGCATGGGAATTCGAGTGGTGCATTTGGCCGATCCGGACGCTCAGGACGCCCCATTCTGGTTCAGAAAGGGCGACCGCGTGGCGTGGAAAAGATGGGATGGATCGGCTGACCCTGCGTTCTCGGGCGTGGTAGTCGACGGAATTTGCGAGTATGTGCCCGGAGGAGGGTCGTTTCGAGATCGGTACGTCGTGCAACGAGAAGACGGTCACTATTTCGGAGGTGGACCGTTGGACCTCGTGAAAATCTGAGGAGGGATCGATGGTTCACCGCTACCGCGTCATCTTGGAACCCGAGCCGGACGGCGGCTATGTGGTATGGGTGCCGGCATTGCCAGGCTGCGTGAGTCAGGGCGAGACACCAGAAGAAGCTCTCGCAAATATCCGCGAGGCTGTCCAATGCTACGTCGAGAGCAGCCTCAAACACGGTGAGCCTCTTCCCGACGAAAGCACCATGGTCGACGCCACCGTCGAGGTCGCTGTGTGAGCAAAGTGTGAGCAAACTGCCCCGGGACATTCCCGGGGACCGGTTGGTCCGAGCTCTCGGTCGAGCCGGTTGGTACCGAGATCATCAGGTAGGAAGCCACGTGACCCTGCGCTACTCCACGATTCCCGGCAAGAAACTGGTCATTCCCGTCCACCCAGACAACCCGCTGAAGCCCAAAGTTCTTCAGCGAATCCTGAAAGAGGCCGACATCACCGTGGAACGTCTGCGCGAGCTTCTTTAGATGGTCATGGGAGATCTCGTCCGCGAGGTGGACGTCGTCGTGATCGGCGGCGGCCCCGGTGGCTATTCCGCGGCATTCCGGTGCGCCGAGCTCGGGCTCGAGACTCTGGTCGTCGACACCGGCAAGCGTCTCGGTGGCGCGTGTCTCTTCGAGGGCTGCATCCCGTCCAAGGCGTTGCTGCACGTCGCGGCCGTCATCTCGGAAGCCGAGCGCGCGCGCGAGTTCGGCGTCGACTTCGGCGAGCCTCGCGTGTCGCTCGATCCGCTGCGCAAGTGGAAGAGCGAGCGCGTGGTCGGCAAGCTCGCGCGGGGTCTCGCCTCGGTTGCGAAGAGCAAGTCGGTGGAGGTGGTCGGCGGGCGCGCGGTCTTCGAGAGCTCGCGCGGCCTGCGCGTCGAAGGGGACGAGCCGCAGAAAGTCCGCTTCAAGCACGCCATCGTCGCGACCGGCTCTCAGCCCGCCGCATTGCCCGGCATCGCGCTCGAGAGCGATCGGCTCATGGATTCGACTGCGGCGCTCGACGTGCCGGACATTCCGGAGCGCCTGCTCGTGATCGGCGGCGGCTACATCGGCCTCGAGCTGGGCCAGGTCTATGCGGCGCTCGGCAGCCGCGTCACGCTCGTCGAGATGATGGACGGCCTCCTGCCCGGCGTCGATCGCGACCTCGTGCAGCCGCTTGCCCGGCGCTGCGAGAAGCAATTCGCCGAGATCCGTCTCGGCGCGAAGATCGCGGCGGTGCGCGAGATCGGAGCCGAGATCGAGGCAACGCTCGAGGGCGAGCCGCCGCGGCGATTCGATCGGGTCCTGATTGCGGTCGGACGGAAGCCGCAGAGCGCGGGGCTCGGTCTGGAGACGACGAAGATCCGGCCAGACGCCCGCGGCTTCATCGCGATCGACGATCGCTGCCGCACGGCCGATTCCCATATCTACGCGGTCGGCGACGTCACTGGCGAGCCGATGCTGGCGCACCGAGCAATGCGTCAGGGGAAAGTCGCGGCCGAAGTGATTGCTGGGCGGCCCAGCGCGTTCGACAACATCGCGGTGCCGGCGGTCGTCTTTACCGACCCGGAGATTGCCTGGTGCGGAGTCGGCGAGCGCGAAGCGGAGGCGGCAGAGATTGCGATCCGCGTGGCGAAGTTTCAGTGGGCCGCGTCTGGCCGCGCCGCAACGCTCGGGCGGTCGGACGGGCTGACGAAGCTCGTGGTCGATCAGGAAACGGGCCGCGTGCTCGGCGTCGGCATCGTGGGTCCCGGCGCCGGAGAGCTGATCGCGGAAGGCGCGCTCGCCGTCGAGAGCGCGTTGCTGGCCGAAGATCTCGCCGCCACCATCCACACGCATCCAACACTCTCGGAAACGTTGATGGAAGCGGCGGAGTCGCTGCTGCGCTAGCGGACCCGGGCGCCCGGCCCCGCCGCTGCGGAGGAGGACGCCCTTGCGCCTCGGCCCTCCCGGGGCTGCGGCCTGTCGCCCCCTCGCGGAGGCGGGAGAGGGACCTCGTGATCATGGCGCGCCCGGCGCGGCTGGCCCCTCGGGCATCGCCCGCCGGCTCTGGCCATGGCCCTGACGCTGGCTTTTCAGCCAGCCTTCGTTCTGCTTGGCGATCTCCACGACCTGCCCGATGGCCTGCTCGAAGGCGCCGAAGTTGGAAAACGCCTTCACGTCCTGGCTGAGCCGTAGCACCACCTTCAACGCCTCGACTTCTTCGCGGACCTCCAGGAGCAGAGGCGCCTTGTCGCGCCGCGCGTTGGCCCGCACGATCAGCTTGAGCACTCGGCGCGCCCCATCGCGAAGATCGGCTCCGAGCGTGTACTTGTGGTAGCGCGAGAAGCCCCGCACGACCTGCTCGAGGTGCAGACACAGGTCATAGCTCCTCTTGTAGATCGGCAGGTGCTCGGTCTGGGCCACAAGACGCGAACCTGGGGGCGCAGCCCCCCAGACCCCCCTCAAAGAATCAAATGATTCAAAGGGCCAAAGAGTCGATCACAAGCCGCCCCGCACGGCACGCACGAAGTTGAAGTTGTTCTCGCCGAACGCGTCCACGTTGCCGGCGAAGAAGTTGACGAACCACGCGAACGCGGGGAAGCCGGCGTACGACGACGACGCCCAGTAGTTGGACGCCGCGGTACAGCTGCCGTTACCGCAATCATTGAACTCCGCCGACACCGAGGGGTTGACGTTCTGGTAGTTCACGATGCTCTGCAGCTCCTTCACGTTGGGCAGCCGCCAGTCGTTGTGGCCGGCAAAGGTCGCCCCGTTCAGATTCGCGACGTAGGCGAGGGCGTTGGCCCACGTGTAGGAGTCGGTCACGCAGTGCGTGGCGCCTGAGCAGTTCGTCTTCTTCTCCCACACCAGCCCCGTGTTGTTGTCGGTGATGGTGCCGTCGTTGTTGCTGGTGTAGCTCAGGGTCGCGCCCGCCTGGATGTCGCCGTCCTGCCTCGTACCGGCACAGGTAATGACGTTCCCGCTGCTGTCCCAACAGGTCGTCTGCCCCGTGGCCGGGAACGCGGTCGTCGGGGGAGGCGGGGCAACGATGCAGCCCGCGATCGCAACGTCGACCGTGGAGACCCCGTCGAACACCGTGCCAGTGCAATCCGCAGGCACGACGGCCGTCGTGAAGAGGAAGGTTCCACCGTTGGTGGAGGTCGTGACTTGGGTCCCTTCCCACTTGATGGGGGCGGCCTTGGCCGCCTTATTCCCCGAGACCGTCACGGTCCCGGCCGAGAGGGTCGCGTTCGTGATCGTGATCGCGTGCGCCAAGGGAATGAGCATCAACACGATAGCGACTCCGACGAACGTCCCGGAGAGCAGCTTCAGCATCCTCAGCATGTTCTTCCTCCCAACCGCTTATGAGCGGCGCAAGCGTTACCTTCCGGTCCCTTTTTAGTTCATATCGTCCGTCGGGAATAAACGTGAGCAACCTCCTCATCCAGTCCGGCAGCCCAGTCGCAATAGGTTACAGGGGTCGTGCTCGTGGCGTCAACGCGGCTGATCCCGCATCCTCCGAAGGCTTGCCGCCAGTGACCACCCGCCCCAGGGACACCTCCGCCGACGCCGATGCTCCGCCTGGCCGTCCTCTCGCTCAAGTCGGATGCCACGCGAGTGGCTCGATGCGGCGTCTAGATGGGCGACATAAAGGGGCGTCTGCGCTAGCGCCCCGGCGTCACAGCTTTCTCAGCTCCACCTGCTGCACCGAATGATCCGGCCCCTTGTGCAAGATCAAGTGAGCTCGGTCGCGAGTCGGCAGGATGTTCTCGAGCAGATTCGGCTCGTTGATCTCTCCCCAGATTCGCCCGGCGACCATCTCCGCGTCCTCATCGCCGAGATCCGCGTAGCGATGGAAGTATGATGCCGGATCTCGAAACGCCGTCGTGCGGAGCGTGAAGAAGCGCTCGATGTACCAGCGGCGGACGTGGGCGACCTCCGCATCGACATAGATCGTGAAGTCGAAGAAGTCCGAGGCGAAGATGTGCTGGGCGTGCCGGGCCGACCGGTCTTCTCCCTGCAGGATGTTCAGGCCCTCGACGATCAGCACGTCGGGCTGATCGACGATCTGGAACCGATCGGGCACGACGTCGTACGTGAGGTGCGAATAGATCGGGGCGGCGACGTTCGCTCGGCCCGCCTTGACGTCGGCCAGGAACTGCAGCAGCGCTCGCACGTCGTAACTCTCGGGAAAGCCCTTGCGGTGCATGATCCCGCGCGCCTGGAGCACGCGAGTCGGATGCAGAAAGCCGTCCGTCGTGACCAGGTCGACGTTCGCATGATCCAACCATCGTGCCAGCAGCTCGCGTAGAATCCGCGCCGTCGTGCTCTTGCCGACCGCCACGCTTCCGGCCAATCCGATCATGTACGGGACCTTCGCCGCGCTCGCATTCAAGAACGTCGCGGTCGCACGGTGGAGACCCTGGCTCGCCGCGATGTGGAGATTGAGCAGGCGCGACAGCGGCAGATAGATCTCGATCACCTCGTCGAGCGAGACCCGTTCGTTGAGACCGCGGAGCCGCGCGAGGTCGTCCTCGGACAACGTCAACGGAGTATCGGCGCGGAGTGCCGCCCACTCCGCGCGCGTGAATCGCAGATATCGTGACGCGGACATCAGCCTGTCGACGCGCGTGTCGTCCGCCGTCGAATCGGCGACGACGCTTACGCGCGCTCGAGAATGTGCACCCCGCGCGTGCGGTCGATGAGATAGATCAGCCCGCGCGAGTCGACGAACACGTCGTTGCTGCAGACGCGGTCGGCGCCCGCCGGCACGTCCGGCAAGAACGACGCGACCTCGCGCGGCGCGCGCGGATTCGCAATGTCGAGGACGCGCAGCCCGTACGCGAACCACGCCACCGGCACGTCCGTCCCCGTGATGTCCTCCACCGGCTGATGACAGCCGGTGAAATCCCGCTGCGGTGAGCCGTCGACGCCGGGAACCTGGTAACTGGCAAACGGGACCGGATGCTTCTCGTCCGTGATGTCGACGAGCCAGAGGAACGCCGGCGGCTCCGTGTCGGGCCGCTGGACGTCTTCGTCGGCGACGAGCATCACGCGGCGGCCGCGGAGCGGAAACGGGACCGGCACCGTCGAGTGTGTCGGGCACGCGAACGGCGGGCTCCAGTCGAGGCCGGAGATGAGCTTCGGCTTGGCCATGTCCTCGATGTCGAGGATGACAAAGCCGCCCATCCAGTAGCTGACGTACAGGCGATTGCCGGCCCTGATCGGATGATGGCAGCGATGCGCCCGCCCCTGCCAGCTCGGCGTCTCGCCGCCCGCGGTCCACTGCCCCGGCATCCACCAGCGCCCGACTTCTTCGGGATGCGCCGGATCTTTCAGGTCGAGGATCATCGCGATGTTGCCCACGTACCCGTCGAGGTCGGGCGATAGATACGCATACCGTCCGTCGAAGGTGAAGCGGTGCACGCCCTTGCATTGCCAGAACGCGATCTCGCGGGGCGCCGACGGCCGGCTGACGTCGTACATGCCGACGCCGCCCTTGAAGCCTGGCCCGGGCTGTGTCCGCGGCGCCGGCTCGCGATTCACGAGCATGATGCCGTCGACGGCGCGGACCTTGTGCGAATGCGCGTCGGCCGGCACGCTGATCTCGGCCAGCTTTCGCGGGTTCTTCGGGTCGCTGACGTCGACGATCGTCGTCCCGTGCGGCGCCTTCATGTGACCGATGAACGCGGTGGTCCCGCTGACCACCACCTGCCCGCCGCCCGCACAATCGAAATACCCGACCTGCTTGATGCCGTTCGCCTGGCTCATGGTCGCGTACCCTAACCGAAGCGCGAGCTCGCCGCAAGCAAATGCCTCGCAGGAAAGGCCGTGCTAGTCTCCTTGCCGTGACGACCAGCAACATCGCCCCGGACGCGCTCTCCGCGTTGATGGCCTCCGACACGCCGCACGCGGTCCTCGATCTCCGCGAGCGCGCGACCTACGAGCGCGGCCACATCTTCCGCGCGACGCCGCTGCCGCGCCGGCAGCTCGAATTTCGCCTGTCCGCGATGGTCACCGCGAGAGCGACGCCGCTGGCGATCTACGACGATGACGGCCGGCTTGCCGCGCTTGCGACGCCCACGCTCTCGGCCATGGGCTTCACGGACGTGCGAGTGCTGGAAGGCGGTCTGGGCGCCTGGCGCGCCGCGGGCCGACGCACCGTCCAGGGCGTCAACGTGCCGAGCAAGGTGTTCGGGGAGCGCGCGCTCCACGAGATGAAGACGCCGCAGATCGCGCCGCGAGATCTGCACGCGCGCATCGCCGTCGGCGCCGACATGGTGATCGTCGATTCCCGCACGCCCGAGGAGTACGCGCGCGGATGCATCCCCGGCGCCGTCAACGTTCCGGGCGGCGAGCTGGTCTTTCGAATCGCCGGCATCGTGCCGAGCCCCGACACGCCGATCGTGGTTCACTGCGGCGG
Organism: Methylomirabilia bacterium; assembly: GCA_041490825.1. GTDB lineage: Bacteria > Methylomirabilota > Methylomirabilia > Rokubacteriales > CSP1-6 > JBGPTW01. Next base: position 7,819 of record JBGPTW010000132.1, on the reverse strand, counting down.
CCGCACGCGCTCCTACATCGGCGCCGAGTCGCTCCGGCGCATGGGGCTGCCGAACCCCATCGTGGCGGCCGCCGGAGCCGTCGGCGCGAAGCCGGGTCATCACCGCGCAGGTCGCCAAGCGCTTGGCGACCGAGGACGGCATCACGTTCGTGTCGCCCGACGAGCTCCGCGCGCTCATGGACGGACGTGACCGCACCAACCTCTACGTCGTCGACGTGCGAACGACGGAGGAATTTGCCGCGGGTCACATCGCCGGCGCGATCTGGGTCCCCGGAGGCCAGGCCGTGCAGGCCACCGACGACGCTGTCGCCGTACGCGCTGCTGTCATCGTGCTCGCGTGCGACGGCTTCACGCGTTCCGTCATGACGGCGTCGTGGCTGAAACGCATGGGTTACCCGCGGGTCTCGGTGCTCGCCGGCGGTCTGGCCGCGTGGGCGGACAGCGGCGGCGCGACCGAGACCGGACATCCCGTCGCAGTGCCGTTCGGGTACGAGTCTGCGCGGGCACGCGTGACGCATCTGGCCGCGCCCGCGCTCGATCGCGTGCGCGGCGATGCCGGCGCGCCGGCGATCGTGAGCGTCGACCAGAGCGACGTCTACGCTCGCGGCCACGTCCCCGGCGCCGGCTGGCTCTGTCGGAGCCGGCTCGAGCTGGCGATCGCCGGCGTCGTGGCCGACAAGAGCCGGCCGATCGTGATGACGTGCGCTGACGGCGTTGCGTCAACCCTGGCCACCGCGACGCTGGTCCAACTCGGTTACGAGCGCGCGAGCGTGCTGGAGGGCGGCACCCGGGCGTGGGAAGCGGGAGGGCTCGCGGTCGAGCGCGGTCGTACGCGGCTGCTCGACGACGCCGACGACATCACACTCAAACCCTACGAGCGAGGCCGCGAGGCGATGGAAACGTATCTCGAGTGGGAGGAAGCGCTCGACCCGGATGGAGTCAGTCCGGTGCAGCTCATCCGAGATGGAGGAACGCTCGGCGTCGAACGTGGACGGTCGGCATGACGGCTCCGCTCGTCACCACCGAGTGGCTTGCTGACCATCTCCACGACGCGGACCTGCGCATCGTCGACGGCACGTGGCACATGCCGCAGCTCAGGCGGGATGCGCGAGCGGAGTTCGCCGACGCGCATATCCCGGGCGCCGTCTTCTTCGACATCGACGCCATCGCGGACACGTCGACGTCGCTGCCACACATGCTGCCCGGCGAGGCGCAGTTCGCCGACGCGGTCGGCGCGCTCGGCATCGGCAGCGGTGACCGCGTCATCGTGTACGACGTGCGTGGCGTGATCAGCGCCGCACGCGTCTGGTGGACGTTCCGGGCGTTCGGTCACGACGCGGTCGCGGTTCTCGACGGTGGATTCGCGAAGTGGCGCGCCGAAGGTCGCCCGATCGAAAGCGGAGAGCCGACGCCGACGCGCCGTCGATTTGCGGCGAAGCGGCGGCCCGAGCTGGTCCGCGCGTTCGAGCAGATGCGAGCGAATCTTTCGAGTCACCGCGAGCAGGTGGTCGACGCGCGATCGCATGGCCGCTTCGTCGGGACCGAGCCGGAGCCACGTGCCGGACTCCGTGGCGGTCACATCCCCGGTAGCCTCAACGTGCCGTACGAGCAGCTCTACCGCGCTGACGCAACGCTACGTCCGCCCGACGAGATCAAGCGCTTGTTCGAAGCAGCGGGCGTCGATCTCGGCAAGCCGATCGTCACGACGTGCGGGTCTGGCGTGACCGCCTCGGTGCTGGCGCTCGGCCTGCACGTGATGGGCCGGCCCGACGTGGCGGTCTACGATGGCTCGTGGACGGAATGGGGCGGCCGCGACGACACGATGATCGAACGTGGGGGCCCCGAGAGGCGCGCGGACGCGCCTGGCATGGCCCCCACACCCCCCGACGCTCGGAGCGTCCCGGGGAACCCGTGACGCTCCTCGATCACCTTTGCGTCCGCTGTACCCACGTACAAGTCGGGGCGGTGGGACGGATCGGGCGCGCTCGCTACAGTCCGAAATCGAATCCGGGCGGCGGCGCCAGATCGGGCCGCTTGTCGAACAGCCGGCGCCAGGCCCCGCGCGCGACGATCTCCGCCTCCTGAACGATCGCCGGCTCGTCGAGCGTCAGCACGCGACCGTCGCGCATGACCCAGCGGCCGTCGATCATGACGGATTCGACGTCGCTCGCCTGGCCCTGATGGACGAAACAGGACACGACCCGCAGCACGGGCGCGAGATGCGCCTTGCGGAGATCCACGACGATCAGATCGGCCTTGTTGCCGGGGGCGAGCCACCCGCCGTCCGGCACGCCGAGCGCGCGATAACCGTTCCGCGTCGCCCATGCCAGGACGTCTTCGGGCGTCGGATGGCGACCATCCTGCCGTCGAACGCGTTCCATGAAGAGTCCCGTGCGCATGACCTCGACCATGTCCTCGGCCATGTTGTCGCTGCCCATGGCGATGAGGCAGCCGGCCGACTCCAGCGCCGAGATGCGCGGACTCAGTCCGCGCCGTGCCGCGATCGCGGAGTTGAAGGCGCCCGCGGCGTGTGACGCGCCGAGCAGCCGCTCTTCCTCGGCGGTCATGCACCGGCAGTGCGCCGCGACGAGCCGGTCGGAAAGAAAACCTTCGCGCGCAAGGTACTCGGTCGGAAGCGCGCCGCGCTGCTCGCGGACGGCGGCGACCTCGCCCCAGATCTGGTTCAGATGGATGGTCGCGATCGCGCCGAGCTTCTCCTGCAGCTCGCGCAGCCGGTGGAGCAATGCCGGCGAGCACATGTCTGGCGCCCACGCGGAGACCCCGACGCGGATGCGACCGTCGCCCTTGCCGTCCCAGCGAGCGTGGCAGTGCGTGATCCGCTCGATACCGTTCTCGGCAAGCGTCGCGCTCACCTCGAACAGGCCGGGCTGGCCGATCGCCGCATTCAGGCGGTCCCATGCCCGCTCGGTGAGCAGGCATCTCAGCCCGCTCTGTAGCAGCGACGGCGCATGGGCCTCGACACCCGCGCCATCCTCGAGCACGAGCGTCGTTCCGCTGCGGATCGCCTCGACCGCCGCGAGCTCCGCCATGACCTTTCGCTCGGCGGTGTCGAGCGCGGGCAGCGGCAGCTCGGCGAGCCCTCCCCTGAACGGGGGCCGGTGCGGCGGCGACAGGTCTTCGTAGACACCGCGCGCGAGCGTCATCGTGAAGTGTGTGTGCACGTTCGCGAACCCGGGCATGACCGCGCGGCCGCGCCCGTTCACACGCTCGGCACGGGGATACCGCGCCAGCAGCTCGGCGCTCGGGCCGATGGCCGCGATGCGCCCATTCGCGACGACGAGCGCGGCGTCGTAGTGGATCGTGCCCGCATCGTCGACGGCGACGATGGTCGCATCGTGGATGATCGTCTCGCTGGGCATGACGAGACTCAGGAGCTACGACTCAATCGACGATGAAGAGCTTGGCGCCGGCGTCGGTGTGGGAGCGATGCGCTTCCGCATTGTCGGCCACCTGATAGCTCATGCCCGGCCGGAGAACGAACTTGCGTCCGTCCGCCAGCTCGGTGTGAAGCTCACCCTCGAGACACAGAAGGACGTGACCTTTCGAGCACCAGTGATCGGCGAGATACCCGGGCGTGTACTCGACCATCCGGACGCGAATGGCACCAAAGCTCCGGGTGCGCCAGTACGCCGTCCCGCGCTCGCCCTTGTGCTCGGTGCGCTCGATGGAGGCCCAGTCCGTCGTCCCGAACGAGATTCCCGTCATGTCCATAAATGTCTTCCTAGCGAGCTGGGGGCCCCGAAATGGCCCCCAGACCCCCATCGCTCGGAGCGCCCCGGGAAACCCGTGGCGCTCCTCGATTCTCCGACATGCTCCTAGACTAGATCCAAGCGTCCGTCGGCGCGGTCTTGTCGCCGCCGGCGTCCCCAGTATTCACCGTCCCGGCGGTCTCCACCAGCATGGCGCGGCATTCGGCCCTGGCCGACGTCTTGTGCTCCACGCCCTTCGGAATGACGAACATCTCGCCCCGCTTCACCGCGACGTCTCCATCCCGGAAGTGAATCGTCATCTCTCCGTCGAGGACGATGAAGACCTCGTCGGTGTCCTCGTGATCGTGCCACACGAAGTCGCCCTGGAGCTTGACGAGCTTGAAGTGATAGTCGTTCATCTGCGCGACGATCTTCGGCGACCAGTGCTCCGAGAACTTCGAGAGCTTGTGCTCGAGGTTGATCGCGGTCCTCATGTCCCCCGCCCTCCCTGCGGTGTCGACTCCTGCCTCGCCAACGACACGGCGCGCCAGAGCAGCGACGGCTTTTCACAGAGCGCGGTAGCGCCCGCGGCCGTCAGCTCCTCTCGAGAGCCGTAACCCCATAGCACCCCGATCGGCATCACGCCATTCGCCAGAGCGCCGGCGACGTCGTGCGATCGATCACCGACCATGTACGTCGCATCGCGTGGCAGCGATTCAGCGGTCAGGACGTGCCCGATGAGCTCGGATTTATCGACGCGCGTGCCGTCGGGCTCGCTGCCGTAGACCGCGCGGAAGAAATGTCTCAGGCTGAAGTGCTGCAGGATCCGCTCGGCATACATGACCAGCTTGGACGTGGCGACGTAGAGCGTGGCGCCCTGAGACCGGAGCTCCGACAGCGCCGGATCGATGCCCGCGTAGACCGAGTTCTCGAACATTCCCTCGGCGCCGTAGCGCTCGCGATACAGCGCGATCGCCTCGGCAATCTGCCGAGCGTCGTCACGGCCCAGCAGGCGCGCAAAGGTGTCCTGGAGCGGTGGCCCGATGTAGCGAACCAGTTCGGCTTCGGACGGGATCGCGTAGCCGAGCTTCGTCAGCGCGTGCTTCAAGCACTCGACGATCCCGACCCGAGAATCCGTCAGCGTGCCGTCAAGATCCAGCAGTACGTGCAGACGTCGCCTCCTCGCTGACCAGGAAGTCACGGACGGCCGCGTCCTCGCTCAGGCCGATCGCTCGCGCATAGGACTCCTTGGCCTCGTCTCCTCGCCCGAGGCGCCGCAGCAGATGCGCTCGCAACGCCCAGTACGGTTGATACGCCGCCACCGTATCAGACGGGACGGTGTCCAGCGCCGCCAGGCCCGCATCGACGCCTCTGGCTTCCGCCATCGCCGCGGCATACGCGACGCGCGCGCCGATGGTGGACGCGATGCGGATCAGCCCTTCATACACTTCGCTTCGGCGTACGGCCCGTCCTGCACCTCTCGCTTGCCGTCACGCAAGCGAACCATCGTGGCGAGATGCGCCGGCGGCAGCGGCGCGCCGCCGACTATGATCCCGGCTTCGGTCAGAGCGCGGTATCAGCCGCGGCCGAAGGCCGTCGGCTGAATGCCGTTGTTCGGCGCGATGGCTCACAGCGTTCGTAGAAGGTGATCACCATCGGCATGGCTGCCGATCCAGAACCAGATGACGGTGTCGCCATCGACAACGGCAAGGGCGCGGTAGTCGAGTCCGATGCGTGCGGAGTAAATCGGCCGAATCGTGTGCACCCGCTTAAAGCGGAGGCTTGGGTGGCTCGGGTCCGTCTTGAATCGGCGGTAAGCTTCACGGGCGCGGCGTTGAACGTGCTCGGGAAGGCGCCCAAACGCCCCGCGGAACCGCCGAGTCGTCCTGGAAATCAAAGGGCATCGGGATCGAGCGCCTTGGTTCGTCCCTCCCGATGCTCTTCAAGCGCCTCATCGGCCAACCGCTCAAGCGCCGATTGAGATTCGCCGAGGAGGGCCTCCCAGCGCTTGTCAGCGGCTAGCTCTTCAAGAATGGCCGCCGCAAGTTCGTCCTGCTCCCGATCGGGGAGGCGGGCCGCGGCTTCGAATGCCCTCCTAAGCGCTTCTGTCATGGCTGAACCTCCAAGCGGAATGGTATCAAGGCCGGTCCTGGGGCTGCTACTCCGACCCTCAGCATCTGCACCGAACGCCAGGCATGAGCCGCGCGCGTCAGCGCGTCGGCTCGATGCCTTTGTTGGGCGAGATGCACGTCCCATCCCCGATGGCGTCAGGCTCTCCCTCCGAAGCGCATGTGCCCGCTTGTAGTGCATCCGGCTCGATGGCCCATGTGGCGGCGACAATGCCATCAGTGGCCGGTACCTCGAAGGCGGGATCAAGCAGGCGGAAGTCTCGGCCCAAATGCGGCATCTCTACGCGGACGGCCTCGACGACTTCGCCCGTCGCGATGATTCCGCCCGGGGCAATATGCTTCAACAGTCGAGCCCCGACGCTGACGCTAGGCCCCACCAGCGCGACTGCATGACGCTGCTTGGACCCTACGACTCCCAGGACGACATCACCCACCGTCACGCTCATGCGCGCCGACATCGGGCAGGCCACATCACAGACACCGCTGGCCAGGGCCGCGCGGATGACAAGGGCCGCCTCGATCGCCTCGCTCGCCGACTCGAAGTAGAGAAGGGCGCCGTCGCCTTCGAAGTCTTTCACGTCACCGCAATAGGCGAGCGCCACCTCGGCCACCAGCCGCATGAACCGCTGAACGCAAGCGAGGACCGTTTCTGGCGGGTGATGCGCGAGTAGGCGCGTGGAGCCTGCGATGTCGACGAAGAGTGTGGCGAGTCGGACGCGCGTCGGCAGCCCGTCTTCACGCAGGTGGCGCTCGGCGAGGCTGGGTAGCGCCGTGTCGCTCGCAACCGGTCGAGGCTCATCGCTGACGAGTGGCTGTGTCGCGAGGCCCGCCTGCCGCCAGCCAAGGAGGCCACCACGGAGCACGGCGACTCGCGAGAACCCATGCCCGAGGAGCCACCGCGCCACCCGGGCGCTGGTCGCCTCGCCTGGTCACGAGCAGTACACCACCAAGTCCCGATCGAGGGGAAGATCCTGCGCTCGCCGGGGAATTTGGTCGTGAGGTACCCAGACCGCCCCCGGGATGGACTCGCGATCCTCACTCCAGCGCTCCGGCCGCCGGACGTCGAGGACGGTGACTGGCTCGTGGCGGCCTAGCCGCTCGGCGAGTATGGCGGCGTCCACAACATCGAGGCCGTTCGATTCAGAAACCATCACTAGCTCACCCACGTCCGAGAATACGCCGTCCTGATCCGAAATGAGTCCCGTCCCGCGAAGCCTCTCCCCGAGTCACGGCGTTGTCCGCCCAACGTTCGCGGTCACCGGCCGGAGCGAGCAACGCGAGCCCCGGTCCGGTGCACCGCAGGGTTGGGCCGCGTCGCCCCAAACGGTATACTGCGTGTGATGACTCGAGCGCTGGACGCTGTGATCGCGAAACTTGTAACGCTACCGGCCGACGAACAGGACCGGATCGCGCAGTGGCTGCTCGATGAGCTTCGCGACGACGAACATTGGGCGCGCCAGTTCGCAACGTCGCAGGACGCTCTGGGCAATCTCGCCGTCGAGGCCCGGGCTGAGCGCTCAGCCGGCAGGGCGACGGAACTCGACCCCGACAAGCTGTGAGATCGCGCGCGACGCCGCGCTTCTGGGCGGCGTATCGCGAGCTGCCACCTGAGATCAGAGAACTCGCTCGGAAGGCGTATCGGCTGTTCCGCGATGACGCTCGGCACCCGAGCCTCCAATTCAAGAAGGTTCACGATCGCGACCCCATTTACTCCGTCCGCGTGACCCTCGGATACCGGGCCCTTGGGCTTCTGGAGGACGAGGAGATTACCTGGTTCTGGGCCGGTACGCACGCTGGGTACGACCGCCTTCTTGATAAGTTGTAGCTCCGTTCCTGTCGGCCGAACGGTCACGATCACCTGCGGACCGCTGCGCGGTCCGTCGGGTGGATCGAGATGTTCGGCTGCTTGGCTGCATCTCTTATATCTCGAGTGCCCTTGCATTCGCTGCTACGAGATACCCCGCCGCTACCGAAGTGAAT
>JBGPTW010000131.1:0-18510 GCA_041490825.1 Methylomirabilia bacterium | reverse complement strand
GTCATTTCCCGCAACCCGAACCACCCCGGCGCGTGCCACTATTACATCCACGCCGTCGAAGCGGTGAACCCGCAGGCCGCGGTGCCGTGTGCCGAGCGACTCGCGCGGCTCATGCCGGGCACAGGACATATGGTCCACATGCCTGCGCACATCTACATCCGCGTCGGACGCTGGAACGACGCCGTGAAGGCCAACCAGCACGCCATCCACACCGACGAGATGTTCATCGAAGGTCAGCACCCGATGGGCGTCTATCCGCTCGCGTACTACCCGCACAACATTCACTTCCTCGCCTTCGCCTCCACGATGGCCGGTCGCAGCGCCATGGCGATCGAGGCGTCGCGCGCGCTCACGTCCAAGGTGAACCTCGACGCCGCACGTCAGGTCGGGATGCTCCAGGAGATGCTGCCGTACCACGCGCTGACGCTCACGACGTTCGGAAAATGGGACGACGTGCTCGCCGAACCGCTTCCGCCGCCGGACATCCGTTTCCCGTACGCGATGGCGCATTACGCACGCGGCGTCGCATACGCCGCGAAGGGACAGTGGGCGGACGCGCAGGCCGCGCTCGACACGGTGACGGCGATCGACGCCGCCACGCCCGCGGGCGCCGACTCGAAGACCGCGCTCTCCATTGCGGTGCACGCGCTGCTCGGCGAGATCGCGAACCGCCACGGCGACGTCAACACCGGCATCAACCACTTCCGTGAGGCGCTCGCCATCGAGGACGCGGGACTCTACTTCGAGCCGCCGAAGTGGTACTACCCGATTCGGCACTCGCTCGGCGCCGCGCTCTTGAAGGCGGGTCAGTACACCGAGGCCGAGCAGGTCTATCGCGCGGACCTCCGCCGATTCCCTGAGAACGGCTGGTCCCTGTTCGGGCTCGCGCAGGCACTCCGCGCGCAGGGGAAGAGCAAAGAGGCGGCCGCCGTGGACGGCCGTTTCCGGCGGGCCTGGGCGGGTGCGGACGTGACGCTGGTCGCGTCGAGGTTCTAGCGAAGTGATGGGGCGCGGCACTCGAGGCCTCGCCCTGTCGTTTCCCGTACTACCGCGATCCCAGTTGGCTCGTGTCCATCACCTCGAAATCATCCGTTCCCCCCGAGCGCCTGACGGAATTCGCCGCCCAGCTTGGGGTGCTTCTTGTAGTTGTACCAACCATCAGCACAGACGCGATCCCATTGGCACGCCAAGGTGAACGCGACTCGGCCCTCCGCTCCCGCCAGCGCTACGCGTGGGGAGCGGCGAGCGCGAAGACTACGAGTACAACCGAACGCGGTAACCGCCCCGGCCTCACACCGCCGTCGTGTCCTCGATCACGCCGGGGCGCTGGCCGAGGCGCTGCCCCAGCCGCGAGAGCGAGAAACAGCACACGAAGTAGACGGCGCCGAGGAATGTGAAGACCGCGAACGACGCGTTCTTGACGAGCGCGACCGAACGACGGTGACCCTGAGCGTATAATCGATCGCAGGACGAAAAGCCGAGGTGTTGTGTGTCGAACGTACTTGCCGAGCTCAAGGAAAAGGCGGCCCAACTCTCCGAGGCTGAGCGAGCGGAACTCGCGCTCGCCCTCATTGAGTCTCTCGACGGCCCTGCCGAAACTGACGTTGACGAAGCGTGGCGTGTCGAGATCGAGCGTCGGCTCGCTCAGGTCGATCGAGGAGAAGTTCAACTCATTCCGGGCGACGAGGTGTTTGAGCGGCTGCGCCGTCGGCTCGGGTGATTCCCTATTCGTTTCATCCCGAGGCGGAGGCTGACCTTGCTCACGCCGCGGTGTTCTACGAGTCACGGATGGTTGGTCTGGGCAAGTCTTTCGCGGCCGAAGTCGAGCGCACCGTGTCGCTGATTCGCGAGTACCCTGACGCAGGCTCGCCGGTCGGCCTCCCTCGCCGGCGAATGTTCCTTTACCGGTTCCCTTACTCGGTCGTCTACCGGCGGGATCCAGAGTCTGTTCTCATCCTCGCGGTTGCCCATCAACGCCAGCGGCCCGGGTATTGGCGGCGTCGGAAGTAACACCCTAGCCCGGCCTCACACCGCCGTCGTGTCCTCGATCACGCCGGGGCGCTGACCCAGTCGCTGTCCGAGCCGTGAGAGCGAGAAGCAACACACGAAGTAGACCGCGCCCAGAAACGTGAACACCGCGAACGACGCGTTCTCCCGGCCGTTGACGATCGTTCCCGCGCGGAACAGCTCGATCACGCCGATGACGAACGCGAGCGACGTGTTCTTGAAGAGCGCGACCGAGCGGTTGACGATCGCCGGCGCCATGTTGCGCAGCGCCTGCGGCAGCACGATCGACGCCATGACTTGAAAATAATTTAGCCCCGTCGAGTACCCCGCGTTCACCTGGCCCCGCGGGACAGAGCTCAATCCCGCGCGCACCACCTCGGCGCCGTACGCGCCTTGATGGATCAGCAGCGCCCAGACCGCCGCCCAGAACGGGCTCAGCGCATACCCGATCAGCGGCTGGCTCAGGAAGTACACCCACACGACGAACATCAACCCAGGCGTGCCGCGAATGACCTCCACCACGGCGCCGGCGGGAACGCGAAGCCACGAGCGCGGCGAGTGGCGCATGGCTCCAAAGAGGATGGCGAACGTCCAGCAGCCCACCCAGCTCAGGACGAAGATGGTCAACGTCAGCCGGAAGCCAGCCATGAAGAACGGGAAATTTTCCGGGATGACGTTCCACTTCCAGAAGGATTCCACCGGTTCGCCTCAGGCCGCCGACCGCACCTTGAGCCCGAACATCCGCTGGACGAGATAGATCGTACCGACGGTCGCAAGTGTGAGCAGCAGAAACAGGAGCGTCCCCGCCGTGTACGCTTCGAACCCGGCGAACGTCTCTTCCTCGATCTTCTGCGAATAGAACATCAGGTCGGTGACCGCGATCGTCATGGCGACGGCGGAGTTCTTGACGATGTTCAGCACCTCGCTCGTCAGCGGCGGGATCACGATGACGAGCGCCTGCGGCAGGATGACGTGACGCCAGGCCTGCGCCCGCGACAGGCCGGTCGACGTCGCCGCTTTCCACTGGCCGCTCGGGATCGAGCGGATGCCGGAGCGAATGACCTCGCCCATGTACGCGCCCGTGTAGAGCGACAGCGCCAGGATGCAGGCGACCGTGCTCGGGATCAGGATGCGCAGACCGAGCGGTTCGTTCACGGCGACGTTGACGATCTGCTGGAGACCGAAGTACGCCCACCACATCTGCACGAGCAACGGGATGTTCCGGAAGATCTCGACGTAGCAGGTCGAGACCGCCCTCACCCAGCGCACGGTCGTCGTGCGCCCGATGCCGCAGAAGACGCCGAGCACCAGGCTGAAGCCGACCGACCACGCGAAGATGTACAGCGTCGTGCCGACGCCCCAGAGGAGAAACCGCCGGTACCGCCACACGACGGGCCAGCGCCAGTTGTAGTCGTAGTGGGCGCGCGGCCCGAAGAAGAAGTACCAGGCGAGGAGCGCGCCGATGCTGCCCCAGACGAGCAGGAAGGTACGGCGCTCGGCGGGTGTGTCGAACCAGCGCCGCGACACCTCTTACTTGGGGTACCAGGGAATCTCGAAGTCGGGGAGCTGACCGAACCACTTGCGATAGATCTCGTGGTAGCGGCGCGAATCCCAGATCTCGAGGAACGCGTGGTTGACGGCGGTGCGCCACTTCGAGTCGTTCTGTCGCACGCCCATGCCATACGGCTCGACGGTGTAGAGCTTGCCGACGATCACGAGATCCGGATTGTTCTTGGCGATCCACTGGATCAGCACGTCGTCGGTCACCATCGCGTCGACCTTTTTCTGCTTCAGCGCGAGCAGCGACTCGGTCTGTTCCTGAAACTGGACGAGCTCCGCCTTCGGCTGGACCTTCAAGAGATTCGGGCCGGCGTTCCCGCCCTGGACCGTGCCCACCCGCTTGCCGGCGAGCTGGGAGACGTGCGTGATGCCCGTGTCCTTCCTCGTGATCGGCCGCTGCCCGGTGATCATGTAATGAATCGAGAAGTCGATCGCCGCTTCCCGCTCGCGCTTCTGGGTCATGGTCGCGATGACGAGATCCGCGTTGCCGTTCACGATCAGCGGGATGCGTGTCTTCGACAGCGCCTGGATGAACTTCACCTTCACGCCAAGCTCCTTGGCGATCTCCCTGGCAAGATCCACCTCGAAGCCGTCCGGCTGATTCGTGTCCTTGCTGATGAATCCCATCGGCGGAAAGTCGTACTTCACGCCGACGATCATCTCGCCCCGCTGCTTCACGGTGTCGAGCAGCGACTCCGCGGCGCGGACGTCGGAGGCAGAACCGACGACAACGAGAAGAAGCGTGATGAGCGCTGCCGTGATTGTCCGCATGACGCGTTCCTCCTGGGTCATCTTACGATGCTCGCCCACGCACGCGGTCGGCGATCTGCGCGACCGTGTCGTGCGCGGAGCGCACGACGCCTTCGAGCCAGCCGGTGACGTGGCGGCGTCACGGCGCAGACCTACCCGGGACTCTCGCGCGACGACAGTAGCTTCACCAGCCGGTACAGGTATTCCTGGCCTTCGTACAGCGATCGCACGAGCATGCGTTCGTCTCGCCCGTGAGCCCGGATGTCGTCGACGTCTCCGAACATCCCCGAGGTGCCGTAGGCGCGGATGCCGGCGGTCCGCAGATACTTGGAGTCCGTCGCGCCCGTCCCCATCGTCGGGATCACGGGGACGCCGGGCCACATCCCGGTAGTGACCTTCTCGATCGCCCCCATGATCTCGGGGGTTAGCGGGGACGGCGCGCTCGGAAAAAATTTGTTGATCGGCGTCACCGTGATCTTGTCGTTCGCCAGGACCTTGACGAGTGTCTCGCGCACCTCTTCCTCCGGCTGCCCAGGGAGGACCCGGCAGTTGACGACGGCGCGCGCCATCTGCGGCAGTGCATTGTTCGCGTGGCCGCCCTCGAGCCGTGTCGCCACGCACGTGGTGCGCAGGCGGGAGTTGATGATCGGGCCTGCCGCCGCGAGGCGCGCCCCGACGGCCGGATCACGCTCGCCTCGAGCCACGGCGCGCATGTCGTCACTGAGCTGACCGGCGACCAGCGCCGCCGTTCGGTCGAAGAAGGCGCGGTTGACCTCGTCGAGCCTGATTGAAAAGTCGAAGCGAGCGAGGCGCGCCAGACCTTCCGCGAGGTGGTAGATGGCGTTGTCCTTGACGGGCAAGGAGCTGTGGCCGCCACGGTTCGTCACCTCCAGGCGATAGCTCTGGAAGACCTTCTCGCTCGCCTGGACGTTGTTGGAGAGATGCTTGCCGTTCCTGATGGAACCGCCGCCGCCCTCGTTGAGGGCGATCTCAGCATCGATCAGCGCTCGGTGATTGGCGAGGAGCCAGGCCACGCCGTTGTGCCCGCCGCCTTCCTCGTCGGCCGTCAACGCCAGGATGATGTCCCGGTCGGGCACGAAGCCTTCCTGCTTGTAGCGGATGATATTCGCCACGAAGGCGGACGCCATGGCCTTGTCGTCGCTGGTGCCACGGCCGTAGAAGTAACCGTCCTGCTCGAGCAGCTTGAACGGTTCGACCAACCAGTCTTCGCGCTTGGCCTCGACCACGTCGAGATGCGCCAGGAGCAGGATCGGCTTCCTCGCCGCCCCGCTGCCGCGCAGGCGCGCCACCAGGTTTCCCTTGCGCGGGGCCGGAGCAAGCACCTGGACATCGGCGGGGGGGAATCCGACCGCGACGAGCCGCTGGGCCATCGCCTCTGCCGCCTTGGTGTTGTCGCCGACCGAGTCGGTCGTGTTGATCTCGATCAGCTCCTGATAGATCTCCCGCAGCAGTTTCTGGTGCGGCGCCAGCGGCGCGGTCTGTGCGCCGAGTCGGGACTCGGGACCCGGAACGGTGACCACGATGGCGATGAGGACGGACAGGAAGAGGACTCGCCGGACAACACGCACGGTGTTCATGGGGCATCCTCCACGGTGCGGCAATACTCTACCCGAGGCCGGATCATTCACGAACGAACGACGCGTGCGCGGCCTGGGAGTCACGGCGGGGCACGGGGGCCTGGGCGCGTTCACGAATCCTTCGGCGAACCTGGATCATGCAAGAACGAACGGGGGAAACGGGCACGCGGCGCGGGCAGGCCGGATCGGTAAGGGGCCGGTTGATCCGTTCCGGTCCCCGCGCCTTTACGGCCTCCCGGTGCGGGTTGGGAACGGCGCGCCGGAAATCGGTACGGAGGCGACCGTGATCAGAGGCCCCTTACCGATCCGGCCTGCCCGCGTCTGCGCGACACGTTGCACCCATGACATCGGCGTCTTTCTTGATCGTCTCCGGTGATCGGCGTAACGTACGGCTCGTTCCAGATTCTGCCGCTCCTCGAGGAGGAGAGAATCCTCATGGCCCGACTCGTCACTCCGAAGCTCCAAGACGCGTACGCTGAATCGCTCCCCGCCTCGCAGGCCCTGTTCGAGCGCGCGCGGCGCATCTTCCCGGACGCTGTCACGCACGACAACCGCCGGATGCAGCCCTTCCCGCTCTACGTCGATCGAGCGGAGGGCGCCTACAAATGGGACGTCGACGGCAAGCGCTACGTGGATTACTGGATGGGACACGGCGCCTTGCTCTTCGGCCACAACCCTCCCGCGGTCCGCGACGCCGTCCGCGAGCAGGCCCTGAAGGGAACGCACTACGGCGCCTGCCACGAGGGCGAAGTGACGTGGGGCGAATGGGTGTGCCGGCTCGTGCCGAGCGCGCAACAGGTGCGCTTCACCGCGTCGGGCACCGAGGCCACGCACATGGCCGTTCGCCTCGCGCGCGCCTTCACGGGCAAGCGGCATGTCGTCAAGTTCGCGGGTCACTTCCACGGATGGCACGAGGGGCTCGAGATCGGGGTGCGCGCTCCGTACGAGGCCGAAGCGGAAGCGGGTCAGCTTCCGGAAGTGGTGGCTCTCGTCTCGGTGCTGACGCCCAACGACATCGCCGCCGTGCGGGCGCGTCTGTCGAAGGGCGACGTGGCCGCGGTGATCATCGAGCCGACGGGCGGTCACTTCGGCGCCGTGCCGACGCCGGCCTCCTTCGTGGCGGCGCTTCGCGAGGAGACGCGCCAGGCCGGAGCGCTCTTGATCTTCGACGAGGTCGTCACCGGATTCCGCGTGGCGCCCGGGGGAGCACAAGAAATGATCGGCGTGATGCCGGACCTGACGACGCTGGCGAAGATTCTCTCGGGCGGGCTTCCCGGTGGCGCGGTTGCCGGACGCGAAGACGTGATGAGCTACCTCGCCACCAAATCTGATCCTCGAGAGAACCGTCGCTCCAAGATTTCCCACCATGGGACGTTCAACGCGAATCCGCTGTCGGCGGCGGCCGGCGTCGCCATGCTCGCGGGGGTCGCCGACGGGCAAGCGATCCGCTTCGCCAATCAGCAGGCGGCGAAGCTGCGCCACGGGATGAACGAGATCCTCGCGCGCGAGAGCGTCGCGTGGAAGATCTATGGCGACCACAGCGACTGGAAGATCCTCTTCGGCGCCGACGCGCCGCCCCGCGACGGGGCGGATCAGTCGGTGCAGCAGATCGATTGGCGGCGGCTCGACGGCAAGCACGCCGAGCAGAGCCGCGCGTTGCGCCAGGCGCTCATCCTGAACGGCGTGGACTTCAACGGCGGCCGAGCCCTCGTCGGCACCTGCCACACGGACGAGATTCTCGACGAGACGCTCGCAGCGTTCGAGACTGCGATTCGCGCCATGAAGGACGAGGGCCTGGCATGATCGAGAGTCGCAAGCCGATCCCCGAGATCTACCGAAAGCTCGGCGTCCGGCCCGTCATCCACGCGTCGGGCACCACCACTCGATACGGCGGCACGCTCCTTCGGCCGGAAGCGCTGGACGCGATGCGCGACGCGTCTCAGGCGCTCGTGAACCTCGACGAGCTCAACGAGGCTGCGGGCGCGGCAATCGCTCGCATGCTCGGCGCCGAAGCGGCGTTCGTCACGGCGGGAGCGAGCTCCGGTCTGATTCTCCAAGCCGCCGCCTGCATCGCCGGCGACGACCCGGCAAAGATCCTCCGCCTGCCGGATACCCGCGGGATGCGGAACGAGATCGTCATCCAGCGCGCGCATCGCTTCGCGTACGACCAGGCGTACCGGGTCGCCGGCGCAACGCTGGTCGAGATCGGTCTCGCGCGCCGGACGCAGCCATTCGAGCTGGAAGAGGCGATCACCGATCGCACGGCGGCCATCGTCTACCTGGTCTCACCGTTCACGAGCCCGCCGGGCATCCTGTCCCTCGAGCAGGTGATCGCGATCGCGCACCGCCGCGCGGTTCCCGTCATCGTCGACGCCGCGTCGATGCTGCCGCCGCGCGAGAATCTCACGAAGTTCCTGCGGCTCGGCGCCGATCTCGTGAGCTTGAGCGGCGGCAAGGGCATCCGGGGCCCGCAGAGCACCGGCATTCTCGCCGGACGCCGCGATCTGGTGCGCGCCGCCGCGCTCAACGCCAGTCCCAATCAAGCGCTGGGTCGAGCGGCGAAGACGTCGAAGGAAGAGATCGCCGGACTGGTGACGGCCCTCGAGCTCTTCATGGCCGAGGACGAAGCGGCCGAGATGAAGCGGTATCACGACGTCTGCGCCACCATCGCCGGTGCGCTCGGCGACATCTCCGGTCTCCGCGCGGTGGTCGAGCAGGACGCCGTCAATCGCGTCATTCCGCACGCGGTCTTCTACTTCACGCCGGACTGGATCGGGCCGTCGGGCCATGCCGTGCAAGTCGCGCTCGCGCAAGGCGAGCCGCACATCTACGTGCAGCAAGGCCCGCATCAGGGCGGCTACGCTGACGAGATCGCCATCGATCCGATCAATCTCCAGCCCGGCGACGAGGCGATCATCGCGACGCGCCTGCGCGAGGAGCTCACCCGGCGGTAGAGCGAGTACAAAGACGCATCGGAGGCGCGTATGGCTCTCTTCGTGAAGGTTCTTGCCGTCGTCTTGTTGCTCGGAACCGGAGTCCTCGGGACGCCGGGTCGGACACTGGCGCAAGCTCCTGCGCCCGGCGTCCGGGTCAACGAAGTCTTCCGGTCGCTCTTCTACGTGCCGCTCTACGTGGCGATCAACAAGGCGATGTTCGAGGCCGACGGCGTGAAGATCGCCAGCTTCAAGACGACGCCGGGCTCGCAGGCCGCGATCACCGAGATCGTGAGCGGCGGATCGGACATTGCGCTGATCGGTCCGGAAGCGGCGGCGTTCACCTCCGACGCCGGCCCCGACAAGCGCCTCGTCAACTTCGCGCAACTGACCGGCACCGACGCGACCTACATCGTCTCGAAGGCGCCGGTGTCCTCGTTTCACATCGCGGATCTCAAGGGTAAGACGATCGTGACGTCCGGCGCGGGCTCCACACCGGCCTTGATGCTCGAGTATCTGCTGCGAAAAGCGGGGCTCGATCCGAAGAAGGACGTGACCATCCGCAACATCCCGGTGTCGATCAACATTCCGGCCGCCTTCAAGGGCGGCGATGCGCAGTTCGCACAGATGCTGGAGCCGCTCGCGACACTGTTCGTGAAAGAGGGCGCGGGGCATCGCGTCGTCCTCGTCGGCGAGCTGGTGGGGCCCGTTCCCTACACGACGTTCGCGTCGACCGCGGCGTACATGAGCCGGAACCCGACCGTGATCCAGGGATTCACCACCGCGATTTACAAGGCGGAGCTGTGGACGGCGGAGGCGACCGCCGAGGACATCACCACCGCGATCGTGCCGTCGTTTCCCAACGTGGACCGCGCCGTCATCAAGACGGTGGTGGAAGAGTACAAGAAGCGAACGACCGTCCCGGTGTGGGCCACGAGTCCAGCGATCTCGCGCGAGGGCATGGAATTCATGCTCAACATGGCGTTCGATGCGGGCGTGATCAAACGCAAGCCGCGGTACGAGGAGGTCGTCGATCCATCGTTCGCGGAGAAGGCGCTCAAGACCGTCAAGCGGTGAGCTCGACCGAAAAGATCCGGATCGACGGACTGTCCCACACGTACTACACGGCTCGAGGTGAGACTGCCGTCCTTCGGGATCTCTCGCTCGCGGTGGCGGAAGGCGAATTCTGCAGTCTCGTGGGGCCGAGCGGGTGTGGAAAGTCCACGCTGCTCGGGCTGATCGCCGGACTCACGCCGGTGCAGGACGGGCGCGTGCTCGTGAACGGCGCCCCGGTCCACGGGCCGACCCGTGAGATCGGTCTCCTCCTCCAGCGCGATCATCTCTTCGAGTGGCGGACGGTGCTGAAGAACGTGAAGCTCGGTCTCGAGATCCAGGGGCAACGCAGCGCGGAGAGCCGCGGGCGCGCGCACCAGCTTCTGACCACGTACGGGCTCGCGGGCTTCGAGCAGCACTATCCGGATCAGCTCTCGGGCGGCATGCGTCAACGCGTCGCGCTGATCAGGACACTGGCCACCGATCCCGACGTGCTGCTGCTCGACGAGCCATTCGCGGCGCTCGATTATCAGACGAAGCTCGTGCTCGAGCGCGAGGTTCAAGGGATCATCCGGGCCAACGGCAAGACCGCCCTGCTGGTGACGCACGACATCGAGGAAGCGATCTCGATGTCCGATCGCGTCGTGGTCCTCACGGGCCGCCCGGCGTCGGTGAAACAGGTGTATGACATCGCGCTGACGCTGCCGGCCGAGCGGACACCGCTCGGCGCTCGCAACGCGCCGGAGTTCCGGTCGTACTGCAACGCCATCTGGGACAGCCTTGACATCTATCTCCGCGACGTGTGACCGCTGGCTGACGCGCGGCGCCGTCTCGGCCCGCCATGCCGAGCACGTGCGGGCGGTGCGTCTGCGCCGCGCGCACGTCGCCACCGTGCAACTGGTGCTCCTGGTCGTCGCCTTCGGCGCCTGGGAGCTGGCGGCGGCGACGCGATTGATCGACCCGTTCATCGCGAGCCGCCCCACCGCCGTGGCGCGCACGCTGATCGATCTGTTTGGCCAGGGCTCGCTCTTCGTCCACATCGGCGTGACGCTGTACGCCGCCGTGCTCGGCTTCGTGCTGGGGACGGCCGGCGGCATCGCGATCGCCGCGGTGATGTGGTGGTGGGCGTTCGTGAGCGACGTACTCGATCCCTACCTCGTCGTGCTCAACGCCACACCAAAGATCGCCCTCGGTCCGGTCTTCATCATCTGGCTCGGGGTCTCGCTGAAGGCGTTCGTCGCGCTGGCGGTGTCGATCACGCTGTTCGTGACCGTCCTCAACGTCTACACGGGATTTGCGGGCGTCGAGCGAGGGAAGCTGGTCGTCGCGGCCACGTTCGGCGCCTCCCGCTGGCAGCAATTCCGCAAAGTCGTGTTCCCGGCGTCCCTCCCCACCCTGGTGGCCGCCTTGAAGGTGAACGTCGGTCTCGCCCTGATCGGCACGATCGTGGGCGAGTTTCTGGGCGCCCCGGCCGGCCTCGGCCACCTCATCATCTACGGACAGACGATCTTCTCGATGTCGCTGGTCATGACGAGCGTGGTATTGCTCACGGCGATGGCTGCCGTCATGTACGCCGGTGTCTCGATGCTGGAGCGCCGCCTGCTGCGTAACCGGCAAGCGTAGGAGCGAGCGTATGGACATGCGGGTCCGGAAGACTCTCGCCGAGAAGCTCGAGCCGTCGAGCGCGTGCCTGCTGGTCGTGGACGTCCAGAACGATTTCTGCGCCCGCGACGGCTTCTTCGGGAGGTCGGGCTACGATCTCAGCGCCGTCGGGGCGATGATGGGACATCTGCATCCACTGATCGAGGCCGCCAGGACGGCGGGCGCGCTGGTCATCTTCGTGCAGGCCATCTACGACGATCACTTCCTGTCGCGGCCCTGGAAGGAGCGCAACTATCGTCAGGGCCTGGATTCAGGCACGAGCTGAATCTCAACTCCGGCTCGAACGTGTTCGGACCGGGATGGCGCGCGAACGCGACGCTCGGCCGCGCGATCCGGCTCATCACGCTGAACTGCCTCGGCGCAGAGCCCGGCGTGCTCGACCGATCGACGCAAGGTCACCCTGGCAAGTACTCGTTCTGCATCGCGGAGAACGAGGAGGAAAATCCGTGGCAGCCCCTTCACGTCGATCGCGGCCTCCCGCGCGACACGAGCGCGGTGACCGTCTTCGCCGCCGAGGGACCGCACAACGCCCTGAGCCACTACGGGCCGACGGCGTCCGCCGTCCTCGTCACCCTCGCCGACACGATGGCGTGCCTCGGTAGCTTCAGTCCCGGCGAGTCGTTCGTCGTGCTCGCGCCCGAGCACGTCACGATCCTGGCGCGCGATGGCTGGACGAAGGCCCGCATCAAGGACACGCTCTATGCAGGGGCCCGACGCACGCGCGCCGATCTCAAGCGCGGCGGCAAGCTGCCGGGGGACATCGAGCCGGGCGACGAGACGGCCTGGGTGCATCGCGGCTCCGGACCGGACGACATCCACATCGTGGTCGCCGGCGGCGGCCCCGGCGGTCACTCCGCGTTCATTCCGTCCTGGAGCCGCGCGCGCAACTCGCTCGCCGTCACGCGCGCAATCCGACGATCCACCGCCAAGGGAGTCCCGTCATGACCGTGAAAATTCTCGATCCGACCGTCGACCCCGAACCGACCGAATCGTCGCTCGCCAAGCGCGTCGCCGATCTCGACGGCAAGGTGCTCGGGCTTCTCGCCAACAGCAAGGTCAACGGCGACCGGCTGCTGGACCTCGTCGGCGACAAGCTCCGCGCGCAATACGACATCCGGGACGTCGTGGTGATGACGAAACCGAGCGCGAGCCGTGTGGCCGACGACGCCATGATGGACGCGCTCGCCTCGCGATGCGACGTCGTCGTCACCGCGATCGGAGACTGAGGCTCCTGCTCCACGTGCAGTTTGCACGACGGGATCGAGCTGGATCGGCGGGGCGTGCCGACCGCGGTGATCTGCACCGATCAATTCATCGCCAGCGCGAAAGCGCAGGCGGCGATCTGTGGCAATCCGCTCTATCCGTTCGTCGTCGTCCCGCATCCCATCGGCAGCCTGACGGCGGATGAGCTTCGGGAGCGCGCGAACATCGCGCTGCCTCAGGTGATCGACATCCTCACGGAACCACGCTGATCCAGATCGATGCGTCCGGTGGCTACGTCGTCGCGGTCATCGACAACCTCCTGAACTGGGAGTTCGCGACGCAGAATCTTGCGCATGGGAACGATTAACGGGGGCGACAAGAGTCAAGGCGTGATGAAGGCGACGACTGGCTTGTCTTTCGGCTCGAATCGGAACGTGCCTTGCGGTATACAGCCTGTGGCCATCGAGCCTCCTTGCATCATCGCGGCCGGCACGACTCAGCCTAACCCGGATAATTCATGAACGAACGACGCGCACGCCGACCGGTCACCCGGCGGGAGACGGGCAGCCGGGGGACAGCGAGGTGCCGCGGGCCGGCCGGGTCGGTGGGGGGCCGGCGGACCCGTTCCCGTCGCGTGCGATCGAGGGCAACCAGGCCAGGAGTGGGAACGGCTCGCCGATCATCGGTCAACAGGGCCTCGTGGTCATAGGCCCCTCACCGACCCGGCCGGCCCGCGACGCCACGCACTCGATTGACGGGGAGCGTTCATGAATTATCCGGCCTAGAGGCGAGGGCGCGGTTCTGGAAACGCTCATGCCTCGCCGTATCGGACCACGAGCTCCACCTGAGCCGACGTCTCGATCGCCCCAGGCACGTAGCTTCGCAGCCACGCGATCACCTCGAGGCCGCCCAGGCCGAGCACTTCGCGCGCGACGCACGCGATGATCGCGCCCGCCCGGCCCCTGCCCGCGTGGCAGTGCACGGCCACGTTGCGGCCCGCACGAAGATGATCGAGCACCCGCGCCACGACCTCTCGCGCTCGCTCCACATCGGTCGCTCCGAAGTCGGGAATCGGCAGCGCCACGATGTCGATCCCTTCATCGCGGTACAGTGCGTAGAGATCGCGTCCGGTCAGCCGCTCGCACTCCTCGACGCCGACCAGCACGACGACGACACGAACCGCCTCCGCACGGAAGCCGTCGAACGTTCGCCCCGCGGGATCATACCCGCTGAATGGCATGGCGCAGCGGAACAAACGGCCCGGGAGCCCGAGCGGCAGCTCCGTGAGCGACTCGTCCGGATTCAGGACGGTTGCCTCTTCGCGCGCTCGGCGACGGGATACCCGGCGCTCTTCCACGCCGTGAAGCCGCCGTCCATCTCGCAGACCGGCTCGAGGCCCATCTGCTGGGCGACGTCACACGCCAGCGCCGATCGCCACGCCGCGTTGCAGAAGAAGACGAACTCCTTGCCGGGCGCGAACACGTCCTTGTAGTACGGACTGTCCGGGTCGACCCAGAACTCGAGCATGCCGCGCGGGCAGTGAAACGCGCCCGGAATCATGCCCTCCCGCTCCAGCTCGCGGATGTCGCGAAGATCGACGAAGACGACGTCGTCCCGGCCATGCCGCGCGCGCGCCTCCTCGAGGCTGATGGTCTTGATCCGGGACTTCGCCTCGTCCACCATTTGCCGAAATCCTTTTCGGGGCTTCATTGCGTCTCTCCTTCTGTCATGCCACGCTTGCTGCGACACCTCGTGAATCCCACTTCTCCCGCCACGTCACGTGGACGCATCGTGCTCGCGACGATCGCCGGCGTGGTGGCCATGCTGCTCTACGCGGGCCAGTTCGTGGTCTCACGCTGGAGCATCCAGCGCACGCTCTCGCTGTGGGACCTGGCCGCGCTGCGCTTCACGGTGGCCGGTCTTCTCATGCTACCCGTGGTGATGCGCCGAGGGCTTCTCCATGCCGCCGGCATCGGATGGTCCCGCTCGGCGATACTCGCGGTCGCCGCGGGCGCCCCCTATACGCTGGTCATGTACGCCGGTCTCGTCATGGCGCCGGCGGCCCACGGCGCCGTCATCATACCCGGCGTCACGCCGGTGGTCAGCACGATGCTCGTCTGGTCGTGGCTCGGTGAGCGCCCCTGGCCGGCGAAGCTCGGGGGACTCGCTCTGATCGTCGTCGGACTCGTGCTGGTCGGCTGGCCAGGAATGGTCGACGGCGGCAACGGGCGGGCATGGATCGGCGATCTGTTGTTCGTCGCGGCGGGCGTGCTGTGGGCTCTCTTCACGGTGTTGACCCGGCGCTGGCACATCGATCCCCTGCGCGGCACGGCGATGGTGTGGGTGCTCGGTCTCGCCTACGTACCCGTCTATGCGATCTTCGCCGGCGCGCGCCTCGTCGACGCGCCTCGCGGAGAAGTGCTGTTCCAGGCGCTCTATCAGGGCGTGGGTGTGGCGGTCGTCGCGCTCGCGCTCTACGCGTGGGCCATTCGCGTCCTGGGCGCCTCGTTCGCATCGCTGTTCATGCCGCTGATCCCGGTGTTCGGCGTGTGGTTCGGCATTCCGGTCCTTCACGAGGTGCCCACCCCGGTCCAGCTCTTCGGGATGCTCGCGGTCAGTATCGGGATGGCGCTCGCGGCGGCGCGCCACTATCCTCGTGGACGTCAGAGTTCGTGAGTGAATTGCGTTGGCGAGCCGCGCCCCCGGTTACCCCGGGCGCGTGCGAGCGTCGGGGGTGCCGAGGAGTGCCACGGCTTAGCCGGGGCGCTCCGAGCGTCGGGGGGGTATGGGGGGCGCCCGGAGCCCCCCATGAAAGGAGTCTCAGCCGTGAAGATCACCGGGATCGAAACGTTCGTTGTCGATGCAGGGTGGCGCCCCTGGCAGTTCGTGGCGGTCCGGACGGACGCCGGCATCACGGGATACGGCGAGTGTTCAGATGGACGGAACCCGTACGGCGTCGTGGGGACTGTCCACGACTTCGAGCCGATCCTGATCGGTCAGGACCCGCGCCCCATCGAGAAGCGCTACTGGGATCTCTATCGCATGGCGCGTCAGAGTCCCGGCGGCATCGCGGCCAAGGCGATTGCCGGCATCGAGCTCGCGCTCTGGGACATCAAGGCGAAGGCGCTCGGCGTGCCGGTCTACGAGCTGTTCGGCGGCCCGCTGCGCGAGCGGCAGCTCGTCTACTGGTCGCACTGCGGGACGTCGCGGGCGCGGAACGCCGAGCTCATCGGCGTGTCGCCGCTCCGCACGATGGACGACATCGCGCGCCTCGGTGAGGAAGTCGTCCGCCGCGGCTTCCGGGCGCTGAAGACGAACATCGTGTACCCGGGCGATCCGGCCCGCGTGCACTTCGCGGGATTCGGCGGAGGACCGGGCACGACGGATCAGATCGTCGCGCCCGAGATGGTCAGCCACATCGAGACGCTGCTCGGCACATTTCGGCGCGCGGTCGGGCCGCGCGTCGGCCTCGCCCTCGACCTCAACTTCAACTTCAAGCCGGAAGCCGCGCGCCGGATCTGTCACGCGCTCGAGCCGCTCGGCATGATGTGGGTCGAGATGGACATGTACGACGAGCGCGCGCTGCGCGAAGTCAAGGACGCGACGTCGATTCCGATCTGCTCCGGTGAAAACCTCTACGGGCTCCGCGGCTACCGGCCGTACTTCGAGGCGCGGGCGATGGACGTCGTGATGATCGACGTGCCGTGGAACGGCTTCGCGGAATCGAAGAAGGTCGCCGGCCTCGCCGAGAGCTACGAGCTGAACATCGCGCCCCACAACTACTACAGCCACCTGTCCACGCTGCACTCGGCGCACCTCTGCGCGTGCGTGCCGAACGTCCGGATCATGGAGATCGACATCGACGACGTGCCGTGGAAAGACGAGCTGGTCGATCATCCGCCCGTCATCGAGAACGGGGAACTCCTGATCCCGACCCGTCCCGGCTGGGGCGCTGATCTGAACGAGGCGGTGGCGAAGAAGCACATCTGGCAGCCAGGGCGGTTGCCGGGCTACTCGGAACCGAGGACGTAGCGGCGAACATGTCGGCGGATCGAGGAGCGCCGCGGGTTTCCCGGGGCGCTCCAAGCGTGGGGGATATCGAGGAGTGCCACGGCTTAGCCGGGGCGCTCCGAGCGTTGGGGGTGCCGAGGAGTGCCACGGCTTAGCCGGGGCGCTCCGAGCGTTGGGGGTATGGGGGCCATGTCGGGGCCCCCATTAAATTGGCAACGCAACGTCTGGGCCCTGTCGCTCTGCGTCTTCATCGCGTTCGTGGGCTTTCAGTTCTTCTCGCCTTTCCTCCCCCTCTACGTCCGCGAGCTCGGGGTCACCGATCCCGCGCGCATCGCGCTCTGGTCCGGGGTGCTCTCCGCCGTCACGCCGGCCGTGTCGGGGCTGCTGGCCCCGCTCTTCGGGCGCCTCGCCGATCGCTTTGGACGCAAGATGATGCTGATCCGCTCGCTCGCCGGGTTCACCGTCATCATCGCGGCGATGGGCCTGGTGACGTCGGTCGAGCAGCTCTTCGTCGCGCGACTGTTGCAGGGACTGTTCGCGGGATTTTCTCCGATGGCGATGGCCGTGGCGAGCGTGTCGGCGCCACGGAACAAGGTCTCCGTCGCGATCGGGCGTGTGCAGGGGGCGCAACTCCTCAGCGCCGCCGTCGGACCGGCGGCCGGCGGCCTCGTCGCCTCCCACTTCGGTACCCGCGCGGCATTCTTCGTCACCGCGGGCATGTGCGCGCTGGCCCTGATCGCGCTGCTCTTCCTCTTCCAGGAGGCGCGCCCGCTCGAGGCCGGGGAGGCCCGCAAGGCGCCCCGCGCGACGCCGCTGCGCGAATTCTTGAGATACCCGCACTTCATCGCGGTCATGGCGCTACTGTTGATCGCGCAGTTCGTCGACCGCGGCCTGGCGCTGCTGATCCCGCTACAGGTCGCCCACATGCCCGGCGTCAGTGAGATCGCCGCGACGTCGGGCCTCATCATCTCGGTCGCCGCGATCGGGGCCGCACTCTCGGCGAGCCTCTCCGCTCGCCTCTCCCAGGCGATACCGGTTGGCCGTCTCCTGCTGGTCCAGTTCCTCGCGGGCGGCGCGCTCTGCGGGATGATGGCGCTGGCGAAGGGCTGGGTCGCGCTGCTGGTGCTGCGCACGCTCGTCGCGCTCTGCGTCGGCGGGGCGCTCACGCTCGCGTATTCACTCGGGGGCATGATCGTGCTCAGCGAGACGCGCGGCGCCGCGTTCGGCTGGCTGGCTATGGGCGTGCAGGTCGGTTCGGCGGCGAGCCCCTTGATGATGGGCGTCATCGCGGCAGTGAGTCTGTCGGCCGCATACGTCATGAACGCGGGGCTCGCCTGGATGGCGGCAGCCGTGCTCCTGTTCGGCGCGCGCGCGTTATTGAACCGGCGCGAGTGAGGCTCGGCGGGGCCGGCGTGACTGGTAAACGTGGGGGCCTCGAAGGCCCCCACACCCCCAGACGCTCGGCGCACCCCAGCAAAGCTGTGGCGCGCCTCGATATTCCGCGGGCCGGCGTGACGGAGCAGAGGTCCGTGCGAGTGGGGTATTCGAGCAACGGACCTCTAAACGTGGGGGCCTCGAAGGCCCCCACACCCCCAGACGCTCGGCGGTCGCCGGGGAACCCGGCGCCCGCCTCGACATTCCGCGGGGCCGGGGGGGGGCGGGCCCCGGGCCGGGGGGGGGGGGGGTAGGAACACCCCGCCCAGCGCACCCAACCCCGGCCCCCCCACCCGGGG
>JBGPTW010000130.1:0-18553 GCA_041490825.1 Methylomirabilia bacterium | reverse complement strand
GCCCTCGCTTACTTCAAGGACGGCGACCTGGCGCGGCTGTCAGGGGACGACCGGCGTACGCTGATTGCGGCGGCTGCCGCAGTCGGCGACCTGCCCCCGGTTGCGCTGCGATCCCGGCGGCTCGCTATACCGCTCTAGGATCTGGCCCTCGGACTGAGAGTTTCGCAGGAGCTCGTCGACGAGACACTGAATCTCGCCGGAGAGAAGTGACTCAGAACAGATACACCGACTAGCAGTGCGGCAGCACGCGCTCCCCGAATAGCTTGATCGTCTCCATGATCTTCGCGTGCGGCGGGCCGCCCGAGTGCGCGTGGCGCAGGCGTAGCAGGAAGTAGTCCGCGCCTGTCGCCTTCGACCACCGCTGGAATTCGCGCACGCACGTCTCCGGATCGCCGAGCACGAGGCGGTCGGGCGCCAGGTTCTCCAGCGTGAACGGCGTGCCCGGCGGCAGGTTGCGAAACTCCGCGAGCCGGTTGTCGAAGTAGTACTTGTACGCGGCCATGACGTGCGGGCCGTAGACGGCGTCGGCTTCGGCGCGGCTGGGCGCGACCCACGCATCGCGCATCTGGACGACCTGGGCCGGGCGCCCGGCCTCCCGCGCCGCGTCCTTGTATATGGTGGCCAGGCTCACGGCGTTGGCCATGCCGGTGCTGGGCGTGCCGACGAAGCCGTCGGCGATCCGGCCGGCCCGGCGCGCGGCCGCGGGCACGCTGGCGCCGATCCACAGCGGCGGCCCATTCTTCTGGAACGGCCGCGGCGTCACGCGCACATCTTCCAGCGTGTAGTGCTTGCCGCGGAACGAAAACGCCTCCCCCGCCCACGCCAGGCGCAGGATCTCGACGCTCTCTTCGAAGCGCGCGAGCCGATCTTCCATCGGCACGGCGAACGCGTTGAAGTCCGCGGGCTGATAGCCGATGCCCACGCCGAGGACGACGCGCCCTTTGGAGACGAGATCCAGCGTGATGACGTCTTCAGCGAGATGCACGGGATGGTGGAGCGGCAGCAGGATCACCGATGTGCCCACTCTGAGGGTCTTCGTGCGCGCGGCGACGGCGGTGGCGACGATGAGCGGCGATGGCAGGAAGCCGTCCTTATCCTGATGATGCTCGCCGAAGAAGCAGGAATCGAAGCCGACGGATTCGGCGAGCTGCGCTTCGGCGATGACTTCGTCGATGGCGCGCTCGAGGTGCTCGCCACGGGGCGGCTTGGCGATGGAGCTATAGAGGCCGAATTTCATGGTGTTTATGACGCGCGGACCGTGCTCATAAGCGCGGGCATGCCGCCGAAGAGATACGCCGCTTCTACCGGCGCCTGCGAACCCGGCCGCGCTTCGTAGCGAGTACTTTGTGCTTCGCGATAGGGGCCGGCGGTGCGCCCGTCTTGGGGTAGATCTTGGCGACAAATGCGTAGTCCGACGGGTCGATGTCCGCGCCTCCGACGATGGGCTGTCCATTCTTGGTGATCGATCCCGGGATCTGATAGCACATGATCGAATTCGGGTCGGCGTGCTCTGTTCCGAGCAATGACGATTCCTCGATCGGCGTGAGCACCTGCTGGCGGACCTCTTCGGCGCTCCAGCCTTGCGTTTTGCGGAAGAGCGCGATCGCCTTTTTCGGGTCGATGAGCTTCACAAGCTCACGCCGCATGTGTTCGTGCGGGAAGCCAAGCGTGTGGCCGGTCTCGTGCCGAACGACTCGATGGAACTCGGACTCCGGAGTGTTCGTCGTGAACGCCTCCAGGTTCAGCGTGGGCTCGTCGCGGCCGATGGTGAGAATGTCCGTCCCCAGATAGGACCAGTAGCCGCCCTTGACGCCGCCCATACGCGCGATACGCACGTGCGGGTCCACTGCGGACTGGACGAATTGAACATTGGCGGTCTTTGCTCACGCATTCATGTGCAGGAGTATTCGCGACCGGAGGTCAGCCGATGGGCTGTCGAGGAACCCGACGGCTAAGCGAACACCCTTGTTACCCCAATACTTCGTCGTCAATACGGCGATACGCATCGGTGAGGGCGTGAAGCCCCGCATGACCCTGGTCAACCGTTCGACGGGCGGGTGATTGACCGGGTTGATGGTCCGCGCGATCTGCGCTGCCGCCACGAGCTTCGAGGCGGGCAACGACCTGGGTGTGCATACGATCACGTCTCGTGGCTTGTCTCGACGCATGTGTCTCCTTTGGCTTTCGGCACGTCCGTGCCGGGGCACACTTCGTCACTGCATCTTCCAGCAGTCGCCGCGCAGTCGGACGCTAGCGCCTGCAGGCGCCAAAGTCAACGCATTTCCTACCCTACAGTTCCTGATGGCGCTCGTACGAGCGGTAAGGCGTCAGCCGAAGTAGACGGGGCTTGCTCGCAAAGCTCCAGCCGCCTATTCTCCAATCTCACCACCGACAGATCTCGAGACCGCCGCGCCTACGGCTTGCGCGACGAAGAGTACCTGCGGCTGAAGATCCTCACGTGCATGCTGCCGCAGATTTGACGTGCCGAGACCTATAGGTGCGTGTCTTCGCCCGACTTCACCCTCACGATTCCACGAAGACCCCTTTATTCGTTCACCGAGCCCGGGACGTACCTCGAACCATCGATCGCGATACTGAGCAACTTCATCACTTGCGCCCATCCGCTTCCGGCCCTCGTCCCGAGGGTGCGCACGACACGATCTCCCGCTGATTGCTGCCACAGCGACCTGAAGAGATCCCTTTCTCTTGACTCGAGCACACACCCCAGAAATATGGCTCGTCTCCCAAAAGTGTCAGGCGCGTAAGTGCTTGAAACGCTGTTGAGATCGCGTCTCGACTCGTGGCCGCCCAGCAATCGACCTCTTGAGTCCCCGAGTGGAGCCCGTCGGAACTTCTGGGCAACTCAAGTGGGGGTGCTGGCCTGGAGAGTGCTCCGAGGTCCACGCGGGCCCCCGGGTCCGCCTCCCTCGGTCTTCACGAGGGTTCTGCCCAAGCCTATGCAGCCTGAAGGTGCTTTCATTCGACTTTTCAGAGGCTTACCTTGCTGACACTTTTCGGAGAAGAACCGAAATATCTCCCACTCCTTCGCCGATTGGCTCGATAGCGCGCGTGAAAATACCGCCTCTGTGAAAATCAGCCCTCGTTCGGCCACTTTCTGGAGTACTTTCCAGCGATCTTCTCTACCCTCGTTCATCTTCCACGCGACTTCGAAGGCGTCAACCACTTGACTCGATGACTGTCCATTGCTCTTGGCAGCAAGGACGAAGAATCCGTCCCATATCACATCCGGGCTCGACGATCCCGAGGACTTTATGATCAGGTCGAGATCGCTCCGGTTTGTCTGCTCGCCATGAGCGATGTCGGTGCGGAGGCGTTGCAGATTTGCGGCCATGTACCGATGGGAGCCAGCATAATAGTTCAGGATAGAGTTCAGTTCATCAGGAAACTCCCTTGCGACGATGAACTTGATGAACTCGTGCACTCGATACATCGACACTATCGCGGACTCAAAGATCGTGTCTGTTAGTCGCATCATGTTGTCGATGCTTGGGTCGCGGCTGATATTAAGGGCCACAAAGTACGCAACTAGGTACTCGATGAACCGAGAATGCCGAAAACGGACGTCCGTGGCTCCTTCACTGTCGCGGGCAATGATCTGTTCCGACAGCAGCGCTCGTCCGATCTCATCTTCCTGACCGCGAACGATTGGGACTGCTTGTCGAATAGACTCGAGCAGGTCCTTGACAGCAAGGCGATTCACCTTTCGTGTCAGCATCGCCATGGCGACGGAAGACGTGACCGCCATGAAACTCGCCCCCGTAAGGCCAGGTATGCGATGTTTGAGAATGTCTTCGCGTTTACGCGCGAAGTACAGGCCGAGTACCATCTCGTCCAATACCTCGCCGCTTTGCAATTCGCCATGATGCTCGTGTGCCTCTGAGAAGACCTGCAAATTAAACGGCAGAGACAACACTCGGATTGACTCCTCGGTCGCCCGCAGTGATAAGCTGTAGTTGTAGACGGCCGAGTAGCGACTGAGCGCCTGATCGAACTCCGGGGCAGAGAACTGTGAAAAGCGTTTCCGCGAAACGACCGCAGTGCGACCTTCGAATAGTGTCCGCCATCGCTCCCAGTAATCTTCCCGAACGGTGAACACAAAGGCTATCGGGAACGCTATTAGGTTTCGCGCTGCGGCCAGCACGTTTAGATCATCGAGGAAGCGCAAGAGTGAAAGGACTTGCGACGTTTTTCCGGCGACGCTGCGCGCCTCATCGAGAGAGGCAATCGCCAAGAGTAGCGGCTGGTTGACAGCTCGCAACTCGTTGAGGCCATAGTCAGCTCCGACAGCAGACAGAAACTCTCCGACTTTATCAATGTCGTTCTCGATTGCTGCTGTCGCGATGCCAAGGTAGGGACTCCGTGTCATCGCGATTTCAACGCTGATTGTTGTCTTCCCTGACCCCGAGGAATCCCGAAAGAGACAGAGCTGGGCAGGGAGTGTCCGCTCGGTTTCATACGACTTATCCTTGGAGATCCTCGTCTTGGAGAGGACCGCGAGCCGTGATGGACACAGCAGTTCGGCCATCTGTACGATGTCATGATCAATACCCCGACGGATGTACAGTTCGCTGTGATGCGGAAGCTTGTGACGACGAAGAAAAAGTGCTGAGTAGGATCCGCATGCCCGCTCAAGCTTTATCGACACTTGTTGTTTATCGTACGTCCATCGCCTGATGTCGCTCAGACGAGGTGGTACGGCGATCAAGCGCGCCCGTGCGTTCAGAACGGCATGGTGCAGGACGTCTTGAAGGGGCAGCGTCTCGCTGGCTAGCTCATCCCAGAAATCACCGGCAAGAATGACCGTCGTGATGTTGTTCTTGATGAGATCCGTTGCGGCGTCGAACAGAGCAGACGGCACCGGATAAAGACTGCAGAAAAGACCTATGCAGGCTCCGTGTCGACGACGAAGCTTCAGCTCGAAGTCTTCCCAGTCATGCGAACCCCGGGTTATCTGCCCTTCCTTGGCCTTTGCCTCCACGAGAAACAGCCAGCTGTTCCACTCGAAAAACGCGTCCAGTTGCTCCGCCTCGGCGTTGATCGAAAGTGGAGGGCGAACGTCCCAGGGAAGGACTTCCCGGATGGCTTGCTCGAAAAGCCATCCGCGGCGCGGTGCATCCCTGATCGCCCGCAGCGCGAGGATTTGCTCGTAGAGCGATGGGTTCATTGCGTGGCCATCGTCGCCTGCATAATCGAGCCTCCTAAAGGTAGCTTTGGTTATGCTCGGTGCGGTGGAACGTTGTCAAGAGAGAAAGTCGTAACGACGCGCTCCCCACGGAATATGCGGGTGTGCGCCGGTCGTTTGCGCCCGTTCAGGCGGTCTCGCGGTCGTTTGCGCCACGGCGGGGGCCGTTTAGCGTGTCGCGTCCGTGCCGAGAACGGCCTTTATGTCGCCTATCGGCACACCCCCACACGCTCGGCGCGCCCCGGGAAACCCGTGGCGCGCCTCGGCCACCCTCGTCATCAAATGGCTTCCGGTCCGGCGTTCAGATAATATCCCCTCAACCTCGGGAGGGAATCATGCCTTACGACCTGGTGATCAAGAACGGCATGGTCGTCGACGGAACGGGCTTCTCCCGGTACCGCGCGGACGTCGCGATCAAGGACGGGACGATCGTGGAGATCGGCCGCATCTCCGGGACGGCGGCGGCGACGATCGATGCCGAGGGCCGCTTCGTGGCCCCGGGCGTGATCGATCTCCACACGCACTACGACGTCCAGCCGTTCTGGGACAGGCTGTGCA
Source organism: Methylomirabilia bacterium (assembly GCA_041490825.1). Classification (GTDB taxonomy): domain Bacteria; phylum Methylomirabilota; class Methylomirabilia; order Rokubacteriales; family CSP1-6; genus JBGPTW01. The sequence goes on along the minus strand of JBGPTW010000130.1, from coordinate 12,792 downwards.
CGTCATCGATCTGGCACGGCGTGACCACGGTGCTGACGGGGAACTGCGGGCTGACGCTGGCGCCGCTTCGACGCGAGCACCGCGAAGCGATGCTCGCGACGTTCTGCTGCGTCGAGGACTTGCCGGTGCGGTCGCTGAGCTCCGTGCTCCGCTGGACGTGGGAGACGTTCGCCGAGTACATGGACGCCGTCGACGTCGGCCTCGGCGCGAACATGATGCCGCTCGTCGGGCACAATCCCTTGCGTCTCAGCGCGATGGACGGGGCCGCGTGGGAGCGAACCGCCACCGCCGCCGAGATCGCCACCATGCAACAGCTCCTGCGCGCGTCGCTCGAGGCTGGCGCGTGGGGCTGGAGCACGACCGTGTCGCCGACTCACGCCGGCCCCAAGGGTGAACCGGTGCCGACCCGGTTGGCCGGCAACGAGGAACGCGTGGCGCTGGGCCGGACGCTCGGCGAGTTCAACCGCGGCATCATCGAGATCCTTCCACCGTCGGTCACCCAACCCGACGAAGCGGATCGAGCGCATCTCATCGATGTGGCGCAGGCGAGCGGCCGTCCTGTCTTCTTCCTCGGCTTCGATGCCGGGGCCCGCGGATGGGTGGAAGCTGCAACGCGCGAGGGCGCGCAGCTCTACAACCTCCTGCGCGCCATTCCGTTCAATCCGATCATCACCCTCAAGAAGACGACGTTCTTCGGGAATCTCGACGTCTGGGACGTCGTGATGATGAAGCCGCTCGAGGATCGAGTCGCGCTCCTGGCCGATCCCGAGAAGCGCGCGGAATTGCGCAAGGCGGCGATGCAACGGCAGCGACGCAGACCGGGAGTGCCCGGGCGTTTCATTTCGTGGGGATCGATCGTCGTGCACAAGGTGGCCCTCGCGAAGAACCGCGGGCTCGAGGGCCGCCGGTTGACGCAGCTCGCCGAGGAGCAGGGCAAGCACGTTGCCGACGTGATGCTGGACCTGGCGGTCGAGGAAAGGCTCGAGACGCAGTTTCAACTACAGTCGCGGCCACCCGAGGGCGATGTCGAGCTGGCCGAGTACGTGAAGACGGGGCATGCGCTGCCATCGCAGTCCGACGCCGGCGCGCACCTCAACACGAACTTCTGCACCGCCGGAGAGTCGAGCTACGTTCTCGGCGAATGGGTGCGCCAGCGCCAGCTCCTGACACTCGAAGACGCGATTCGCCGGTACACCTTCCAGCCCGCGAGCATCATGGGGCTGCGCGACCGCGGTCTCGTGCGCGAAGGCATGACGGCGGATCTCATGGTGTTCGACCTCTCGCGCATCGGCGTGAAGGAGGACGAGGTCTCGCGGGACGGACCGAACGGTTCGCCGCGACGCGTGCAGGGCGCGCTCGGCATGGAATACGTCATCGTCGCCGGCGAGGTCGTCCTCGATCATGGCAAACACACCGGGGCGCTTCCTGGTCGGGTGCTCCGCGCGCCACGATAACGGGCGTCCGATGAGGCGTCTGGCCGTCCCGCTCGTTCTCGTCATCGTTCTCGCCGGTATCGTTCTCGCCGGTGTCGCGCCGGCCGGCGCCAGTCCAGACGGTCAGGTGACGTGGGCCGTGCACACGACGCTCGTGCCGACGTGGTTCGACCCCGCCGAGACGATGATCGTCACCCCGGTCATGGTGCTCTACGCGCTCCACGACGCGGTCGTGAAGCCGATGCCCGGGAAAACGATGGCCCCGAGCCTCGCCGAGTCGTGGAGCGTGTCCGCCGACGGTCGCGTCTACGAGTTCGTCTTGCGCAAGGGCGTGAAGTTCCACAACGGCGATCCGGTCACCGCCGAAGACGTGAAGTTCTCATTCGAGCGCTACCGGGGAATCTTCGCGCGAGGCCTGAAAGAAAAGGTCGCGGAGATCGAGACGCCCGATCCCGGACGCGTCCGGTTCCGGCTCAAGCAAGCCTGGCCCGACTTCATGACGTTCTACGCCACGCCCGCGACCGGCGCGGGCTGGGTCGTGCCGAAGAAGTACATCGAGAAAGTTGGCGACGAGGGTTTCAGGAAAGCACCGATCGGAGCCGGCCCCTACCGCTTCGTGTCGTTCACGCCCGGCGTCGAGCTCGTGCTCGAAGCCGTTGGCTCGTACTGGCGCAAGACGCCGAGCGTGAAGCGTCTTGTGTTGCGCGTCGTCCCCGACATGTCGACCCGCCTGGCCGCGCTCAAGCGTGGTGAAGTGGACATCGCGTACTCGACGCCCGGAGAGCTGGCCGAAGAGATTCAGCGGACGCCGGGACTCTCGTTGAAGCCCGTGTTCCCGTCGACGCACTGGCTCACCTTCGTCGACCAGTGGGATCCGAAGTCGCCGTGGCACGATCGGCGCGTGCGCCTGGCCGCGAACCTGGCGATCGACCGCCAGGCGATCAACCAGGCCCGCACGTTCGGACTCTCGCGGATCACGGGGAGCATCATCCCGAGCACGTTCGACTTCTACTGGCCGCCGCCGGCGTATCCCTTCGATCCCGGCAAGGCCAAGCAGCTTCTCGCCGAGGCCGGGTATCCGAACGGCTTCGATGCGGGCGAGTACTTCTGCGACATGACGTCCACCGATGCTGCTGAAGCCGTCGTCGGTTATCTCCAGGCCATTGGAATCAAGGCCAGACTGCGTCCGATCGAACGGGCAGCGTTCAACAAGGGGATGGCGGAGAAGAAGCTCCGCAATCTCGTCCAGGTGATCGGTGGCGCCTTCGGCAACGCGTCCACGCGACTCGAGGCGTACGTCGTCTTGGGCGGCGCCTTCGTCTATGGCGGCTATCCCGATCTCGACGGCCTCTTCCGGGAGCAAGCCGCTGAGCTCGACCGGACGAAGCGCGAGACGATCCTGCACCGCCTGCAGCAGCTCATCCACGAACGAGCGCTGGTGGCCCCGATCTACGAGCTCGCGTTTCTCAACGGCATCAACCGCCGCGTGGAGGAACCCGCGCTCGGGCTCATCGCCGGGTACCCGTACTCGGCGCCCTACGAGGACGTCAGGCTGAAAGCCAGGTGAGGGTAGGTCGATCGTGGCGCTCGTTGACACTGGCGCGTTGAAGGGCAAGGTCGCGATCATCACCGGCGCGGCGACGGGGATCGGGCGCGCGAGCGCGCTGCTGTTCTCCCGCGCGGGCGCGCGCGTCGCGCTCGCCGACGTGCGCGAGCCGGAGCTCGCGCGGACGGTCGCCGACGTGCGCGCGGCCGGCGGTGAAGCGGCGCAGGTCGTCGCCGATCTCGCGCGTCCGGAAGACTGCGCCGCCGTGGTGGCCGCCGCCATCGAGGCGTTTGGCCGCCTCGACGTGTTGCTCAACAACGCCGGCGTGGGAACGATGGTCGTCGGCGGCACGGTCGAGACCATCACGCTCGAGCACTGGGAGCTAGCGCAAGACGTCAACGTGCGCGCGATCTATCTCGTGAGCCGCGCCGCGGTGCCGCACATGCGCGCCGCCGGCGGCGCCATCGTCAACATCGCCTCGGTCTCGGCGTTCCGCGGGTCGGTGGAGCGACCGAGCCACGCCTACGCCGCGTCGAAGGGCGCGGTGCTCGCGCTCACGCGCGCAATGGCCGCGTCCTACGGCAAGGACCGCATCCGCGTCAACGCGATCTGCCCGGGGACGATCCGCACGCGGCTCACGGCCGACATCGTCGAGCGCGTCGAGCGCGCGACGAGGGAAGGACACGGCATCCCGCTGGGTCGCATCGGAGAGCCAGAGGACATCGCGCGCTGTGCGCTCTTCCTCGCCTCCGACGACGCCTCGTTCATCTCGGGCGCCCACATCGTGGCCGACGGGGGCGCAATGGCCGCGGCGACGTAGCGTTCTTTCTCCGAAGCTCGCTCGCGAACCCGTCAGGCCGGGCTGGCGGTGCTCTCCGCAGAAGACGCTATCCGCTATGCGTCATCCGCTCTCGTAGGCGCCACGAGATCGTACGCGCGACTCAGTCAATCCGCAGAAGATACGCTTCTGCGGAGAGCACCGTCAGCCCGGCCTAACGCGGATAATTCAGCGCGCCGTGAAAATGTCTCTTGCAGGTGAAAGTCCTGCCCGGGGAATTGTCGGTGCACCCCGGTAGCTACCGAGGCGGCAAGAAGGGTGACCGACTTGCTGAAGCCCTCGGGACATGGGCCCACCAAGGGTGGGTCTGCGAGTCGACGGGCCGCAACGCGAGTGAAGCCTGAGCAGGCCTCGAAAGTGATGATGTGAGCGCCGACCCGCCTGAATTACGGGGAAGGCCAGGGGATCCCGTGGGAGCAACCGACCGATGACCATGAGATCGCTCACCGGGGTAAGGGGCGTGGCACGTCGAGACAGAGCACGGGGCAACACGGGAGGCCCAATGCGGCGAGGGGGCGCGACTCTCGACTTTGCTGTGAGGCAAAGGCCGCAGTGGGCGTCGGAGGGGCGCGTAGTACCGCTTGGACCTGCCGGACAACGAAACCGGCGGGGAGGGAAGGCGCCCTGGTTCGGGGTGCAACTCAACGAGTCAAGGGGCGGGAGATTGGCGTGAACGACCGAGGCCGGGGGACAACGAGTTGCCGCGGGCCGGCCGGGTCGGTGGGGGGCCGGTTGACCCGTTCCCGTAGCGTGCGATCGAGGGCAACCAGGCCAGGAGTGGGAACGGCTCGCCGCTCATCGGTCAACAGGGCCTCGTGATCAGAGGCCCCTCACCGATCCGGCCGGCCCGCGACGCCACGCGCTCGATTGCCGGTGAGCGTTCATGAATAATCCGGGCTAACGGGTTCGCGGACGCCTCAAAGACGGGACACTTCCGGCGCGAGCCTCTCGGGGGATCAGGGCGTCAGGGTGATCGGCGTGTCGACGAAGATTGCGTACGTTTGCGTTTTCGGCTTCGCCTGGTCTTCTGCGTTCGCGTAACGGATCGAGCTCTTTCCCACCAGCGCGGCGGGCAGGATCATCACGCGGACGAAGCTCGTCAGCTCGGCTGCCGACGCCGTCGCATACACCGGCTCCGGGCCGCTCTCGAACCACGCCTCGCCCGAGCGAATCGGGCTCGTCCGACCGTGAGTTTCCACGACGAGTCGTCCGCGGACGAGACAGCGGATGCCTGGTCCCTGATGCGTGTGCGTGTAGGCGACGCCGCCGAGCGGAAAGTCGACGCGATCACAGCGCATCAGGTACTGGTGCGTGCGATCGAGGTCCAGCGGCTGCACGAAGACGAGTCGCGAGACCGGCGCGCCGGCGATCAGCGCCGACTGACCTTCGCCGGACATCAGCTCCCAGCGCCACAGACGCGTACCCGCTGACCCTGCCGTCACCGTCAGCGGTCCGGTCGTGTGACAGGCGGTGTTGGCGACGAGCGTCCGCTCAGCGAGTTTCGCTTCGCCCTCGACGGCGTAGACGATGCGATTGGCGGCGGCTGGCGTGGTTGCCGTCACGCCCGCGGAGAGGCGATCTTCCCAGAGACGCAGCTCGAGCGGAGTGGTCATGATGTTTTCAGGACGACTCGCGTGCGCGCCATGCTCGCCTCCAGCGGCTCCCAGCTCGATAGAGTATAAGATGGCGCCTCGTGAAGCCACGCTACGTCGAGACCTATTGCGATTTCCGCTGGGAGCCGAGCCTCGAAGCGCTCGGCTGGACCTCGGACGGCAAGGTCAACCTCTGCCGGACCATCATCGACCGGCACCGTGACTCCGGGCGCGCGGCGCTCCGATGGTTCGGCAAAGACGGCGGCGCGCGCGACTGCACGTTCGCGGAGCTGAGTGACGAGACCGGTCGCTTCGCGAACCTCTTGCACGCGCGTGGCGTACGGAAGGGCGACCGCGTCGCGGGCTTCATGCCGCGCGTGCCCGAGACGCTCGTGGTCATGCTCGGTACGTGGAAAGCGGGCGCCGTGTACGTGCCGATCTTTACCGGCTTCGGCCCTGACGCGATTGGCTTTCGCGTCGAGCACAGCCGGGCGAAGGTCCTGTGCACGCACTCGGAATACCGGGCGCGGGTGCCGGAGCGCCTGACTGGTGATCCGGCCGTCGTGACGGTGGCGCGTGACGCTCTGCCGAGCGCCTTGGGCTCACGCGCGCCCCGCGAAAGTTTCGTCGGCGATATCGATTTCGCCGCCGCCGTTGCCGGGCAGCCGTCGCGCTTCGATCCGGTGCCATGCCGGCGTGACGAGCCGGCCGTGCTGCTCTACACATCCGGCTCGACAGGTCCGCCGAAGGGCGTGAAGATCGCGACGAACTTCGTGCTCGCGATCCTTCCGTACATCCGGTACGGCGTCGATCTGCGCGAAGACGACGTCTTCTGGCCGACCGGCGACCCCGGCTGGGGATACGGGCTCGTGTGCTACATGGTCGCGCTCGCGATGGGCGCGACGGTCGTCTCCCACGAGGCGGCGCCGTCACCGGAGCTCGTGCTCGAGCGCCTGCGTGATCTCCGCGTGACGAATCTCGCCACGACTCCGACGCTGCTCCGCGGTGTCATGGCGCTCGGCGACGAGCGGGTGCGTCGCGATCCTGTCCGCATCCGGTGCGCGAGCAGCTGCGGAGAGCCGCTCAACGCCGAGGTCGTCGACTTCTTCCGCCGGGTGTGGGGCGTCACGGTCATGGATCAATACGGCTCCAGCGAGTTCGGCTTGCCGATCGGCAACTTCAACGCGCTCGACATGGAGGTCAAGCCCGGATCGATGGGGCTGCCACTTCCCGGCTGCCGCATGGCCGTCGTCGACGATGACGGCCGCGAGGTGGCACCAGACATCGTCGGACACATCGGCATGCAGCCGAGCGCGGTGGGTTACTACTCGCTCGGGTACTGGGACGATTCCGAGCGCACGCGCGATCTCGACCGCGGCGGCTGGATGACGATCGGCGATCTCGCGCGCCGCGATCGCGACGGCTATTTCTGGTTCGAAGGCCGCGCCGACGACGTCATCAAGAGCGCCGGCTACCGCATCGGACCATTCGAGGTGGAGAGCGCGATCCTGCGCCACCCGGACGTCGCCGAGGCCGCGGTCGTCGGCAAGCCCGACACGTTACGCGGCCAGATCGTCAAGGCGTTCATCGTGCTCAAGCCAGGTCGGGAAGCGCGCCCGGGCCGGGTGGAAGAAATCGTGGACGTCGTGCGAAGCCGGGTCGGACACCATCAGTATCCGCGCGAGATCGAATTCGTCGAGCAGCTCCCGAAGACGGAAACCGGAAAGATCCAGCGATTCCGGCTGCGCAGCGGGTGAGCGGCTCGATGAGGAAGGTAAGGGTATGCCCAACGAGATGATCGCGGCCGGACCATGGTCCGCGCGTTACACGTTCTCGCCGGCGCTCCGCGCCGGGAATCTGCTCTTCATTTCCGGGACGACGGCGGCCGACGATGCCGGACAGCTCGTGGGTCGCGGCGACATCGTGGCCCAGACGCGTTACATCTATCAGAAGATGGCGCGGCTGCTGGCCGAGGCGGGCGCCGGATTCGAGCACGTCGTGCAGACGACGGAGTACGTGACCACGACCGAGAACTACCGCCGGACGGCGGACGTGCGCCGTGAATTCTTCCGCCCGCCGCATCCGACCGCAACCGGTGTGATCGTGGCGGGCTTGCTGCGCGCGGGCGCGCTGATCGAGATCTCGGCGGTGGCGGTGCTGCCCGGTTAGGGGCGTTCCAACAATCCATCCGCCCAGGTTCCCAGGAATTCCCGTGGGGTCATGACTCGGACGCCGTGCCTGTGGTCAGGTGGATAGTGGCGCAGGTTGCCGGTGACGAGGGCGCTCGCCCCGGCACTGAGGGCGACCTCGATGAACTTCACGTCGTCGGCATCCGGCAGCCTGATCGGAAACGGTGCAGCATGCGTGCGGCGGCCGTACAACCAGACGAAGTCGAGAAGCTCGTGTACGTAGAGGGGTGGGAAGCTGAACTCGGAGCGCAGGAGCACCTCGCGATACTCGGTGAGAACGCGCTCGTCCAGCGCGATGTCGACCATGCGCGCGGTCACCAGATCCAACACGCGCCCGGGTGGGCTGGCAGGTTGGAGCAGGGCGGAGACCAAGACGTTCGTGTCGAGCACGATGCTCAACGGCGGCTGGCGGCCGCGGGCTTCCGGCGGCTGGTGCGCCGTGTCTTCGCGATGATCTCCTGGACACGCGCTTCTGACAGCCGATCGGGTCCGCGAGTGCCCGCATGTCGGCGAAGCTGCGCCACGGCAGCTTGCGCGCGACTCTGTCTGAGCGTGGCGAGGACGTCCTCGATCGAATCCTCGTCGGCGATCGTCAGGATCCCGATCGGCTTGCCGTTCGACGTGATGACGACGTCTTTCTCCTCGCGCAGCAGAGTCCAGACCGCCCCGGGGTTGATGCGTAGCTCTCGCCCGGCGACGAATTTCATGACGGGTCTCCTGTAGCCTATATGGCTACGATAAGTCTACGATATGCCTACAGCGGCGTCGAGCGGCCGCCAGAATGAATCAGAAGAATACGGTCAGGTTCTTCGTGAGCAGCACGCTCTGGTCGAGGATGATCTTGCGACGAGCGATCTTCCAGCCGCCGTCCACCCGGCGGAGCCGATCTTCGCGCTTGCCGACCAGGAAATCCGTCTCGGTCTCGAGGCGGTTTCGATAGACGAGAAACCGGCTCTTGACCTCGACCTCGGTCGGCGATGGACCCTCAGGCTTCACGTGCACGATCTGGACGTTCGAGATCATGTGACAGATCCGCGAGGGCGGCTGCTCGGCCCAGTGCACGCCGGTGAGGATCTGCTTCACGCGCCGGGTCAGCGTGTCCTTGCCTTCGTCGAACCAGTTGACGTCCTTGCCTTCGCGTGTGAATTCGCGTTCGCGCTCGCCCGCCGAGACGTTCCGGCGCATCGGCATCCAGTAGTGCGCGTCGTCGGTGAAGAGGTCGAGCCACTCCTCGTACCGGCGCTCGTCGAGCAGCTCGGCTTCGCCGTAGAGAAATTCCTCGACCTCGTGCTTCACGAGGAGCCGCTCCAGCTCCGGCGACGAGGTCGTCATCGCTTCTTGAGCTCCGCCCAGCTCGCCGCCTCCATGAATTGACGCCAGCGTCCGTAAAAGCCGCGCTGGTTGTTCTCGCTCGCGTTCGCCTGCGTCACGTCGAGAATCCGGCCCGGCAGCCTGAGCCCGTGATCCTCGAAGCAGTCCGTCGCGCGGTTGAGTCCCATCTCGTAGTTGTAGGGATACTGGCGCGCGATCGTGCCGCGGCTCGCCGCATGCGCGTAGTTCCAGTTCTCCATGTCGTCCTGCTCGGTCAGCCCCGATGGGCCCGAATAGCGGATGTAGTAGTGGCGCAGGAAGTCCTTCACTTCAGCCGGCGCGTCGGCGTCGACCAGATACATGCGCCACACCTCGGTCTGGTGCGGGCCGCGCGGATGCCAGACGGCGATCGTGCGCGGCTGACGCGCGAGCGGAGATGCGTTGGGAAACACCGTGCCGGGGCCGCCGAAGAGCCGCCACAGCTCGCCGCGACGCTGCTTTCGCTCCTCCTCGCAGCGCCTGAAGTAGTCCGCGACGACCGGCGCGTCCTGGTAGGACGGGGCGATCGGCGCATCGTGATTTCTGAGGAACGTGATCATCGAGTGGCCGAGATCCGGGAAGGTCACGTCAAGCCACCGTGCCTCGTTCCGCTCCTGCATGTCGCGACGCCCCTTGCCGCTCGGGCCGATGCCGACCATGTCCACCGAGCGGTGACTCACGCCGTGATACCGGTCGCCGGAGAAGTTCTCCGCCGGGAACTTCCAGTTGCAGGGGACCAGCCACTTGTGGATTCCGCCGATGACCTCCGTGCCGCCCTCGCGTCCGTCCCAGGCGTCGAGGAGGAGATCGAAGTACACCTTGTAGCCGCCGAGATAGTCGAGGAACGTCGGCGCGGAGCGGTCCCAGGTCGCCCAGATGGTCCCCTTGTAGTTTTCGATCTGCGCGACCTCGATGAGGCCCCACTGGCTCTTGTCGAGCTGCTCGCCGTACGCGTCCTTCCCGAACGGAACGCCCACGAGCGTCCCGTCGGTGGCGTAGCTCCAGCCGTGGTACGGGCACATGAACTCGACCGTGTTGCCCTCGTCGTACCGGCAGACTTTCATGCCGCGGTGGCGGCACGAATTCAGGAAGACATGGATCCGCCCGGCGCGGTCGCGGCAGACGATGACCGACTCCTCGCCCATCGACGAGGCGAGGAAGTCGCCGGGCCTGGGAATCTGGCTCTCGTGGCCGACCAGGAGCCAGGCGCGCGCAAAGACCTGTTCAAGCTCCTGCCGGTAGATCTCCTCGCTCACGAAGATCTCCCGACTGACCATTCCCTTGTCGACGTCGACCAGGTTTCCGATCATCGTGGCGTCCTCCTCGCTGCGCCTGCGGCGCCGCGGCGGTGCGCCGACGATAGCGCCGCCCGGCCTCGTTCGCAAACGGGCCAGGAGCTTGAGATCGAGGGGCAGCCCGGGTTTCCCGGGGCACTCCGAGCGTTGGGGGTGTGGAGGCTATGTCGGGTCCCACGTTGCCACGGACCACGTATTGTTTTTGCCCCCGCCCGGGGGTAGCATCCCGGCACTTCGAGGCGCGGCACGGCTCCGCCGGGACGCGCCGAGCGGCTGTGGGGTATCGAGGCGCGGCACGGCTCCGCCGGGACGCGCCGAGCGGCTGGGGGTATGGGGGGCCATGTCGGGGCCCCCCATATCAAGAGAAGGACTGGCCATGCGACGCGGTCTCGGGACCATCGTGTCGATCGTGATCGCCCTTCTCTGGATGCCCGGATCGGTGCCAGTGGAAGCGGCCAAACCCGAGGGAACGCTGACGGTGGCGGTCGCGACTTTCGGCAACGAGCGCTGGTTACCGAATCTCTACGTCGGCGCCGGGGACGTGGTCCTCACTTTCACAACTGGGAGTACGTGACCCACGCGCGATAGCGCGAGGGAATCTCTCGCCTCCGGGGCGAAAGGAGGAGCGTTATGAAGCGACGATTCTCCATCACCGCGTTGATTGCGCCGGCGCTTCTGTGGATTCTCGCCGTGGTGCCGGGAGAGGCGGCCTCACCGGAAGGAACACTGACGGTCGCGGTGGCCACGTTCGGCAACGAGCGCTGGCTCCCGCATCTCTACGTGGGCGCCGAGGACATCGTGCTCAAGCCGTTGTGGGAGAACCTCCTGAATCGGGATGCCAAGGGCAACCTGATCCCGATGCTGGCCGAGCGCTGGCAAGTCCTGGACGGTGGACGAACGTGGAAGTTCCATCTCCGTCAAGGTGTCAAGTTCCACAACGGCACGGAAATCACCGCCGAGGACGTCAAGTTCACGTTCACACAGATCGCGCGCGAGGGGTCAGCGAACTCGCTGTCGACGGAGTTCCGGCTCATCAAGAGCATGGAGGTCGAGGGTCTCTACACTATCACCGTGCACTTCGACAAGCCGTTCGTGACCTTCGGCAATCGGGTCACGAACGGATTGTTTGCCTCCGTCGCCTATATCCAGTCCAAGAAGTACATCGAGTCAGCCGGAGAGGAAGGGGCTGAGCGCCACCCGATCGGCACCGGCCCCTGGAAGTTCGTCGAGCACGTCCGTGGCGATCGCATCGTGTACGAAGCGGTGGAGAACCACTGGCGCGCGACGCCCAACTGGAAGCGTCTCGTGTTCGTGAAGGTACCGGAGCCGGCGACGCGCATGGCCATGCTGCGCGCGGGCGGCGTCGACGTCATCGAAGTCGGCGGGGAATACGTTGACGAGCTGAAGAAGGTCGGGATGCGGACGCTCACCATGCCCAACACCGCCGCGATCTGGGTGATTCTCGGCGGGCAGTGGCCCGGGCGACCGTCGTACGATCCCAAGGTGCCGTGGGCGCAGCCCGATGCCGAGCGTGCGCGCAAGGTACGTCTGGCGCTCAACCTGGCCGTGGACAAGAAGGCCATCTTCCAGCAGATCCTCGGCGGCGTCGGAACTCCTGTCGGGACCGTGAACTATTACCCCACGGATGCATGGATCTCGGAGGCGTTGCTGAAGCCGGTCCCTTATGACCCGGTCCGAGCGAAAGCGTTGCTCGCGGAAGCAGGCTATCCGAACGGCTTCGACGTCACGATGAATTTGACTGCATGGCCTGGGCGAGGATTCCTTCCCGACGTGGGCGAAGCCGTCGCGACCTACTGGGAGAAGATCGGTCTCAAGGTGAAGCGCCGCCCCGTGGATCGGGCCGTGTTCGCGTCCGACTTCCGGGCGCGGGCGTATGCCGGCGTCGCGCTGGCCTATGCGGGGCCGATCATCGCGCCGGAGCCTTGGGAGCTGTTCGTGCGCATCTCGCACAGCAAGGCGGCGGTGCATCTGCTGCTCGAGCACCCAAAGCTGGATGGGTTCATCGATCGCCTCGGGACCGAGCCGAATGCGGCCACGCGCACGAAGATCATGCGCGAGGAGATGGGCCCGTGGCTCTACGAGTACATGCCGGCGGTCACGATCGGAGCGACGCACTCGATCGCCGGTATCGGGCCGAAGGTGGGGGACTGGCCGCTGATCCCCGGCCACATGGGCCTCCACAACTGGGAATACGTGACCCGGAAGTGACCCGATGAGAGCACGCTTCGAGCGCCGGCTTTGCCGGCGCCAGCCTATCGGGGGTGTCGGGGGCCCGTCGCGGCCCCCGACGTCGAGGATCCGCCGGCTTTGCCGGCGCCAGCCTAGCGGGGGTGTCGGGGGCCCGTCGCGGCCCCCGACGTCGAGGATCCGCCGGCTTTGCCGGCGCCAGCCTAGCCCTACTTTCGCACGGGGACGGGGGGAGTGAGCCGTCGCCGGGGGTGAGGGCCCGAGAAATCGTGGGGAAAGTTTGCCCGCGGACGCCCGAGTGTGCTACATGAAAGAAGATGCACATGTTCGAGCGCGAGGTC
>JBGPTW010000129.1:0-18579 GCA_041490825.1 Methylomirabilia bacterium | reverse complement strand
GACCTTCGTGATTCGTTCCCTGGGTTTCGCCGTGCGGGCGACAGCTCGCGGAATTCCGGAGCGCCCCCCGGCCCCCCGCTCGCGGTTGTGTCGCCGCCGCCGTGCGGCTCGGGCGCGATCGTTCATGCATAGTGCGGGCTGAGCGCGTCACTCCGGTCGTAACCGACGCCCCGTATCGCCGTATAGTTGTCTCGAGCGTCCAGCACGCGCCGCAACGAATCTCGACACGGAGGAACGTCATGACGGCAACGCAGAGCGACAAGGCCACCCGCTTCCGCGCGCTGCACCAGCGCCCCGGCGCGTTCCTGATTGCCAACGCCTGGGATGCGGGCTCGGCGCGCATCCTCGCGGGGCTCGGCTTTCAGGCGCTGGCCACCTCCAGCGGCGCCTCCGCCGGCGTGCTCGGCAAGCGCGACGGCGCGGTGACGCGCGAGGAAGCGCTCGCGCATTGCCGGGCCATCGTGGCCGCGACGGACCTGCCGGTCTCGGCCGATCTCGAAAAGGGTTTCGGCGACGCGCCGGACGTGGCGGCGCAGACCATCCGCCTTGCCGCCGAGGCTGGTCTGGTCGGCGGCTCGATCGAGGACGCGACCGGCGACAAGGAGAAGCCGCTCTACGACATGGGCCACGCGACCGAGCGCGTGGCGGCGGCAGTGCAGGCGGCGCGAGAGCTGCCGTTCTCGTTCACGTTGACCGCACGCGCCGAGGGCTTTCTGCGCGGCAACACGAATCTCGACGACGCGATCAAGCGCTTGCTGGCGTTCGAGAAGGCCGGGGCGGACGTGCTGATGGCGCCGGGCCTCCCCGATATCTCGGCGGTGCGCGCCGTGTGCGCGGCGCTGTCCACGCCCTTCAACTTCATGGTCGGCATCAAGGGCAAGTCTTTCACGGTGGCCGAGCTGACAGCGGCTGGCGTGAAGCGGATCAGCCTCGCCACGTCGCTCTATCGCGCCGCGGTGACTGGTCTCGTGGATGCCGCGCGCGAGGTGAAGGACAAGGGGACGTTCGGCTATCTCGACCGGTCCGTGACCACGCCGGAGCTGAACGCCTTCATGCAGAGTTGATCCGGTGAGCGACGAGCGACCGTTCGACGGTGTCACCGTGCTCGAGTTCGGTCATTTCGTCGCCGTGCCGTGGGCGGGACAGGTCCTCGCCGACGGTGGCGCTCACGTGATCAAGATCGAGCCGCCCGAAGGCGAGCCGAGCCGTCACATCGCACCGCTCGGCGGTGGAGAGAGCCGGCACTTCCTCATTCGCAACCGGGGCAAGCACGCGCTACCTCTCGATCTGCGGCATCCCGACGCGCGTGGGATCCTCGACGCCCTTCTTGCCCGCGCCGACGTGGTGCTCGTCAACATGCGTCCCGGGCTCGCCGACGATCTCGGGCTCACGTACGCAGAGCTCGTACGGCGCCACCCGCGTCTGATCGTCGGGACCGTGACCGCGTTCGGCGCGCAAGGTCCCGACGCCGCGCTCGCCGGGATGGATTACGTCGTCCAGGCGCGGAGTGGACTGATGGTGACCGGCGGCCGGATGAAGGACGGCTTGCCGGCGACGGGTGAATCCCCCATCGCCGACTACATGGCGGCGGCGCTCCTCGCGTTCGGCGTGTCGTCCGCGCTCTATCGGCGCGAGCGGACCGGCCGCGGCGGGCGCGTCGACACCTCGCTGCTGATGGCGGCGCTTGCGCTGCAGAACAACCTCATGGTCCGCGTCGAAGGACTCGATGGTCCGCGGCATGCGGACTTCAGCGCGTGGCTCGCGCAGGCGCGCGCGACCGGTGTGCCGTTCGCCGAGCAAGTCGAGCGGATGCCTCGCAACCGGGTCGTGGCCTCGACCGCGATCTACGTCCGGACGTACGCGACGAAGGACGCCGCGCTCGCCATCGCCTGCGGCAGCCCGTCGCTCCGCCGTCGCTTCATCAAAGCCGTCGGTCATGACGACCCCGCGCTCGACGGACGGGTCGGGGACGTCAACGCGCACTACGCTCTACTGAAGCGCGCCGTGGAAGCGACGATGGCGTCACGCACGACGCGCGAGTGGCAGGAATTCCTCGAGAAGCGCGGCGTGCCCGCCAGCGCCGTGGCGCTTCCGATCGAGATCCTGGACGACGCACAACCGGCGGCGAACGCGATGTTCCAGCGCTTCGATCACCCCGTGCTCGGGCCGGTGACCGTCCTCGGGCCCGCGGTTCGCCTGGACGACGATGGCTTCGTGCCCGGACCGCCGACGCCCGCGTTCGGAAGCGAGGTCCGCGAGATACTCGCGTGGGCGGGCTTCAGCGAGCGCGACGTGCAGCGCCTGGTCGATGGCGGAGCGGTGAAGCCGGCGACGTGAGTGTGGCGGCTACTTCAACGGGATCGCCGGCAATCGCTTCAGCGTTCGGGTCGTGGGATCGACGGTGATGCCGACCCGCTCCAGTCGGCGCGTTTGACAGTCCGCGCGCCGGCCCAGTATCGTTGCGGCGCTCGATACCCATCAAAGGGGGTGGCCTATGGCTCGCTCGCTCCTTCGCATCGCGCTCCTTGCGGTTCTCGTGTGCTCGTCCGCCGAGTCCGCTCGTGCCGCAGACACGGGCCCGGCGGCCGTGGATGCCGCCTGGGTGAAAGGCATGAAGGCGAACGACGCGGATGCGGTGGTGAAGTGCTACGCGCCGGACGCGGTCGCGTGGCTTCCCGACTCGCCCGCCGCCCAGGGAGAGAAGGCGATTCGATCGCTTTACGAAGGACTGCTGTCCGCGAACACCGTCAACGACGCCGTGCTTTCGGAGGTCCGCGAGAAGCACGCGCGCAACGTGGCGGTCAGATGGGGGAAGTTTCTCCTAACCCTCACGCCCAAGGCCGGCGGTGATCGAATCGTCATGAGCGGCCGCTTCAGCGAGGTGCTCGAGCGCCGGGCCGGCCGATGGGTCTACGTCGTCGATCACGCGTCCGCTGAACCGGCCGCGACGCCCGCCACCAAGTAGCGCCGGGAGGCGAAGATTCTCACTCGCATCGACCACGTCATGATCTGTGTCCCGGATTTACAGAAGGGCATCGATACCTACGCGCGCATCGGATTCAATATCTATCCCGGCGGCGTCCACGCCGGCAGAGGCACGCACAACGCCATCGCGTTTCACGAGGACGACTATCTCGAGCTGCTGAGCATCCGCGACAGGAACGAGTACCTGGCCGGCAGTCCTGGCGGCGGGCTCGTGGAGTTTCTGGAACGCGGCGGCGGGTTCCGCTACGTCGCCGTGCAGAGCGATGACCTGGCCGCGGACGTGGCTGCGATGCGAGGGCGCGGCGTCGACGTGAGCGACGCCATCGACGGCGGGCGTCGCACGCCGGCCGGTCAGGAGTTGCGCTGGAAAGCGGCGGTACTCGGCCCGCGGAACCCGCTGCCCATCTTCTTCATCGAGCATCTCATTCCGGTCCATGAGCGGCGCCGGCAGGTGCTCCAGGCCGGTCATCACCCCAACGGGGTGCTCCGCGCGGACCGCGTGTACATCGCCGTGGCAGACGTTGTCGCGGCCGCGGAGATCTACAGCTGCGTGCTCGGAATCTCGGTGCCCGAGCTACACCGCGGCGCCGTCATCAAGGCGGACATGGCGGTGTTCAATCTGGGCCCGACTGGTCTCACGGTTGCGCAGCCCGCCGAGCCCGGTCCTGCTGCCGAGGCGCTCACTCGAAGCGGCCCGGGGCCGTTCCAGGTG
This sequence comes from Methylomirabilia bacterium, assembly GCA_041490825.1. GTDB lineage: Bacteria > Methylomirabilota > Methylomirabilia > Rokubacteriales > CSP1-6 > JBGPTW01. The sequence continues at coordinate 14,882 of JBGPTW010000129.1, read as the reverse complement.
CTGTATCGCACGGGCAGCATGGACGCTGCGGCGCGCTTCATGGCGGACCATGGCGTGCCGCCGCCGGCGCGCGGGATCCGGAACACCGGCGAGCAGGCGATGCTCGTGCGACCTGAACATGCGTGCGGGGCCTATATCGGGTTCGTCGGACCGGCGTAGCATTGTCGAGCCGGCCTCCGGCTGCCTGTCTCCCGCCGGGTCACCGGCCGGCCCTGGTTATAGACGTTCATGAATCACGCGTGCGGATCCTCGCTGAGCGACCGAGACCGGCGACAGCGTGTTGCCGCGGGCCGGCCGGGTCGGTGAGGGGCCGGCGGACCCGTTCCTGTAGCGCACGATCGAGGGCAATCAGGCCACGAGTGGGAACGGCTCGCCGGTCATCGGTCAACAGGGCCTCGTGGTCAGGGGCCCCCCCCCGACCCGGCCGGCCCCGGGACCCCCATCGCTTCAACAAAGCGCTTGTAGGCTTCGAGCGGGTCACCGAACTTCTGGTGGCCCGCCGTGTGGTGCGCGCACGCGAGCAGCAGCGTCTCCCGCTCTTGCGCGGTGCTGTGGCCGTAGTCCTCGAGCAGACAGAGCCCGATCTCCTGGTTGTGCGGATCGTTGCCTTCCTTCACCGCGTTCAGCGCGAGCGTCTCGACGAGCGGCGCGCGATCGTACCCGGCCTCGAGATAGGCGCGGACCCACGCCACGCTCTCCGGTGGCTTCAGCGCCATCTGCGCATCGTCCAGTCGCCGGAGCAATTCGTCTTGCGACAGCGAGCCCGCGCCCTGCGGCGGCCGCGTGTCGCCTTCGCCGTTGCCGGGAGTGTTCCGCACCCAGTGAGCGGCCTGGTTGATGAAGGAGCCCGCCACGTAGAGGAGCTTCAGCCGGTGCGGGTGATCGAACGTCTTGTAGAACCATCCCAGTGTGTTCGTGTACTCGTAGCCGTGATGGGGCATCGAGAAGTTCGTCGGGCTTCCGGCCATCAGGATCACCCGCGCGGAGGCCACCTGGATCACATCGAGGATCTGGCGCGGATCCTTGCCGGCGCGCAGCAGCGCGGTGATCTCGTGGATGTACGCCGGCTCGGGCTCGGCGATGAGCGCCTGGATTAGCCGGTGGGCCTCTGCCGGCGTCACGGGAGCCGCGTTGCGCAGCAGACGCTCCTCGACCAGCCGGCGCGGCGACGGCTCCATCGACGATTTCGGCTTGGCATCGTCCTCCGCGAGGAAGAGCCAGCTCACCTGGCAAGCCATCTCGTAGGCGGAGTGCCATCGCGGGCCAACCGCCATGTCGAGCGCGCCCGCGTAAAGAATGTCGTGGGCATCGTCCCAGCCGATTGCCTCGCCGAGCTCGATCGTCGCGCGCGCGCGATAGGCCTTGTGCCCGGTGGTGTAGGAGCGATTGAGCAGCATGCGATCCTGCACGTCGATGAGCCCCGCGAACGCCAGGTGCGCGAGCAGCTCACGGCGATGCTCTCGCTCCTCGAACATGCCGAGGAACACGCGGTAGGCTTCCAGCACGTCGCCGCGCTGCACGAGCGTCAGCCAGTGATTGAGACGCTCCTCGAACGGTCCTTCGAGCCTGACCGGTTCCTGATCCGGCCAGTGCCGCTCCGGCGGCGGGACCGGCTTGTTCGGGTCGCGCTTCTGGCCGCGCCCGCCGTAATGGCCCGGCATTTTGCCGAGAAGCTGGTTCCAGGGGTCGAGTCCCGTCGGCACGTACCAGATCGTCTGCGCCACCGGCAGATACGCGAGCGCCGGCGGGAGATACCGGGGCAGGCGCAGGCTCGTGCGCGCGCTGAGCAGGCAGTGGTCGTTGTTGACGAAGCGCACGAACCCACTGTCGATGCGCTGGTGATAGGGCACGTGCGTGTACGGCGCGTGGATGCGCACGGTCTCGTGGAGAATCTCCGTCCGCGACCGCCCGGCGCGCGCGAGATCGTAGAACACCGCGCTGGCACCGACCTGGTCGCGGGCGAGGATGCGCTCTTCGAGCTTCGCGTAGAGGCCGCCTGCCTTGTCCATCAGGTCACTCCATTGGAAAGGGGGCCTCGAAGGGCCCCCTTTACCCCCGAGCGCTCGCAACGCCCCGGGGAACCCGTGGCGTTGCTCGTCGGTACCCGTGGCGCTGCTCGGTATCGCGCCCAGATAGTGCCACACTTCGGCAACGCGAGCAGAGGGTTCACGACGGTCGGTCGCCGCGCGTGGCTCCTGAGGCGAGCAGCGCGTCGATCTCCGCCGGGTCCATGCCGGCCTCGCGCAGAATCTCGAGGCTGTGCTCGCCAAGTCGAGGAGGGAGCCGCCTGATGTCGCCGGGCGTCTTGCTGTAACTGACCGGAATACCCGGCAGGCGCATCGTCCCCTCGCTCGGATGTTCGACGATCTTCCAGAAGCCCGTGGCCTCGAGCTGCGGATCGTTGAGCAGCGTCTCCAGCGAGTTCACGATCATGCCTGGAATGTTGCGGCGGTCGAGCTCGGCGAGCCACTCGGCGTTCGTTCGCGTGGCCGCGATGCTGCCCAGCTCGTCGTAGAGCATCTCGACGTGGCGCAGCCGTGAACCCAGTGTCTTGAAGCGCGCGTCGTCCAGAAGATCGCGCCGCCCGGCGATGGTGAAGAAGTCACGCCAGTTCTCATCGGTGTACGGCAGGATCGCCAGGTAGCCGTCCTTGGTCTGGAACGGGCGCCGGTAACGATTGAGCACGGCTCGGTTGCGGAACGTCGAGGGCAAGACGGCGCTGGATCTCGCGCTGGAGAAACCTCATCATGTCGGGTGCGTTACAGTCGCGGGATGGCTGCAGGAACATATGGAGGCGCGGCGCGTTCAGCCGCGTTCCGAAAGCGAGGCCGGCATGTTCTTCGAGTTGAGGCAGTACCACGTTCGTCCGGGACAGCGCGACGCGTGGGTCAAGTGCATGGAGGAGGAGATCATTCCGTTCCAGGTCAAGATGGGCATGGTCATCCTCGGCAGCTTCGTCGGCGAGGAAGACGAGAGCGTCTACGTGTGGATCCGCCGATTCGAGAACGAGCAGGAGCGCAAGCGTCTCTACGACGCGGTCTACCAGAGCGACTACTGGAAGAACGAGATCGCGCCCAGGGTGCCGACGCTGATCGACCGCGAGCAGATCAAGGTCACGCGTCTGGTGGCGACACCGCACTCGGTCATCCAGTAGCGGGTCGGGCGAGCTTCAAGGAGGACGATGATGACTGCATTGACCGTCCGGTCGAAGGACGACATTCCGGACGACGCGTACCGGAAGATGGTGCTGACCTTGATGGACAAGCAGGCGAGCCGCGAGGTCGCCACCGCGGAAGTCTTCGGTCAGTGCGTGCTCTTCGCGCCGACGGTCGAGGACAAGATCCGGATCACGCGATTCCAGCACGAGGAGCTCAAGCACTTCCAGCTCCTGGCCAAGATCATGGGCGAGCTCGGCGTGGACATGGACGCCTACGTCCGGGATCGCCGGCGAGCCGGCGCGCGGTTCACCGGCGACGAGGCGGACATGCAGATCCAGGACTGGATCGACGCCACGCTTTTCAATTTCATGATCGACCGGGCCGCGACCTTTCAGCTCACCGAGTACACCAAGGGCAGCTACGTGCCGCTGGCGAGGGCCAATGACGTCATCCTGAAGGAAGAAGAAGGCCACAAGAACTTCGGCGAGGCGTGTCTGGAGGAGATGTGTCGGGACTCCGGCACGCGCACCGAGATCCAGCGACGCTTCAAGAAGTGGTTCGTGGCCTCCATGCGCATCTTCGGGCGCGCCGGCACGCCGGGCAACCAGTACTGTCTCCGCGTGGGGCTGAAGACGCGAGACAGCGGGGACGTCGCGGCCGCGTACGTCGACAGCATCCGGCCGGTGATGGCGCGCTGCGGACTGCGCTTTCCCGGCCGGGGCGAGCTCCCGCTCGAGCTGCCGCCTCAGATCGACCTGAGCATGTCCGCCGTAGCGGTGTCGTAGCCAGTCGTCGCGTGTCGGAGAATCGAGGCGGGCGCCGGGCCACCCGGCGCCCGGCGAGCGAATGGGGGTCTGGGGGGCCTTCGAGGCCCCCCAGGGGGCCATCGGCGCCATCGCATCGATGCCGTCCGCGAGACAGCGCCTTGCTATTCCTGTATCAAGAGGTTCTCGATCTGGAGGTTCCCTGGCTGGACGACGTCGTGCGCGCGAAGCGGCCGCAGCGACTACCGGTGGTTCTGACCCGCGAAGAGGTGCGCGCCGTGCTGCAGCAATTCGAAGGCACACCGCGGCTCATGGCGTACCTGCTATACGGAGCGGGCTTGCGGGTGCGTCCTGCACTGGAAGGGCGGCAAGCATACGCTGCTCGTGGTGCGGAAGAACCGGCCGGGCGGCCATCGCTATTGTACGGGCCGGGCGGTCATCGATGTGGTTCGTGATCTCGCGCGCTCCCTGCCGGATCGCGAGATCGCTCGCATCCTCAACCGCCTCGGGTATCGAACCGGCCAGGAGAATTCCTGGACCGCGGGGCGGGTCGCGAGCTTACGCAATGGACACCACATCCCCGCCGCCGAGCGCACGGCTTCGGCGAAGCTCCTCACGATCGTGGACGCGGCCACGGCTCTCGGCATCAGTCCGATGACGGTTCGTCGGCTTATCACGGCGAAGGTCCTGCCCGCGACCCAACCGCTGCCCTACGCCCCGTGGAGCATTCGACGCGAAGACCTCGCCCTCGGGCCGGTGCAGCGGGCCGCCGACGCGGTGAAGAAGGAACGCCGTCTTCCGCCACCAGCCTCAGAGAACCAGTTGATCCTCAACAATTCGCTGACATAGCCAAAGGGGGGGTATGTCGCTACCTCGCAGGGCGTCAGCACCACGATGATTTACACCCACGTTCTCAATCGGGGCCCGGCTGGAGTGCGGAGCCCTGCCGACCGGATGTTCCTGTGATGGGCCTCAACCTTCAGGAGCGATATCAGATATCCGAGCGGGATATCCGGCATCGCCTCGCGGTCTATCACAGGACGCGCGCGTCGAGGGCTTCGCAACGTGGCGGAACTTCACGCATCCTCTTGCCGCGACGGGCTCATCGGCCGTGATATACAGAACTACGCAGTCAGATAACGCAGTTCAAGATACTGAACGTTATCGTGCAAGGAAATCGCCGGGCGGTGACGGCACCAGATGCCGAGGCCGCTTGCGCTAGACTGTCGATGGCGACAGGTCCCGAGTGAAGGAGGATGGCGGTGGAGGCAAAGCAAGCGGTCAGAGCGCTCCTCGATCGGCTGCCCGACGATTGTAGCGTCGAGGACGTCCTGTATCACCTGTACGTCCTGCAGGCCGTAGAGCGAGGTCAGGCCGATGTGGCCGCCGGCCGAACCATTCCGCATGAGGAAGTTGACAGAGCTATGCGCCGGAAATGGCTACGCGGCAGCGCCGGGTAGTTTGGACCGATAACGCCCAGCAGATGCTCGACGATGCCGTCGCGTACCTCGCCCGAGACTCACGTCCCGCTGCTGAGCGCCTGCTGATCCAGGCTCTCGACGCGGCCTCCTCGCTTGACGTCTTCAGCGAACGAGGGCGCGTCGTGCCGGAGTTCGACCAGCCGAATGTCCGAGAGCTCCTCGTTCAACGCTACCGACTGCTGTATGAGGTGAGTGCCCCCGAGGTTCAGATCCTGGCGTTCATCCACGGAGCGCGTGACCTGACGCGCTCACAACTCGAAGGTTGACGGCCTTCACGCTAACTTCCGGTCGCAGCCGGCCGCGGCTCGCTTCGTTCGCTGCGGCGGCTGAACCGGCCCGTTAGGCGTCAATGAGTGCTTTTCGAGGACAGGAGCGAAGCTTTCGGGAGTGATGACAATGGCACGGAATGTCAACGTCCGCCTCGGCAGAGACTACGATGCGCCTGCGTTGATGCAGCAGAAGTATCAGGCACTGGGGTTTTGGGGGACTCTGCTCACGATCGGGCTCGTACTGCTAGGCCTCACGGCGGCTCTCCTCGCACTAGCGAACCCGGGCGTCGCAGTCGCCTTGGCCGTCCTTGTTGTAGTTGGAGTGGTCTTGCGGTTCCTTATCGGCGTCGCGAGACTCTATTACCAGCAGGTGTACGGAACACGCCGACGATGAAAAGCGACAACCCAATTGAGGTCGCTCTCCGTATCGCAGTTACGGTCGTGGCGCTGGCAATTTGGGGCGTCATAGGCTTCGTCTTCTGGGTACCATTACTCGCGAGGGCAACGGCCTCCTTCAGCTCGTTAATCCTCTATACGACACTCGTTGGCTCGAATTCCTCAGGCACCGCGGACACGCTGGATGCTGCCACGAATTTCTACATCCGGGGCTTCGAGAACATCTTCAAGGCATATGAGGACCGGAACCCGAGCAACCCTGAAGCGGATGTGTTTGCGTTCGGAAGGTTTGTGGTGGAGGTGTTGTGGGCTGTGTTCTTCTGGGGCAGCTTTCTCTCCACGCTCTACACGGTCGGCTATGCATCGTGGTTGCCGGACCTCTGGGAATGGCAAGTGGCGAGTGGGAGCTACTCTCCAGACCTTGGGCGCCTGGCTGCAGCCGGTGTCGCGCTGGTTTTCGCGATGAGAACCTCGACAGCAAGGTGCCTCAACGCCATGGTGACGCCTAACAAGCCGTTTCACCTGTCGCCGAGCCTCGCTCCCTCCGGTCGCTCGGTCCGCCGCAGGTGAACGGCAGCGTTATCCGACCCCGCGGAGCGCGAGCCAAGACGGGAGTCGACCGTGAATGACGCGAGTGCAGCCATCCGGCGGTTCGAGGATGGGGATGAGGCGGCTGTCATCGCGGTGTGGCACCGTTCAGGACGGGCTGCGTACCAGTTCCTTCCGACCTGGCAGGCGCTCACGCTCGAACGAGCCGGAGAGGTCTTCAGAGAAGTGATTCGCCCTCGCTGCAACATCTGGGTCGGCACGCGCCACGAACACGTTGTTGCCCTTCTGGCGATGGCCGGTTCGTACATCGATAGGATGTATGTCGACCCGGCCGAGTGGCGCAAAGGTTGGGGGACACGTCTCGTCCTTCTTGCCAAGACACTGCATCCCGTCGGACTCGAGCTACACACGCACCAGGAAAACCATGCCGCACGCCAGCTCTATGAAAAGCATGGGTTCAGAGCGGTCAAGTTCGGGTTGAGCCCGCCCCCTGAAAGCGCACCTGATATTGAATATCATTGGCGACCGGCTGATCTTGGATGAAGAGTGATCTTGCAGCATTCGAGAGCCCATTGAGGATCGCAAGAATCGAATCGCCGGATAACAAGCCGTTTCACCTGACGCCGGGCCTCGCTCCCTGCGGTCGCTCGGGCCGCCGCAGGTGAACGGCAGCGTTCGCCCTCATGAGTTGCTGGCAGTCGGTCTGCTAGAGTGATCCGGCGGGAGGCTGATGATGAGTGAGCCGATGATCGTCTCGGACCCCAAGGTGATGATGGGTAAGCCTGTCATCGCGGGGACGCGCATCACCGTCGACCTGATTCTCGAGAAGCTCGGCAGCGGCGAATCGATCGAGGCGCTTCTTGAGTCTCATCCGCGCTTGACCCGTGAGGGAGTGCTGGCGGCTCTGCGCTTCGCCGCCCAGGCGCTGCGGGCCGACGTCGTGTACCCGATCAGTACGAAGACAGCGTGAACGTCGTCGCCGATGAAGATGTCGACGGTCCGATAGTGCAACGGCTTCGGGCGGACGGTCACGATGTGCTCTACATCGCGGAGTTTTCGCCCAGCGTCGTGGATGACGATGTCCTCGGGCAAGCGAATGAGCGCGGTGCTCTGCTTGTCACGGCGGACAAGGATTTTGGCGAACTCGTCTTCCGCCGAAGGCTGGTCCACTCCGGGGTTCTGTTGCTTCGGCTCGAAGGCCTCACCAATCCGACGAAGGCGGAAATCGTCGGTGAGGTGTTCCGAGACCGAGGTCAGGAATTGCTCGGCGCGTTCAGCGTTGTATCGCCCGGGCAAATCCGCATTCGCCGGACGCCGTGAACATTCTGAGGTCGAACTACAGGATTCACCCGACGGCCTTCGGCCGCGGGTGATCCTGGCCGTTCGGCACACGAGACGCGATGAGGCCGCAATCGCATGCTAGGATCGGTCTCCGGTGGCACGACGGATCATCGATCGTCTTCGAGACAAAATCCGGGCCGCCGAGTACGTGGTTCCCTTCCATGCGGCCGATGAGCTTGACGATGACGAAATCAGCATCCTCGACGTTGAAAACATCATCCTCACCGGTGAAATCACCGAAAGACAACGCGATGCTCAAACGCGCGAACGCAAGTGCGTCATCAAAGGCGAGACGCTCGACAGCGAAGCGGCCTGCTGCGTCGTCAAGATTGGTCCCACCGGACAGGTCGTCATCATCACGGCTTGGGTCGAACCGGGCGATCAGACGATGTGACATGTGCGGTGCCGACACGGCACGGGTCCGCCACGTCACTCGAAGCTTCGGCCGGGGTGACCGCCTCGTACTTATCGAGAACATTCCGTATATCTGCTGTCCTCGATGCGGCGAACGCTATTTCACGGCCGCCACTATGCGCGAAATCGAGCGCCTGAAGATGCTCAAGGCTGCACGAATCCGACGACGACCGATTCCGATCATCTCCTTCGGTGCCGCATGAGCCGACGGTGCCGAACTACCCGCTGCAGCGGTGCGTTCGGCGTACGACCGGCAGACACGTGTGCTGGAGAGCTGATCGGCGCTTTCCAAGGAGAGAGGCTCATGCTACGGCCGAAGGCCCTCGATCATGTTGGTCTCAAGGTCACGGACATGGACAAGACCCTGGACTTCTATCAGCGACTCGGGCTCACGCTCTTGCGTACGTCAGGGCCGAACGCCGACGGTCTGCGGTCCGCCGTGATCCAGGTGGGGAGCCAGGAGCTCAACGTCTTTTCCCATCCCGAAGTCGTCTCGTCCGGCAAGGAGAATCCCGTCGGCATGGACCATTTCTGCCTCATCGTGGATGCCGCGTCGGTCGACGACGTCATCGGGGACTTGCGACAGGCCGGGATCGATATCGTCCGGGGCCCCGTGGAACGGCGCGACGGCACGGCTCTGTTCGTCCACGATCCGGACGGAGTGCGTGTGGAACTGCAGCTCAAGAAACTGACCACGGCATGAGGCAACGAGTAATCAACTCGGGAACGGGGCCTGGACCTTGCTGCCTCCTCTCATGAGGGAGGCGACCAGGGCGAAGACCATCAGCGCGACGCACACCAGATAGGTCCCGTTCATCGAGAACACGAACACGGAGGCGTTGCTGGCGTCCGGTGTGGCGTCGGGAATTCCCGATCTGTACCGGAAGATCATGGTCAAGAGCACGCCAGCCAGCGAGATCCCCAGCAGCGAGCCGATCCCGAACACCGTCTGGACCATGCCGGCCGCGAAGCCGCGGTACTCCTTCGGCACCGAGCCGATGATCGCCGTCTGGTTCGGCGTGTTGAAGAAGCCCGAGCCCAGTCCCGTGAGTCCCATCAACACCGTCGGGAGCATCCAGTGAGAATCAGTTCTGAGGAAGAGACCGACGACGAACGCGCCCATCGTCATCATGACGCCGATGGACGTCGGGATCCTCGGGCCGATCCGATCCGACAGATGGCCGCTGATGATCGCGAACGTGATCGTGAAGATCGGTGCCGCGAGGAAGATGAGCCCCATGAACGACGGCGAGTAGTGGAGCACGTCCTGGATGTAGAACGGCATCAGAAATCCGAGCACGCTGGTGGTCGTGGCGATGACGAGGAGGCTCAGCACGCTGAACGTGAACATGCGGATCCTGAACAGCGAGAGGTTCACGATGGGATTGCTGACCCGACGCTCGTGAGCGACGAAGCCCAGGAGCGTGGCGCCGAAAACGACCATCAAGAATCCGTTCTGTCCCAGTCCGATCGTCTCGGCGCTTCGCCGGTCGAGCACCAACGTCAGCATGACCGTGAGCGCGATGAGGCCTGCGGCGCCGACGTAATCGATGGACGCCGGCCGCCGACCCGACGCGGCCCGGCGCCCCTTCGCTCGCATTGCGGTCAGGATCGTCCCGGTCAAGCCCATGGGGACGAGAAGAAAAAAGATCCAGCGCCAGCTCAGCAGATCGATCACGAGTCCGCCGACCGGCGGGCCGATCAGGAAGCCGGAGTGAAACGCCGTGGTCATGAGCCCGTTGGCCCGCCCCTCGGAACCTGCCGGCATCGCATCCATCGCCAGCACGCGAGCCACCGACGCGATCATCGCGGCGCCGATGCCCTGGATCGATCGGAAGAGGATGAGCAGGAGCACGGTCGGGGCGAGGCCACAGAGGAGCGAGCTCGCGGACACGATGGCGAAACCAAGGCCGTAGATCGTGTATCGCCCATGGATGTCGCCCAGCCTGCCGAACACGACCGAGAGACTGATCCCGGCTAACTGGTAGGCAATGAGCGCCCATGAGATGCCGAGGATGTCGGCATTCAGGCTGCTGGCGATCGTCGGAAGCGACACGATGAAGATCCGCGAGGCAAAACCGGACAGGAATTGCCCCATGATCGCGTTGACGAGGAGGAGGAGATCCGTGCGTTACCTCGACCGGAGCCGATACCAGGGGTGTGGCTGTCCCGGCACCTTCACGCGCAACGTGTAGACCGAGGTGCGCGCGGTGAAGAACAGCGTGCGGAGATCGGGCCCGCCGAATGCGAGATTGGCCGGGACCTCCGGCGTGCGAATGATTCCGAGCCGGGTGCCATCGGGCGCGAAGACCCACGTGCCGCCCGGGCCGGTGCAGTAGAGGCGGCCTTCCACGTCGACCTTCATGCCGTCGGGGACGCCGTCGGTCTCGTCCGACGACATGTCGGCGAAGATGCGGCGTCGCACCATCGTGCCGCGGGCATCGAGCTCGATGGCGTGGATGTACTGCGTCCAGCGGGTGTTCGCGACGTACAGCACGCGCTCGTCCGGGGAGAAGGCGAGACCGTTCGGATACTCGAAGTCCGCGACGAGGCTGGTCGCGCCGTCGGGGGTGATGCGATACACGCCGGCGTAGGGAAGCTCGCGCTCGGCGAGCGGCACGCGCAGACCGGGATCGGTGAAGTAGATGCTTCCGTCGGATTTGCACACGACGTCGTTCGGCCGGTTCAGGCGCTTGCCTTCGAAGCGATCCATCAAGACGTCGATGCGGCCATCGGCGGACATGCGAGTGACGCGACGATTGTCGCCCTCGCAGATGACGAGCCGGCCTTCGAGGTCGAACGTCGTGCCGTTGCCGCCGCCGGTCTTGTCGCGCACGACGTCCTGCGCTCGGCCGGGCGTCAGCCGGTACAGCACGCTCGAGCGGACGTCGACGAAATAGTAGAAGCCGTCGGGATGCCACAGCGGCCCTTCGGTGAAGACGAATCCCGTGGCCAGGCGTTCCGCGTCTTGCGTCTCCAGAATCCTCGTCAGCGCATCAGCCATGATCGTCCTCGCTCCATCACGTTCTTCGAGCTTGCTTCATCCGCTCTCCGAGCGTGAGGCCAAAGCCGTCGCCCTTCTTGGTGGTGTCGCGCAGGTAGGCCTGCGTTTCGGCCTTTTCCTCCTGAGCGACCGCCTGGGTCTGCGACAGGCGGATGCGCCGGCCGCCCTCTTCGATCGCGAGCACGAGAACCTTCACCTCCGATCCCACGGGGAAATTTCTTCTGGCATCGACGCCGCGCTGGATGTTCAGCTCGCCGTTCGGGATGAGTCCCGTCTGTCCGGGACCGAGCCGGACGAAAACGCCGAACGACTCCACGCGCTCCACCGTGCCCGTGAGCACCGCGCCGACGGCCACGTTCGATTCCAGCTGCGCCCCGGCCGCCGCGTCGTCCGGCGCCAGCGCGAGCGCGACGCGGCGCTTCTCGACGTCGATGTTCACGACCATCACGAGGATCTCGGCGCCGCTGGTCGCGGCCTCACGCATGGCGCCCTGTCGACTGCGGGGAATCTCGCTGACGTGGACGAGGCCGTCGACACCGGGCAGGAGCTCCACGAACACACCGAAGTCCGTGGCGCGAACCGCGCGGCCACGGACGACGTGACGCTCGCGCAGACGCCCTGGCACGGCGACCCACGGGTCGCCCTCCAGCGCCTTCAGGCTGAGAGTGATCTTGCCTTTCTCGTCATCGACCCTCAGTACCTTCACGGTCACCGTCTCACCCACGCGCAGGCGATCGGCGGGACGGCCAACGCGTGAATGCGAGATCTCGGATACCGGCACGAGCCCCTGCACGCCGCCCAGGTCGACGAACGCACCGAAGTCCGCCAGCGCGGCCACGGTGCCGGCGAGCACCGCCCCGGGCACGATCTTCTTTCGCGTCTCCTCGGCGTCCTTGGCCGCCTGCTCCTCGAGGAGCTGCCGCCGCGAGAGGACGATGTTCCGACCGGACTCGCCGTACTTGGTGATGCGGAACTCGAGGACGCGTCCCACGTACTCCTCGGGCGCCTCCGCCCGGCGGACGTCCATTTGCGAGAACGGGCAGAACGCGCGCATCCCGCCGACCGTGACCTCGTAACCGCCCTTGATCACCGCGGCAACTTTTCCATCAACCGGGATGCCGGTCTCCGCAGCCACGGCGAGTGCTTCACGCGCGTGCGCTCCCTGGCGGAGCTTGTACGAGAGGCGCACCTCGTCCCCGGTCGCCACGACCGTGGCCTCGACCTCGTCGCCGACGGCGACCCGCAGCGTCCCGTCGTCGTCGGACAGCTCGGCGCGGTCGATCCATGCCTCGCCCTTGCCGCCGACGTCGACGAAGACGTTGTCGCCGACGATGTGGATCACGCGACCCTTGACGACCTGGCCGACCTCGAGCGGCGGCCCGGTCTCTTCGCGAGCGAACATCGTCGCGAAATCCTCGGCCGGCGGTGTTTCGGGTTCTTCAGTCACGGTGTCATCTCCAATTCGCCACGGGCTTCAGCGCTACCGGAACGCCGGCGCGATTTCCTCGATGAACCGATCGAGGTCGCGCCGCAGCTCGTCGAGCGGCCGGAACATCGTCGGAATGAACAGCACGCTGCCACCCGCGGCGCGGAGCTGCTGGAGCTGCTCCCGGATCTGATCCGGCGTGCCGGCCAGACAGGTGTCGCGCGCATCGGCGGCGTGCCGGCCCATGCGCGTGGCGATCGTGGTCGCGAGCCGCTCGATCTCGTCCTTCTTGTCGGTGATCAACAGCGCCATGTTCACCGAGCGCGTGATGGTCTTCGGATCCCGGCCGACGGCGGCGCAGTGCTCGTCGAGGATGGCGCCCTTCCGCGCCAGCACTTGCGGCCCGCCCCAGACATTCCAGTGGTTCGCGTGCTTGGCCACGATGCGGAGGGTGACGCGCTCGCCGCCGCCGCCGATCATCAGCTCGGGATGCGGCTTCTGGACCGGCTTCGGATCGAGCGGGGCATCCGAGAGCTGATAGTAGCGTCCCTTGAAATTGCTGCGGCGCTCGGTCCACAGCGACGTGATGACCTCGCACGCTTCGTCCAGCCGTTCCAGCCGCTCGCGCAGCGTATAGAACGGAATGCCGTACGCTTCGTGCTCGTTCTGCTGCCAGCCGGCGCCGAGCCCGAGCAGCAGTCGGCCGCCCGAGATGATGTCGACCTGCGCAGCCATCTTCGCGACCACGGCGGGGTGGCGGTACGTGTTGCCCAGCACGATCGTGCCCACGCGAATGCGCGGGACGAGCGCCGCCAGCGCGCTGAGCGTGCTCCACGATTCGAGCATCGCCCCTTCGCGCTCCGGGGTGTTCGGCATGAAATGATCGGTCACGCAGGCGATGTCCCAGCCCGTGGCCTCGAGGTGTCGCCAGAGGTCCAGCACGCCCGACCACGTCTGGGCGCCCATGCTCGTGAACAGGCCGAAGCGCATGTCGTTCTCCTTTTGTAGCGGGGGCCGCGCGCCCGGAATAACCGCAGGTGGGCTGTATCCAGACGCGCGTGGCTCCGCTTTTCGGTTCCGGTGTCTCACGTCGTCAGCAGGACAGCCATACTATCGCTGATGATCTCTTCGACGTGAGCGGTCTGCGCTATGGTCGAATGGCACCGCCCGGGCTCGCCGACCCCGCCCAGAAGTCGTACGACGGGACATGCGGTGAACCTTGAGCTTGCCCTATTGACTGGCAGCCAGCCGCCGTGCCATAAGAAAGTATGGCCAGAACGGCGGCGAGGAGAGTCCGGGAAAAGCCAGGCAAGGCTTCCCGCCAATACCGGAAGGTCACCTACAGCTTGCCGGAGCCGGTGGCCCACGAGGTCGACCTGCGCAGCACCGGGGCCGAGCGAGGTAAGAGCCGACTCATCGCCGAGGCGCTCGCGTTCTACTTCGCGGCCCAGGACCGGCGGGCCCTCGCGCTGGTGTACTCCGAGGCCGCCCAGGACCCCGAGTTCCAGGCCGACAACGAGGCCGTCCAGCAGGACTTCGCGGCGCTCGACCACGAGGCGGATGGGGCGGTCCCGTGAGCGTCCGGAAGTGGGACCTCGCCTGGGCCCTTCTCGATCCCAGCGTCAGGCACGAACAGGCCGGGCGCCGGCCCGTCCTCGTGTTCTGCAACGACGTCATCGCATCCCCTATTGGCCTCGCCACCGTGCTGCCCCTCACCACGTGGCGGAAGGGTCGCCGCGTCTACCCCACCGAAGTGCTGCTGCCTTCCGGGACGGGGGGGCTGCCGGCCGCCTCGCTGGTCCTCGCGCACCAGATGCGGACGCTCTCGGCGCGACGCCTCTCGCCGGCCATCGGTTCAGTCGGCGACACCACCCTGCGTGAGCACGTCGCGACAGCGCTGCGCCTCTGGCTGGACCTGGCGGGCAACTGACGCCGAGCGGAGCGTAGGAAAAATAAAGGCCCTTCTACATATCCGGTTGACTCAGCACGGAATCAACGGCTCGGGTCTCGAAATCCTCGACCGAGGCGGACGATCGCTCACCTGGTCCGCTCCGGTTCTCTCCACCCGCCTCGCACGCCG
>JBGPTW010000128.1:0-18589 GCA_041490825.1 Methylomirabilia bacterium | reverse complement strand
GCCGGCTTTGCCGGTGGCCGCCGAGCGTATGGGGGTCTGGGGCCCGAGGCGGACGCCGGCTTTGCCGGTGGCCGCCGAGCGTATGGGGGTCTGGGGGCCATGTCGGGGCCCCCAGTCAATTGGTGAGCCCGCGCATCCGGGGATCGAGCAGGTCGCGCAGGCCGTCGCCGAAGAGGTTGAGCCCGAGGATGGTGATCATGATCGCGGCGCCAGGATACAGCACCAGCCACGGCGCCTGGATCAGGTAGAGCCGCCCTTCGGAGAGGATGTTGCCCCAGCTCGGGATGAACGGCGGCACGCCGACGCCGAGGAACGACAGCGCCGCCTCGCTCAGCACCGCCGCGGCAAAGACGAAGCTGGCCTGAACGATCACGGGCGACAGACAGTTCGGAAAGACGTGCCGCAGCAGCACGACGACGTCGGCCGCGCCGAGCGCGCGCGCGGCCTCGACGTACGGCGTCTCACGGATGACGAGGACGGAGCCCCGGACGGTGCGCGCCACCCGCGGGCAGTACACGACGCCGAGCGCGACGATGACGTTGGTGACGCTGGGGCCAAGTGAGGCCATGAGCGCAATCGCCAGGATGATCGCGGGGAACGCCATGAGTCCGTCCATCACGCGCATGACCGGGTTGTCGAGTCGTGGGTAGTAGCCCGCCACGAGTCCGCACGCGACGCCGCCGACGAAGGCCAGCACGACCGTCGTCGCTCCGACCAGGAGCGAGAGCCGCGCGCCGTACACCACCCGGCTGAACACGTCGCGGCCGACGTCGTCGGTCCCGAACCAGTGGCTGCTTCCCGGCGCCGCGAGTCGGCCTGTCACGTCCATGTGGAGCGGATCGCGCACGAACGCCGGTCCGAGCACGCCAACGGCGACCGTGAAGATCATCAGCACGACGCCGATCAGCGCGATCTTGCGCCGGGCCAGCAGCGCGACGGCATAGCCAAGGCCATGACGCCGCTCGGTCCGCTCGCCGAGCGTCAGAGCGGCCGAAGCCAGATCGCGGGCGGCCGAGGGCACACTCACTGGTATCGCACCCTCGGGTCGAGGAACAGGTACGAGAGATCGACGAGGAGGTTCACCAGCATGTAGACGCCGGCGATGCACAGCACGACACCCTGGATCACCGGATAGTCGCGCCGCAGCACGGCCGAGATGATCAGTCGCCCGACGCCCGGGATGTTGAAGACCGTCTCCACCACGACCGCTCCGCCGATCAGCAGCGCGAAGCTGACGCCGATGATGGTGACGATCGGGATCATCGCGTTCTTGAGCGCGTGCTTGTAGACGAGCGCCTTCTCGGCGAGGCCCTTGGCCCGCGCGGCGAGAATGAATTGCTCACGCAGGACGTCGAGCATGCTCGATCGGGTGATGCGCGCCACGAGCGCGGACTGGACGAATCCGAGCGCGAACGCCGGCAGGACCAGCGAGCGGAGCGTCGCCAGCCATCCGTCTTCCAGCGGCGAGTAACCGGCCACGGGAAACCAGCCGAGTCGCACGGCGAAGACCAGGATCATGAGCAGCCCGAGCAGAAAATTCGGGATCGAGATGCCGATCAGCGCGAACATCATCAAGCTCTGATCCGCGGCCGTGTTCTGCCGGCGCGCCGAGACGATGCCGGCGGGCACACCGATGATGACAGAGATGAGCGTGGCCACCGCGGTGAGGAGCAGCGTCGGCTCGACGCGATCGAAGATCGCCGCGGTCACCGGCTTGCGGAGGAAGATCGACGTTCCGAGGTCGCCCTGCAGGAGCCGGCCGTACCATCGCACGAGCTGCACGGGGAGCGGCGCGTCGAGGCCGAGCTGGTGCTGGATCTTTCCGATGTCGTCGGCCGAGGCATCCGGTCCGGCGATGATCGACGCCGGATCGCCGGGCGCGAGGTGAATCAAGACGAACGCGATGGTCGCCACGACGAGCGCGACAGGGATGAGCGCGAGCACCCGGCCAACGATATACGTCTTCATCGACGACCGTGCGATCTGCCGTCAGCGTTCAAGTTTCTGGACCTCCAACCGCCTTCCAAGCTTCCGCGCGACCCAGCGCCAACGCGTCATCTGCCCGACGTCCGCCGAGGCCAAGACGGCGCCGATGCTGAACGCCGTCACGGCCACCAGCGCGTCGACTAGGTGATCGCGCGGCTTGATTCTTCCCCAGCGCTCGTCATAGCAGGAAAGGCAGCGACCGACCATCACCCAGCCGTCGGGTTCCACGCCGACCAGATGTCCGCCGAATGCCCGCCTCAGTGTCTCGAGGTCGGCTCGGTCCGCTCGCGACGTCGCCGCCGTGTACAGCTCAGCGAAGACGGCACCGGGCAGAAAGAGAGTCCCACGCTCGAGGCCGTGCAGCAGAAACGGGCGGTACGCGCCCGTCCGGAAATACGGGATGAGGATCGAGGTGTCGACCACCCAGTGGGTGGCGCTACGAGCCAAGATTCCGCCCGAGTGTCCCGCGCTTCCTCAGACGTTCGAGCGCCACGATCGCGCTGGCCGCGTCCAGTGTCCGATCGACGGCGACTCGAATGGCCTCCGATTCTGACGACGCGCCAAGGACGCTGCGAAGCTTCCGCACCTTTCGCCCGTCGACGATGAAATTCTTTCGGTCGAGTCTCGACATCGCGGCTTTCGGCATCTCCGCGACCCCCTGGTATGTAACGTAGGAGAGCATATTACACATACCAGTCACTGCGGCAAGCACGACAGCTCCACCGACGACGGGGGCACTTCCTATCGACCCACGCGTTCCAGAAGAAGAAGCCGGCCACCGACCGAAAGCCACCGCGGAGCTCCTTGCGCGCGACCTCGAGCACGCCGCCGAACCGAGGCTGGCTCGCGGCCGCCGGTTGGGCGTGGATCTCGCCGGAGAGCGACAGCGCGAGCACGAGCAGCAGCACAATGGTTCCTACGGAGGGACGGGGAAACCTCATACGCTTCCTGTCCCCGGACTAGCAGCCGATCAGTTCACTTCGCGAGCCACGCGTTCCAGAAGTAGAGCTCCGGCGTCGACTGGAAGCCCCGCAGCTCCTTGCGGACCGCATCGAGCGTGAAGTAGTCGCCGAACTTGATCCGACCGACGTCCTCGTAGAAGAGCTGCTGGACGCGTTCCCACAAGACCCTGCGCTTCTTCGGATCGCTCTCCCTGACCAGGGCCTCCAGCGCCCGGTCCTTTTCCTCGAGACACCACCAGCCCGGCCAGTTGCACTGCACCGACGTCGCGAGCGCGGGATCGACACCGAAGGTGAAGCCGGTCGAGAAGACGTCGAACAGCTCGGGCTTGTTCCGCCGCTGGACGAGCGTGGCCCAGTCCACGACCTGCAATTCGACCTTGAAGCCCACCTCCTCGAGCTGTTGCTTCGCGACGAGCGCGTTCTTGTACATCCACTGGTATTCCTGCGTCGTGATCCAGCGAACGGGCTGCCCCGTGTAGCCGGCCTCCTTCAAGAGCTTCTGCGCCTTCGCCTTGTTCTTCTGGTTGTAGTACTCGAACGCGGTCTTCGTGTACCACGCCGGTTGCTCCGGAAACATCAGCGCGCCGTCGAGCCGATAGAAGTCCTTGTGGCCGAATCCGGCCGCCATGATCGGCTCCATGTCGAGCGCGGCCTGGAACGCGACTCGGAGTCGTTTGTCGGTCATGAGGCCCTGCTTGTGGTTCAGGACGGCCGTCGTCCACGCGGATGGCTTGATGACGCGAGCGCTCAGTCCGGTCATCGCCTTGATGCGGTCGTACTGGTCCTGCTTAATCTGTTGACCGTAGTGGTACTCGCCGGTCTCGACGCCCGCCAATCGCACGGCCACGTCGGGCACCGGGATGAAGAGAATCTCGTCGACGTACGCGGTGCGCTTGCCGCCGTAACCGTTCGGCGGCTCACTCCTCGCCGAGTAGTCCTTGAAGCGCGCGAGCTTGATGTGCCGGTCAGGCCTGTGCTCGACGAACCGGTACGGGCCGGTGCCGATGAACTCCTTGAGCTGGGTCTCCCCGGCCGCGTCGACGACCTCTTTCGGATAGATGGCCGCGCCGCTGTTCGGCCGCGCCAGCCCGTAGAGGAGCGAGCCGCTCGGCTCCTTCAGGTGAATGACGATCTCGTATGGTCCCTTCGCCTCGACCGCCTCGACCGATTTCCAGACAGCCTTGCCCGGCGTTGCCATCCGGCCCCATCGGTTGAGCGACGGCACGACGTCCGCGGACGTCATTTCCTTGCCGTTGTGAAACTTCACACCGTGGCGAAGCTTGATCGTGTAACGGCGGCCGGCGTCGCCAACCGTGTGGCCCTCCGCCAGCATCGGGATCGGCTCGAAATTCCTGTCGTACGTGTAGAGCGTCTCGTAGACGTGCCAGGTGATCTGCTGGGTGATGACCGCGGTCGTCGCGTGGAGGTCGAGCGACGGGGGCTCGCCGATCATCGCCGCCTTCAGCACGCCGCCGGCTCGGACCTGCTCCTGCGCCCCGGCCGGCGAGGCCGCGAGGAACGTGACGAGCGCGAGGATCGCAAAGATCGGATTCATGGATGTCCTCCGTCAGCGTCTGGCCCTGAAAATCACCGTGAGGTGCGCGGGATTATAGCATCGGGCGTTCGTTGAGCCTGGCGAGGCGCCAGCCAGCCGCCGAGTGCTGCAGCACGCTCAGCGCGGCATAGTCCTGGCCGAACGCGAGCAGCCGGTCGAGTGGCAGCCCGAGCGCGCGGCAGAGCAGCGCGCGATTGGTTCCGCCGTGCGCGACAACGGCGATGGCCTGACCGCGGTGCGCTGCGACGATCGTCTCGAAGGCGGGCCAGGCGCGGGCCACCAGGTCGGGCACGCTTTCGCCGCCCGGGAACGGAAACTCACCGACGCGCGACATCCATTCGGCGAACGCGGTCGGATCGCGCGCGTTGATCTCGGCGGCGGTGAGTCCATCCCACGTGCCCATCGCCATTTCGCGGAGCGCCGGGAGCACCGTCGGCGTGAGGCCGTGAAGCTCGCCGACCAGCTCGGCACTTCGCTGCGCGCGACTCAGATCGCTGGCAAAGATGGCTGTGAGCCTCACGCCTCGCAGTCGCTCGGCTTGCGCCCGGCACTGCCGCTCGCCGAGCTCCGACAGCGGAGCGTCGAGATGGCCGATGAATCGGCGCGTCTCGGCGAGCACGACCTCGCCGTGCCGGAGCAGGAACACGGTGGTAGGGCAAGCCGAGGGACGCCCGACGAGCGGACTAGCGAGGAGCCTCACGAGGCACGTCTATGGAAGTCGGGCGAGGCACGTCTATGACGGTCGGGCGTGCCGCAGAAGGGCCGCCGAGCCGCAGGCGAGGCGCCTTCGAGGCACGTCTATGAAAGTCCGGCGTGCATCCATGCGATGACGGTCAGCAACACCGCAAGCTCCGCCACCTCGACCGCCGCGCCGAGCACGTCGCCGGTGATTCCGCGAAGCCGTCGGCTGAGGAACATGGCGACCGCTACAGCGGCGATCGCGGCGACGGCAACCGCCACGAGCCCGAGCCCGAACAGGGCGGCAACGCTCAGGGCCACGGCGAGTCCGATCGCGATCGGCGCCGCGACCGGATGGAGACCGGCATGGAACGCCGCGCCGTGGCCATCGCGCCGGGCCGGCCGGAACAGACCGCCGAGTAGCGCCGGCATCGCGCGCGCGATGGCAGGCGTCACCAGCAGCGTGCGCCAGCGCAACGAGGGCGGAAGCTCGCTGACAGCCACGATCTCGAGAAAGAGGAAGAGGATGAGGCCGATCGCGCCGAAGGCGCCGATGCGGCTGTCGCGCATGATCGCGAGCCGATGGTCGACGTCCCGTCCGACGAGACCGTCCAGACAATCGGCGAGACCATCGAGGTGCAGCCCCCCGGTCAGGAGCTTCCAGGCGGTCACCACGAGCAGCGCCGCCAGGAGCGGCGGGAAGAGCCGGCTCGTGACCCAGTCAGTCACCACCAGTGCGGCGCCGAGACCGAGCCCGACGGCCGGGAACCAGGGCGCCGCGCGACCGAGGTCGCCGCCGCGCGGCCGTCCCGGGATCGGCACGATGGTGAGGTAGCGAGCGGCCACGAGCAGGCCGGACACGCGCGAAATGCTAGCACGCGGCGTGAATTTGACAGCGCACGAACCCGCGGTGACAATCAAATCAAGCCCAGCCAAGCCGTCCCACCCCATCACCGAGGATGGTGCATGAGCCCAACCAGCGTGGCCGAGACATGGATCGACGAAGTTGCCGGACTGACGCGGCCGTCGAACGTGGTCTGGTGCGACGGATCGAAGCCGGAGTACGACGGCATGATCGAGGCGATGCTGCGTGACGGCACGCTGATCGCGCTGAACCCCAAGACCTACCCGAACTGCTATCTGCACCGGAGCCATCCCCAGGACGTCGCGAGGACGGAGCAGCTCACGTTCATCTGCTCGCGCGATCGTGAGGACGCGGGCCCCACGAACAACTGGATGGCGCCCGCCGAGGCGAAGGCGAAAGCCGCCGGCTACCTCCGGGGTAGCATGCGCGATCGGACGATGTACGTCATTCCCTATCTCATGGGGCCTGCCGGCTCGGACATGAGCCGCGTCGGCATCATGGTTACCGACAGCGCCTACGTCGTCGCGAGCATGCATCTGATGACGCGCGTGGGACAGGTCGCCATCCAGCACATGCAGAGCGACGACGATTTCATCGCCGGACTGCACTCGCTCGGCGATCTCTCGCCCGATCGGAGATTGATCCTTCACTTCCCCGAAGAGAAACTGATCTGGAGCGTGGGCTCGGGCTATGGCGGCAACGCGCTCCTCGGGAAGAAGTGCCACGCGCTCCGGATCGCGTCGTCGCAGGCGCGCCAAGAAGGCTGGCTCGCCGAGCACATGCTGATTCTCGGCGTCGAGGATCCCGAGGGCCGCGTGACGTACCTCGCTGCCGCAATGCCGAGCGCCTCGGGCAAGACCAACCTCTCGATGGTGGTGTCGTCGCTGCCTGGCTGGCGTGTCTGGACGATCGGCGACGACATTGCGTGGATGCACGTGGACAAGACCGGCCAGCTCCGCGCCATCAATCCCGAGCGCGGATTCTTCGGCGTCGCGCCGAACACGAGCCCGAAGACCAATCCCAACGGGACGGCGATGGTGCGGTCGAACACGATCTTCACCAACGTCGCGCTGACGCCGACGGGCGAGCCCTGGTGGGAGGGACTCACGCCCGAGCCACCGGCGGGTCTCCTCGACTGGCAAGGACGACCGTGGCAGCCGGGAGGGGCGCCGGCCGCTCATCCGAACTCGCGCTTCACCGTCCTCGCGGAGCAGTGCCCGTCCATCGCGCCGAACTGGGAGGATCCGCAGGGTGTGCCGATCTCAGGACTGATCTTCGGATCGCGCCGCTCGGCCGTCGTCCCGCTCGTGTTCGAGGCGTTCGACTGGAACCACGGCGTCTTCCTCGGCTCGGCGATGACCACCGAGACGACGGCGGCGATCACCGGCAAAGTCGGCGTGGTTCGACTCGATCCCATGGCCATGTTCCCGTTCTGCGGCTACAACATGGCCGACTACTTCAGTCACTGGCTCGGCATGGCGCCGCGATTGACGAAGCCACCGCGCATCTTCCGCGTGAACTGGTTCCGCCGTGATGGCAACGGCCGCTTCCTGTGGCCCGGGTACGGTGACAACGTGCGCGTGCTCAAGTGGATCGTCGAGCGCATTCGTGGCACGGCGCGCGCGACCGAGACGCCCATCGGGTGGATCCCGACGCCCGAGGCGCTGGACACGGACGGGCTGAAGGTCTCGCCCGCGCAACTGCGCGAGGCGTTACGATGCAATGCCGGCGAGTGGCTGCCGTCGCTCGACGACCTCGACGGATTCTACCGGGACTTCGGCTCGCGAATTCCCTCGCCGATCTCCGAGACGCTCGCCCTCACGCGTCGCCGCTTCGGCGGATGATCAGTCCGGAGGGGACGCCGGCGGCCCCCTCCGAAAGCTCCCCGATGGCGCTTCGCCACGCGCGGCTGCAGCTCCTGGATCGTTACCTCCGCATCCCGACACTCAGCCGGCACGTCACGGCTGAGATGGTGCAGGCGGTCCGTGCCTTCTGGCGTGACATCGGGATCGATCTCGAGCCTCTGCTCCCTGTCGATGGTTGTGGAAGCCGTATCTCTGGCCCACGGTCAACGTGAACCACTTCATGACCGAGGGCGCGTCACCGACGCAGCGACGCACGATCATCCCGCGCTCGGCGCACGCACGCATCGACATCCGCGTGACCCCGGACACGCCGGAGTCCGTGATCCGCGACATCGTGGACCGCACGGTGGCCGAGCATCAGGGCCGCACGGACGGCATCGGCTTCACGGTGAGCCTGGCGGGCCAGCCGGCCAGCTACACGTCGCCATCCCGGCCCGAGTTCGGCTGGCTGCTGCGATTGCTGGAGGAGGATGGCGACGAAGCCGTCGCGCTCCCCACGCTTTGCGGGACGCTGCCGGCCCACGTGTTCACCGACGTGCTGGGTATCCCGAGCTTCTGGCTCCCCTCGGCGAACAGCGACAATCAGCAGCACGACGTCAACGAGCATTACGTGCTGCGGCACTTCTACCGACAGATCCGGCTCTACACGCGGATCGCGTCGACGCGTCCGATGTAACTCGGCGCCGGAGCAGGGAGTGCCGTACCGCGCGTTCTGCAGTGATCGGGCATTCTCTCGTCGAGCTCCTCGCGCCGCTGATGGAGACGTATCCAGCGCCGGCTGCGCTGCGCAGCGCCGCGGCGCGTCTCGATCAGCTCTACATCCCGACACGTGACCCGAACGGGGTGCCCGGCGGGGTGCCCGCCGAGATTTTCTCGGTCGAGCAAGCGACCGAGGCCATCGCACAGGCGACGCAGTTCATCGAACGCGCTGCCGACCTGATTCAGTAACGGCGGCCGACCTCCGGTCCCACCGTCAGAGGCGAGGCGACTGCGCCGCCACGTCTGGCTCCGCGACCGAGTCTCGCCTCAATACCGGAGGACGACGGCCAGACTCAAACCCTGCGCCCAGAAGTCGGAGCTGCGGAAGCGGAACGCCGGTCGCGCCTCGCCCACCAGCGCCGGCGGCGGCGCACCACCGAACGACGCATTCTGCGTCGGGTTGATGCTTCGGTCGATCTGATCGCTGGGCCGCGCCACGTTGCTCAGGTAGAGGAACGTGTAGCCCACGTAGATCTGCGCCCACGACGTCAGACGATAGCCAACCTCGGCGTTCGCCTCGGGCACCGCGGCGAACACGGTCCGGCTGTGAAGCCCCATGTTTGTGGGCTGCGCGAAGTAGCCGCCCGGGAATGTCTGGAGCGGATTGCTTCCTCCGCCGTTGAAGGTGTTCGCCACGAGGACCCCGTCGATGTCGACGGTCTGGTGCATCGTGCCGAGTCCGAGCCGGGCACCGGAGCCCACGAGCCAGGCGCCGTATCGATATTCGCCGCGGAGCCCGACCTGGCCGCCGTAGAAACGGTTCGTCGTGTCGAACACGTCGCGGGTCATGAAGATGTCGGTCGCAGGCGGAATGTTCGGACTGCTGGTCGAGAACCGGTACTTCTCGCCGAGATCGATCCAGCGAAAGCCGGCGAGCAATTCTGCGCGCCACCGCGCCGACGAGGCGAGACTCTTGACGGCGCTGAGCTCAGCCCCCTGGAACCGGCTCTCGAAGTGCTCGGTCGCCGTCCCCGAAAACGAGCCTGGAAGTGACAGGAACGTACTGCTTTCGCCTGGGATCGTGACGTCGAAGAACGGGATGAGCAGTGTCGGGCTGCCGGAAGCGCCGGAGCTGCTGACGCTGCGAGTCGCCGACGTCGTCGGCAGGAAGAAGTACCGGGCCTCGGCGCCCCATGTGAAATCCGACGTGAGCCAGCCGCCCACCGTGAAGCGGGCGCCTTGCCGCTCGGCCGTGTCCACGTCCTCGCCGCCCAGAAGAATCCTGGTGCCAGGGGCACCGATGAGACCCGTGGACACGAGTGGCACCGGAGCCGGAGCGTCCTTGGTCCACCAGAGCAGGTATTCGCCCTTCACGTAGAGTCGGGTGCGATCGCAGCTCGGGTCCGCCGCTGACGACGCGCAATCGCTTGCGGCCGTCTGCGCGTACGCCTGCCCCGCGACCATCACGAGCCACACGATCAACGCGAACGTCGTCGTTCTCACGCGAGCTCCCGAATGTGGGACACGAGTCGAACGGATCGAGATCTCTTCAGGAGCCGGTCACACCGGGTAGACGCCGTTGCGGCGCGCCGGGAACTCCTGGATCTTCGTCTCGGCGTACGCGAGCCGCTTGATCAGCTCCGCGCGGAGCGCTGAGCCGGGGACGATGTCGTCCACCAGCATCTCGGAGGCAAGCTTGTAGACGTCGACGTCTTGCGCGTACTCGTCCCGCTTCTGCTTCACGTAGGCCGCGCGCTCGCTCTCCGGTAGCTCCATGATCTTGTTGTAGTAGACGGCGTTCACCGCCGGCTCCGGCCCCATGATCGCGATCTGGCCCTGCGGCAGCACGAGTGACGCATCCGGCTCGAAGGCCGGGCCCGACATCGCGTAGAGGCCGGCGCCGTAGCACTTGCGAACGATCACCGAGATCTTCGGCACCGTCGCCTGCGACGTCGCGAAGATCATCTTGGCTCCGTGGCGGATGATGCCGTCACGCTCCACCTTGGTGCCGACCATGAACCCCGCGACGTCGGCCAGGTACACGAGCGGGATGTTGAACGCGTTGCAGAGCCAGATGAACCGGGCGGCCTTGTCGGAGGAATCGACGAACAGAACCCCGCCCTTCACCTTCGGCTGGTTGGCGACGATCCCGACCGGGCGGCCCCCGATGCGAGCGAACCCCACGATGATTTCCGCCGCGAACAAGCGCTTCATCTCGAACCAGGAGCCGCCGTCGATCACCCGGTCGATCACCTCGTACATGTCGAAGTACTTGCGCTGGTCGTACGGCACGATCTGCTCGATCGACCGTCCGGGCTTGGGATCGGCGGCCTCGCGCATCCCGGGCCGCTCGCGATAGGACTGGGGCATGCAGTCGAGATACTGCTTGGCGAGCTCGATCGCGTCCTCGTCGGAGCGGGCGAGCACGTCACCACACCCCGAGACCGTGCAATGCATGCGCGCGCCGCCGAGCTCCTCCAGCGTCGTCTTCTCGCCAATCGCCATTTCGACCATCCGCGGACTGCCGACATACAGCGACGCCTTGCCTTCCACCATGATGACGACGTCGGTCAGCGCCGGAAGATACGCCGAGCCTGCCGGCGACGGACCGAACAGGATGCAGATCTGCGGCACGACCCCCGAGAGCTGGACCTCGTTGTAGAAGATCCGGCCCGCGTGAAACCGCCCCGGGAAGATCTTGATCTGCTCCGAGATGCGACCGCCCGCAGCATCGACCAGGTAGAGCAGCGGAATCTGTAGACGCGCCGCCTTCTCCTGAATGCGGATGATCTTCTGGATGGTCTTCTCGCCCCACGAGCCGGCCTTCACCGTGTAGTCGTTGGCCATGACGCACACGGGCCGACCGTGCACGCGGCCGACGCCGGTCACGACGCCGTCGGCCGGCGTGTCCGGTTCGTTCGAGCGCGCGAACAGCCAGTCCTCCTGGAACTCGGCGCCCGGATCCAGCAAGAGCGTCAAGCGCTCGCGCACGAAGAGCTTGCCCTCCGCGCGCAGCTTGTCCCGATATTTGACGTGGCCTTGCTCGATGCGTGTCCGCTCGCGGGCGTAGCGAGCTTCGCCGTCGCTCATCTGGCTGTCAGTCACGGCGATCTCCGCTCCGGATTCGGGTTGGCCCAGACGATGATGATCAGCGTCCCGCTGGCGAGGCGCGGGCCGCCGATCACCGCCGGATGGCCTGACGCCGCTTCGATGTTGGTGGTGAGCTCGGTCGTGCCGCCGCGCGACAGTCTGAGACGCATCCGCACGGTTTTGTCGGCCACGTGCTCGGCGGTCAGCTCGAGCTGTCGGTCCCCTGGCACCGTCCACTGCTGTGTCGTCCCGACCGGAACTTCGGCGCGGTAGCGCTCGAGCGACGCGTACTCGCGATAGTTGAAAAGCTTCTTCAGCTTCGGCAGGAACTCGTTCAGCCGATCGTCCAGTGGAAGCGTGTGCATTCCCGCCGGCGGCGGCGCGTCACCTGCGTAGACCACGCGCGCCCCGAAGCGAACAACCGCCTGCGCCTCCGCCGTCGTGGCGGCCAGGACGGCGCCGAGCACGACGAGGACGACGAGCAGGAGCAGCGGGCCGAGCGCGTCCCGCAGACGCTTCCGCGCGTTGTGAAGCCGCGACATGACCGTGCCCATCGGAACATCGAGGACCTCGGCGATCTCGCGGTACGACAATCCCTCAAGATCGCTCAACATGATAATGGCTCGGTGCGACTCGGACAACGTGTCGAGCGCCTGCCGGATGCGCTCTCGCTCCTCGGCGCGGACCGCCGTGGTGTCCGGCCTCGGATCGGGATCGACCATGACGCGATCCATCTCCTCTTCCGTGATGCGTTCGGTTCCAAACGCGCGCCCGCGGGCGCCGCGCTGGCGCAAACGATCCTGCGCGAGGTTCATGACGATCCGGAAGAGCCAGGTGTAGAACGCCGATTGACCCCGGAAGGTCGGGAGTGCCTGCCAGGCGCGGATGAACCCTTCCTGAGCAACGTCCCACGCCTCCTCGGAGTCGCGCAGCACGTTGTAGGCGAGACGCCAGACGCGCTGCCGGTACTTCTCCACGAGCGGCTCGAACGCCGCCAGGTCGCCGGCCCGGCAACGCTCGACGAAGGTCTGATCGTCGGTATTCACGGGGTGGTCTTTCGCTCACCCCCGTCTCGTCCGCTGTTAGACGGCAGGGTGACGGCGCTGATTCACCGTCGCGCCGATCGTGGCCGCGGCCGCGGCCGGCGAG
Source organism: Methylomirabilia bacterium (assembly GCA_041490825.1). Taxonomy (GTDB): domain Bacteria; phylum Methylomirabilota; class Methylomirabilia; order Rokubacteriales; family CSP1-6; genus JBGPTW01. Next base: position 5,740 of record JBGPTW010000128.1, on the reverse strand, counting down.
GCGCTCGACTGCGCGCGCCACCCGCATCGCGGCCCCGCATTGTTTGCATCAGCGCGTCGAGCCCGAGAAGGTAGCTCTGGGGACCGAAACCAGAGATCTGGCCGCGCGCGACGGGCGCGATCACCGATTGGCGGCGGAATTCTTCACGGGCGTGCACGTTCGACAGGTGCACCTCGACGACCGGGATGCGGATCGCGGCTACCGTGTCACGAAGCGCGATCGAGTAATGCGTGAACGCGCCCGGGTTCAGCACCACGCCGAAGAACCCTTCGCGCTCGGCGGATTGCAGCCAGTCGATGAGCTGGCCTTCGACGTTGGACTGCCGGCACTCGACACCAATGTGCCGGATGCGAGCGTAATCCCGGATGCGCCGGTCGACCTCGGCGAGTGAGACGCGGCCGTACACCGCGGGCTCCCGGGTGCCGAGGAGATTGAGGTTGGGGCCGTGCAGGACGAGCGCTCGAGAGGCCATCGGCCGTCAGGATAGCATCCCTCGGACAATGGAGGAGCGTCCCGGGTTCGAGGGTTCGAGACGGTCGCCGGGTTTCCCGGCGGCCGGCGAGCGTATGGGGGCCTGGGGGAATCGAGGCGGTCGCCGGGTTTCCCGGCGGCCGGCGAGCGTATGGGGGCCTGGGGGCCTTCGAGGCCCCCAGCTCAATACGACAGCAGCCAGTCGGCGAGCCCGAACAGAAGGAGCCCGCCGAAAACGGTCCATGCGACAGCGGCGCCACCCTCGCGATTGACCTCCGGGATCAAGTCGGACGCCGCGACGTAGATCGTGACGCCCGCCGACACGGCGAGCGCGTAACCGACGTGAGCGTCAGCGATCAGCGCGGTGGCCACCGCGCCCAGCACGGTCATGGCGCCGAGCACCGCGGCGGCGCCGAGCGCGGTCGCGCGCGACCGGCCACTGGCCAGCATGACGGACGCAACCGTGAAGCCTTCGGGAAGCTTGTGAAGCAACACGGCGAAGAAGAGCAACGCGCCGAGCGCCCATTCGATCATGAAGCCAGCGGCGATGGCGACGCCGTCGAAGAACGTGTGAACGCCGAGGCCGAAGAGCGCGAGATAGCCGACCGAGGGCCGCACGAGCGCCTCGGCGTGCACCTCTTCCCCGAAATGGAAGTGGGGCGCGACGGTATGCTCGAAGAGATGAACGCCGAAGTACCCGATCAGCACGAAGACGAATGCGTGGGGAACTTTCGTGCTCTCGGGCAGCATCCGCACGAATGCCGCGGCCAGCATGAAGCCCGCCCCCGCCGCGAGGCAGTAGCGCAGCGGTGCCAGCCCCCGGCGGTGGGCGCCGACGACGACGGCGGCGCCGGCAACGTCTGCTGCGGCCGCCACGACCGCGAACGCCACCTGAGTCAGCATGTTCGGAGGAGGATAGCACGCGGCTCGCGCCGCGCTCGGGAGGGCCGCGGGACGATCAGGCGAGCGCGTTGTCCCTCGCGTACACCATCAGCGCCATCCGGCCGTCCATGTTCAGCTTCTCGTAGATGTTGTGCAGGTGGACCTTCACCGTGCCCTCACTGATGCTCAACTTCTCGGCGATCTCCTTGTTGCGGAAGCCGGCGCCCACCGCGCGCACGATCTCGATCTCACGCGCGGTCAGGGCCGCCGCCACCCTGCGCATCCCGGCTTCGAGTCGAAGGATCTTCTCGATCGCCCGGGTCGTCGACTGTCTTTCCAGCCACTGACCGCCTGCATGCACCGTGCGAATACACTGGACCAGCAAGCGTGGCGCCATCTCCTTCAGGACGACGCCCCGGACGCCGAGCCTGATCGCGTCGAGCACCTCCGTTTCGTCCAGCGCCGCGGTCAACACGACGACTTGCGTCGCGAGCTTCTCCTTGCTCATCTCGCGGAGCACGTCGAAGCCGTCCTGCCCGGGCATCCGGATGTCGAGGACGAGGATGTCGGGTTTGTGCTTTCGCACGGCCTCAAGAGCCTCCTCACCGGTCTCGCACCGCCCGAGTACGGTGAAGTCCTCCTCGAGCTGGAAGATGCCCGCCAGCCCGTCGAGGATCAGCGGATGGTCGTCGGCAACGACGAGCGTGATCGCCAACTCACCACCTCACGGTGGACAGCACCTCGGCCTCGAGGTCGACACGGCCACCGCTCCGGCGCTCTCTCGGGTGTCCGCGCGTCAGCATTCTGGTATGGTACGTGGCGCTCTCAGGAGCGGTCCATGGAAAACGCTCAGGTCCTGATCCTCGAAGACGATGAAGACCTGCGCAACCTGCTGATGACGATCATCGAGACGGCCGGGTACACGGCGGTCGGTTTCGATGATGGGGCCGATGCGCTCGTACACCTGTCCGGTGCGGAGCCCCATGCGATCGTCCTCGACATGCTGATGCCACATGCGAAAGTCGACGGGTTCGCGTTCCTCGCTCGACTCAGCGGCACGTCGTCATCGGCGATCCCCGTGGTCATCATGTCGGGTCTCAGCAACGAGATCTCGGAGGCGCTGGCGCCGGACGTCGCCAAGACCCTCAGGATCGCCGCCATCCTGCCGAAGCCCGTCGCCTACACCGCGCTGATCGAAGAGCTCAAGCGGGTGATCAGGCCAGGGAAACCGCAGCCGGAATACAACTGATCTCTCGGCCGCTGATCTCCCGGCCGAGTCGAACGACATCGGGGTGACGCTGTGCTACCATTCTGACGGACAATCGCAATGGCCATCGCAGCACCCCCACGTCTTCTCGGCAAGATTCTCGTCGACGAAGGCCTCGCAAGTTCTGATCAGGTCTCGCAAGCGCTTGCCCGCGCGCAGACGACCGGCGAGCGGCTCGGCGAGGCGCTGATCGCGCTCGGCGCGGTCACCGAGGACGACGTTCTCCGCGCGCTGGCGCGGCAAAACGATCTGCCGTATCTTGCCGCGGAAGAGTTGCCGTCACCGCTCCCGGTGTTGAAGAGCCTCTCGCCGAAATACTTGCGCCAGTACGCCGTGTGCCCGGTCAGCGTGGATGGCGGCGTGCTCACGCTCGCGACTGCGGACCCCCTCAACCCGATCGTGATCGACGACCTCCGACAGTTCACGGGCCTCCCGGTCAGGCTGGTGGTGACCCCGGCCGCGGCGATCATCGAGGCGCTCGATCGCACGTACGACGCCGCCGCGACGCCGCTCCAGCGCATCGTGGAGGGCATGGACGACGACCGCGGGCCAGAGGGCGACGAGGACGTCAACCATCTGCGCGACATGGCGTTCGAGGCGCCGGTCGTCCGGCTGGTGAACTTGCTGATCGAGAATGCGATCGGCATGGAGGCCTCGGACATCCACATCGAGCCGTTCGAGGACACGCTCAGGGTTCGGTATCGCATCGACGGGCTGCTCTACGACCAGGAGTCGCCGCCACGCCGACTCCAGGCGGCGGTGACGTCTCGCATCAAGATCATGGCGGAGATGAACATCGCGGAACGCCGCCTGCCGCAGGACGGCCGCATCCGGGTGACCATGCACGGCCGGCGCGTCGACATTCGGGTGTCGACCATTCCGACCGTGCACGGCGAGTCCATCGTCATGCGGCTGCTCGACCGGTCGAGCGTCTTTCTGCCGCTCGAGCGGCTTGGGTTCGCGCCGGAGACGCTCGCGCACTTCGAATCGCTCATCACCCGCCCGCACGGCATCGTCCTGGTCACGGGCCCCACCGGCTCCGGCAAGACGACCACCCTCTACGGCGCGCTGGAGAAGATCAACTCCTCGGACCGCAAGATCATCACGGTGGAGGACCCGGTCGAGTACCAGTTGAAGGGCGTCAATCAGATCGCGGTGAAGCCGAAGATCGGATTGACGTTCGCGACGGGTCTCCGCCACATCGTGCGCCAGGATCCCGACGTCATCCTGGTCGGCGAGATCCGTGATCTCGAAACTTCGGAGATCTCCATCCAGGCCGCGCTCACCGGGCATCTGGTGTTCTCCACGCTCCACACCAACGATGCGCCGGCCGCGATCACGCGGCTGCAAGACATGGGCGCCGAGCCTTATCTCATTGCCTCCGTCCTCGAGGGCGTGCTCGCGCAGCGTCTCGTCCGGCGAATCTGCGGCGCATGCCGGAGCCCCGACGAGCCAGCGCGCGCGAACCTCGAAGCGCTCGGGGTGGACGTGGCGCCGGGAACCGAGCTCTATCGTGGCAAAGGATGTGACGAGTGCCGAGGCACCGGCTATCGGGGCCGCACCGGCATCTACGAGCTCTTCCCCATAACCGAAGACGTGCGCAGCCTCGTCCTGAGACGCGCGTCTTCGCGTGAGATCCGCCGTCACGCGATCGAGGCCGGCATGACCACGCTGCGCATGGACGGCTGGCTCAAAGCGCTCGAAGGCGTCACGACCGTCGAAGAAGTCCTTCGCGTCACTCAGGAAGACGCCTGAAGGCGCCACTCAGTCCACCCACGCGCTGAGCACGATCGATGCCTGTGTTCCTCTACCGCGCAGCGGATCGCCGCGGCCAAACTGTGGACGGTGTCATGGAAGCGTCCGACGCTCGCGCCGTGGTGGAGCGCCTGCACCGTGAAGCGTATTTCCCGATCCGGGTCACGCCGCACGCCGACCGCGCGGCCTGGTTCAGCCTCGGCGGCTCGGGCCGCATCAGCCAGCGAGACCTGCTGACGTTCACGCAGCAGCTCGCGACGCTGTTCGAAGCGGGGCTTCCACTCGATCGCGCGCTCGGCATCCTGGAAGAGCTGGCATCGAACGCGAGTCTGAAGACGCTCGTCACGGACCTCCTCCATAGCGTTCGCGGAGGCGCCTCGCTCAGCGACGCGCTCGCCAAGCACCACCCCCAGCCGTTCTCGCGGCTCTACATCAACATGGTGCGCGCCGGCGAAAAGGGCGGTGTGCTCGAGGTGTCGCTCCGGCGACTGGCCGAATTTCTCGAGTCGCGGGCCCAGTTCCGGGACGCCATCACGTCGGCGCTCGCGTATCCGCTGGTGATCACCGCGGTCGGCGCCGGCGCCATCGTGTTTCTGATGACCTTCGTCATCCCGCGTTTCGCCACGATCTTCGCGGACCTGGGTCAGGCAATTCCCTGGCCGACGCAGATGCTCCTGTGGCTCAGCGGCGGCGTGCAGAGCTACTGGTGGGTGCTCGTCACCGGGGTGCTGGCCGCCGTGTTGATGTGGCGGGTGTGGACCGGCACACCGGAAGGGCGACTCCAGTGGCACCAGACGATGCTGGCGCTCCCGATCATCGGCCGGCTCTCCATGAAGATCGAGACCGCGCGCTTCACGCGGACGCTCGGTACGATGCTGAAGAGCGGCGTCCCGGTCCTCGGCGCGATGGCGGTGGTCGGCGACATGATGAGCAATCTCGCCGTCGGGCGCGCGGTGGAGCGCGTCGCCGAGGGCGTCAAGCGCGGCGGCACGCTGGCAGCGGGACTGTCCGAGCACGGACGGTTTCCGGCGCTCGCCGTGCACATGGTGCGTGTCGGTGAGGAAACCGGCCGGCTCGAGGAAATGCTGCTGAAGGTCGCCGAAACGTTCGAGAGCGACGTGCGCGTCGAGCTCAAGCGCGTCATCGGGCTGCTCGAGCCCGCCATCATTCTGGTCATGGGAGTGGTCGTGGCCTTCATCGTCGTGGCGATGCTGCTGGCGATCTTCTCGATCAACGAGATTCCTTTATGAGCCGCGGTTGGTGAGGCGGGGGCGGGGGCGGGGGGGGGGGGGCCGGGGGGGGGGGCGGTGGGGGGGGCAACGGGGGTGACGGGGGTGCGGCGCGTGGGGGGGCGCAGAAGGGGGC
>JBGPTW010000127.1:0-18707 GCA_041490825.1 Methylomirabilia bacterium | reverse complement strand
GTCCGGGTGAGCCATTCCCGCCTCGCTAGGCGACGACACAGCCGTGACGAATGGGAAGTGCTCGGCGATGATCGGGGCGAAGGCGCCTGTGGTCAGCGGACCCCGGCTGCCCGTCTCCCGCCGGGTCACCGGCCGGCGCGCGCGTCGTTCGTTCATGAATAATCCGGTCTCGTACTGGGCTAGACGGTCCGTTCAGAAGAGCGGGAGCTGAGGATCCGAGACGCTCGGTTCGTCGATGTACGGGCGCAGGCCTTCGTGCTCGGCGAACGACCGTAGGCGCTCCCAGATCTCGCGCACTTTGGTCTGGTAGTACTCCACGTTCTCGTCGGGAACGTCTGGCCTCCACTCTGCGGCGAGCTTGGCGTACTCGGTGACCGCCACGCGGGCCGTCCGGCCGGTCACGTAGTACGAGATCTGGTCGCCCGGCTCCCACTTCCGCCCCGACGCCAGCGCCAGCTCGTACGCGGCTGCGGTCCCGCGGGTCCCTGCATCGCGCTTTTCCCGATAGGCCTCGAGCGTCTCCTGAAGCGTCTCCGTTCGCGCGAACGTTCGAACGGGAACGCGGTGGGCCGCGAAGTCCTCCATCCACCGATCGACGATCGTCTTGACCTCCGCGCCTCGCTCCTGAAGCAGCAGCGTCACGATCTCCTCGATCAGTCTTCGCTGGAACAGCTCGAGCCCTCGCGACCGGAAGCCCGAGCCCTTGACGGTCACACGGCCGGCCGCATCGAGCAACGCATAGGTCTTCAGCTTGTAGCTGAACATCGCCGCGAACCGCCCGTCCAGCTCGAGGTGGATTCCCGGCGGGAGCCCGGCGGCGATCCGCCCGAGCAGGGTCTCGTCGTCGCCGGGCACGTGTTTCACCGGCGGGACGAAATAAACGCCGTCGGTGTCGGCTTCCAGCGGCACGGCGCCAAGCGCCACCAGACGATCGATGATCGCGGTGACGACCTTGCGGCCCTCGGTCGTCACGCGGTCGGCGGCCGCGAAGTCGTTCCAGTGACCGCTGGTGAATGCCAGGTACCCGTAGAAGGCGTTGATCAGGATCTTGAACGACTGCTGGAGGGCGCCGAGATGCGCGCGGTCGGCGGGGTCGTGGGCCCCGGCGGCCTGGCGCTTGGCGCTGACGCGGAAGTCACGCAAGTGCGTGAGGAGCGCGCCGAAGACACCAAGCGAGTCGGACCGCGGGCCGATGCCCTGAGCGAGCATCAGCGAGGGGTACAGCGACGTCACGTCGACGTGCAGGACCGGACGCGCGACACCTTGATGGAAGATCGCGACGTGGGCGCCGCTCACCGGCGCGGCGGACCCGGGAGCGGGCACCGCGTGACCTCGCCGCAAGTACTCTCGCATCAGCAGCGCATCGATCTTGGCGGCGGCGCCCCGCAAGATCGTCGACTGGTAGTCGAACGGGACCATCTGCGCCTGCGCGAAGTACGGCGGCGAGAACACCGCGCTGATGGCCAGGGTTTCGCTGGCGTCGTCCCCGGCGTACGCCATGAGCCGTTCGGGGTCGGTCCTGAACTCGTCCGAGATGTGCGCCGGGTCCACGTAAGTGCGCCGTGGCCCGGCGAGCCCGAAATGGCGCGCGATGTCCTTCAGGCCGAACGACGGCAAATCGCGGGCGCCGGTATCGTGGAGCTGCGCGAGCATCCACGTGTCGACGATGTGTCGGCCCTCGACCTCGTAGCGCCGGTAGCCGATTCCGCGTTCGGCGATCTGCAACCGGGCTGGGCGGGCGCGCAGCGCACTACCGTCGCGGCCCCACGCCAGCGTCACGCCGCTTCGGCGCGCGCGAGCTTCCAGATATTCCAGATCGAACCGGAAGATGTTGTGGCCTTCGATGACGTCGGGATCGCGCTCGCGGATCACGCGCGAGCAGGTCTCCAGAAGCTCGCGCTCGTCCATTCGATCTCCCCGCAAGACATCGGAGAATCCGGTGGTGTCGCTGATGGCGATTGCGACGATCCGATCATCCGGGCGCGCGGCGCTCGGAAACTCGAAGCCGTCGGTCGTGATCACCTCGATGTCGAGTGCGAGGCGCCGCAGATCGTCGAAGCGGAGACCGCCAAACATGGTGCGCCCACTGAGCAAGAGATACTGATGGACCGGATCGCCTGGAAACAAGTAGGGCACCGACGGCGCGCCCGACCCCTGGCCTGTGCGCTCCCGACAGCGGTCGCGAGCAGCGAGGGCCGCGTGCCACGAATCGAAGCGCGCGACCCAGGCGAACTCGCCCGGGCCTTCGAGGTGAGCCGCGTCGGCCAGGCCCGATGCTCCGTCGACGAGTGCGGGATCCGTCAGGAGCAGGAAGGGGTGGAACGTCGCGGAGTCGTGCTCGATGACGTCCCCCCGGCGACGGTAGAGGCGAATGGATCTTCCATCGGCGGCGAGCGCGCCCGCCACGAGGCCGGGCGTGGCATCGGATCCGAAGACGAGAGAGGGGTCTGCGGCGGCCGGGAGCTCCGCCACTAGGCGAGGGCCGCCGCTTCCTCCACGAGGGCCCGGTAGTCCGTCAGCTCTGCGAGCCCGACGAGGGCGCGGCCAGTCTCGGGGACGATCACCGTGGGAATGGACCGCACGCCGTGCTCGGTGACGGCGGCCTCGTAATCGCTGACGACCGCGTCGCGGCCGATGCCCGCGCGGTAGTCAGCCACGAAGCGCTCGACGTCGACCCCGCACTCGCTCACGATCCGGATGACTTCAGCGGGATCGGCGATGTTGCGGCTCTCGCTGAAGAACGCCTCGAAGAGCCGGAGGTCGACGCGCGCGAAGAGCGCGTCGCTCTGCTGCGCGACACACTTGGCCGCCTCGAGCGCCGGCAGGCTCCAGCCGGCGAACTCCGCGCGGGGCCATGGCGTGAAGCGGATCCCGTCGTCGGCGGCCATGATGGCGCAGCGACGCCAGCCCTGCTCGCGATACGTCCCCTGAAATTTCACCGTTGGGTCGGGAGCGGGGCGAAGCGGAAATGCGCGATGCTCGAGGACCAGATCGGGCCCGAGCTCGTTCGCCAGTCGCCGGAGGCGGACCGCCGCCGGATAGCACCACGGTCAGAGATAATCGGAGTAGACGATCGCGTGGACGGGTCTCATATGGTATCGGATTCTACCCGTGCCTCGATGTATGCTCAAACTCATGTTGCGTCCCGCCGGGACTGCGTTGCTCGCTGCGCTGCTCGCGACGGGCTGCGCATCAGGAGGCGTCCGGTTTCCGAATGCCACGCCGGGCGCCGCTCGCATGATTGCCGCGCGCGAATTTCGACCGGACGGCCCGGGGCGGTTCGCTGCCGTCGTCCTCCTGCACAGCTGCCACGGCGTCTCGACCTCGACGTTAGGCTGGGGACGATGGTTCCGCGACCACGGCTACGTCGCGCTGGTCGTGGATAGCTGGAAAACCCGCGGCATGAAGGAAAGCTGCACGCCCGGGTCCGCGGATCTTGCCAATACCGAGCGTTTCGACGATGCCGTCGGCGCGTTCCGATATCTAGAGTCAGAGCCGTACGTCGACCGTGCGCGCATCGGCGCGATCGGCTGGTCGAACGGCGGAGTGTTCTCGATGGCGGTCATCAATGGCCCGAGCCTGGAGCGCGCGCGCAAGCGGGGAGTCGTCATGCCGGAGCCGGGGTTCCGCGCGGCCGTGGGGATGTACCCGGGGGGCTGCTTTTCCCTCGTCGAGGAAACCGTCGTGCGACCGCTGCTCGTCCTCATCGGCGAGTCGGACGACTGGACTCTGGCAAGCACGTGTGCCGAGATGGTGACCGTGATGCGGAGTCGCGGCGCCGACGCCACGATCGTCCTGTATCCGGGCACCTACCATTACTTCGACGTCGAGGGACAGCCCCGTCAATTTCTCTCCGACGTCGCCAACCGCAACCTTCCTGGCGAGTGCTGCGGTGCTACCGTCGAGTACAATCCGACGGCGTCCGCTGATGCGCACGCTCGGATCGAACGGTTCTTCGGAGAGTATCTCCGAGGCCCCTGACCGATCCCCATGGACGCATCCGTCGAGCTCGCGAAGCATCTCCTTCAATCCGTGGTGAACGTCCACGTGACCGTGCCACGCGATCATCCATCCGCGCGCGTTCTCGGCAGCGAGCGGATGGGGAGCGGGGTGATCGTCGAAGCTTCGGGACTCATTCTCACCGTGAACTACGTCGTCATGGGAGGCCAGTCCATCTACGTGGCCGCGAACGGCGGGCGGCGCATGAAGGCGGAGGTCGTCGCGCAGGACTTCGAGGTGGGGCTCGCCCTGCTGCGCGTGAAGCGGCAAGGACTGCCGGCGGCGTTCATGGGCGCGGCTGACGCGCTGGAGCGGGGCGACCAGGTCATCGTCGGCACGTCGCTCGGACCCCAAGAGCGACGCATCAGCGGTGGCTTCGTCACCTACCTTGGCGAGTTCGAAGCGTACTGGGAGTATCTGCTGGATCGAGGCATCGTCTCGAGCGCGGACAGTCCGGGATACGGCGGAGGCGGTCTCTTCACACTGACGGGCTGCCTGGTCGGTATCGTCTCGTTACGACTCAACGAGCTGGCGCGCAGCTCGTTGGCGATCCCGGTGGAGTGCTATCGAAGCCACGAGCAGGAGTTTCTCCGTTACGGTCGCGTCCTGAGCCGTCCAAAGCGCGCCTGGCTGGGCGTGTACGCGCACGTGATCGAGGAAGGCGTGGTGGTCGCCGGCGTCGTTCCTGACGGCCCCGGGGAGCAGGGCGGCCTCCGCGAGGGCGACATCATCGTTTCCCTGAACGCGACCGAGGTGCCCACCCGCCGTGACCTGTATCTCAATCTGTGGCAGCATCCGCCGGGCGAGCGACTCTTGATCGAAGTGATGCGTGACAGCAAGTTGAAGCGCGTCGAGATCACCGGGGGCGATCGAGCGGAGTTCTTCCGCCAACCATAAGGAGACGGCACGACATGGAGCTCGAACTCAAGGGCAAGGTGGCGCTCGTCACGGCGGCGAGCAAGGGGATGGGGCGTGCGTGTGCCATGGGATTCGCCGCCGAGGGCGCCCGGGTGGCGATGTGTTCGCGGACCGAGGCGCAGATCAAGGCTGCGGCCGACGAGATCAAGATGAAGACCGGCGCGGAAGTCCTGGCAATGGGCGCCGATGTGACGAAGGCGGCCGACGTGAAGAGCCTCGTGGCCCGCACGATCCAGACGTTCGGTGCCGTCGACGTGCTGGTGGCGAACTGCGGTGGTCCGCCCCGCGGTAATCTCGAGGAGCTGACGGACGAGCAGTGGTACGGCGCGTTCGAAGTCTCGCTGCTCTCGGTCGTCCGTTTGATCCGCGAGGTCTTGCCGTCGATGCGCTCCCGCAAATGGGGCCGCATTCTGACCATCCAATCGGTCTCGGTGAAGCAGCCCGTGGAAGGGCTGCTGCTCTCGAACGCGGTGCGGCCGGGTGTCGCCGGGCTCGTGAAGACGCTTTCCGCCGATCTCGGGAAGGACAACATCTTGATCAACGCGGTCTGCCCGGGACGGATCATGACCGATCGCTTCCTGGGTGGTGCCAAGCAAGCCGGGTTGCCGGTGGACCAGTACGTTGCCAAGGCCAGCACCGACATTCCTCTCGGGCGCGTCGGCACGCCGGAAGAGTTTGCCAACGTCGTCGTGTTTCTGGCCTCGGAACGCGCCTCGTACGTCACGGGCGTCTCCATCCAGGTCGACGGCGGCGTCGTCAAGGGAATCTTCTAGGGGCGCGCGGCCAGCGGCCCGTCATGCTGGCGTTCCGGAGCGCGTTCTCGCGGTTCTTTTCCCACGACGGCATGTTCCTGGGCGCCGGGCTCGCATTCTTCGTCCTGGTCACGCTCATTCCGCTGACCTTGCTGGGCGTGTCGATTCTCGGTTTCGTCCTCTCCAGCGATGTCGCCGCCAACGCAGTGGTCGACCAGCTCGCCCGGAACTTTCCCGTGTATCGACGCGAGATCCGCGCCGCGCTGCTCCACATCGTGCAGACGCGCGCGCTCACCGGACTCATCGGCACGATCGTCCTCGTCGTCTTCTCGACGCCGCTGTTCGGCGCCGCCCGGTTGATCCTCCACCGACTGCTGGCAATTCGGATCCCTCCGAGGTTTTTCCGCAACCTGTTCGTGGATTCCGCCATGGTGATTCTCTTCGGGATGCTGCTGTTCATGGCGACGATAGTGACGTGGGTCTACCACGTCGTGCAGCTCTTCGTCCTGCAACAGACCGGCACGTCGCGTCTGCTCGTGACGCTCGCCAACATCGGGCTGAGTCTCGGCCTGGGCCTGGCGATGTTCTATCTCGCCTATCGATTCGTGCCACGACGCTTCGTTCGGCCGAGGGCAGCGCTGGGCGGCGCTATCGTCGCCAGCTTGCTCTGGGAGGTGGCGAAGCAGCTCTTCAGCCTCTACATCCGCAACATCGGTATTTACGACCAGATCTACGGCCCGCTCGGCGTGCTCGTCGCCTTCGTGATGTTCGTCTACTACTCGGCGCTCGTGTTCGTCTTCGGGGGCGCCTACACGGCGGCGCTCGACTCTCGTCGTCGCTAGCCCGGATTACCGGACCCCGGCTGCCCATCTCCCGCCGGGTCACCGGCCGACCCTGGTAACCGACGTTCATGAACGCTGACGTTCGCCGAGCATGAAAGCAAGACGACGTTCACGCTGCGGCACGCCGTCGGATCCGCGCCGGCCGCGGAGCGTGAGATGTATCAGCAGGGCTTCAAAGGCATCAAGCGAGTGGAAGTGCCGGAGGCGCGGATCCATCCGGCATGGCGCGGGTGAGAGAAGTGACGGCGCCCGCTCGATAGACGCGCCATGAGGTCGGCCATGCGGCGCTGTTTTCCTAGCGGCGGGCCGACCTCACAGCTGCCAGGTGGTTGTTATTTGCCCTTCTGTTGCTTATCGACCGAGCTCACGCACTCGCTCTCACTCTTGAACTTGGGGTTCGCGAACTTCGCCCAGCCGCCCTTCATGCAATCGTCTTTGCTGGCCGGCGCGCTCTCCGTGCTGGGGCTCGCGCTCGGCGGCGATCCGTCAGGCTTGCTCGGCGCGGGCGTGCTCGAGCCGCTGCCCGTGGCCCCACTCTCCGAGCTTGGACTCGTGCTCTGGCTCGGGCTCTGACTGCCACCCTTGGTGTCTTGCGCGCCAGCCAGCGCCGGAAGAACTGCCACTGCGAAGACGAGCATCGTCGTGAGTAGGAATTTCATGTCTGCGCTCCTTTTGTTCTCGAACCACAGCAAGCGCGCGGCCAGCGGCTGGCATCGGCCATGAGCGCGTCAGGTTCTCGACGCGAGAAGTTTCTCAGCCGCGTCGCGCAGATAGCGCTGTTTCAGCGAGCGTTCAGCACTCAGGACGTGATGTGAGCGTCCGCGGCGCGCCGACTGTAGAAATCGGACGAAGAGATGTAGAAGGTGCGCATGCAGCTCCGCTCGGACTGATTCCTTGCGCACCGTCGTGCTCGCCGTGTCGTCGGTCTGCTTGGCGCCGGCGTTGCAGCCCCTCCGACGGGCTCGACGCCCACAGGAGGTTAGTCATGACGAACCGGTTCTGGAGAAGTCTGCCGCTGCTGTTGCTCCTTGGCGCAGCACTCACGGCTAGCGCGTGCGCCACGGCCGATGTCGTCGCTCACAGCAGGGAACGCAGCGACGGCAATGGCGACTTCGCCGCCTCCCCCGCCACTTCGAGTCCGACACCGAACTCGGAGACCCAAGCACCGTAGTCGTCGGTCTCACTTTCGGGCTCTTCCATCGATCGTCCGCGGACAGGACCCCGCCGTCAGCTCGCGTGTATCCTGTCCGCGGACGCCCATACTGGTCAGGCGTCGTTAGTCTTTTCTCAGCACGAAGCGCGCGTGACTTTCCTCATAGTCGATCGTCGTATTGCCGACTCTCTGGGCGATCTCTTGAGCGACCAACAGCACGACCGCTCCTTGGTGCTCGACGACCTGGTCGTCCGCGCGCTCCCGGTCCGGAAAGACAGCGAGCTGCCCCGAGGGCATTGGCTCGAGCCGGAGCCCGACCGACGGATCGTCGATCGCACTCTCGCGGAGCGTCTTCAGCTTTTCTTTCGCGCGTTCGGTCACGTTCACCATGCTCACGAATTCCTTCCTGGTGAGCTACTCGCGCGGTGACGCACTCGGGGGTTCGGCCACCGACCGCGGGACGGAGACGATGTCGCCGACGTTGATTGTCTCTAACGCTTGAGGCGGCGCGTGGACGACGACGACGCCTTCCTCCGTCGCGAGCGCCACGAGCCCCTCCTCACGATCGATGCGAATCACCTTCCCGGCGATTCGGTCTTGATCATTTCTCAGCCGCGGATCCTGTTGTGATTCCCCCGGCGGCGCCGCGCGATTCCCCGGTGTGTCTGATGGCTCAACGGCAAATGCTGGAGCCGCGATGCCCATCAGTCCGATGACACCCAGGGCGGAGAATTTCCGGAAGTTTCTCATGTCATCCCTCCCATTGAAGTCAGAGCGTTGCGAAGTCCGGACCGCTCACGCCGGCACCACCTCTGTCAGCGTGAGCGTCTCGAAGGTTTGCTCGCGTCTGCTCTTGGGTCTCAGAGCAGACCGTCAGTCTCTCGCTGCCCGATCTCTCTCGCAAGCGCGAGCTGACAGCGGGCTCGTTTCGTCGACGTCCCAGTCAGGTCGGTGTCGCTGCCGGCGATGCAGAGGCTGCGGACAAAGCCGGTGACCTGGAGGATCGAGAGCGCAGATATTTCTCCAGAGGTGGGAAGGCGTCTCTGGCGGCGCGCGAGATGCAAGCCACAGCGCTCCCGGAGGCAGGTGACTCAATGTCGAGTTATCCGACCGCGTCGGAGGCGTGAATATGAGACAGTGCGAAGCGTGCGGGAACGAGTATGACAAGGCGTTCGAGGTGGTGGCAGCAGGCAACCGGCATGTCTTCGATAGCTTCGAGTGCGCGATCCAGCGAATGGCTCCGATCTGTGAGCTTTGCGGCGGCAAGGTGATCGGCCATGGCGTCGAGGCGCACGGTAAGTTCTTCTGCTGCGCCCACTGCGCCCGCGCTGCTGGGGTGGAAGGACTGCATGACCGTGCGGGGACGCGAGCCGCCTAGCGTCCGACCGCGTGGGCCCTCTGAACGAGCAGCGATCGAGGGGGGTCGCGAGCTGACAACGGAGGTCTGCGTATAAATGACGGCGGGGGTGCTCCGTGCTGCTGGTCTGGCGTTGCTGATCGTCGGTCCGGCATGCACCACGGCGGCAGAACAGCCAGGGTCCGAAGTGCTCACCAACAAATTGGCCGAGTTCAAAGGCGCCGAGCGCGGGCAGATTATTCCGATCACGGACGAAGTCGTGACGCGTGTGTTCCCGGCGCACTCCTTCTATGTGTTGCGGTTCCCCCAGTACCCAGTGGCACTGGCGCCACCGGACCCGCTCGCCGTCAACAACCTCTTCGTCGTGAAGCCCGATAGCTCGGTCGAGCATTTTCGGGACGTCGCGACGCTCGGGAGTTTCTTCCGCACGACGCTCGGCCCGATCAGGGCCGCGAGCGCGGCCAGAGACGCCGCCGTCGCGTGGCTACGCTTGGCGGAGGAATTTCACCAGGATGGATTCTTCCAGTTCTCGGTGCGTGACGACACGATCCGCGTGACGTCACCGCGAACCGGGGGACTCGAAGTCACGGTCAAGGCCGTGGTGGAGCCACAAGGCGGCAATACTGGAGACATCGTCGCGTCGCTCACGTTCGACGCTGTCGGCAAGCTGCTAACGGCATCGGAGGTCGCGAACGTAAAGCAGGGCATCCGGCCCATCTGCCAGGCTACGAAGCTTCTCGACCCCGACCCGATCGTGCGAGGGATGGCTGAGCAGGCCCTCCTCGTCATGGGGAAAGCTGCCAAGGACTACCTGACCGAGCAGCGTACGAAGGCGGACCCCGAACTTCAGCACGCCATCGACCGTATCTGGCAGCGGATCCTCGCTGAAGACCGATAGCGCAAGCGTCGGCTGTCCGCCTACCGGTCCGTTGCTGTTGCTGGCACTTCGTTTGCCCAACTCTCGGGTCTCCTCACCAGTGAGGAGGTGGGCATGCAGAAGCTACTCCGACTCTTCTTTGCGGGTGCTGTTGTCGGGGGTCTCGTCATGGGGTGCACGGAATCGCCTACTGAACAAACGGGCGCGCGCCCAGGGGAACGGCCGCCGGCCGCGTCACCACCGACGGCTCCCGGCGACGTTCCCGGTTCTTCGGGGCAGGCGCCTCCCGGCGCCGCGCCGTCAACTCCAGGGAGCCCGTCGGGAGGCAGTGGCGGACGCTGAACGCCGTTAAACTCACTGTCGCACGGCGAACAACGACGGCGTTCTGAATCGAGCGCGTGCGTGCGACCGCGATGCCGTTGGCATCGACGATCGCGCCGGCCCACTCCGGGGGCAAGCGCTGCTCGTCGAGGACCTGCTGAATCGCGGGGGTGGTGATCAGCGCCGTCAGGACGTATTTCGCCGCGCCGTCCCGTACGACAGGAACGCGAACCGGAAACTGCGGCTTGCCGCTGAGGGGACCGCGTCGCACCGAGCCGACCAGGGCGCGGCGAGACTGCGCGACCCACTTCACGCTCGCGGGATCCGGCAGAAGGGCGAGCTTGGCGCCATACGGCTGGACCGCGTTGAGCAGGTGCTCGCCGCTCGGGCTCGCGAGCGAGACCGTGCTCCAGTCGGGATGCGAGCCGAGGAGACGGAGCGCGTCGTCGTAGAAGCCGCGGACGTTCTCGTGATCGAGGTTCCGCGAGGAGGCCAGCACGTCGAGCGACGTGAGGGAGCGAGCGAGCTCGCGGTCGACGGCGACGATCAGCACGTGCGCGCGCTCCGTCGTCGCGCGTTCGAGGGCCTCGTGCTCCTGGCGGTTCAAGCGCAGGACGACGAAGACGGTGAAGACCAGGACGGGCACCAGAGCGACCACCACCAGGGTCACGAGGTCCGCGCGAATCGTCATCGATGTCAAGGCACGAATTTTCAAGGCACGGATTGAAAACCTGGAAGTCGCTCGATGATAACAGCGATCAGACGCCGGCCCATCGGCATGGCGCGCGCTGAGCGGAAAAGGTTTTTCCACTCCAATGGCCACGGGGTAGGGAGGCTGTGCTATTGTCTCGACGCGTTTTCAGCCTTGGCGTGGGGGACGAGTGAATGCTCAAAGACAAGGTCGTCGTGGTGACGGGAGCGGCGCGAGGCATCGGTCGCGAGATCGCGTTGTTGATGGCGCATCACGGCGCCAAGGTCGTGGTGAACGACTACGGCGGCAGTGAGGCAGGTGTTGGCGGGGCTCACGATCCCGCCGACGATGTCGTGCAGGAGATCAAGACCGCGGGCGGCCAGGCGGTCGCGAACTACGACTCGGTGGCCTCAATGGCGGGTGGCCAGCGCATCGTCAAGACGGCCGTCGACACGTTCGGGCGCATCGACATCGTGGTCAACAACGCGGGCATCCTGCGCGACCGGATGATCTTCAACATGACCGAGGAGGAGTGGGACGCTGTCATCAACACGCATCTCAAGGGCTGTTTCGCCGTGACGCGGGCGGCGGCGCCGATCATGCGCGAGCAGAGGACGGGCCGATTCATCAACATGACGTCGACGTCCGGGCTGGTGGGCAACGTCGGTCAGGCCAATTACGCGGCGGCCAAGCTCGGCATCGTCGGTCTCACGAAGGTGACGGCGCTCGACATGGCGCGCTACAACGTCACCGCGAACTGCATCTCGCCGTTCGCGTGGACTCGCCTGATCGGGACGATCCCGCAGGAGACGCCGGCGCAAAGAGCGCGCGTGGAGAAAATCCAGAAGATGTCGCCTGCGCACATCGCGCCGCTAGCGGCGTACCTGGCGACCGACGACGCAAAAGACATCAGCGGCCAGGTCTTCGGTGTGCGCGGCAAGGAGATCATGCTCTTCGGTCACATGCGGCCGATCATGCGGATCCACAACGCCGAGGGCTGGACGCTCGAACGTCTGGCGGACATGTTCCCGGGCACGCTGCAGCATCACCTCGTGCCGCTCGAGACCTCCGGCCAGTACTTCAACTACGATCCGCTCGTCTGATTCGGCGCCTCGAGAGCGTCGGCTCGCGTGTCGAGGTGACTCGGAACTGATACACCAGGAAGTCTTGATCCATACACCATCGAGCGCTACGATGCTCGGTGGGAGGATCGCAGGATGGCCCGGACCAATATCGTGCTCGACGACCGGCTCGTACGGGAAGGTCTACGCCGGTTCAAGTGCCGCTCCAAGCGAGAGCTGGTGCATCTCGCGCTGGCCGAGCTTCTCAAGAGCGCCAAGCGCAAGGACATCCTCTCGCTGCAGGGCCAGGTCCGATGGGAAGGTGACCTCGACGTTCTCCGCGGACGCCGGCGGTGATCGTCGTCGACACGACGGTGTGGATCGACTTTCTCGAAGGCAAGGGAACGATCTTCCACCGCCATCTGGCTCGGCTCATCGAGGGGGACGCCCCGCTCGCGCTGACGGACATCGTGTACGGCGAGGTATTGCAGGGCATCAGAGATGACCCGGAATACGAGCGAACCCGGGAAATGCTTCGCGCCTTTCCGATCCTTCGGCTTCAAGGACTCGACACCTTCGATCACGCTGCGACCATTTACCGGGCAGCGCGGAAGCGCGGCCTCACGATCCGGCGGACGCTCGACTGCCTCATAGCGGCGACATGCCGGGCGGTCGGCGCCGAGATATTCCACAACGACCGTGATTTCGACGCGATCGCGAGGGTCTCCGGGCTGCGGACGTACCGCTCCGGCTGACGGAGCGCGCGCACTCCATGAGCCGGGCCGCCGCTCTCATTCTCGTCGTTCCGATTCTCGCGTTGGCGTTGTGTCTTTCGGTCGACGCCGCGTACGCGGGCCTGCTCGTCACCACGGGAGAGATCACTCCAACGACTGCTGTCGTGTGGGCGCGGGGTGACGCCGTCGAGTCGTTGGCCATCGAAGCGACAGCGCCCGACGGCCAAGCCGTGAAAGGGACACTGCACGTCACTCCCGAACGTGATTTGACCGGGACGGTAACGCTAACCGGTCTGCGACCCGCCACGCGCTATACATACGAGATCCGGAGCTCGACAGAGAGCGTCACTGGCGCTTTCGTTACGGCGCCGCCTGCCGACAGCGCCGCGCCCGTGAAATTGATCTGGAGCGGTGATCTTGGAGGCGGCGGATTCTGCCGGCGCGCAGACGGCGGCTATCCGATCTTTCGGACCATGGCGGCCGCACAGCCGGATTTCTTCCTGTTCGTCGGCGACACGATCTACGGTGACGTGCCGTGTGATCGGCCCGGCGTGGTGCCAGGATCGGCCTACGTCGCGCGCACGCTGTCCGAGTTCCACCGAAAGCACCGGTACAATCGCGAGGACGCGGCCGTGCAGGCGTTCTTTCGGAGCACGAGCGTGTACGCGGTCTGGGACGACCACGAAGTGCTCAACGATTTCTCGGGCCCGGCCGAACCGTTGATGCCGATCGGTCGCCGGGCGTTTCCCGACTACTGGCCGATCGTTCCTCCCGTCGAAGAACGGGAACGGCTCTACCGGCGGGTCCGGTGGGGCGCCCTTCTCGAAGTTTTCGTGCTCGACACGCGACAGTACCGCAGCCCGAACGTGGCGCGGGACGGCCCGGGCAAGACGATGCTCGGCGCCACCCAGCGGCGATGGCTCATCGACGGCGTCACGTCGTCGAGGGCGTTGTGGAAGGTCGTGGTCACGAGTGTGCCGCTGTCCGTTCCCACCGGGTCACGCGAGCGGCACGACTCGTGGTCCAACGCCAACGTCTGGGGCACCCCGGAAGAGAACGGCACGGGCTTCGCCGTCGAGCGCGACGCGATCCTGCGCGCGTTCCGGGAGCGCGGTGTCCGCGATCTGATCTTTCTCGCCGCAGACGTGCATCACGCGGAGCTGATCCGTCACCATCCGACACCGTCGTTCTCGTTCCACGAGTTCATCGCCGGACCGTTGTCGGCGACGTTCGGCAAGCCGCGCCCGCTCGATCAGGCGCTCAACCCGCGCTCGCTCTTCGCGCACGCCGGCACGAACAACTTCGGGGAGATCGAGATCGCGCCCGCACGGTTGACCGTGCGCCTGATCGCCGAAGGAGGTACTGTGCTCTTCACTCACACCATTGGTCCCGAATAGCGATCATCACGAGGGCACCCATCATGATCGATCTCACACTCGAAATTGCGGAGACGGCGGTGCGCGCCGCCCAGACCAGAGCCCGCGAGCTCGGTACGCCGATGACGGTCACGGTCGTGGACGAGGCGGGCCGCCTGGTGCTGTGCGCGCGTGGCAACGGCGCGGGATTTTTCACACCGGAGACGTCGCGAGCCAAGGCCGTCGCGGCGACGGCGTGGCGCCTCCCGACCGCCGAGCTCGCGGAGTGGGCGAGCAAGGGCTCGCTCTTCTGGAATTCGGTGCCGACGGTTCTCGCCGGCCAGGTGCTGGTCAGCACTGGCGGAATGCCGATTACCCGGAATGGCCGCGTGATCGGCGGAATTGGCTGCGGTGGCGGGACCGGGGAACAAGATCACCTGTGCGCCGTCGCCGGTGCCGCGGCCGTGCGCGGCTGAAGCTCAGGATCGCGCTCGCAGCCGGCTACGGTCCAACAGCGCGGCCCAGACGATCAGCGCCAGGCCGCTGAGCACGACGCCCACGATCTCCGGGACCGCGGGACGGTAGACGAGTGTGATTGGCGCGGCGTCGCGCGCCGGACGCACTTCGAGGTCGCCGAGCTCACCACGACGGACGGGCAGGGGGCGTCCTTCGTCTTCGGCGCGCCAGAGCGGATAGTAGGCCACCCGCGTCGGAAGCCATCGGTCAGCGCTGCCCTTCACCTCGAGTCTCCAGCGATCGGGCGCAACTTGCCGCGGAAGCTGCACTGGTGCTCGTCTCGTGAAGGCGACGAATGGCGGGGTGACCGGGAGCGGAGCAAAGAGTCGGCTGTCATGCAAGGCCGAGAGGCTCGGCACATCGTCCTCGAGCGCGACGATCACGCTCACGCCAAGCCGATCGGCGTAGCGGTCGAACGTGACGGCGTCGAGCTGGGCGAGCGGTTGCCCGAACAGCGAGCGTCCATCCAGACGCTCGACGAGCTCGGTGATCGGGCCCCGCCCCGAAGGACCTCGATAGACCAGCGCCGCGATCGGCGAGGGATGCGTGAACGTGCCGTTGATGATCGGCCGGCCCGTGACGATCGGCGTGATCGCCATGATGTGCGAATGCGGGCGGTACCACGCGGTTCCGTAGACCAGCGGAACCGACGATCGGACGAACAGCACGCGGCCCGGTGGTGCGACGACGAGCTTCGACCACATCGTGCTGAGCTGCATTCCTCGCCTGGTGTCGTCGAGCACCGGCCAGTCGACGGCACGGGGCCAGAGCGCGAGCGACCCGGCTGGCAAGGACAACAGGGCGAGGCCGATGACGCATGCGATGCTGCTGATTCCGACCGGGGCGCGTGGCGCCGCCATCGCAAGGAGTCGAGCCAATGTCACACCTGCCGCCAGGACGACCGCGAGCGCGGCGCTGTCGATCACGCGATCGGCTGGTAGCCAGCGAATGCCGAGGGGTTCCGCGATGAGCGCGTCCGCTGCGACGACGATGGCCATCAGCCACGGTAATCGGGCGAGGAGGACTTCGAGCGACGATCGCGCGAGGCGAATCGCGACGCCGGCGAACGCCACGAGGGCGATCAGCAAGGGATCGCGGACGAGATGCACGAGCGGACCATCCGTCGTGAGCGAGCCCCAGGCGAGCGCGCGCGTCTCGTGCAGGCGCGTCACCAGCGGCAACGTCCACACGGCCGTCAGCGCGCCCGCGAGGCCAAGCACGATCGCTGCTTCCGCGACCCGGCGGCGAATCGTGGCGCCGTGGGCCGCGGCAAGAATAATGACGATGACCGCCGCGGGAAGATGCGCGGGATGAATCAGCGTGATCGCCGCGATCAAGGGGGGAGCGAAGCCGAAGGGCGCACGTCCAGAGTGCAGCCAGTCCGATACAGCGAGCACGAGCAACGGCAGCAGCGCCCACGCGAGCCGCGCGGCAAGCATCCCGATGTGGACGCCACCTTCCACTCCGCTCGCGACACCGGCGGACAGTGTCAGCGCCACGAAAGCGCCCGGCAGCGCCAGCCAGCTGCTCCCGAGTAGACGAGTGAGGAGCGCGTGACAGGTGATGCCCGGCGCGAGGTATGCGAGCCACACGAGCATCTGGTAGTTCGTGTCCACCGGCAGACGCCCGAACGACGCGACGTGGAGCAGCGTGCCGATCCAGGCGACACCGGGCGGATAGAACTGGAGCTCCGGGTATCCCATCCACCAGCCTGGGTCCCAGCGCCACGGCGCCACGCCGAGCGTCACGGCGTGCCAGAGACGATAGAACTGTCCGGGGTGATCGTCGAAGACGAGTAACCGAAAACCGATGGAAGAGCTGGCGAAGGCGATGCCATAGCCGACGAGCAACGCCAGAGGCGCGAGTCGCACGACGATCTGGTGGGGCCTAACATTGCCCAGCATCGAGCCTTCTGATATAGGTAACAGAAATGTCTGGCTGTCGGTGCAGTTCAGATCGGGGCTCAAATCCCCTACCGATGGAGACGCGTCGATGGAAAAGTTGAACGGCCTGAAGTGCCGTGAGTGCGGCCGTCGCTATCCTGCCGGTCCCGTTCACGTCTGCGAGTTCTGCTTCGGTCCCCTCGAGGTCGATTACCGCTACGACGTCCTGAAATCTCGCGTGACCCGCGAGAGCATCGAGGCCGGATCGCCTAGCATGTGGCGGTACAAGGATCTCCTGCCAGTCGAGGGCGATGTTGCCGTCGGACATCATGTCGGCTTCACGCCGCTGGTCCGGGCGCGGAATCTCGGTCAGGAGCTCGGCGTCGGCGAGCTCTACATCAAGAACGACTCGGTCTGTCACCCGACGTGGTCCTTCAAGGATCGCGTCGTGGCCGTCGCGGTCACGAAGGCCAAGGAGTTCGGCTTCGAGACCGTGGCATGCGCGTCGACGGGCAATCTCGCGAGCTCCGTCGCCGCGCACGCGGCGGAGGCTCAGCTCGAATCGTTCATCTTCATCCCCGCCGACCTCGAGCCGGGCAAGGTGCTCGCCACGCTCGTCTACGAACCGACGCTGGTCGCCGTCGACGGCACGTACGACGAGGTGAACCGGCTCTGCTCGGAGATTGCGGACCAGTACCGCTGGGCGTTCGTGAACGTCAACTTCCGGCCCTATTACTCCGAAGGTTCGAAGAGCTACGGCTACGAGATCGTCGAGCAGCTCGGCTGGCGGACGCCGGGACACATCGTGGTCCCGTGCGCCGGCGGCTCGCTCCTCACGAAGATCTGGAAGGCGATACAGGAGTTCCACGCGCTCGGTCTCATCGACGGGCCGATCCGCACCAAGATGCATGCCGCCCAGGCGCTCGGGTGCGGTCCCATCGTCACCATGATCAAGAACGACACCGACGTGCTCGTGCCGGTCCGACCCAACACGATCGCGAAGTCGCTCGCGATCGGGAACCCGGCCGACGGCTATTACGCCTATCGTACGACGAAGGACTCCGGTGGTTTCGGCGAGCATGCGACAGACCAAGAGATCGTGGACGGCATGCTGCTGCTCGCGCGTACCGAAGGGATCTTCACGGAGACGGCCGGAGGCGTGACGGTGGCGGCGACGAAGAAGCTCATCGAGACCGGCGTGATCGATCGCCGGGACTCCGTGGTCATCTGCATCACCGGTAACGGATTGAAGACGCCTGACGCGCTCACCGGCCGCCTGCCGGTCCCCGTCATGATCAAGCCATCGCTGTCGGCATTCGATCGGGCGCTGGCCGACCTGAAATCTCACACTTCGTAGGAGGACTCAGATGGCCGTTCTGGTGCGCATCCCCACGCCGCTCCGTACGCTGACGAAGGGCAGCGCCGAGATTCAGGCCGCCGGCGACACGGTCGCGGACGTCGTCGACGATCTCGATCGGCAGTTTCCCGGACTCCGTGATCGTCTACTCGACGAGAGCGGTGAGCTGCGCCGCTTCATCAACATCTACGTGAACCAGGAAGACATCCGCTTCCTCCAGTCGAAGAAGACCGCGCTGAAGCACGGCGACGAGGTCTCGATCGTCCCGGCGATCGCTGGAGGGTCGCGCGAACGGGGCTAGGGCTGCGTGCGAGCCTGAGACCACGCTGCCCGCGTACCGTAAGTCGACTTCGTATCGCCCGGGTCCGACACATCGCTCCGCTTCCACGCCGACGGCCGAGGCGTGTGTATTCGCTCGTAAGCGAAGGTCATGCAACATAGGATGATCTCGATGAGCCAGCCCGTCTCAGGCCGCAGCGACTTCAGCAAAGACCCGGATGCTGACCGGCTCCGGAAAACATTCCCACAGTTGTCACGAGCTCAGGTCACGGCGGCGCTGATGTACGACACGCGTTATCGAGAGGAAGTTCAGTCCAAGATCAACGCGAATGCTGCGCTGACGCCCGAGGTAATCGAGAAACAATATCCAGGGCTGGTGCGCTTCGCTCGGTGAAGGTCTACGTCTTGTCCTCGACGCATCCCCAGCACGGATTATTGATGAACGAACGACGCGCGCGCCGGCCGCTGACCCGGCGGGAGACGGGCAGCCGGGGTCCTCTGACCACAGGCGTCTTCGCCCCGATCATCGCCCAGCCGTTCCCATTCGTCACGGCTGTGTCGTCGTCTCGCGAGGCGGGAATGGCTCCCCCGGACCCCGGCTGCCCATCTCCC
>JBGPTW010000126.1:0-19053 GCA_041490825.1 Methylomirabilia bacterium | reverse complement strand
GGGGCCGGGTTCCCCGGCCCCCGACGAGCGTATGGGGGTCTGGGGGCCTTCGAGGCCCCCAGGCAATAAATAAAGGAAAATCATCGATGGAATTCGGGACGTTCCTGCTCCTCCAGTCACCCTCTGCCGAGTCGTCGGAGACCATCTACCAGCGCGGTGTCGAGCTGACCCAGGCCGCGGAGGAGCTCGGCTTCGCGAACATGTGGCTGGCCGAGCACCACTTCTCGACCTATGGCCTGCTCTCGCGTCCGTTGACCTACGCGTTGTATCTTGCCGAGAAGACCAGGCGGATCCGGGTGGGCACGGCGGTGATCGTCGTCCCGCTCCATCATCCGCTCGTCATCGCCGAAGAGATCGCGACCGTCGACCTCCTGAGCGGCGGCCGCCTGGACGTCGGGCTGGGGCGGGGCTACCAGCGCTACGAGTTCGAGCGGCTCGGTGTCGAGCTCGGCGAGAGCCGGGCGCGGTGGGAAGAAGCCGTCGACGTGATCCTGCTCGCGCTCGCGGGCAAGCCGTTCAGCTACGACGGGAAGTATTTCCGGATTCCCGAAACCACGGTCTTTCCGCAGGCCGTGCAGAAGCCGCATCCACCGATCTGGGTCACGGCGCAGAGTCCCGAATCGGTGGAGACCACCGTGCGACGCGGCTTCAATCTGCTCTCCGGTGGGTATGGCGTCTCGCTCGACCGCTTGCGCGAGTTTCGCCGCGCGTTCGATACGCTCGCGGCCCAGCATCCGTCGAAGCATCCCATCCGCGTGGGGATCCAGCGTCCGGTCTACGTCGCCGAAAGCGATGCCGAGGCGCGTGTCGTCGCCGAGCAGGCGCGGTGGAACATGCGCGTCACGCTGAGCCTGCGCAACAACTACGAGCGCGTCGAGCAGGGTCGCGCCATCCCGGTGCCGGCTCCGAACGAGCCGAGCGTCGACGAGTTCCTCGATACATTCTCGGTGATCGGCACGCCCGACACCTGTGTCCGCCAGATCCGGCGGCTCCAGGACGTCATGCACATCGATCACTTCAACTGCAGCTTCTGGTTCGGCGACCTGCCGCAGAACCAGGTCCTGCGCTCGATGCGCGCGTTCGCCGACGAGGTGATGCCCGCGTTCCGCACGAGCCAGGCCTCATGAACATCCCCCGTTTCGGGCTGAAGCGATTCGACGCGCGCTCGGTCGATGCATTCGCCGCGGACGTGAAACGGGCCGAGACGCTCGGCTGGGATGCGGCGCTTCAACCGGACTCGCAGCTCCGACGGCGCGACACCTACGTGTTGCTGGCCGCCGCGGCCCGGGCGACGGAGCGGATCACGCTGGGGACGCTGCTCGCCAATCCCGTCAACCGACATCCCACGGTGACCGCATCCTCGATCGCAACGATCGACGAGCTCGCGCCCGGCCGCACGCTGCTGGGCTGGGGTGTCGGCGATACCGCGGTGCGACTGGCCGGGCTCCGCCCGGCGCGCGTCAAGGAGCTCGAAGCCGGAACGCGCCTGATGCGCGCCCTGCTGGATGGCGACGCCGTCGACGTCGGCGCTGCCCGGCCCGCGCGCCTGCCGCATCACCGGCCCGTCCCGATCTGGATCGCGGCCGGTGGCCCACGCACGCTGCGGATGGCAGGCACGGTCGCTGACGGTGTGTTCATTCGGGTGGGCACACACCCGGCGAACCTCGAGACCGCCGTCGAGGCCATCCGCGCCGGTGCCGCCGACGCCGGACGCGACCCGTCGAGCGTCCGCCTCGGCGTCATCTTCCACCCCGTGCTCGTCGACGATCCCGACCGCGCGCTGACGATGGCCAAGTCGATGGCGGCCGGGTACTACGAATACTCGCCGATGCTGTTCGCTCCGCCCCGGCTCGAGTGGCCCGGACCCGATCTCGAAACGTTGAAGCGCCAGCACCAGGTGTGGCCGGACTTCCATCACGCTGCGGACCTCGACGCGAGCGGGCGCGTCGTCGACTTTCTGTCGAAGAGCGCCGCCGATGCCTTCAGCGTGCGCGGAGGACCCGCGGAGATTTCCGAGCGTCTGGTCGGCGTGCTGCGGTCGGCGCCGGCAGCGTTCGACCACGTCGTCCTGCACCCGATTCCGAATCCCCCCACGCCGGACGATCCCGAGCGCGGGTACACCGCGCGCATGGCGCGCGAGGTGCTGCCGCACGTGCGCCGCGCGCTCGGCGGAGCGTAGATCCAGTCGGCGGCGGCGCGCTACACCCGTTCGACATCCGCGCGGCCGAACATCCCGTACGGCCGGACGAAGAGCATCGCGATGAGCACCAGGTACGACGCGATGCTGCTGAATCCGCCGCCGACGCTCGGATCGAGATAGCCCGCCGCGAGACTCTCCAGCACCCCGACGACCATCGCACCGGCGATGGTCCCGGGAATGCTGTCCAGGCCGCCGAGGATGACGATCGGGAACACCTTCAGCCCGACGAGGACCACGCCGAATCCTCCGCCGGACACGGACGTCCAGAGCGTGCCCGCGATCACCGCAATGACGCCGACCATCACCCACGTGATCAAGAAGTGGTAATGGACGTCGATCCCCATCGCCATCGCGACCTGCGCGTCGTCGGCGATCGCCCGCAACGCGACGCCGGTGCGGCTCCACTCGAAGAACCACGTGATCGCGACGACGCACAGCACCGCGATGGCGGCGGCGACGAGCTTGTCCGTCGCGACCGAGATGCCGTGCACCACCCACGGCGCGGACGCGATGGGCAGCGGAATCGCGCTCGGCATGCCCTTGAACGCCAGCGCTGCCGTGCCGCGCATCAGCGCGCCGAGCCCCAGCGTCACCATGATCAGCGAGATGACCGGCTGTCCCGCGAGTCGGCGCAGCACCAGGTGATTGAAGGCGATCGCCACGAGCCCCATACCCACGCACGCCAGACCGAGGGCTCCGGGCAGTCCCAGTCCGGTCACGTACAGCCCCGCGGCGACGAGCTGAGCGCCGAGCATCAGCCACTCGCCCAGCGCGAAATTGATCATGCGTGAGGCCTTGTAGACGACCACGAAGGCGAGAGCGACCAGCGCATAGATGGCGCCAGCGAGCGCGCCATCGACGAGGAGAGAGGTGAAGAACAGCACCCCGGGGCATGGTACGTCCCCGAGGCCGCAAACGAAATGGTCGGCTTCAGCTCGTCTCGATGACGCTGAACCGCCACGCGTCGCCGTGGCGCACGATACGACCGGCGGTCGGATGGTGGAAGTGCGTGCCGAGGACGATGACCGGCCCGTCGGCGTAGCGCTCGCAGAACGCGCGGCGTGTCTTCCGGCCCTGCTCGGCGTCGCTGTCGAAGTGGCTGGCCCACTGCGGCTCTGCCATCTGGACGGGGTGGTGCATGAGATCGCCGGTGACGACCGCGTCGCCGGCGTCCGAGCGCAGTCGGACGCTCACGTGGCCGGGCGTATGTCCCGGCGTGGGCTCGAGCCAGAGCTCGTCGGAGACGCGGTGGTCCATGTCGACCAGGTCCGCGAGACCCGCGTCCAGCACGGGCGTGACGCTGTCGGCCATGATTCGCTTGGTCTCCTCGTCAGGCTCGGCTGACCAGTGTTCCCACTCCCGGCGCGTGAAGAGATGCCGCGCACGCGGAAAGGTGGGCACCCAGCGGCCGTTCTCCAGACGCGTGTTCCAGCCCACGTGGTCCACGTGAAGGTGCGTGCACAAGACCAGATCGATGGACTCCGGCGGAAAGCCAGCCGCCCGCAAGTCATCGAGGAAGCTCGTGCGCATCATGTGGAACGGCTGACGTCCGCCGCGGTCCTTGCCGTTCCCGACACAGGTGTCGACCAGAGCCCTGAGTCCGGGCGTCTCGATCACGAAACTGTGGATGCTCTGGAGGAACCGCCCCTTCTCGTCGAGAAAGTGAGGGGCGAGCCAGCCGCGATGACGCTCGACGGCCTCGGGCACCGCATCGGGAAGGAGCCACGTCGGGCGCGTGGGGCCGGCGCGTTCGACGACGGTGGAGACGCGGAGATGCCCGAGCGTGATCGGCGGCATCGCCGGTTACCGCAGCCGGATCTTGCCGCCTCCCGGAAATCCACCCTGACCGCCCGGCCCGGTGAGCCCGCTCGGGATCCGGTCGGGCACGATGATCGATGAGGCGGCCTCACGGCGCAGCTCCTCGAGCTCGCGCCGGGTGCGCTCGACGGCCTCCTGGGCGCCCGCGGCGAACTTGTCGACGGCATCGGCAAGAGAGGCGGCATCGATCTCGAACACGAGAGGCAGAACGCCCGCCGCAGTCAGTAACTGCGTTTCACCGACATACAGCACTGTGCGACCGAGATCCGCCGAGCCGTCGCTCTTGACCGGCGTCAGCGTCCGGATCGTTCCGATCTTGCGGTCGGTGAACGTGTCTTCCCGGTACAGCGAGGTGGCGTCCATGCTGAGGTCGGCGGCGTCGAGGTGTGTGCTCATACCCTGAAGAATAGCAGAGAGCGGCGCTTGATACGGCTGCCGCCCACGCATAGCATGATCGGGGGACGAACCTGCGTGGAACGACCCCGGCGAGAAAAGGAGCGCACGATGAAGAAGCGTGAGGTCACCGTGACAGATGCTCAGGCTGCGCGATAGGCCGGAAGAACGCCATGACGACTGAATGCTACGACTGGGAAGCCATCGTCGCCGGTCTGAACCAGCACCTCCGCCTCCGTTCGATTCCGATCGGCATGAAGCTGTTCGAGACGGTGGAGGAGATGGAAGCGATCCCGAAGATCCGCCGTCCGAGGGCCAAGCACACGACGGATCAGATCGTCGCGCAGGCGCGGCAGCTCGGGTGGACCGTGGGCATCACGATGGCGGATCTCGTGGGCGCGCAGTGCGGGGCGGTGATCGGCTTGCACCCGCAAGACGAGGAGTGGCTCTCCGGCAAGCGCATGGCCGGCGTGTGGTTCAAGACGCTGGACGACGCGAGCCAGCATCAGCACGCGATGGATTGCGTTCCCCATGGCCGCTACCATGCGATGGCGGTGTCGCCGCTGACGTCGGGACGCCTCGATCCTCCGGACATCTGCCTCGTGTACGGGACTCCCGGGCAGATGATCTTCTTCATCAACGGACTGCAGTGGACGGGCTACCGGAAACTGTCGTTCACGTCGGTCGGCGAGTCGGCGTGCGCCGATTCCTGGGGCAAGGCCCTCAAGACCGGCGAGCCGGCGCTGACCATTCCGTGCTACGCGGAGCGCCGCTACGGCGGCGTGGCCGACGACGAGCTGCTGATGGCGATCCCGCCGAGCTTCCTGCCCAAGGTGGTCGAGGGCCTGGCCGCGCTCTCCAAGAATGGTCTGCGCTATCCGATTCCGCCGTATGGCATCCAGAGTGATGCCGGAGCCGGGCTGGCCGTCAGCTACCCTGCGAAGGATAGGGCGTAGAGAGCTCGCGGTGAGCCTCGCCGAGGTCGATCGCGTCAACGTCACCACGGTCGTCGACAACTACATCGATTCGCTCCGGCGCGACGAGCCGGTCGCGCGCCGCTTCAGTCAGGCCGTGGCGCGGAAGATGACGGATCTCAGAGCCGAGCACGGCCTGGCGCACCTCGTGGAAGTCACGCGGGGCGGCACGACGACGCGAGTGGCGTTCGACTTCGGCCAGACCGACGCCTGCTTGAACCACAACCTTCGCGAGCTGGGGCTCGACCCGGGCGCGATCGACACGATCGCGCTGAGCCACGGGCACCGCGATCACTTCGGCGGCCTCATGGGCTTTCTCCACGCGCACCGCCGGTTCATGCGGAAGGACCTCACGTTCCACGCCGGCGTGGACCACTTCCTGCCGCGGTTTCACGAGCGCGACGGCGACCGGGTCTACACCGGACGGCTCGATCGTGACGAGATCGAGCGGTACGGCGTCCGCGTGGAAGTGGTGCGGGAACCGACCATGATCGCCGACGGCGTGCTCCTGAGCGGAGAGATGCACGCTCAGGAGCCGTTCGAGCCGATTCCGGCCAATCTGAAGGTCGAACGCGACGGCCACATCGTGCCCGACACGTTCATCGGCGAGCAGACGCTGATCGCAAACGTGCGCGGCCGGGGCCTCGTGGTCGTCACGTCGTGCGCGCATCGCGGAATCGTCGGCATCTGTCGCAACGCCGTCCGCATCGCCGGCGTGCCGAAGATCCATGCCGTCGTCGGCGGCTTCCACCTGAGCGGGCTGTCGGACGAGCGGGTGACCCGCGTGGTCGACACATTCCGGGATCTCGGCATCGACCACATCGTGCCGCAGCACTGCACGGGCATCGAGGCGATCGCCACGCTCTACCACCGCCTGCCGCAGCAGATGGTCGTCAGCTCGGTCGGCACGACGTTCACGTTCGCTGCCGAGTAGCCGTCCGTCTCCGCCGCGCACGCGGCTTGCGTTTCGCGGTTGGCGCGACGTACCTTCCGGCTGGTGCGCGTCGCCAGGCGGCGATCGACTCATACCAGGATCAGGGACGAGTTACATCACCGGCCACACGCTGGCCGTGACGGGAGGCCGTTGATGCGCATGCCGCTCGAGGACGTCACGGTACTCGACCTCAGCCACGCGCTGGCCGGACCATTTTGCTCGACCATGCTGGCGGACTTCGGCGCGGAAGTGATCAAGCTCGAGCCCAAGGACACGGGCGACATCGCGCGCTCTTGGGGCTCGCCGTTGCCAGGTGGCGAGACGGCGTACTTCGTGAGCCTTCACCGGAACAAGAAAGGCATCTCGATCGATCTCAAGCAGTCGAAGGGCAAGGAGCTGTTCTTCCGGCTGATCGAGCGCTGTGACGTGGTCCTCGAGAATTACCGCACCGGCGCGCTGGCCCGGCTCGGTCTGGGCTACGAGGCCGTGCGCGAGCGCAATCCCAGCATCATCTATTGCTCGGTGTCGGGCTTCGGGCAGGACGGGCCCTATCGCGACCGGGCCGCACTCGATCTCATTCTCCAGGCCGAGAGCGGCATGATCAGCGTCACCGGCGAGCCTGGCGGGCACGGCGTCCGGTGCGGCGTCTCGATCGCGGACATGACGGCCGGGATGTACGCCGCCTACGGGATCATGCTCGCGCTGCGCGTGAAGGAGCGCACCGGGCGCGGACAGGCGATCGACGTCTCGATGCTCGAAGGCCAGCTCTCGCTGCTCGGCACGATGATCGGCGGCTATCTCGCCGACGGCGAGGTCCCGCGGCCGATGGGCACCGCCTACAAGGCGCTGCTGCCGTACCAGACGTTGCGCACGAAGACGCGCGATCTGGCGCTCGCCGTCGGCAGCGAGAAGCTCTGGAAAGTCTTTTGCCCGGTGATCGGGTGCCCGGAGCTGGCCGACGACCCGCGCTACCGCACGAACGCCGATCGGGCGCGCAACCGCGACACCCTGGTCCCGAGACTTCAAGAGATCTTTCTCACGCGGACGTACGAGGACTGGGAGACGGTGCTGCTCGCGAAAGGCATTCCAGTCGGCGCGATCAACGATCTGGCGCAGGTCGTCGACCACCCGCAAGTGAAGGCGCGCGGCGCGCTGGTCGAGATGGATCATCCCCGTGCCGGGAAGGTGCGGATGGTCGGTGTTCCGGTGCGCCTGTCGGAGACGCCCGGCTCGGTGCGGACGCCAGCCCCGATGCTCGGCGAGCACACCGAGGCAGTGCTGCGAGACCTGCTCGGGCTGGACGCCGGCGAGGTGGCAGCGCTCCGCGCTGCCGGCGCGATTGGCTGACATGCCGGCCACCGCCGCCGTCATCGAACGCCTCTCGATCCAGGGCATCGAGCTGGAGGTCCTGCGTCGAGGATCCGGACATCCGATGCTCTTGCTTCATGGTCAGCACACGGTTCGCGCGGACGCGCCGTTTCTCGATCTTCTCGCCCGGCACGCCGAGGTTGTCGCGCCGTCGCATCCCGGGTTCGGCCACTCGCCGCGCCCCGACGGCTTCGACACGATCTACGATCTGGTGCACCTCTATCTCGGACTCCTCGACGCGCTGCCGTACGACAAGGTCACGCTCGTGGGACTTTCGTTCGGCGGATGGCTCGCGGCCGAGATCGCGGCGACGTGTCCTCATCGCCTGGAACGGCTCATCCTCGCCGACGCCGTCGGGATCAAGGTGCGCGGGCGCGAGGAGCGCGACATCCTCGACGTCTTCAACACGTCGCCCGACGAGGTGCGCCGGCGAACGTGGCACGATCCCGACAGGTTCGCGCCAGACTTCAACGCGATGTCGGACGATGAGCTGGTCGTCCACGCGCGCAACCGCGATGCGCTCTGCCTCTACGCCTGGCACCCGTGCCTGTACAACCCTCAGCTCAAGCGGTGGCTCGCGCGCATCATGGTGCCGACACTGGTCCTCTGGGGCGGCAGCGATGGCATCGTCACGCCGACGTATGGTCGCGCGTACAGCGCGCTGATTCCGGGATCGCGGTTCGAGCTCATCGCGGAGTCGGGTCACCACCCGGAGATCGAGCAGCCCGCCGTCTTCGTCGAGCGAGTGGTCGCGTTCTTGAATGAATAGCGGGTGAAGCAGGCCTCGCTCCATCCGCTCGCGCTCCTGGTGCTACCAGTGACGTGGGCCGCCTGCCAAACGGCGACCCCGGCGATGTCGCTGGAGGAGGCGAAGCAGGTCGGCGGACGGTCGGCATCATGACAGCACCAAACGATATGCTATGATGCGTCCATGCGGACCACGGTGACTCTTGATCCTGACGTCGCCGCCAAGCTCAAGGCACTGGCCCGCGAACGCGACATTTCCTTCAAGGAAGCGCTGAACGGCGCGGTGCGCGCCGGCCTCGGCCGCGAGCGTCGGGCGGTTCGCGCATTCAGGCAGTATTCGCAACCCATGGGTCTTCGCCCAGGATTCAATCTGGACAAGGCTCTGCAACTGTCGGCGGCCCTCGAAGACGAGGAGATCGCGCGCAAGCTCGAGCGACGGAAGTGAAGATCGTCGATGCGAACCTTCTGCTCTACGCGACTGACGCGCGGTCGCCGCGCCACGAGGCAGCCCGCGCTTGGCTCGAGCGACAGCTGTCGGGTGGTGAAACGTTCGCCTTCACCTGGATCGTGCTGCTCGCGTTCTTGCGTCTGAGCACGAACCCGCATGTCTTCGCGCGGCCGCTGTCACCGGACCGGGCGTTCGACGTGCTCGGCCGCTGGCTCGGGCAGCCATGTGTCGTCATCGTCCATCCGGGCGATCGGCACCCGGCGGTTGTGCGCCAATTGCTCCGGCCGCTGGGCACCGCGGGGAACCTCGTGAACGATGCGCACCTTGCCGCTCTCGCCGTAGAGCACGGAGCCGAGCTGAACTCCTGCGACACTGACTTCTCCCGTTTCTCGGGTCTGCGCTGGATCAATCCACTCGATTCCCGGTGACGATCAGTGCGGTCGAGGACGGGCCGCACCGTTCGCTAGACTCACCCGCAACCGTCAGCGGCTCCGCGCTCTCGTGCCGATGTCGATGGGCTCCCGCAGCCGGCGCTGGCGCTCACAGTGCCCGACGTCGTGACGGTCGAGGGCGACGGGCGGCCGCGCGAACTCGTCCGGTGACGAACACGTGGGAATGGCGATGCCGCGCGTTACTTGATCGCGTAGGGATTGATCGGCGTGCCGACGGCACGCGTGACCGGCAGCGGCGGCGCCACCAGCAGGAACGCGTAGCGGCCGTCGGCCACGCAGTCCGCCGCGAGCTCTTCGAGGAAAAAGATCTCGCCCAGCGTCAGCCCCATGTTCGGAATGGCGCAGATGTGGAACGGACTTCGGAACGGCGGCAGCTCTGAAGGCCGCACCTCGACCGCGTAGTTGTCAGCCGCCACCGCGGCGATCTGCTTGGCGTGCATCCACGGCGCGGTCTTCACGGAGACGCCCGGCGAGTCGTCGAGATCGAAGTGGCGCCAGTCTCCTTTGTCGAGATAGCGGGACATGTGCCCGGTGCGGATCAGCAGAATGTCGCCACGCCGCACGTCGACCTTTTGCGCGGCGGCCGTTGCATCGAGATCGGCCGGCGTGATCGCGTAGCCGGGCGCGAGCGCCGGCACGCCTTTGTAGCGCGCGACGTCCAGCAGCACGCCGCGACCGGCGATCTTGCTCTTGGTCTTGTCGATGCTGTTCTTCGAGGCGCCGCTGGACGTCACGAGGCTCGCGTCGTAGCCGTTGTACATCTGCCCTTCGTAGAAGACGTGCGCGAGGCTGTCCCACTGCGTGACGCACTGGAGCGGCATGACGATCCAGTCGTCGGAGCCGCCATACCCTTGCATCGCGGTGACTTCCGCCGGCGTCCTGGGCCGGTCCCCGCCGTCGCGGAACATGGTGTGGATCGGGTTGAAGCGCTGCCGGGTACCGCTCTGCGGGCCCTCGCGTTGAAGCGGGATCCCGAGCGCGAAGACCTTGCCCGCGGTCGCGAGCCGACACGCTTCGGCAATTGCGGCTGGTGTGATGTAGTTGAGGGTGCCGATCTCATCGTCCGGTCCCCAGGTGCCCCAGTTCCGTACTTGTAGCGCCAGTTTCCGGAGGGTGGCTTCGCTCATGGTCGCCATCTTACGGCAGAGCGCTATGGCGTGTCCGGCGTCCGCATGTCATCGACTCATCCAGTCCCGGCGGCTGTAAACGTGTCTCTCCACACGCGCGTCCCACTTCGTGGACCGCCGTGCTTGCCTCCGGGCATCACCGCCGAGTTCTTGTCGTGGCCCGTGGCCGCGTTCCACGCTCTGTCGGCGCCTCGGAGCCTGTCGGAGTATCGAGGCGCGCCACAGCTTTGCTGGGGTGCGCCGAGCGTCTGGGGGTGTGGGGGCCATTTCGGGGCCCCCACGTTTACTAGTGAAGCGGGCGACGACGTTGAAGTGCACTGGGTCCTGTATCGACGCGGCAAGTCGCGGATGGCGGTACTCTGGAGTGCAACCGATCTACTCGCCGTCGATCCGAGCCCGGAGACGGAAGAGCCGGAATGGGTCGACAGCTCGCTCCTCGGCGACGACGGCCAAACGCTTCGAGCAAATCCCGAGGCGCCGTGTCAGTGGCGGCGACCAAAAACCTCGACGTGAGGAATGTAGTGTCGTGAAGCTCGTTGGGTGTTGGCTAGCGCTTCTGGTCGTCTGTGGCGCCGTCGGGCCGGGAACGGCGCTCGGCCAGATCACCACGCCTCCTGGCGGGACCACCCCGTCCGGCGCGATTTTCGACCGCCTCCGTAACCAGTCGACACGCCCTGTGCCGCAAGTGCCACCACCGGCGACTCCGCGAAGCACCATGATCTGGGTGCCGGATCGTCACGTGCCGGTCCCCGGCGTGAGTGACAACGTTCTCGTCCCGGGGCACTGGGAACAACGACTCTCCGATCATCAGGTCTACACTCCACCGCTCATCGGTCGCACACCGGATGGTGGTGTCGTGAACTTCCCCGCCGGCCCGCGGCCGCCGATCGCCGAACGGCAATCGCCGTGATGAATCGCTCGCGCGGCTGCGCCAGCTTGGTGCGAAGCGCCGCAGGCCTTCTCTTGCTGGTGCTCACCGGCGGGCCATCGCTCGCCGAGCCAAGGCGTGCAGGCGTTTCGCCGGACGGCCCATGGGCATGCCCGGAAACCCATCCGATCAAGGGATATTGGTCACGAGAGTCGGGGCGCCGGATCTATTTCGTGCCGGGCAGCCGGTTTTACGAGGAGGCGAGCCCCGAGCGCTGTTACGCGACTGAAAGGGAAGCGCAACGCGACGGCAGCCGCCCTGCGAGCAACTCTGCATCGCCGCCTCGCTCCGACGGGTTGATCTGATGCTCGCACGCCCATCGCCAGCTTCCCTCGCGCGCTGCCGTGCCCACTCCGTGATCGCCGCCTGCTTCTGCAGCGGGCTGATTCTCCTCGTCGGTTGTGATGTTATCGTCGCGATGACGTCGAGCGGTGGAGGCGCGTGGAGAGTGTCGAGGGTTGTCAGGTTCATGGCGCTCGTCGCCGCCATCGGGCTCATGGTGCCCTGTCCACCGCTCGGCATGGCGGCGGACACGACGCAGCTTCCCGGCATGCAGGTGTCTCCAGCACCCTGGCGTGCCGAGCGTGTCGATCTCGTGGACCGGCTGCAAGCCATCGGTCTTCCGGCGCTCCGCGAGGAGGGCACGGCGCTCCACACGCATCAGCATCTCGACGTGTTCGTGAAGGGCGAGCGCGTCCCGATCCCGGCGGGCATCGGGATCGACTGGGCCAATCGGTTCATCTCCCCGATTCATACCCACGACGCCTCCGGCATCATCCACGTGGAGTCTCCGACGGTCGAGACCTTCACCCTCGGCCAGTTCTTCGACGTGTGGGGCGTGCGCCTCGACGCCCGGTGCATCGGCGGGTATTGCGCGGACGGCGCGAAGCGCCTTCACGTGTACGAGAACGGTAGGCTGGTCGAGCGCGATCCGCGGGCGCTTGCCCTCACGCCTCACGCGGAGATCGTCGTGACCTACGGCACTGCTGCCGACGGGCCTCAGCCGGTGCCGCGCGCCTACGACTTTCCGCCCGGGCTCTGAGCCCGCTCGATCTCCTGCTGCTTCAGCACGCGCCGGAGAATCTTTCCCGACGCCGTCTTCGGGATGGCGTCGACAAACTCCACTTCCTGAACCGTCTTGTAGCCGGCGAGCCGTCCCTTCGCGAAACCGATGAGCTCGGCTTCGGTGAGCGTGGCGTGGGTCGGCTTCTTGACGACGAATGCCTTCGGCACCTCACCGGCCTCGGGGTCGGGCTTACCGATCACCGCGGCGTCGAGCACCCCCGGGTGCTCGAAGAGCAGCGCCTCGATCTCGGCCGGGGCGATGCCGAAGCCCTTGTACTTGATCATCTCCTTCTTCCGGTCCTGAATGAACGTGTAGCCGTGCTCGTCGACGTAGCCGATGTCGCCCGTATAGAGCCAGCCGTCTCGGATGGTGGCCGCGGTGGCGTCCGGCGCTTTCCAGTACCCCTGCATCACCTGAGGCCCACGGATGCAGATCTCTCCGACCTCGCCGGCCCCGAGAATCTTGTCGCCGGTCTCGACGTCGACCACCTTCTGTTCGGTGTCGTGCGCGAGCAAACCGGCTGACTCCGGGACGTTCAGGGCCGCGTCGTGGAAGGGGTTCAGGTGGGTGAGCGGGGACGCCTCCGTGAGCCCATATCCCTGCACGACGGTCACGCCGGTCAGCTCCGTGAATCGTCGGCCCACTTCGGGAGCGAGCGGCGCCGCGCCACACATCGTGAACCGCACGCTGCTGAGGTCGTGCTTCGCCAGCTCCGGCCACGCGGTCAGCATGACGAGCACCGGCGGCACGACGAAGAACAGCGTGATGCGGTGCTCGGCGATGAGGCGCATGCACTCGTTGGGCTCGAAGCGCTCCATCAAGACGGCTGTCGCGCCCGCGTAGACCGAGCCGCCCATCAGCATGGCGCCGTAGATGTGATAGAAGGGCAGGAAGATCATCAGCCGGTCGGTCTCGCGGAAACGCCCGCACGCCACCATCTGGATGTTGTTGCAGACGAGGTTCTCGTGGCTGAGCAGCACACCCTTGGGAAAGCCCGTCGTGCCGCTCGAGTACGGCAGCGCCACGAGGTCGTGCAGGCTGATGTCCGGCGCAGGAGGCGGCGTCGCAGGCTCGGCGGCGATCAGCGACGCGAACGATCGGATCGTGCCGCCGCCGGGCGCGTCGGCACCGACGGTGATCACGTGCCGCAGCCCCTTCATCTGACCACGCACCGCTTCGACGAGCAGCAAGAGATCCTTCTGGACGACGACGGCCACCGCCTCGGAGTTCTCGAGCTGGTACTCCACCTCGCGCTCCCGGTAGGAGGGGTTCATCGGGCTCACGACGGCGCCGAGCCGCGCGACGGCATAGAAGGCGATGATGTACTCCGGGCAGTTGGCCATGAACAGGCAGACGCGCTCGCCGCGCTTCACGCCGAGCCGGCCAAGCGCCCGGGCGAAGCGGTTGGTGAGGGCATCGAGCTCGCGATAGGTGAGACTCACGTCACGAAACACGACCGCGACGTTCTCGGGCCACCGGCTGGCCGCATCCTTCAGCATCTGGCCGTAGGGGATGCGCGGATAGTCGAGCGGCGGGCGGAAGAACTCCGGACGTGTGATGCGCGGGGTCTCGGTCATGATCGGTCTCCTCTGTCCGGCGACGCTTGGTCGCCCGGGCGGCGTCGCCGCGGGGTCAGCGGCCACTCACAGTGACCGATACGAAAGAACGTCAAGCCAGCACACAGCTCGGCCGTCGCTGGCGCAGCGCCGGCAGTCGACGGAGGACGCCATGATCCGGAAGCTGGCCCATCGTCGCCGAACGACTCTTAGCCACGGCCGACGAACGGCATCTTCGTCGCCATGACCGTGAGGAACTGGACGTTGGCGTCGAGAGGAAGGCTCGCCATGTAGACGACCGCGCGCGCGACGTTCTGCACGTCCATCGTGGGCTCGACGGCCACCGCGCCGTGCGCCTGCAGCACACCCTTCTTCATCCGGGCCGTCATCGGGGTGTCAGCGTTGCCGACGTCGACCTGACCGCAGGCGATGTCGTATTTCCGCCCGTCGAGCGACGTGGATTTCGTGAGGCCGGTGATCGCGTGCTTGGTCGAGGTATACGGCGCGGAATTCGGGCGCGGCGCGTGCGCCGAGATCGAGCCGTTGTTGATGATGCGTCCGCCCCGGGGATCCTGGCTCTTCATGATCTTGAACGCTTCCTGCGTGCACAGGAACGACCCGGTCAGATTGGCGTCGACGACGGTCTTCCACTGCTCGTACGTGAGATCTTCGAGCGGAATGGCCGGCGCACCGGTTCCCGCGTTGTTGAACAGAAGGTCGAGACGCCCGAACATCTCCTTGGTCCTCGCGAACAGCGCCCTGACGGACGCGGGATCGCCGACGTCCGTCGGGACGACGAGCGTGCGCGACCCCGACGACTTTCCCTCTGCGGCCGCCGCTTCCAGGACTTCCTTGCGGCGTCCTGCGAAGACGACGTCGTAGCCTTCTCGGAGCAGTGCCAGTGCCGACGCCTTCCCGATACCGCTACCCGCGCCTGTCACCACCGCAACCTTGTTCGCCATGTCGCTCACACTTTCTCGTACGAGAGTCGCCGTACCTTGTCCATGTTCGTGCCTTCGATGCGGATCAGCCGTGTCGGGCCCTCACGCCGCGGCGAGTGGAGATCGCCTTCGTGGTAGACGTGCGCCATGCCGGGCTCGAGCGTATAGCTCCGGACGTGACGGACCTTGCCGGGCTTCTCCGGTGTGGCTCGCTCGACGAGCGCCCAGTCGCTCATGATCGTCTTGCCCCGCGCCTGACCGTAGATCGCCCAGGACGGGCCGTGGTCATGCGGCTGGCTTTCCTTGGCGCCCTTGTACACGTGGGCGAGGATGCAGAAGCCGAGCTGCCCGTCCTCGTGCAGGATCTTCCGCTCCGGGCCATCATCGCCCAGATGCCGGGCGATGAACGCGTCATCGCCGAGCACGTCCTCGACGAGCGCACGGACGTTCTCGCGTCCACCCGGGCCAGGATCGGTGTCGAGCACGCTGTGACAGGCGGCTGCGAACTGTTCGAGCGTGTATCCCATGAACGTGACCTCCTCGGCGCGTCGAACGTCAACGTCTCCGGTGGGATTGTACGTCTGCTGACCGCGACACCAAAGCAGGCCCGAATCGAGGAGCGTGACGGGGTTCCCCGGACGCTCCCGAGCGTGGGCGGGCGTGGGCACGGTCGACGAGCGTAGGGTGGGGGGGCCGAGGCGGGCGTCGGCTTGGCCGGCGCCCGACGAGCGACTGGGGGTGTGGGGGCCATTTCGAGGCCCCCACGTAAACGAATTAACTAACTCTTGAAGAAGCTCCCGGTGAAGACGACTGAATTCGGAAATACGACGATGCGGCCCGTTGGCTGGGGCGGATCGCCGGTGAGCTCCCGCAGCTTGATGCGCACCAGGCCGATGTCGCTTACCTCGCCGTGCACGTAGCCGAACGGTCCCTGGAGGCTCACACGGTCACCGACGCG
Organism: Methylomirabilia bacterium; assembly: GCA_041490825.1. Taxonomy (GTDB): domain Bacteria; phylum Methylomirabilota; class Methylomirabilia; order Rokubacteriales; family CSP1-6; genus JBGPTW01. The sequence goes on along the minus strand of JBGPTW010000126.1, from coordinate 3,143 downwards.
GATGCCGTTCGGCGCGACGATGGAAAAATACCCGGCGACGGCGAGGATGACGTTCTGCAGCGCGAAGGCGATTCCCGCTGCGGCGAACCCGAGCGCGGTGACCAGCGCTGCCAGCTCGGTCGTGAAGTGGAACACCAGGACGAGCGCGATCGCGACGACGGCGGCAACGTTGCGCGCATTCAAGAGGAGCCGCCGGCGATACGCGTCGGTCACGTAGCGCACGACCGCAATCCGCCAGACGAGCGCGACCACACCGATCACGACAAGCGCGATGACCACGCCGATGAGCTCGACCCCGAGGTCCTGGAGGAGCTGGAGCGATTGTCGATCCAGCGCGCTTTGCCGCGACGTGATCTCGCTCGCGTAGCGGTGTGCCAGCGCCGATTCCTGACGCAGCGGTAACACGACGGCCCTGAGGAGCTTCAGCCGATCCAGGAGTTCATGGAACTCCTGCTCGTCGTCAGCGATCGAGCGCCCCTCGGTCCCGGGCGCTTTCGCCAGCGACCGCAGGCGGCCCATGATCGGCGCCACGGTTTCTCGGACCGTCCGGGCGTCGCTGTCCACCGTGCGGGCGAGACTGTTCGTCGCGCGCGATAGATCCTTGAGGCTCCCGCGGCTTCGTTGCAGGGCGATGAGGCGATGGACGAGCGTCCAGGTGCTCGTCGCCGCCTGGGCCGACGTCCCGGGCGCGGGTTCCGGAGCCTGCGAGCGAAGCTCGGGAATACTCTCCTGCAGCGCCTCGATCCGATGCGGCAAATCGGTGTCACCGGACGTCACGGACGCATCGAGCTGCTCGAGGCTGGTGAGGAACTGGAGTCGCGTGCGATCCAGCTCGAGCCGGAGGCTGGCCGCTGCTAGGTCGCGCGCCACGGCGGTGCGTTGAGCGGCCGGCACGGTTCCCAGTCGCTTCTCGAGTTGCGTCACATCATCTTCGTCCTGGCGCACGCTCGACTCGACCTGGGCGCCGCGTTGATCGGAGGCAGGTTTCGCGCCCGCCCCCGGCGGCTCTTTCTGCGGAGCGAGCAGAGCGGCTTCGCCGTGCGCGACGTCGAACGCGCGCTGGAGCAGATGGAGCGCCGCCTGCTCGTCGTCCCGGCTGAAGATCGGACCTGTGGCGCCGTTCACGGATCGCATGGCGCCTCGCGCCTGGCGATACCACGCGATGGCCTCGTTCAGCGATGCCATCACGCGATCAGGTGGCATGGCCAGCTCGGTCCTGGCCGGAGGTGTCGACGGAGGACCCGGCGCGGCAGTCGACGGTCCGGCCACGCCCAGCAGCAGCGGTACGGCGACGAGCAGGCGCCACATCCCTGAATGTCGAGGGTGCTGTCGCGGCGCGACACGCATTCGCTCAGTATAGACGGTGCAGATCGACTGCCGCCCGCTACGGACCTCGGCCGTCGCTCAGATCGTCGAGGGCGGGTAGCGAGGCTCCCAGCGCGCGGCGGCCACAGCTCCGGAAATCGCGTCGTCCGTGAACGATCGCCCCACCCCTTCGTCGCGAGCGGCGCGCACCACTGCCGCGGCGATGCCCGATACGCGACGCAGATCCGCAATCGACGGGAAGAGGCTGCCGTTGGCCTCGCTCTCGTGGCGCTCCGGAGACCTCGATCAGCGGAAACGGCTCGGCCATGGATGTCGCGCCTCCTTGTCCCAGCGTCCAGGATAATGTATTAAAAGGACTCATGATTCGACACCTCTGGACGCACAAGACGCAGGACCACCCGTGGCTCTCGGACGAAGAGCTGGTCATCGATCACGCCGAAGGCGTGTGGGTCTGGACGCAGCAGGGCAAGAAGCTGATGGACGCCTTCGCCGGCCTCGCGGTCGTCAACGTCGGCCATGGGCGCCGGGAGATCGCCGAGGCCATCGCGGAGCAGACCGTCCGCCTGGCGTACTATCCGACGACGCGCCAGTTCTCCAATCGACCAGCCGTGGAGCTGGCCGCGAAGCTCGCCGACCTCACGCCCGGCGATCTCACGTACACGCTGTTCGCCGTCAGCGGCTCGGAGGCCAACGAGCGCTCGATGCAGATCGCCCGGCATTACTGGCTGGCCAAGGGACGATCGGCCAAGCACAAGATCGTCTCGCTGCAGGGCGGCTACCACGGCGCGACCATGGGCACGCTCGCTGTCTGCGGGATTCCGCACCTGGCGCAGCCGTATGCGCCGCTTCAAGTCCCGGGCTTCGCGAAGGTCGCGCCGCCTCATCCGTACCGTGACCGCGCGATGGGCAGCGACGAGCAGATCGTCGAGCAGCGCGCCGCCGAGCTCAGGGCGGCCATCCTCCGCGAGGATCCCGACACCGTGTCGGCCGTGATCCTCGAGCCGATCATCTCGTCGGGCGGGTTCATCATCCCGCCACTCGGCTGGCTGCGGGCCGTGCGCACGATCTGCGACGAGCTCGACGTGTTGATGATCGCCGACGAAGTCATCACCGGCTTCGGCCGCACGGGGCGGTGGTTCGCGTGCGAGCACGAAGGCGTCGTCCCCGATCTCATGTCGGTGGCGAAAGGCATCACGTCGGGGTACGTGCCGCTGTCAGCGAGCATCGCGCGGCAACGTCTCGCCGACGCCTTCCCCGACGACACCACGCAGGAGAACGTGCATCCCAACACCTACGCCGCACATCCCGTCGCGTGCGCCGCGGCGCTGGCGAATCTGAAGATCATGGAGCAGGACCGGCTCGTGGAAAACGCCGAGCAGATGGGGACGCGGCTGCTGGAGGGTCTCGAACGCGCCGTCGGGAAGCGCCCGATCGTCGGCGAGGTGCGTGGACGCGGCTTGATGGTGTGCGTCGATCTCGTAGAGCCCGATGGCTCGGGCCGCCCGCTGGACGCCAAGCGTGTGGCCGAGCTGGACCGCAAGGCGTGGGAGCGAGGCGCGATCGTCTATGCGCGCGGCACCGTCTTGCGCTTGGCGCCGCCGCTCTGCATCACGCGCGAGGAAGTCGATCAGCTCGTCGGCGTGGTGGCCGAAAGCATCGAGGCGCTGGAGAAAGATCTCTAGAGTCCTTGAGGACTCAGACTTGTAGTGAACGAGTCAAGTTTCATGCGGCAAGTTTGGCCTCCGCGCACCACTCGTCCATCGCCTGCTCGAGCCGCTCGAACGCGCGGCGAAGTGCCCCATCGTTCGGCGCAACGT
>JBGPTW010000125.1:0-19284 GCA_041490825.1 Methylomirabilia bacterium | reverse complement strand
TGGGGGGGGGGGGGGTTGTTTGCCGTTGGCGGGGGTTGGGGGTTTTTGCCCCCCGGGCCCCTCCCCCCCCCCCCCCGGCCCCGCCACGCTCCTACGCTAGGCTGGACAGTTGGGGCCCCGAATGGCTCCCCGACCACCAACGCTCGAAGCGCCTCGCGAAACCCGCGGTGCTCCTTGATTCTTCGCTTGCCCCACGGGCAGCGCTCGGATGATCGAGCACTACCATCCGGCCGGGTTTTGCTCTAAGGTGAGGGCGTGATCGACCGCTATACGCGTCCCGCGATGGGCCGGATCTGGAGCGATGAAGCGAAGTACGGCGCCTGGCTCCGGGTGGAGCTGGCAGTCTGCGAAGCGTTTGTGCGGCGGGGACGCATCCCGGCCGACGCGATGGAGCGGATCAGTGCGAAGGCGCACGTCGACGTGGCGCGCATCCTCGAGATCCAGCGCCGAGTCAAGCACGAGATGATCGCGTTGCTCACCAGTCTCGAGGAGCAGCTCGGTGCGGACTCCCGTTTCGTTCACATCGGGTTGACGTCGTCGGACGTCTGGGACACCGCGACTGCGTTGCAGCTTTGCGCCGCCGCCGATCTCCTCATCGCCGGTCAGGAGCGGCTGCGGACAGCGCTCGGGACGCTGGCCCGACGGCACAAGGACACGCTGACGGTGGGACGGACACACGGTGTCCACGCCGAGCCGACGACCTTTGGACTGAAGGTCGCGGTGTGGTACGTCGAGGCGGGGCGGAATCTCGAGCGGCTCCAGCGCGCGCGGACCGCGATCGCCATCGGTCAGATTTCGGGCGCTGTCGGAACCTTCGCTCACGTCGATCCCGACGTGGAGGAAGAGGTCTGTCGCGCGCTCAGCCTTCAGCCTGAGCCGGTGTCGAATCAGATCATCCAGCGTGACCGTCACGCCGAGTACTGCGCCATGCTGGCCGTCGCCGGCGCCTCACTGGAGAAGATCGGGCTCGAGGTCCGCGGACTTCAGCGGACCGAAGTCCTCGAGGCGGAGGAGCCCTTCGCTGAAGGCCAGAAGGGATCCAGCGCGATGCCGCACAAGCGCAATCCCGAGCTCGCGGAACGGATCTGCGGGCTCGCACGGCTGCTCCGCACGAACGCGCTCGCTGCGGCGGAGAACGTCGCCCTCTGGCACGAGCGGGACATCAGCCATTCGTCGGTCGAACGGGTTATCCTGCCGGACTCGACGATTCTCCTCGATTACGTGCTGGATCTCACCGCCTTCGTGATCGAAGGCTTGACCGTTTATCCGGAGCGCATGGCCGAGAATCTGGATCGTAGCTACGGTCTCGTGTACTCGCAGCGCGTGCTGCTGAAGCTCACCGGTGCCGGACTCGCACGGCAGGTGGCCTACGAGATCGTGCAGCGAAACGCCATGCGCGCCTGGAAGGAACGGCGGTCCTTCCTCGACGTGCTGACCACGGATCCCGACGTGGCCGACCATCTCTCCGCCGCCGATCTCAAGGACTGTTTCGATCCAGCTTTCTACCTGAGACACGTGGACGCGATCTTTCGGCGGGCCGGGCTTTCGTGAAGGTCCGCGTTCTCGTCCGCCTGAAACCCGGCATCCTCGATGTTCAGGGCGCTGCCGTCAAGCGCGCGCTGGTAGGCCTGGGGTTCGATGATCTCACCGATCTTCGCATCGGCAGGGTCATCGAGGTCGAGCTGACGGCGGCAACGGCTGAGGCGGCGCGGGTGCGCGTCGACGAGATGTGCCGGAAGCTACTGACCAACCCGATCCTCGAGGCTTACACGATCGAAATGGCCGAGCGCCTTGCTGGCGCCGAGGCCGGACGGTAAGATGACAACGGTCGCCGCTTCGTTCCCTCTGAACCCGCGAGAGAGGAGACACTCGACTTCATGAAATTCGGGGTAGTCGTGTTCCCGGGCACGTGGAGTGATTGTGATTTCCACTACGTGATCGGTGAGGTCCTGCATCAGCCCGTCGAGTACATCTGGCATCGTGAGCGGAATCTCGCCGGCTTCGACTGCGTCGTCCTCCCCGGGGGTTTCTCGTACGGCGACTATCTGCGTGCGGGCGCGGTCGCTGGCCGCTCTCCGGTCGTCGAGGCGCTCGGTGACTTCATTGCCGGCGGTGGGCTGGCGCTCGGCTCCTGCAACGGGTTCCAGATCCTGTGCGAAGCGGGGTTGCTGCCGGGTGCTCTGATGCGGAACGAGTGCCTCCAGTACCGCTGCCAGTCGACCCACCTGCTCGTCGAGACGGTCGACACGCCGTTCACCCGGGCACTCCGGGTGGGGCAAGTCCTCACCATGCCGATCTCTCATGGCGAAGGTAAGTACTACGCGGACCCGAACACGCTCCGCACGCTCAAGCAGCGCAACCGGATCGTCTTCCGCTACGCCACGTCGGACGGGCAGGTCACCAAGGATGCCAACCCGAACGGCTCACTGGACAACATCGCCGGCATCGTGAACGAGGAAGGGACCGTGCTGGGGCTCATGCCGCATCCCGAGCGCGCCGCAGAGACCGCGATGGGTGGCACCGATGGCCTCTCGATCCTCCAGTCCCTGCTCGGCACTCTTGTCGAGGACGGGGGCTTTCTCAGGCGTTAGCGTCGCCACCAGCGTGACAGCTCCGGAGCCAAAGGTCACGGTTGATCTGGCGAACGGCCTGGGACTGACGGCCGAGGAGTACGATCGCATCATCTCGCGGCTCGGGCGCGAGCCGACCTACACCGAGCTTGGCCTTTTTTCCGCGCTCTGGTCCGAGCACTGCGCGTACAAGCACTCCCGTGTGTTCCTGGCGCGGTTGCCGCAGCGTGGCGCCCGCGTGCTACAAGGTCCTGGCGAGAATGCCGGCGCGATCGACATCGGGGACGGGTGGGCGGCCGTGTTCAAGATGGAAAGCCACAATCACCCGTCGTTCATCGAGCCGTTCCAGGGCGCGGCGACGGGCGTTGGCGGAATTCTCAGAGACATCTTCACGATGGGCGCGCGCCCCATCGCGCTTCTGGACTCGCTCCGTTTCGGTGATCCCGAAGACCCGAAAACCCGCCGTCTCATCAAAGGTGTGGTCGGTGGCATCAGCTGGTACGGCAACTGCTTCGGATGCCCCACGGTCGGTGGCGAGATCGCGTTTGCGCCCGAGTACGCCGGGAATCCCCTCGTCAACGTGATGTGCGTCGGACTCGTGCGCGCCGACCGGATCTTTCGCGCTCGCGCCGATGGTCCCGGCAATCCCGTGTTCTACGTGGGCAACAAGACCGGCCGCGACGGCATTCATGGCGCGACCATGGCATCGGCGACGTTCGACGGGCACGCCGAGGAGCGGAGACCGACCGTGCAAGTCGGCGATCCGTTCACGGAGAAACTGCTGCTGGAGGCGTGTCTGGAAGCGATGCAGACAGGCGCGGTCGTCGGCATCCAGGACATGGGGGCGGCCGGGCTTGCCTGCTGCACGTCCGAGATGCCGGCCCGCAGTGGAACGGGCATGGAGGTCGAGCTCGAGCGCGTGCCGCGGCGCGAGACGGCGATGACGCCCTACGAGCTGCTGCTGTCCGAGTCTCAGGAGCGCATGCTGCTGGTGGCGGCGCGCGGACGCGAAGCCGAAGTACGGAGTGTCTTTGCCAAATGGGAGCTCGACGCGGTCGAGATCGGCCGCGTCACGAGCGGTGACGAGTTGACGGTCACGTTCGACGGCGACGTCGTCGCGCGCGTACCGGTGGAGGCGCTTGCGGAGGGCCCGAGGTACCAGAAGCCCATGGCGCCGCCATCATGGTTGGCCGAGCGGCAAGCCTGGGATCCTGCTACGCTCGCGCAATCCAAGGATTACAACGAGGCGCTTCTGGAATTGATGGCCTCGCCGGCCATCGCCTCCAAGGAGTGGGCGTTCCGCCAGTACGATCAGCAGGTCGGGATCAACACGCTGGTGCTGCCCGGCTCGGATGCTGCCGTCTTGCGCGTGAAGGGAACGCGGCGCGCGCTCGCTGTCGCGACTGACGGCAATGGGCGTCACGTGTTTCTTGATCCCCGTCGGGGTGCCGCCATGGCGGTCTGCGAGGCGGCCAGGAACGTCTCGTGCGCCGGAGGGTACCCGGCAGGAGTCACGGACTGCCTGAACTTCGGCTCGCCGGAGCGCCCCGAAATCCTGTGGCAGTTCGCCGAGGCTGTCGACGGCATCGCGGAGGCCTGCCGTGCGCTGGACATCCCGGTAGTGGGCGGCAACGTTTCCTTCTACAATGAAACGAGTGGCCAGGCGATTCTTCCCACGCCGATCATTGGCGTCGTCGGTGTCCTGGATGATGCCGAGCGTCTCGCGACGCAATCGTTCAAAGCCGCCGGCCATCGGGTGGCCTTGCTGGGTCCGCCGGACGTGAGCCTCGGTGGCAGCGAGTACCTGTGGTGTCGCCAGCGACTGGTCGCGGGTCGCCTGGCACCGCTCGATCTCGGCGTGGAGCGGCGGGTCCAGGCGGCGGTGCGCTCGGCGATCGGGGCCGGATTGGTCACGGCAGCTCACGATTGCTCGGACGGAGGGATCGCAGTGGCGCTTGCGGAGGCCTGTGTGACCGGACGAACGCCGATTGGCTGCACGGTGACACTGCCCGAAGGCGGGCGCTGGGACGGGATGCTGTTCGGCGAAGGACCGTCGCGGGTGCTCGTCGCCGTCGACGGCACGGCGGCGCGCGAGTTCGAAGCCTTGATGGCGGAATCGGCGATTCCGTGGCAATGGATCGGGGTGACCGGAGGCGACCGACTCGTCATCCGGATCGCGGCGACGGCGATCGTCGACCTGGACCTCCTCCGGATCGACCACGCGTGGAGGAACGGCTTTGAGCGTCACATGGCGTGACGACAAGTTCCACGACGAGTGCGGGCTCTTCGGCATCTGGAACCATGCCGAGGCTGCGAACGTCACCTATCTCGGCCTCTATGCTCTCCAGCATCGCGGCCAGGAGTCGGCCGGCATCTCGGCGACCGACGGCGAGGGCTTCCATACCGAGAAGGCGATGGGCTGGGTGGCTGACGTCTTCAGCCCCGAGCGGCTGCGGCGACTGCCGGGTCACCGCGCGATCGGCCACGTCCGGTATTCCACGGCGGGCAGCTCCAATCTGAAGAATGCCCAGCCGATCATGGCGAACACCGCGAGCGGGCCGATCGCCATCGCGCACAACGGCAACCTGACCAACGCCGAAGCGCTACGCAAGGAGATGGTGAAGGAGGGCGCCATCTTCCAGTCGAACTCCGACACCGAGGTCATCCTGCACTTGCTGGCCCGGGCGCCGGCAGGGCCGCTCGAAGAGCAGATCCAGCACGCGCTCGCCCAGGTGAAGGGCGCGTACTCGCTCCTGATCCTGACGCGGTACGCGCTCTACGCGGTCCGTGATCCAAACGGCTTCCGCCCGCTGACGCTCGGCCGGCTCGGCGATGCGTGGGTGGCGGCGTCCGAGACGTGCGCGCTCGATCTCATGGAGGCCAAGGTCGACCGCGAGGTGGAGCCGGGTGAGATCGCCGTGATGAACGACGAGGGCGTGCGCTCGATCCGCGCGTTCCCGGCCGGCGAACGGCTCCAGTGCGTCTTCGAGTACGTCTACTTCGCGCGGCCTGATTCGGTCCTCTGGGGCCGGAACGTCCACACCGTGCGGAAGGCTCTCGGACGCCAGCTCGCGCGCGAGCACCCGATCGAGGCCGACATCGTCATTCCGGTGCCGGACTCGGGCACGAGCGCCGCGCTCGGCTTCTCGGAGGAATCCGCGACCCCGTTCGAGATGGGATTGATCCGCAACCACTACGTCGGCCGGACCTTCATCGAGCCGAAGCAGGGTATCCGCCACTTCGGAGTCAAGGTGAAGCTCAACCCGATGCGGGAGATGCTCGAAGGCCGGCGCGTGGTGGTGGTCGATGATTCGATCGTGCGCGGCACGACGAGCCGGAAGATCGTGAAGATGATCCGCGGCGCCGGCGCGCGCGCCGTGCACGTGCGCATCTCGTCGCCGCCGATCCAGTGGCCCTGCTACTACGGCATCGACACGCCGACCCGCAAGGAGCTGATCGGGGCCAGCCATCACACCGACGAGATCCGCACGTACCTCGGTGCCGACTCGCTCGGGTACCTCTCGCTCGATGGAATGCTCAAGGCGACGGGCTCCGATCCGGGAAACTATTGCCACGCGTGCTTCACGGGCACGTACCGCGTCGGCATCGAACCCGAGGCCACCCCGCAACTCCGGCTGTTCGAAGCCTAGCGCTCCGGCGATGGAGCCTCTCACGTACCGCGGCGCGGGCGTCGACATCGACGCCGGCGACGAGAGCGTCCAGCGCATCGCGCCGCTCGCGCGACAGACGGCCCGTGCCGAGGTGCTCGGCGGGATTGGCGGCTTCGCCAGCTTCGTGCGGGTCCCGTCCGGCTTCACCGAGCCGGTGCTGGTGTCCTCGACCGATGGGGTCGGGACGAAGCTGAAAGTCGCGTTCGCCGCGGATCGTCACGACACCGTCGGAATCGACCTGGTCGCGATGGGCGTGAACGACGTCCTCGTCCACGGCGCCGAGCCGCTCTACTTCCTGGACTACATCGGCACGGCCCGCGTCGATCCATCCCGGATCGAGGCGATCGTCGCCGGCATCGCGGAAGGCTGTCGCCAGGCGGGCTGCGCTCTCGTCGGTGGCGAGACCGCGGAGCTGCCTGACCTGTACGCAGCCGGCGAGTATGACCTGGCCGGCTTCGCAGTCGGTGTCGTCGGGCGCGCGCGCATCTTTCCCCGCGACTCGACGATCATCCGCCCGCCGTCCCGGTGTCCGATCTGCGGCCAGGCCGCCCGGGTGCAAGAGCGTGACGTCGCATGAGCCCGAGCGCCGAGCCGCTGAGAGTCGGCGTGCTCGCATCCGGGCGAGGGTCCAATCTTCAGGCCATCCTGGACGCCGCGGCTGATCCGGCGTTTCCGGCGCGCGTCGTGCTCGCAGTGGCTGACCGCGAGCGTGCCCAGGCGCTGGAGCGAGCGGCCAGCGCCGGTGTGCGGGCGGTCTTCCTCAATCCGAAGGACTTCGGCGATCGGAACGCCTTCGAGGCGGCTCTCATCGAGACCCTACAGTCCGCCCGGGTCGAGTTCGTCTGCCTGGCGGGATTCATGCGCATCCTCGGCCCCGCGATCGTCCGCTCCTTCGCCGGTCGGATCATGAACATTCACCCCTCCCTGCTCCCGGCGTTTCCCGGACTTGCCGCCCAGCGCCAGGCGCTCGAGTACGGCGCAAAGATCGCGGGCGCCACGGTCCACTTCGTGGACGCCGGGGTCGACACGGGTCCGATCATTCTTCAAGCGAGCGTCCCGGTGCTGCCGCAGGACACGGAGGAGATGTTGTCCGCACGCATTCTGTCGGAAGAACACCGGCTCTATCCCGAGGCCCTGCGGCTCTTCGCGCTGGGGCGTCTTTCGATCGTGGGCCGGCGCGTGATCGTGGAGCCGGAGTGATGAAGGTGCGCCGCGCGCTCGTCAGCGTTCACGACAAGACGGGTGTGGTGGAGCTCGGCCGGGCGCTCGTGGCGCTCGGCGTGGAGATTCTCTCGACGGGCGGCACCGCGAAGCTGCTCCGCGACGCTGGGCTCGCCGTCCGGGACGTGTCGGAAGTGACCGGGTTTCCCGAGATGCTCGACGGACGCGTCAAGACGTTGCACCCGAAGATTCACGGGGGAATCCTCGCGCGCCGCGATGTCCCCGACCATGTGGCCGCGCTGGAGCGCCACGGGATTCCGCCGATCGATCTCGTCGTCGTGGCGCTGTACCCCTTCGAGGCGACCGTGGCGAGGCCGGGCGTCACGCTTCCCGAGGCGATCGAGCAGATCGACGTCGGTGGGCCGACGATGATCCGCGCGGCGGCGAAGAACCACGCGAGCGTCGCTGTGGTGACCGATCCCGGGCAGTACGGCGCGGTCATCGCCGAGCTCGAAACGACGGGCGCGCTGAGCGATGCCACGCGCTTCCGGCTGGCGCAGGAGGCGTTCCGTCGTACCGCGCAGTACGACGCCGCGATCGCACACTATCTGTCGCCCGAAGCGGCCGCCGCCCCACACGCCGAGAAATTTCCGGCGCGGCTGACCCTCGAGCTCGAGCGCGCGCTGGCGCTCCGATACGGTGAGAATCCGCATCAATCGGCGGCGCTCTACCGTGCGGCCGGCGGCAGGGCGATCGGGCTCGGCGCGATGCAGCAGCTTCATGGTCCCGAGCTCGGGTACAACAATCTCCTCGATTTCTCCGCTGCGCTCGGATTGCTCCTCGAATTCGGTGCGCCGGCCGCCGTGGTGATCAAGCACACGAATCCGTGCGGCGCCGCGCTCGGTGCGTCGGTGGGGCAGGCGATCGCCAAGGCCAAGGCTTCGGATCCCGTGTCCATCTACGGAGGGATCATCGGCGTGAACCGGACGCTCGATCTGGCCGTCGTCCAAGCGCTGGCGGGGATCTTCGTCGAGGTGCTGTTCGCGCCGGCGTACGCCGAGGACGCGCTGGCCGAGCTCCGCCGCACGAAGAAGAAATGCCGTGTGTTCCAGGTGCCGTGCGATCGGAGCGCCGCGGGCGACACCCTCGTCGAGTACCGGACCGTTCTCGGCGGGCTGCTGGCCCAGTCGGCCGACGTCACCGACCTCGACGAGCAGATGCTGAAGGTCGTGTCCCGGCGCGCGCCCACGGCGGACGAGCTCCACGCGTTGCGGTTTGCCTGGCGGGTGGCCAAGCACGTCAAGTCGAACGCGATCGTGCTCACGACTGCAGATCAAGTCGTCGGAGTCGGCGCCGGCCAGATGAATCGCCTCGACAGCGCGCGGCTGGCCGTCATGCGTGCCGCGGAGGCCGGGCTTGCCACGCAGGGCACCGTCTGCGCGTCCGATGCCTTCTTCCCGTTCCGCGACGGTCTCGACGTCGTCGCGCGCGCGGGCGTGACGGCTGTCGTCCATCCCGGTGGCTCGCTGCGTGACGACGACGTGATCGCGGCGGCTGACGAGCATGGGATGGCGATGGTCGTGACCGGTATCCGGCACTTCCGCCATTGACGCCTCGACGGCCGCGTTAGGATACAGGGCGATGGACCGGCCGAGCACCGAGCGGCTCTACGGCTACCGCGAGATCGTGCGGATCCTCACGCTCACCCCGAAGCGATCGGCCCAGCTCAAGCGGCTCGAGCTGCTGCGCGGTGATTCGGGCTACACGTTCCGTGATCTCCTGGCGCTTCGGGCCGCCAGCTCGCTCCTCGACGCCGGCGCGTCGGTGCGTCAGATCCGGGAAGCGCTCGTGGCGCTCAGGCAACAGCATCCCACGCTCACGTCGCCGCTGTCCGAGGTCCGGTTCATCGTCGACGGCCAGCGGCTGCTCGCGGAGTCCGACCGCGTTCGCTTCGACCCACGGACCGGTCAGACGGTGCTGGGTCTCGACGCCGGCGGTCTGGAGAAGGAAGCGCAGGCGACGCTCGCCATGGGGCTCGTGCGGCCGCTCTCTCCACCCGCGGAGCAGGCGGAAGTCTGGTTCGATCGCGCGGGCGAATGGGAAGCCGATCCGGCGCAGTGGGACGACGCGATCGAGGCGTACCGGCGCGTCGTCGCGATGGACAAGACGTACGCCGCGGCCTGGAATAACCTCGGGCTTCTCCTCCACCGACGCGGACAGTACGAGGAGGCTCGTCGGTCCTACATGACCGCGCTCGAAGAAGATCCGGGCTGCTGCGAGGCGGCGTACAATCTCGGCTCGCTGCACGAAGATCTCAGCGACGTCGAGGGAGCGATCCAGCAGTACCGCCACGCGCTCGAGCTGTCGCCCGACTATGCGGACGCGCATTTCAATCTCGCCGCGGCGCTGGCGCGCGCCGGCCGGCCCGACGATGCGGCCCGGCACTGGCAGCGCTATCTCGACCTGGACTCTGCGAGCCCGTGGGCGCGCATCGCGCGAGCGCATCTCGAGCTGATCGAGCCACCCGAGGCGAGCCCATCGCCATGAACGTGCTGCTGATCGGCGGCGGCGGCCGCGAGCACGCCCTGGCGTGGAAGCTCAGTGAGAGCCCGCTGGTCGACCCTCTGTATGCCGCGCCCGGCAATCCCGGGATTGCTCGTCATGGCCGCTGCGTGGACATCGACGTCGACGACGCCGCGAGACTGCTCGACTTCGCCGCGCGCGAGCGGATCGATCTTACCGTGGTCGGCCCCGAGGCACCGCTGGTGGCCGGGCTTGCCGATCGTTTCGCGGACCGCGGTCTCCATGCGGGCCCGGCGCTGCGCGACGGCAACCTCGTCACGGCCGGTGGCCGGGTGCTCGGTGTCACCGCTGTCGGCGCGGACCTCGGTACGGCGATCGCGCGCGCGGACGCGGCGGTGAAGCAGATTCACTTCGAGGGCATGCAGTACCGGACGGACATTGGACGAGCCAAGGAGTACGCACGGGGGACCGTGCGTGGATAGACCGGTCATGCCCGCTCGCGGAAAGTCTCGAAGACCGTCGGGCCGCGCCGCGAGCGGAGCGATGCCGAGGCGCGGGGCCCGACGCGGCATCAAGGTCGGCATCGTGCTGGGCAGCGACTCGGATCTCGACGTGATGCTCGAAACGGTCAAGATCCTGGACGCGCTGGAGGTCGGCTCGGAGGTCGTGGTGGCCTCTGCGCACCGAACGCCGCGCCGCGCCGGAGAATATGCATCGACCGCCGAGGGGCGCGGACTGCTCGTGCTGATCGCCGCGGCCGGCGGGGCGGCCGCGCTGCCTGGTGTGCTCGCGGCTTTTTCGGCATTGCCGGTGATCGGCGTTCCGATCGCATCGACGCCGCTCGGCGGGATGGACGCGCTGCTGTCCATCGTCCAGATGCCACGCGGCGTGCCCGTCGCCACGGTCGCCATCGGCACGTGGGGGGCGAGCAACGCCGGCATCCTCGCCGCTCAGATCATCGCCGTCGGCGATCCTGCACTCCGCGCGCGGCTGGTCGCCTATCGCCAGCGGCTCGCGGACGAGATCGACGAGCGGGCTCGACGAGTCACCGAGCAGATGAAGTCGCGCGGCTGAAGGCCCGTCGAGCTCAGCACCATTCCGTGACCGGCCGAGTGGCGTCGATCGATCCTCTTCGCCCGGACGACGCCACGCTCGGCGAGGCCGCGGCCATTCTTCGCGCGGGCGGCGTCGTTGCGTTTCCGACCGAGACCTTCTACGGCCTCGGGGCTGCGGCCCTGAACCGCGCCGGCGTGGATCGTGTCTTCGCGCTGAAAGGGCGTCCCCGCTCGAGTCCGCTGCTCGTACTCGTCGATTCCGTCGCCATGGCCGAGCGGATTGCCGACGTCACCGGCGCCGCCCGGAATCTGATGGCGCGGCACTGGCCGGGCGCGCTCACGCTCGTGCTGCGGGCGCGGCCCGTCGTTCCGCTCGAAGTGACGGCATCGACGGCAACCGTCGGCGTCCGGCTCAGCTCGCACGCGGTCGCCCGTGAGCTCGTGCGCGCGCTCGGCGATCCGATCACGGCGCCGAGCGCCAACGTCACGGGCGAGGCTCCCCCGAGAACCGCTGCCGAGGTGCTGAGATCCTTCGGCGACGCGATCGATCTCGTGCTCGACGGTGGTGAGACGTCAGGGGGGCTCCCTTCGACGGTTCTCGACGTATCGGTCGATCCGCCCCGGCTCATCCGCGCCGGCGCAATTACCCTGTGAAAGACATGAGGATCACCGGCGTCGTCCAGGCTGGCGGCAAGAGCACACGGATGGGCGGCCGTCCCAAAGCCTTGCTCGAGCTCGGTGGCAGGCGGATCATCGAGCGCGTGGTCGACACGCTGTCCGCAGTCGTGAGTGACGTGCTCGTGGTGACGAACACGCCCGACCTCTACGCATTTCTTGGCCTCCCGATGGTGCCGGACGTCTATGCCGAGCACGGCTCGCTCGGCGGCATCTACTCGGGACTGAGAGCCGCGTCCGGCGATGCGGCCTTCACCGTCGCCTGCGACATGCCGTTCTTGCATCCGGACGTGGTCCGGCTCGTCGTCGCCCGCGCCGGCGAAGCCGACATCGTCATCCCGCGCGTGGGCGATCAGCTCGAGACGTTGCACGCGGTGTACGGGAAACGCTGTCTCGCGCCGATCGAGACGCGGCTCCAGGCCGGTCGGCTCAAGATCGTCGGGTTCTTCGGCGACGTTCGGGTCGTCGAGATCGGCGAAGCGGAAGTCGCCCGGTACAGAGATCCGGCGATCGCGTTCATGAACGTCAACACGCCCGAGGAGCTCGAGCGGGCCCGGCAGATCGCCGTCGAGCTCGGCTGACATGACCCGGCTCCGGCCCGCGGTGATCGTGCACTATCACGAGGTCAGCTTGAAGCGGGGCAATCGGCCGCTGTTTCTCCGCCACCTCGCGCGGAATCTCGAGCGCGCCACCGCCGATCTGCCGCCTGTGAGACTCCGGCAGCTCTCCGGTCGCATTGTCCTGGATCTCGACGATCACCCGCGCCCTGAGGCCGTGCGGGATCGCGTGGCCAAGGTCTGCGGCGTGGCGAGCTGCGCGCTGGCCTATCGCGTGCCCTCCACGGTGGAAGCGATGAAAGCGGTGGTTGGCCGGCTCATCGAAGGGCGCCAGTTCGACTCGTTCCGGATCTCGGCACGCCGGGCATTCAAGACGTACCCGATGACGTCGGTGGAGCTGAACCGCGAGCTCGGCGCTTTCGTTCTCGAACGGGCGGCGACTCGCGTCGACCTCCATCATCCGCAGCTCACCATGCACGTGGAGGTGATGCCCGCCGAGACCTTCATCTATGCGGGCCGTACCGAGGGGCCGGGTGGACTTCCTGTGGGGTCCGGCGGCACCGTGGCGGCGCTGCTGTCGGGTGGGATCGACTCGCCGGTGGCGTCGTGGCGCATGATGAAGCGCGGCTGTCGCGTGGTCTTCGTCCATTTCCACAGCGTGCCCTACCTGCCGGCCACGTCGCAGACCAAGGCGCGCGCGCTCGTCGAGCGCCTGACTGAATGGCAACATGCCTCGCGCCTGTTCATGGTGCCGTTCGGCGAGATCCAGCGGGAGATCGTCCTGGGCGCGCCGGGGCCGACGCGCGTCGTCGTGTACCGCCGGATGATGATCCGTATCGCGGAAGCGATCGCGCGCTCGACGGGCGCCCTGGCGCTCGTGACCGGTGAAAGCCTCGGGCAGGTGGCGTCACAGACGCTCGCCAACATCTCGCGCATCGACGAGGCCGCCACGATGCCGGTGCTCAGACCGCTGATCGGCATGGACAAGCTGGAGATCACCGCGGAAGCGCGACGGCTGGAGACGTTCGACATCTCCATCGAGCCCGACGCCGACTGCTGCACGCTCTTCGTGCCTCGCCACCCGGCCACGCGAATGTCGGTCGACGACGTGCAGGCCGCCGAGGCGCGGCTCGACATCCCGCGCCTGGTGGCGATGGGCGCCGACGGCGCGGTGATGGAGACGTTCGCGTTTCCAGAAGTGTAATGAGCTGGGGGCCTCGAAGGCCCCCAGGCCCCCATACGCTCATCGGTCGCCGGGACACCCGGCGCCCGCTTCGATAACCGCCAGGCCCCCATACGCTCGCCGGTCGCCGGGACACCCGGCGCCCGCCTCGATAACCGCCAGGCCCCCATACCGCTCGCCGGTCGCCGGGGAACCCGGCGCCCGCCTCGAAGGCCCCCATACACTCGCCCGCCTTGGTCCTCCGACAGGCTTCCCCGCACCGCCATCGCAACGACATGTTGGTGGTCTTGACAGGGTGGACCACTACCAGTATGGTGAGCACCGTATGGCGGTGGTCGCCCTCGGCGCCGATCACGCGGGGTTCCCTCTCAAGGAAGACCTGAAATCCTGGCTGATCCAGCAGGGTCACCGTGTGCTCGATTTCGGCACGCACTCCGGCGACTCGGTCGACTATCCCGACTACGCAAGCGCCGTCGGGTCGGCGGTCGCCAGGGGCGAAGCCGAGCGAGGCGTCCTCGTGTGCGGCACCGGGATCGGGATGGCGATTGCCGCCAACAAGGTCGCCGGCGTCCGCGCCGTGCAGTGCTCGGACACCGCGAGCGCGCGCATCAGCCGCGAGCACAACGACAGCAACGTGGTCACGCTCGGCGCGCGGACGACGGCGCCGGACGCGGCGAAGGGAATCGTCGAGGCGTGGCTCGAGACCGCATTCGCCGGCGGACGGCACGCGCGAAGGGTGGGGAAGGTCGCGGAGCTCGAGAAGGAGTGGCCCCATGCTTCGACTCGCTGACGTCGATGCCGACATTGCAAAAGCGTTGCGCGAAGAAGCGCAGCGACAGCACCGTAATCTCGAGCTGATCGCCTCCGAGAACTTCGTCTCCGAAGCGGTGCTCGAGGCGCTCGGGTCCGTGATGACCAACAAGTACGCCGAAGGCTATCCGGGGCGGCGGTACTACGGCGGGTGCGAGATCGTCGATGTCGCGGAGGAGCTGGCGATCGCCCGGGCCAAGGAGCTGTTCGGCGCCGAGCACGCGAACGTCCAGCCACATTCGGGCGCGCAGGCCAACATGGCGGTGTACTTCACGCTGCTCAAGCCGGGCGATGTCGTCCTCGGGCCGAACCTCTCGCACGGCGGCCATCTGACCGCAGGCAGTCCCGTCAATTACTCGGGGAAGTTCTACACGATCGTCGCCTACGGCGTGCGTCAGGATACCGAGCGGATCGATCTCGATCAGGTCCGTGATCTCGCGCGCCGGCATCGGCCGAAGCTCATCATCGCCGGCGGATCCGCCTTTCCACGCGCCATCGACTTCCGTCCGTTCGGGGAGATCGCGCGCGAGGTGGACGCGGCGCTCATGGCCGACATCGCGCATCCCGCGGGGCTCGTCGCCGCCGGGCTTCATCCGTCGCCGGTCGGCATCGCGGAGTTCGTGACGACCACCACGCACAAGACGCTACGCGGTCCGCGCGGCGGGATTGTGCTGTGCGCGGCGCGCCATGCGCAGGCGCTCGACAAGACGGTCATGCCCGGCGTGCAGGGCGGCCCTCTGATGCACGTCATCGCTGCCAAGGCGGTGGCGTTCCGCGAAGCGCTGACGCCGGCCTTCAAGGCGTATCAGCAGCAGATCGTGCGGAACGCCAAGACGCTGGCCGACACGCTGATGGCCCGAGGTTATCGGCTCGTCAGTGGCGGAACGGATACGCACCTCATGCTGGTCGACCTCACCGGTCGAGGGATCACCGGCAAGGACGCCCAGGAGGCGCTCGACCGGGCGTGGATCACCGTGAACAAGAACACGGTGCCGTTCGAGACGAAGAGCCCCATGGTGACGAGCGGCATCCGCATCGGCACGCCGGCCGTCACGACGCGCGGAATGCGCGAGCCCGAGATGGAGCAGATCGCCGCGCTCATCGACCGCGTGCTCGCGAATCTCGGGTCCGGCGCGGTCGAGGCGGCGGTGCGCGGCGACGTCCAGGAATTGACGAATCGATTTCCGCTCTATCCCGATCGCACGGCGTGAACCGATGACAGGAGGCGCCCCATGAAATGTCCATTCTGCGGCCACACCGAGGATCGGGTGGTGGACTCGCGCGTGGGGCGGGACGGTGAGTTCATCCGGCGCCGCCGCGAGTGCCTGAAGTGCCACCGGCGCTACACCACGTACGAGTACATCGAGGACGTGCTGCCTCACGTCGTGAAGCGTGACGGTCGCCGCGAGCCGTTCGACCGTCAGAAGCTGCGCGGCTCCATTCTGAAAGCGTGCGAGAAGCGCTCGGTCGGCGTGCAGGCTGTGGACGACGTCGTCGGCGACATCGAGGCGCGTCTCCACGAACGCGCCGAGAAGGAGATCTCCAGCCTCGAGCTGGGCGATCTCGTCATGGAGCATCTCCAGCGGCTCGATCAGGTCGCGTACGTCCGCTTCGCCTCGGTCTACCGTCAGTTCAAGGACATCGCGCAGTTCATGGACGAGGTGAAGGGTCTGCTGAAGGACGACAAGACCAAGCCCGCCGCCAAGTCCCGCGCGATTCTGAAGACGAAGTAAACGCCGGTTCGCCTCACGGCGCTCGCCGTGTCGCCAGGTACACGCCGCCGATGACGAGCGCGGCGCCCGCCAGGTGGTAGGCGCGAACCGGCTCGCCGATGATCAGCCACGACAGCCCGAGCACCACGAACGGCATGAGATTCAGGAACGCCGCCGCCCGTCCCGGGCCGATACTCCGCACGATCGCGTAATACCAGAGGTGTCCGAGCGTCACCGGGAACACGCCGTACATCATCACGCCCCACGCGAACGGCGCGTCGACGGGTGATGGCCACGGCCACTCCACGATCACGGCCAGAGGAACGAGCACGATCGCGCTGACCACGTGCGCGCCGGTCAGGATCCAGGCTGGTGGCAGCGTCGACGTCGTTCGCCGGCTGTAGAGCGAGTACGTGACCCACCCGACTTGCGAGAGCAGGATGATGAAATCGCCGTGATTGACCGACAGCGTCAGCAGCACGCCGAGCGATCCCTTGGCGACGGTCACGACGACGGCCGCGACCGACAGCACGATGCCGACGTAGTTCCACGGATGAAGGCGGTCGCCGAGGAAGAGTGCCGCGGCGACGGCCACGAAGATCGGCGAGGAGGCTCCGAGGATGCCGGCGTTGAGCGCCGTCGTCCCGGCGAGACCCCAGTACCAGATCGTCGTGTTGCCCACCAGCCCGGTCAGCCCGAGGACGATGAACGCGGCGTAGTCGCGTCCGGAAAACGGTCGCCGGCGCGGGGCCATCATTCGCGCCATCCACCAGAGCAGGGGGGTCGCCACGAACGCTCGGGCGGCGGTCATCGTGATCGGTCCCAGGCGCTCGAGCGCGAGCTTGCTGAGCGGGTAGTTGCCCGCCCAGACGAGCGTGACGACGAACAAGAGGATGTACGCGCGTCGGTCGGTCATCATGCGATGGAGCGAGGAATCTACACTAGCGTTGAATGCCGGGGGAGTTTGAGGGGGGTTCCTCACTCGAGTCCAACAAATGGATCGGCCCTGCCGGAACGGGAGGCCGACAGGGCCGAGCGCTCAGAGGCGCCTACTTCTTCTTCTTCTTGGCCGCCTTCTTCTTCGCCATCGACTCACCTCCCTCCCCGAGACCGTGAAGTCCGAGGCCATGCTAGTGGAGGCTTCCGGAACGTGTCAAGCCTAAAATCCAACATACGGTAGGCGGGATGGTACCTACCCCCTAAATCTTGCGGTCCGAGCCTGTGCAACCGTTTTCACGGAAACGGGGCACAGCCACGATTGGGGCGTTTGACAACGCTTCGACGCGGATGGTAGCGTGGGCTCAACTTTTTTCAGCCGGCCGTCCCCATTTCCACGCGAGGAGAACAGACCAAATGAAGCGCCCGCTGAAGAAGCTCGTATTCGTCGAGCCGAAGTCCACGCACTTGCACATCTATAGTCGCGTCTGCATCCCTCGCCTTGGCTCCGTACTGCTCGCGACCATCATGAGGAGCAAGGGCTACGACGTCCGCGTCTACATCGAAGACATCCACGCCGTGGACATGAACGAGGTGCTGTCCGCGGACCTCGTCGGCATCTCCGCGATCACCTCCACGGCGCCGCAATCGTACCGGCTCGCCGACCGCGTGCGGGAAGCCGGCGGCGTCGCCGTCCTCGGCGGCACGCACACGAGCTTCCTGCCCGAGGAAGGCCTCCAGCACGCCGACTTCGTGGTTCGTGGCGAGGGCGAGTTCGCATTCCAGGAGCTGGTGGACGCCATCCAGCGGGGCGATGGCTTCGAGAAGATCCAGAACTTGTCGTATCTCGTCGACGGACGCGTGGTGAGCAACGTCGAGCGGCCGAAGATCCCCAACCTCGACGTGAACCCGATTCCCGATTACGCGCTGATCACCGGCTGGAAGCCCGGGGGCGTGATCTCGGTCGCCACCTCCCGCGGCTGCCCGTTCTCGTGCACATTCTGCTCGGTGCCCGGGATGTACGGCCACGCGTTCCGGACGCACTCGATCGATCGCGTGCTGCAGGAGCTCGAGCACCACAGGGGCAACATGTACACGTTCTTCGCCGACGACATCTTCACCGCGAACAAGAAGCGGGTGAAGGACCTCCTGCGCGGCATGATCGACCGCAATCTCACGCCGGAATGGGGTGCCCAGGTTCGCACCGAGACCGTGGACGACCCCGAGCTCCTGCAGCTCATGCGCGATTCGAACTGCTTCAACGTCTACGTGGGATTCGAGTCCATCAATCCCCGCACGCTCAAGCTCTTCCAGAAAAAACAGGACGTGGCCAAGATCGAGCGGTCGATCGAGCGGTTCCACGCCTACAAGATCCGCATCCACGGGATGTTCGTGGTCGGGTCCGATGAAGACGACCTCGAGACCATCGATGCCACCGCGAATTTCGCCCTCAAGCACGACATCGACTCGATCCAGTTCATGATCATGACACCGATCCCGGGGTCGCCCGACTGGGACAGCACCTTCGCGCGCGGCGACAAGTACGTGATCAGCCGCAACTGGCAACTCTACGATGGCCATCACGCCGTGCACCAGCCGCGCCGCCTCAGCCCCTACGAGCTGCAGAAGGGGGCGCTCGACGCCATGGCCAAGTTCTACTCGTGGCGGGGCGTCGCGCAGAAGCTCCTGAAGCGGGACCTTTATTCCGCGACCATCCGCTACTGGGGCAGGAAGATGATCCGCGACTGGTGGAAAGACGCCGAGAACCGTGCGCATGTGGAGTGGCTACGCACGGAGCTCTATGCCGACGCCAAGGAGCTCGGCCACCGGAGTCTCAAGTCCGTCGGACTCCCCGCGGTGTTTCTCGAGGACTCGATCGGCCGGCTGCTCCACCGGTTCCTCACGGAGCTCGGCGTGACGGTCGTGCCGCTGGCCGGGGCCGCGGTGGAGGAAGCTGCCGCCAAGGCGCGGCAGACGGTCGACTGTCTCATCACGCCGATGGTGAAGCGGGCCGCGAAGGAAGGCGAAGAGTTCTACGCGCGCCTGGCTCAGATCAGCCAGAGCCTCCACGCGCAGCTGGAGAAGCTGCCGAAGATCAGCTTCCCGCTCATCGACGGGCAGGGCCCGGTCTTCGAGCCATTCGCCAAGGTAGGACTGCTCTTCACGAAGAACCTGGACCGCATCCGTGAGGCGTACAAGTCGGCTGGCGTCGCGGAAGGCCTCTGGGAGGCTGTTTGACCTGGGGGCCTCGAAGGCCGGCCGTTTAAGCTGGGGGCCTCGAAGGCCCCCAGACCCCCATACGCTCGTCGGTCGCCGGGAAAACCCGGCGCCCGCCTCGAACCCCCAAACGCTCGTCGGTCGCCCGGGAACCCCGCGACCGCCACGATCTCCCACCCCCAGTTAAATAGGCTCGATGCGCCAGACCCGGCCC
>JBGPTW010000124.1:0-19374 GCA_041490825.1 Methylomirabilia bacterium | reverse complement strand
TCTCACGAGGTCATCGGTTCAGAAGATATTAGTAACTACGCTCTCCGGACAGGCCCGGAGCCCCGCAACTGCCTGTTCCATAAAGAGAACTACCTCAGACTCGGGGCCACGAGAAGACGCGCCGGATTAAACTCACGCTAGTGGAATTTCTCGTCGAGGTTCGAAGGCATAGTGCTCCGCATGATAAACCAACCCGCGCGCGAGCGCCCGAGTCGAAGTTCGCCGTCCAACCGCGGAGCGCCGGGCTGAGGGCGCTCCCCGCCCTCAGCCCGGCGCAACCGTTGGCGGCGAACCTCGAACACCGACCCCAGAGCATCGGTGCGCTCCGAGCTCGATTTTCATCCTGCGGGGTGGGCTTCAAAGCCCATGGCTAACTGCCGGGTGAATTTCTCCGCCCAACGCGGGAGGCACGGCCGGGGTTGCTCTCCGTGGAACCGTGGCTTCTGCGGGTCGACTGAAGCGAGCGCAAGAATTCGTGGCCACATCGAGAGCCGAATCAGCAAAGTGGATAGCGTGTTCCACGAAGAGCAACCCCGGCCGTGCCTCCCGACTTGGCGACCGAATGTCGACCTGAGAGACGCTAGAATCGGCGCGTGAGCGCGTCGCTTCCCGAGCCGTTGCCGGCCGATCCGCTTCCGCTCGTCCAGGCATGGCTTGCGGAGGCGGCCGGTGTCGTCCGGAACTCCACGTCGATGACGCTGGCCACCGTCGATCCCGATGGACGACCGTCGGCGCGGATGGTCATCTGTCGTGGATTCGACGCGGGCGCCGGCTGGCTCGTGTTCTACACGGATCACGAAAGCCCAAAAGCTCGCGCGCTCGAGAAGACGCCGTACGCCGCCGTCGTCTTCCACTGGGATGCGCTGGAGCGCCAAATCCGGATCGAGGGCCCGGCCACGATGACGCTGGACGAGGATTCCGACGCGTACTGGCGCACACGCCCGCTCGACGCGCGGATCGCGGCGATTGCGAGCCTGCAGAGTCAGCCGATCGAATCCCGCGCGGCACTGCTCGCTCGAATGACCCAAGCCGCGACGAGCGAAGGCGCCGAGCCCCCTCGGCCTGCGCGCTGGGGCGGCTACCGCGTCTGGGCCGAACGCGTGGAGCTCTGGGTCGGCCAGCCCGCGCGCGTCCACGACCGCGCGCGCTGGACGCGAGCGCTGACGGTAGCGCCCGATGGCTTCACGGGCGGGCCGTGGAGTGCGACCCGGCTTCAGCCGTAGCGCCGCGCTGGACGAGCCAGTCCCACAACCGCGCCGCCAGACTGACCGACACGTCCACGTCGTCTTCGAGCACGTAGCGCTCCCTGGCGAGTGCGACGGCCGCCTGCCGGACGCGCGCCAGATAATCGTCGCGGGAGCGATAGCGTTCCTCGATGGACAGGCGCGGATCTCCGGACGCCTCGCGCTCGGCGCGCGTTCGGGGAAACGGAATCGTGCTGCCGGCAAAGATCAGGAGCTGGTTCTCGCCGCCGATGTCCCGGTGCCGCAGATTCCATCCCGCGTGCGTGGCGAGCGGCACGCCCAGCTCGGGCGGAATGACGCCGCCGACCTCGTTGCCGTCGGCATCGACTGCCGCGACGCGCGAGCCCCATGCGCGCCCAGGACGCGGCGGCGCGACGAGCGCATGCTGCGGATCGGGCCCGAAATCCAGGCGCTGCGGACAGGCGTGCCGATCCGGATAGTGCGCCCCCGGAATCCCGGCGAAGACCTTCGCGACGTCCTCGGGCTTCACAGCGGTGCCGTCCGCGATCCGCGGATGGCGGCTCGGCGGCGGCTCCACGCCGTCCGCCACCCAGCGATCGAGATTGACGAGGCAAGCGCGCAGTAGCGGCGCATAGTCCACGGTGCCGCGAAGGTTTTGCGAGCGCTCCACCCCGCCGGTCGGATCGGCGGCGGCGAGCACGGAGTCCGACGGCGGCCAGATTCCGAGCCCGTGCTCGGTGCCCGCGAAGTGATAGATACGCGTGCGCGAGCCGTGAGCGACGTCGCGCTCGCCGTCGGGATCGGTGTGGATCAGCGACGCGTCGCCGCGGTGGTACTCGGCCGACGTGTTCGTGTAGATCGCCTTCAGCGTGCTGCCGCGCTCGTCGAGCCGCCGGTGAAGCGCGTCGGTGATTCCCGTGTCCCGGTCAGTCTCGGGCACGTCGGTGGATGGGAACAGGTGCGCCATCACGTGCGGCCGATCTTTCGAGTTCTGACCGAACCGCTGATTGAACTCGCCACGCATGCCGCCCGCGACGTTGGCGATGAACCCGTCGAACGATTCGCGTCCCGCCTCGTCGAGATTCAGATCGTAGTACGCCAGCGTGCGGAGCAGGCGGCCCGTCTGCGAGCGGCCGTACGCGTAGGCGTAGCGCAGCACTCCGGGCGCGGGATTGCCGGTCTCGGCGCCTCCATGCTTCAACCACGAGGCGCACTCGCGCAGCGTCGCCGCGCCAAGCCCCACGACGAGCGCGCCGATCGCCGTGTACGCGACGTGGTAGAGCCGGCCCTTCTCGAAGCCGCCGGCGAGCCAGACGTGGCCCGGGTCAGGGATGACGCTTCCGTCGTCCACGCGCGCGAAGCGCCAGCGCGCCCGTGGGATGACCGCCGGCGGAGCGTCCGTGGCGTCGCGCACCGTCATCACCGCGGTCGGCTCGTCGAGATCGGCGGCCGGATACGGGCGATGCCCGCGATCCGACAGCAGCAGATGAGTCGCGGGCCGCGACGTCTGAAGCTGCGTGTAGACACGACCGCGGAGTTTCTGGCCAGTGGCGTCGAGCGCCTCCGGCGCTTCCATCCCGAGCAACCCCGGAAGACGCGGCAAATCGCATTGCCACCCGCACGAGGCGACCACGTAACCACGCCTCATGAGGAACCCGTCGCCGACGTCAATGGGCGGGTCTGCCTCGGAGTCCGGACCGAACGCCGGCCGTGTCGCGCGATTGAAGTTGGGGACCGTGACCGTGTTCCCTCGATTCACCACGTCGACCAGCAGGCGTCCCGCGCAGCGGGTCCGGTCGACGGGCACCAGGATCGAGACATCCGAGTTGAATTCAACGCGCCCGTCCGCATTGCGAGGAGCGAGCGCCACATCGGTGATCCGGCGATTGCCCGGATTGTCGGGATCGATCGCGAAGTACAGTCGGCCCTTCAGCTCCTCGTAGGGTCCGATGTTTCCGAACGATGCTCCGCCAGCCAGAGGACGCCGCAGACGAATCTCGAATCGGGTCATCATGGCGGGGAGTGTAACCCGTCAGGGCAGTCAGTCGCGCGGCTGAGCGAGCTGGGGCAGCAGCCTGCCGATCGATCCGCACAGGACGATGTCCGCGATCTCGTCCATCTCGGTCGGCTCGGCATTGACGATCACGACGCGCGCGCCGGCGCTCTTGGCCACGGGCACCACGCCGGCGATCGGATACACGGAGAGCTTGGTGCCGATCGCCAGCATCAGGTCGCAGCCGTGGGCAGCTCGTTCCGCCCGGATGAGATCGTCCTGCACGAGTCCTTGGCCGAACGAGATCGTCGCGGACTTCAGAATGCCGCCGCACGTCCGACACGCCGGGTCGTCCTCACCGGCGCGTACCCGGGCGAGCGCCCGCTCCATCGCCGCGCGCTCACCGCACGCCAGGCACACGACCTCGTGCATCGTCCCGTGAATCTCGATCACCCGACCGGGCGATGAGCCGGCAAGCTGGTGGAGGCCGTCGATGTTCTGCGTGATCAGCGTGTCGAGCTTGCCCCGGCGCTCGAGCTCGACGAGCGCATGGTGTCCCGCGTTCGGCTTCGCCTGCCACGCGGGTGAATGCAGGCGACTCTGCCACGCGCGCTTTCGCACGTCCGGATCCGCCACGTAGTTCTGGAGCGTCGCCAGCTTCTCGGCGCCCGGATTCTTCGTCCAGACGCCCTGCGGCCCACGAAAATCCGGGATGCCGGAGTCGGTCGAGATGCCAGCGCCCGTGAGGACGACGACGCACCTGGCGTCCTCGATCCATGATCGGACTGCGTCGATCGGGCGTGTCAGGTCTTCGGTCACGGGCGTCACACCGGCGGACGGCGACGATGCCAGTCCGTGGCCTGCTCGTAGGCGTGGCCTGCGCGCAAAACCGTCGCCTCGTCGAAGGGCCGGCCCGCGAGCTGCAGTGACAGCGGCAATCCTGCCGGCGAGAAACCGCACGGCAATGCCAGCGCCGGTACACCAGCCATGTTGAAGGGCGCCATGTTGCTGCGCGCGAACGGGAAGCTGGGATCGAACACCACCGAGAACGCGGCGGCGGTCTTGGGCGTCGTCGGCGTGGCGAGCACGTCGACTTTCGCCAGCGCGGCGATCATGTCACCCCTGAGCTTCGCGCGCAGCCGCTGCGCCTGGACATACTCCGATGAGGTGAACAGACCCCCCGCCATGAGCTTTTCACGCACCACCTCGCCGTAGAGCTGTGGACGCTCGCGGAGATCGCGCTCGTGGTACGAGAACGCCTCGGACAGCATGATGACCATGAACGCGGGGGCCGCGTGGATGCTCGGGATCTCGACGTCCTGCACGGTGGCGCCCAGCTCGCGGAGCGTACCGAGCGCTGACTCGAAAGACTTCTCGACCTCGGCATCGACGCCGTCGAAGAAGTACGCGCGCGGCACGCCGATGCGAAGGCCCTGGATGCCGCCGCCGATGTTTCCAATGTAATCGTCGACTGGCGCTCGGCTGGACGCGGGATCAGTGGCATCGTGGCCGGCGAGCGCCTGCAGCATGAACCCGCAATCTTCGACCGTTCGCGCCATCGGTCCCGTGTGGTCCAACGACCACGAAAGCGTCACGACGCCAGCGCGGCTCACGCGGCCGTACGTCGGCTTGAGGCCCACGATGCCGCAAAACGACGCCGGACCGCGGATCGACCCACCGGTGTCCGAGCCGAGCGATCCTACAATCAACCCCGCAGCGAGCGCGGCCCCCGAGCCGCTGCTCGATCCACCGGGCATGTGATCGACGTTCCACGGATTGCACGCGGCAGGGAAGCGGTGACCGGGGAACTGGATGCCGAACGCGAACTCGTGCGTGACGAGCTTGCCGAGCATCACGCAGCCCGCGCTCTGCAGACGAGCGACGCACGTCGAGTCGTCCTCGGGCACCCAGTCCTTCAACACCGCCGAGCCCGCCGTCGTCAGGATGCCGCGCGTCGCGTAGAGGTCCTTGTAGGCAACCGGAATCCCGAGCAGCGGATTCGCGTCGCCGCGACGGATCGCCGTCTCGGCGGCGCGGGCATCGGCCATCGCCCGGTCGGCCGTCACGGTCAGGAACGAGTGCAGGCGCTTGTCGAGACGCTCGATCCGCCTCAAGAGGTCGCCGGTGAACTCCACCGGCGACAGATCACCGCGACGGTAGCGCTGCCCGAGCTCCCGGATCGTCGCGTAACAGGGCTCGTCACTTGCCATGACCGGCCTCGCGCCGTGGATCGGCATCGAACATGACGGCGGGCTCCAGTGTCTTCAGCGCGCGCGGGTCCATCGCGCGGACGGGCTTCAGGGCGTTCGCCATGAGCTGGCGGACCATCTCCAGCCGGTTCTCCGGGATGCTGAGACGCGCGGCCTTCGCGCGATCGCGAACCTCGTCGACGGTGAGCTCGGGTGCGTCGGGACTCATGGTGGCCTCCTTTTGTAGCGGGGTCCGTGAGGCCGCAACTGCGAGGATGGGCTGCCTCCAGATGCGACGCGTCGAGGACCCGCGATCCTGCTTCGCGGCTGATGCTGTAGGATCAGGACGCGAGCTGTCAAGCCGTTGGAGAATCGAGGAGCGTCACGGCATGCACCCGTTCGAGGATATCGAAGTCGTGGAGTTCGGGCAGTTCATCGCCGTCCCGTTCTGTGCTCAGCTTCTCGCCGAAGGGGGCGCCCACGTCATCAAGGTCGAATCGCTCGACGGCGATCCCGTGCGCCATCTCGCCCAGGTCGCGCCCGGCGAAACACGGCACTTCATCTCCCGGAATCGCGGCAAACACTCGCTGCCGCTCGATCTCAAGCATCCCGCATCCCGACCCGTGATCGAGGCGCTGCTCGCCCGCGCCGACGTCGTGCTTACGAACTTCAGGCCCGGCTTCGCCGCGGAAGTCGGTCTCGACTACGCCAGTCTCTCGGCGAGAAACGCGCGGCTGGTCGTCGGCAACGTCAGCGCGTTCGGGCATCGCGGTCCTGACGCCGGTCTCGCCGGCATGGACCTCGTCGTCCAGGCCCGTAGCGGTTTGATGGCGGCGAACGGCAAGGTCGTGAACGGCGTGCCCGCGGTCGGTGAGCCGCCGCTGGCCGACTACATGTGCGCGATGACGCTCGCATTCGGCATCGCGTCCGCGCTGTTCCGGCGGGCGACGACGGGGCGAGGCGGCGAAGTGGACGTGGCGCTGTTGATGGCGGGGCTGACGCTGCAGAATAACGCGATGACGCGCATCGAGTCCGCCGACGGCCCCGCCCACGCCGAGATTCTCGAGCAACTCGCAGCGCTGAGGAGCCGGGGCGCGCCGCACGCCGAGCAGGCCGCGCTCATGCCCCAGATCCGCGTCCCCGGGATGGTGAACGTGTACTACCGTACCTACCAGACGAGAGATGCGGCGATGGCCATCGCGTGCGTCAGCCGCGGGTTGCAGAAGACGCTGATGAAAGCGGTCGGTCTCACGGACGAGGCGCTCGAGAAGCCGATGCCGCGCCGCGAGGACCAGGAGCGTCATTACGCGCTGCTGCGCGTGCGGATCGACGCGCTGATGGCGTCGAAGACGAGCGCCGAATGGAAAGCGATCTTCGCTGCTCACGGAGTTCCGGCTGCCGGCGTGAAGTTTCCGATCGAGCTTCTCGACGACGAACAGCCGATCGCCAACGGCATGTTTCACGACTTCACCCATCCGTCGGTCGGCCCGATCCGTGTGCTGGCGACGCCGATCCGGATGGACGGCGCCGGATTCCGGCCGCGGGGGGCGACGCCGCCGTTCGGCTCCGAGGCGCGCGACATCCTCGCCGAGCTCGGATTCTCGGCGAGCGACGTGCAAGCGATGCTGGACACGGGCGTGACTCGAGAGAAGTTCGGCGCGCCGCGATAGTGCCAGCGCGATCGGTCAGGCGACACGGATGAGAACTCGTGCCTGAGCTACCGGACGTCGATGCGGCGCGGCTGATCGCCAGGGGCGTCGCCGTGGGCCGCCGCATCGTCGACGCCGAGTGCGCCGACGATCCGATCGTGTTCGAGCGAGTGAATCCGCAACGCTTCCGGCGCGCGCTGATCGGCCGGCGAGTCGCCGGCGTTCACCGGCGGGGCAAGCACCTGTGGCTCGAGCTCGATCGACGGCCATGGCCGTGCTTCCACTTCGGCATGACCGGGGGCTTTCACATCCCGAACGCGCCGGGCCCGAAGCTCGTCTCCAGCCGGATCAAGAGTCGCGGTGAGACCTGGCCGCCGCGATTCATGAAGCTGAGAGTTTACTTCAACGACGGCGGCGAGCTCGTGATGTCCGATCCGCGCCGTCTTGGACGCATCCGGCTGCGCCACGATCCGGCGACCGAGCCGCCGATCAGCCTCCTTGGCTTCGACGCGCTCCTCGAGCTGCCGTCGGCGCGACGATTGCGCGAGCTACTCTCCGAGCGCTCGGCGCCGATCAAGGCCGTGCTGCTCGATCAGTCGTTCTCGGCCGGCGTCGGCAACTGGATCGCCGACGAGGTGCTCTACCAGGCGCGTATCGATCCGCGCCGGAGCGCCGGGTCGCTATCCGCCGAGGAGGTTGCGCGCGTGCGCGCTCGGCTGAAATCCGTGATGACGATCTCGGTGAAGGCGCGTGCCGACAGCCGGCGCTTCCCACGATGGTGGCTGTTTCACACGCGCTGGGACCGCGACGTCACCGTGCGAGGCGAGAAGCTGCGGAGAGCGACGATCGGCGGCCGGACGACGGCCTGGGCGCCGGCGGTGCAGCGGTGAACCAGCGTTATCAGCGCGGACGGGTGGGGCTGCTCCGTCTACAAGGCCAGGAGGAATTCGAAGTTTTTCAGAATCTGCCTCACGCGGATTGGGGAGCGCCTGTACCATGCGCACTTCGCGAACTCCGAGCAGGAGGGATTGAGCTGCATGACAAAAAAGTGTCGTGACTTCTCCATCGTCGTCGCGCTCGCGCTCATCCTCGCAGGCGCGGCCGGCATCGCTCGCGCCGAGGACGTGGTCCGGCTCGGGGACCTGCCGCAGCTCTCGACCGTGGCGCTCTACATCGCGATGGACAAGGGGTACTTCGCCGAGCGCGGGATCAAGCTCGAAACGGAGATCTTCGCCTCCGCCGCCAAGATGACGCCCGCGCTTGCCACCGGCCAGCTCGACGTGGCCACGGGCGCGCCGTCAGCCGGGCTCTTCAACGCCATCGCGGGCGGCACCGGCATGAAGATCGTCGCCGACAAGGGACAGATTCGCCCCGGCTACAACGGCACGTTGCTCGTCGTGCGCAAGGATCTCGTCGATTCCGGCCAGGTGAAATCCGCGAAGGATCTCAAGGGCCGCACGGTCTCCACCGGCGCCAAGGGGATCACGATGGATTTCTTTCTCGCCAGGATGATGGAGCAGGCGGGCCTGACCTACGACGCGCTGAACGTCACGTACCTGAGCTATCCCGATGGCGTGAAGGCGCTCGCGTCGAAGGCGATCGACGCGTTCTGGGGTCCCGAGCCCTGGGGCGTCATGGCCGAGGCGCAGGGCGTCGGCGTCCGTTTCGTCACTCCGGAACAGATCAAAGCCATCAGCACGTTTCAGGTCGGCCTCATCATCTATTCCGGAAAGTTCATCCAGGAGCGACCGCGCGTCGCGCGCGACTTCCTCGCCGCGTACGTCAAGGGCGCGCGGTTCTACAACGCGAAGGGGCCGCGCGATCCCGAGGTCATCGCGATCGCGTCGCGACACGCGCGGGCACCGATCGAGACGGTCAAGCTCGCGTTTCCGTTCTGGATCGCGCCGGACGGCAAGCCACGGACCGAGGATCTCATCACGCTGAGCGACTTTTTCCTCGAGCGCGGCTGGATCAAGACCAAGCTCCCGCTGGACAAGATGGTCGACCTCTCGTTCTTGCCGTAACGCGGATAATTCCTGAACGCTCACCGGCAATCGAGCGCGTCGAGCGCGTGGCGTCGCGGGCCGGCCGGGTCGGTGAGGGGCCTCTGACCACGAGGCCCTTTGACCGATGACCCGCGAGCCTTCCCCACACTCCCCCCGCTTCCCCTCGACCGCCCGATACGGCAACGGGTCAACCGGCCCCCCACCGACCCGCCGGGCCCGCGGCAATTCGCTGTCCCCCCGGCCTCGGTCGTTCATCGATGATCCGCGCGCATGATTCATCAACGTCTGTACCAGTGTCGGCCGGTGACCCGGTGGGAGATGGGCAACCGGGGTCCGGGGGAGCCATTCCCGCCACGCGAGGCGACGACCCAGCCGTGACGATTGGGAAGTGCTCGGCGATGATCGGGGCGAAGGCGCCTGTGGTCAGAGGACCCCGGCTGCCCGTCTCCCACCGGGTCATCGGCCGCCGCGCGCGTCGTTCGTTCATGAGCAATCCGGGCTAACGAGGGGCGCCACGGCTACGCCGCGGCGCCTCCGAGCGTCGGCCGGGGGAGTCCGAGGGGGGGCGTAGCCCCCTTTCGCTTGATCAGCGTGAGGGACCCTTTCGGGGCGCCTCACGTCACGAGGCCGGCGTCGCCGCGAAGCGCGACCCCGCCAGACAGTGACGCCCGACGCGGTCCTGCCAGAGGTCGTTCCGAGCGTGAAGCTCACCGAGCGCCCGGCTGACGGCTGAAAAGCCAGCACTTGCAAAGCGCTCGGCGATCTCCGCGAAGTAGAGCGGCGTCGTCTCGAGAGCTTCGCGAATGCGACAGGAGAGCGCCGCGATATCGACATCGGGCTCTTCTACCGAGACGTGATCGTCACCGTCGCCGAGCACGTCGTTCAGCGTGACCGTTCCAGCATAGGCGTACGTGATGCGCTCGTAGCGCTCGCGCGGGACGTTCTCGGGAATGGTGGCGTCGATCCCGCACTTCGCCGTCGTCGGGATGTGCCCGGGCACCGGCGGTAGGCTCGGGTCCAGCGGCTTCGAGCGCGCATCGCTGATGATGACGACATCGCGGTCGGCCTGGACGCGCGTGGCCATCGCCCATTCGAGCTCGGTGCCGTCGAAGACGTCGATGTCGTCGTCCACGATCACGACGTGCTTCATGTCCGCGACCGAGAGCGCGGCAAGGATCGCGTTCTTGCCGTCGCCGGGATGCTTCTTGATCGCGATGGCCGCGTGCCAGTGGCAACAGCCGCCGGGGGTGACGTTGACGGCCGTCACCTGGACACCAGCCTCCTTGAGCACGCGCCGGAGCGCGGCTTCATAGATGGGCGCGCTGACCCAGATGTTCTCCCACGGCATGTGGAGCGCGTAGTAGATGGCATCGCGCCGCATCGCAATGGCCTTCACGCGCACCTGCGGGTTCCAGTGGAGCCCGCCCATCAGGCGCGTGAACTCACCGAATCGGCCCTCGGGTTTCGTCCAGCCGGTCGGAAGGATCTCGGCTTCCAGCACGATCTCGGCGTCCGCGATGCACGGGACGTCGATCGTCTCGCACGGTGCGAACTGGACCGGCTCGCCGCGCAGGCCGCCGGCGATCGCCATCTCGCTGGTCCCGATCGACGCCTTGTACGTCGACGCGACCAGCTCGAAGGGGTGCGTGCCGATGTTGATCGATATCGGCAAGGGCCGCCCCGCCGCGTACGCCTTCTCCGCGAACTTCCGCAAGTTGTTCGGCGTGACGATGTCGATGCCGGTGAGATTCCGCTCTTTGACCTGAAAACGATAGATGCCGGCGTTCAGGCCGTGCTCGGGGTCGCGCGCGAGCGTCACGCCCGCCGTGATCATCGGGCCCCCGTCGTAGACGGAGAACAGCGGAATCGGCAAGGCAAAGAGATCCACCTTGTCGCCCGTGTGGAGAATCTCGCGCGCTGGGCCGGTCTTCACGGTCACGGGCTCGATCGGGTGATCGAGGCCGTGCCGCAGCGTTGCTTCGGCCTCGCCGAAGCGACAGCCCATGGCAAGCGCAACGCGCTCACGGCTCTTGATCAGGCCGGAGAGCACCGGGATCGTGTAGCCGATGACGTTGCGGAAGAGCAGCGCCGGCTTCGCCTGGTCGACGAGCGTGGCGATGTGGCGGATGTCGACCGGCTTCGTGATCTCGATCAGCTCGCCAGCGTTGCGGAGCTCATCGAGAAGTGTCCGGAGCGTGGCTGTCATCAGACAACTCCTGCATTGGTAGGCGGAACCGCGTCCACATCGCCCAGGTGAGCGATGCAGTTCAGCAAGCGTACACGCCACGGCGCCGGACAATCGACGATCGTCAGCGACGTGTTCTCCCAGCGCACAGGCACCGCTTCGCCGTCGGGCAGAATGAGATGGCGCGCGGCGAGCGAACGGCAGACGAGGCCGTGCGTCACGACGGCCAGGTGGCCAGCGGTCGCGGCCGCGAGCTCCTGCACGCGCGTCCACGCTCGATCGACGCGCGCGTGAAACACCTCCCATGTCTCGCCGTTCGGCGGCGCATAGTCCGGCGCGAACATGTCGAAGCCGAGCTCGGCGTAGGGCGTGCCACGGAGATCGCCGAAGTTCCGCTCGTGGAGCAACGACTCGAATGAGAGCGGGGCGCCGGTCAGGCGCTGAAGATGCTCGGCCGTCGCCGCGGCGCGGGCGAGGTCACTCGACACGAGCCGCGCGACACCTTCGCGCCCGAGCCGTTGAGCGAGCCGCTCCGCCTGGATCACGCCGCGCGGCGAGAGCGGGTTGTCGGGGAGCTGGACAACACGGGAGGCATTACCGAGCGTCTCGCCGTGACGGATCACAAAGATCGACATCGCACTCAGGCGCGCGACGTGGCCACGCGTCCCGCGACGGCGCGCACTTTCCGAGGCGCCGCCAGCCACACCGCGGCGACCGACACGAGGCCGAGCGCGATCGCGACCCAGAACGCCAGCGCGTAGCTGCCCGTGCGATCGTGAATCGTCCCGGCGATCCAGGGCCCGATACCGGCGCCGAGACCCGAACCGAACCCAAGCATGCCGAAGACGGTCCCATAGTGACGTCCCTGGAACAGCTCCGCCGGGATGGCGCCGTAGACCGACGCGAGCCCGTAGCCGAGACCTTGCGCCGTGACCATGAGATAGAGCCATCCGGCGAACGCATGGTGCTCCAGGACCAGGAGCAGCGCGTAGCAGAGGATGAAGCCGAGGCCCGAGAGCGTCCACGCCCATTCGCGTCCGACGCGGTCCGAGAGATGCCCGAGCGCGATCTGACTGCCGATGCCGAGCAACGGAACGAGACCGAGCGCGAAGGCCGCCGTCGTCGACGTGAATCCGATGTCAATGAGGTACTTCGTCTGGTGAGCCTGCACCGCATACCAGACGAACAGAATGAAACCGAGAGAGAACGCGGCGGCCGTGGTGCCGCGCTCCCAGCCGAACTCGTCGAGAATCGGCGGGAAGAGCAGCGAGAACGACGTACGCGCGTTGACGCCGATCGCCATGGTGACGAAGGCCACCGCGACAACGACCCAGCCGTAAAAGATCGGCAGGCGCACCCGGTCGCCTACCGCAGGGACTGCCGCTCGAGATCCACGACGCGCTCGGCCAGCGTCGCGAGCATCGCGAACGCCACGTCGTGACGGCGCGTGGCCTCGACGTCATCGGCGTACGTGTCGACGACGACGTAGCTTGCGCCGAGCATGTCGAGGGCTTCGAAATCGCGACGGACCTGATCAAGCGTGCCTTCGCCGGCAACGCGCTCGTCTTCGGGCATCGCGGACTGTGTGAACCGCAACCGGATCCGCGGACACAGCTCGGGCGGCGGCCGGCGCTCGGCTTCGGCGATCTCGTGCAGGCGTGGCAGCCCGCGGTCACGGAGCCAGTCAATCCGGATACGAATGGGGTGCCACGCGTCACCGTGCAGCACGGCGCGCCTGAGCGCGGCGTCGCTTGCGCCGCCGACCCAGAGCGGTGGGTGCGGAACCCGCACCGGTCTTGGTCTCGTGTCGACGTCCTTGAAGGTGACGAAGCGCCCTTCGTACGACGCCACGTCCGCGCCCCAGGCCGCCTTCATCGCCGCGAGGTAGTCGTTCGTCAGCGCGCCGCGGCGCGTGAACGGCACACCGAGCGTCTCGAACTCCTGGCGCGCCCACCCGACTCCGACGCCGACGATGACCCGACCCCCGCTCAGCCGATCGACGTTCGCCACCATGCGCGCCGTCTCGAGCGGATGACGGTACGGCACGATGATGACGGTCGTCCCGATCTCGATCGCCCGTGTCGTCGCCGCGAGCCACCCGAGCGTGGTGAACGGCTCGTAGAACGGCGCCGGGTATCGCGCGGCGACGTCGGGCGTGATCGCCACGTGATCCGACGTGAGAATGGCGTGGTAGCCGAGCGCTTCCGTCACGCGGGCCCAGCGCCCCATCGACTCGGGAGTGGCACCCGGTCCGAAGTTGATCAGGTTGACGCCGATCTTCACGCGCTCACCGTGCGTCGTGGCATGCGAGGAGTCTCAGTCGACCGGCGGGCGCGTTCGCCACCAGGGCTGCGCTTCTTCGTACGCGGCCGACGCCCGCAGCACGGTCACGTCGTCGAAGCGGCGACCCACGATCTGCAACCCGATCGGCAGGCCTGACTTCGTGAACCCGCACGGCACCGATGCCGCCGGCTGTCCCGTCATGTTGAACGGGAACGTGAACGCGCTCGACGCTTCGCGGCCCACGGGGATGCCGTCGATCTCGCTCGGAAACGGGATCCCGATCTTGAACGCGGGCGTGGCCGTCGTCGGCGTCAGCAGCAGATCGTACTTCTCGAAAAACGCGCGCGCGTGCTGCCACCACGCCAACCGATCGAACCAGGCCTGGACGTATTTCGTCGGGGACGCGGCGAGCGCCTCGTCGACGATCGGCAAGAGCCCGGGATCGATCTCGGAGCGGCGGTGAAGGTAGGGCTGAAGCCGGGCCGCGATGCCGCCGAGGAAGATCATCCGCCAGCACTCGTACGGCGACGGCCACGTCGGATCGACGACGTCGACTTTGCAGCCGAAGTCCTTGAAGGTCTTTGCGGCCTTCGCCGTGGCCTCGCGGACCTCGCGCTCGACGGCGGGCGCGAAGCCCATCG
This sequence comes from Methylomirabilia bacterium, assembly GCA_041490825.1. GTDB lineage: Bacteria > Methylomirabilota > Methylomirabilia > Rokubacteriales > CSP1-6 > JBGPTW01. The sequence continues at coordinate 5,223 of JBGPTW010000124.1, read as the reverse complement.
TGGCGCTGTACGCGACGCGCAGTCCCTTCACGCTCCCGCGCAGCGCCTTCGCATAGTCGACGCGATCGGCGGGCAGCGAGTACTGATCGCGCTCATCCGGTCCGGCGCACACGTTCATCATGAGCGCCGCGTCCTTGACCGTGCGGGTCATCGGCCCGATGTGCGACAGGCTCCACGCGCCGCTCGGCGGATAGGTCGGGATGCGCGCGTACGACGGCTTCAGTCCGAATGTGCCCGTGAACGCGGAGGGCTTCCGGATCGAGCCTCCGCCATCGGTCCCGATCGCGAGCGGAGCCAGGCCCGCGGCCACTGCGGCACCCGCGCCTCCGGACGAGCCACCGGGCGTGCAGTCGACGTTCCACGGATTGCGCGTCACGCCGAAGATCAGGTTGTCGGTGATGCCGATCCAGCCGAACGTCGGCGTGTTGGTCTTGCCGATCATGATCGCGCCGGCCGCCTTCAGCCGTTCGACCATCGGCGCGTCTTCGGTCGGGACGTTGTCGCGATAGAGCGGCGTGCCGAACGTCGTGCGGATGCCTTTCGTGATCACGAGGTCCTTCACCGAGAACGGGACGCCGTGCAGCGGGCCGAGCTTGGAGCCTTTCTTTCCCACCGCGTGCTCTGCGGCCTTCGCGGCCTTGCGAGCGCCGGCGACGTCGAGCGCGACGTAGGCGTTCAGGTGGCGGAGCTTGTCGATGCGACCGAGCACGGCGTCGACGACCTCGACTGGCGAGACTTTCTTCTTCGCGATCGCTGTGACCAGGTCGGCCGCGGTCATCCAGCACAGGTCATCGTGCGCCATGGAAATCTCCCTTGGTAACGAGTGCCGCCAGCCCGCAACCACCGAGGGTGGGCTGTATCCAGATGCGGCGCGTCGCTCCTTGTAACGAGTGCCGCCAGCCCGCAACCACCGAGGGTGGGCTGTATCCAGATGCGGCGCGCCGATCCGTGACTTTCGGCCGAAGGGATCGTAGTCTTGGGGGCCAGAACGGTCAAGCGACCTCAGGAGGACTCCGATGCTGGGTGACGTGATCGAGCTGTCCGTCGTGGTTCGTGACATCGACGCCGCGATCGAGCGGTATACGAAGCTCTTCGAGCTGAAGGTACACAAGCGCGGGGAGTCGAAGGAGTTCGGGTTCAAGAACGCGATCCTGCCAACCGGCGTCGGGCACATCGAGCTGCTGCAGCCGACAGATCCGAACAAACCAGTCGGCAAGTTCCTCGCCAAGCACGGCGAGGGCGTCTACCTGATCGGCTTCGAGGTGAAGGACATCCCGGGTGCTGTAGCGCACTTGCGATCGGTCGGCGCACGCGTCGATGACCGGCGGCCGAACATCGCCTGGGTCCATCCGCAAGACGCGCACGGCCTCTTCGTCGAGCTCCGCAAGCGCGAGAGCTACGGAGACTAGCGATGGCGATCTTCCACTTCGCTCTCCACGAGCTGCCACCCGAGACCAACGCGCTTCGAATGGAGGTGCGCGACTTCCTTCGCGAGACGCTGGGTGGGCGGTCGCCGCTTCAAGGCGCTGGCTCCTGGGGCGGTTTCGATCGCGAGTTCAGCAAGAAGGTCGGGGCGAAGGGCTGGATCGGCATGCGATGGCCGAAGCAGTACGGCGGCCACGAGCGGTCCGCGCTCGAGCGCTACGTGATGCTGGAGGAAATGCTCGCCGCCGGCGCCCCGGTGTCCGCGCACTGGGTCGCCGACCGCCAGAGCGGACCGCTGCTCCTGCGGTATGGCACCGAGGAACAGCGCCAGCGCTTTCTGCCTCGCATCGCGCGCGGCGAGCTGGCGTTCGCCATCGGCATGAGCGAACCGGACTCGGGCTCCGATCTCGCGTCGATTCGGACGCGCGCCGAGCGTGTGGACGGCGGCTACCGCGTGAACGGCACCAAGGTCTGGACGAGCAACGCGCACCTGTCGGACTACATGATCGCGCTCTTCCGTACCCAGGTCGTTCCCGACAAGAAGCACGCGGGCCTCACGCAGTTCCTCGTCGACTGCAAGTCACCCGGCATCGCGATCACCCCGATCGTCGATCTCGACGGGTCGCATCATTTCAACATGGTCGTGTTCGAGGATGCGTTCGTCCCCGACGACATGCGCGTCGGGGACGACGGCAACGGCTGGAACCAGGTCAGCACGGAGCTGGCCTACGAGCGCAGCGGCCCGGAGCGCTACCTGAGCAGTCTCGCGTTGCTGATCGAGACCATTCGCGAGATCGGCAAGGAGCCGTCCGAGCGCGAGGCCGCGGTCATCGGGCGGTTGGTGGCGCATCTGACGACGCTCCGCCAGATGTCGATATCGGTCGGCGGCATGCTGGAAGGCGGCGAGAATCCGAACCTCGAAGCCGCCGTGGTGAAGGATGTCGGCACCACGTTCGAGCAGGAGATCCCGGAAGTGATCCACGGGCTGCTCGGCATCGAGCCGACCGTGAAGCACGGCACCGATCTCCAGCAGGTGCTCGGCTACATCATGCAGAAAGCGCCGTCGTTCTCACTGCGCGGCGGCACCAGGGAAGTCCTGCGCGGGATCATCGCGCGCGGGCTGGGACTGCGATGAGCACGATGCTCGCGGACGTCGTCACGCGGCTCTTCACCGATCGCGTCACCAAGGAGCTGATCGAATCCGCCGAGAAGGGTGAGTGGCCCACCGCGCTGTGGGGCGCCGTCGAGGAGAACGGGCTCACGCTACCGCTCGTCCCCGAGAGCCGCGGCGGTGCCGGCGTGACGTGGCAGGAGACGTACGACATCGTGCGCGCGGCCGGACGCCACGCCGTGCCGCTTCCGCTCGCCGAGACCATCGTTGCAAGCTGGCTGCTCTCCAGCGCCGGCATCGACGCCCCCTCCGGTCCGCTGACCTTGGCGCCGGTTCACGTCGACGATCGCGTCAGGATCAGTCGCGCAGGTTCTGGCTGGCGGCTCAGCGGCGCGGCCACGCGTGTACCGTGGGGCGCTACCGCGGGTCACGTCGTGGTGGTCGCCGGCGGCGACGGGCAGGCGATCGTCGCGCTGGCGGCAAGCCCACGGGTCATGGTGCGCGATACGAACCTCGCGCTCGAGCCACGTGACACGATCGAGCTCGACGGCGCGAAGGTGCTCGCGGCGGCGCCAGCCGCTGGCGAGATGACACCGGCCGTCGTGCGGCTGTACGGCGCCCTGGTGCGCTCCGCGCAGATGGCCGGCGGCCTCGAATATCTGCTATCTCAGGCAGTCCGCTACGCGGGTGAGCGGAAGCAGTTCGGAAAACCGATCGGCGCGTTCCAGGCCATCCAGCACAATCTGGCCGTACTCGCCGGTCATACGGCTGCCGCGGGCATGGCGGCGGCGCACGCATTCCGGGCGGCCGACCGCGGCGACCCGACGTTCGAGATCGCGTCAGCGAAGGTGCGTGTCGGCGAAGCGGCGGGCATCGGCGCCGGACTCGCACATCAGGTGCACGGCGCGATCGGCTTCACCTACGAGCACTCGCTCCACTTCGTGACCCGACGGCTGTGGTCCTGGCGCGCCGAGTTCGGCGGCGAAGGTGTGTGGGCTGCGGAGCTCGGACGCGAGGTGGCCGCACGCGGCGCCGATTCGCTCTGGGCGCACGTCACGTCCCGCTAAGAAAGGAACATCCATGGCCAAGAGCGAGCTGTACAAGAAGGGCGCCGAGATTCGACGCCGGCTCCTGGGCGACGACTGGGTGCAGAAGACCGCCCAGTCGACTTACAGCGATCCGATCATGAAGAAGTTCATCGACGTCGCGACCGAGAACGTCTTCGGCGCGCTCTGGTCGCGGCCCGGGCTCGATCTGAAGACGCGCACGCTCGTGTGCGTCGTCTCGGACGCAGCGACAGGTCGCGAGCCCGAGCTCGCGATCCACCTTCGCATGGCGCTCCGGCAGGGCTGGACGCAGGACGAGCTGGTCGAGGTGCTGTTGCAGATGTCCGGCTACGTCGGCGTGCCGATCATCCGGGAGATGCTGCTCGTCGCGAAAGAGGTCTTCAAGGAGCACAAGGGATGAAGCATCGCATCGCGGTCATTCCGGGTGACGGCATCGGGAACGAAGTTCTGCCCGAGGGCATGCGCGTCCTCGAAGCGGCGGCGCGAAAGTTCAACTTCGAGCTGGAGTGGAAGACGTTCGACTGGAGCTGCGAGCGCTACACGAAGACGGGCCGCATGATGCCGGAGGACGGGCTCGATCAGCTCCGCGCGTTCGAAGCCATCTTTCTCGGCGCGGTCGGATTTCCCGGGGTGCCCGACCATGTCTCCCTGTGGGGGCTCTTGATTCCGATCCGGCGCAACTTCCATCAGTACATCAATCTGCGTCCGGTACGGCTGTTGAAGGGCGTGCGGTCACCGCTGGCCGGCCGCGGCCCCGCCGATATCGACATGCTGATCGTGCGCGAGAACAACGAGGGCGAATACTCCGAGATCGGCGGGCGGCTCTACCGCGACACGCCGGAGGAGCTTGCCGTGCAGCAGTCGGTCTTCACGCGCAAGGGTTGCGACCGCGTGATGCGGTACGCGTTCGAGCTTGCGATGAAGCGCCCGCGCAAGCACGTCACGTCGGCGACGAAGTCGAACGGCATCATCCACAGCATGCCGTACTGGGACGAGCGCTTCGCCGCGATCGGCCGCGAGTACCCGGCCGTCAAGACCTCGCAGTACCACATCGACATCCTGACCGCGCACTTCGTGCAGCATCCCGACTGGTTCGACGTGGTCGTCGCCTCCAACCTGTTCGGGGACATCCTGTCGGACCTCGGTCCAGCGATCGCTGGCTCGATCGGCATCGCGCCCGGCGGCAACATCAATCCCGAAAAGGAGTATCCGTCGATGTTCGAGCCCGTCCACGGCTCGGCGCCCGACATCGCGGGCAAGGGCATCGCGAATCCGGTAGCTCAGATCTGGACAGGCGCGATGATGCTGGAACATCTCGGGCATGCTGACGCGGCCGCCGCGGTGGTGAAGGCGATCGAGCGGTTGGTGGACGAAGCCAAGACCGTCACGCGGGATCTCGGCGGCAAGGCGTCGACGCGCGAGGTGGGGGAAGCACTCGCGGCGATGATCTAGCCGGGATTATTCATGACGAACGACGCGCGCGCCGGCCGGTGACCCGGCGGGAGATGGGCAGCCGGGGTCCTCTGACCACAGGCGCCTTCGCCCCGATCATCGCCGAGTACTTCCCAATCGTCACGGCTGGGTCGTCGCCTCGCGTGACGGGAATGGCTCACCCGGACC
>JBGPTW010000123.1:0-19563 GCA_041490825.1 Methylomirabilia bacterium | reverse complement strand
TGGCTCGAAAAACTCACTCGCCCCTGGGCCTGCCCCGAACACCACCCTCGGCCTCGAGCCTTCCGACTTCCGCCCGCGATCATTCTGCGCCGGCGCGCGCCTCGCAATCGCGGATGCGAAAGAGCGCGGCCGGCATCGAGCAGCGAAACGATCGCGGCCGAGTCAGTGCGTGTTTTTTGCGAGGTAGAAGCTCAGCGTTTCCAACTCGATCGAGAGGTCGACATTCTTCAACCGCACGTCGTCCGGCACTCGCAGGCGCGCCGGCGCGAAATTGAGGATCGCTTTGATGCCACCAGCCAGGAGTTGGTCCGCGACTGTCTGCGCCGCTTCTGCCGGGACGGCCACGATCCCGATCTGGATGCCGCGCGCGCGCAGCTCACGCGTCAGGTGCCGGATATCCAGGATCGGGATCGCGTCGACCTCGCGGCCGATCTTGGTCGGATCCTCGTCGAAGATCGCCGCGATGCGAAAGCCTTGGCGGGCAAAGCCCTTGTAACGTACGAGCGCGGAGCCCAGGTGCCCGAAGCCGACGAGAGCCACGGCCCACACGCGATCGAGCCCGAGGATCCTCTGCAGCTCCATCTTGAGGCCGGACACGTAGTAGCCGATGCCGCGCACGCCGAACTCGCCGAAGTACGCGAGGTCCTTCCGCACCTGGGCGGAATTGAACCCGAACCGATCCGCAAGCTCCTGCGACGAGATCGTCTTGACCCCGTCCTCTTCGAGGTCGAGCAGACACCGGGCGTAGACGGAAAGCCGCCGGATCGTCATCTCCGGAATCTTCGGAAACCGATAACTAGGACGCCGCGGCATCGTGACATGCCCCCGGGGGCCGCCGGACCAGCGGCACCCCGGGGTCATTACGTCCTTACTTGATAGGCTGGACGAACAGCAGAATGATGCCGATGACCAGCATGTAGATCGCCAGCGACTCGATGAGCGCCAGGCCGATGATCATCGCGACCTGGATTCGAGCCGCCGCGCCGGGCTGCCGCCCCATCGCCTCGACCGCCGCCGCGACCGCGCGGCCCTGCCCCAGACCACACAGGCCCGACGCGAGGGCCATGCCAAGTCCCGCCGCGATGACGGAGAAGGGCCCGACCCATCCGCCGGTGGCCCCGTCCGCCGCGAGCGCGAGCGCCGGCCACCCAACCACTACGACTGCCGCAAGAATCAGTGAACGTCGCACAGAAGGCCTCCTGTATGCGTGTGACCTGCTAGTGATGTTCCGCCTCGTGCCCTTCGAGCGCTCCCGAGATGTACAGCATCGTCAGCATCACGAAGATGAACGCCTGGAGCAGGGAGACCAGGATCTTCAGCGGGTAGATGAAGCCCACGTTGAAGACCATGATCGCCACGCCCCCGAAGCCGCCGAAGATGACGCCGAGGACGCTGCCCGACAGAGCCCACCCGATCAGGCCGTTCAATCCCATCAAGAAGAACAGGATGGCCAGCAGGATGTGGCCGCCCAGCATGTTGCCAAAGAGCCGGAGCGACAGTGAGAGCGGCCGCGCCAGATGGCTGATCATCTCGATCACGAACATCGGGCCCTTCAGCCACCAGGGCACGGGCCCCATGAAGTGCTTGAGATAGGTGAGGGGCCCGTGCTTGCGGATGCCGATGTAATGGTAGGCCGCGAACACGATCAGCGCGCAGGCCGCGGTCGTGTTCAGATTCGCCGTGGGGCCGGCGACACCGGGCACGAGACCCAGCAGATTGCCGACGACGATGAAGAGGCCGAGCGTGCCGATCAACGGCAGGTACGGGCGGCCCTCGTGGCCGATCACGTCGTCGATGAGCTGGTTGAACTGCTCGAGAACGACCTCGAGGAAGTTCTGCATGCCGCGTGGAACGAGCTGCAGGTTCCGCGAGGCGACGAACGCGACGGTCATGAGGATGATCATCACCACCCACGTGTACGTGACGTGGTCCGGAATCCCGGGCAGGCGGAAGATCGGGGGGTGCTCGATGACTTCCACGCTCAGGGCTCCTCGCGTGCCGCGCGGAGGCCCTGCGCGACGACCGCGCAGGGCAACACGGTGAGCCCCGCCAGGAATCCCACTGGATGCATCGCGCCCGTGGCGATGAGTGTTCCTGCGATGACCAGGAAGACCAGGAACCGGACGCCGGCGATGATGGACCAGGCACCACTCGCCGCGGACCACGTCGTCACGAGTGACGCGTGCGCGACGAGCCAGCGGAAGTTGAGCACGGCCAGCGCCCCGCCGGCGAGAACTCCCCAGGCCACCGCGGCGCCGGCGAGCCAGGCGGCGACCGAGGCCAGCGCAAGCGTCGGAACGCACGTCGCCCACGTCACGCGCGTCTTCAGCTCAGTCGGAGTCATCGAACTCCCGTTCCGATTTCTTGAGTGTCCGAAAGAGACTCACAAACCCCGCAGCGATGCCGAACAGGAGACCGATCAGCGTCAGCCACGGCTTCGTTCCGAGCCAGCGATCACCGTAGTAGCCGGCGACCAGGCCGATCACGGTTGCCAACACCAATGTCAGCCCGATCGAAGACAGCTCGGCGAGCGCTTTCCAGGCCCCACGGTCCCTGGCAGGCGCCATGTGAAGGGGAACACTAGCACAACCGGCAGGCATAGGCTAGGAGCCTGTCGGTGATTCGGTGACCGGCTTGCCGGTGAGCGGCTGGAACTCCTTCTTCAGCTCGCGGACATCGAGCATCGCGGCGACTCTATCACGCCCGCTGAGCAGCGCCGTCTCAGCGGGACGTCATCGTGTATCGTTGTCCCGGCATCGTCGCACTGCCGAAAGTCACGTAGCAGGAGGGAGGTCGCGATGACTTCTCGTCGTCCGATTGTCGTCCTGGCGGCATTGCTGTTCGTCGTCGTGGCCGTGGGCTGCCACACGACCATTCCGCATCCTGGTGCGTCCCCCATCCTCCGCTACGTCCGCGATCCCGGCTTCCCGGTCCCGTCGGGCATCACGTTCAGCACGGTGAGCTGGATAGCGGTCGATGCCGAGACGCGCCTGGTCTGGCTCCTCCAGCGCGGGCAGCCAGCCGTCACCGTCTGGCATCCCGACGGTCGCCTCGTCTCGCGATGGAACACCGACATGCTCGGTGACCCACACTCCATTACGCTGGTGGGGACCGGGGCGCAGAAGTCCGTGTGGATCACCGACATGGCGCCGCCGAACCCCACCGGCCCGGCCTTCGGCCATTGCCTGAAACAGTTCGACCGGAGCGGCACGTTTCTCGGGTCCATCGGTGTCTGCGGCGAGCAGTCGCAGGGGTCCGGCCTCGACCCCGTTCAGTTCGACAAGGTCACGCACGTGATGCCGTCCGCCGCCGGGAAACTCCTGGTGACCGATGGCGACATCGGCGGCCTGAACAATCGAGCGCTCACGTTCAGCCCGAGCGGCCAGGTGCTCGCCAACTGGAGCGCGCCGTTCAACCGGCCGGGCTCGGGGCCCCGCGAGTTCAACCTGCCGCACGCCGTGGCGATCGACACGCGCGCGCGCGCGTGGATCGCGGATACGCTGAACCATCGCGTCCAGGTCAGCGGACTCGACGGCACGTATTTCGGCGCGATGACCGCGTTCGATCAGGACGGCGTCTACGGCATCGGCCTTGGCCCGGTTGTGTCGACGCAGGCGGAGCGAGCTGCGCTCGTTTACGTGACGACGAGCCCGACCACGGGCGGCAGCGGCACGGCCTTTGTCTTCCGCGCCGTGATGGACTGCGCGCGCCCGGCTCGGTTCGACGCCCAGCTTCTCACCAGCTGGCCCGTCTCGTTCCCGTCCTCTCCGCCCGGGACGTCCCCGGTGGCGATGCTGCACGCGATCGCCGTGGATCCCGTGAGCGGCGATCTCTACTTCGCGCCGCTCGGCACGAATCTGCCGCCTCAGAAGTGGACGCCGCTCCGGTAGCTACTCGAGGTGATCTCGTCCGGCGTCCAGTCCATCACCTGAGATCTGACGTAGTCGAGGTAGATCGCCGGCGTCACCTCCACCGCACCGGCGCTCAGGTTGACGTGGTGGCTCAGCTCTGAATGCAGGCCATGACGTCCTCGACGGATAGATACCGGTAGGACACGCTGTTCGGGATCGTGGCCGCATCCGGGTGCCGCCGGCGATAATCGGCGATCCGCATCCGCTGGTTCTCCTCGATCGCGCGCTTGGCGTGCAGCAGCTGCTGGTGAAAATCCGTGACGGCTCGATAGAGAGCCGGCTGCGCCGTCCGATCGTAGGGAAACATGTCGTGCAGAGCGGATTCGTCGAGCTGTGCCGCGGCCCGATCGGTCACCCCGGGGCGTCCCGACCATCGTCATGGCGATCTGACCGAGAATCGCGCCTTGCAGCGCTCCGGAATTCTGCGGATCGGGCAACGCGGCAAGGACCTCGGCATCGCCGACGCCCGGCCCCGCCGGCGGACGCGCGGTCATCGCGAAGGGCCCATTCGGGATGAAGGCATACGCGTGGAACATGGCGTCGTTGACCGCGGTATGCTGGGCCGTCGTCAAGAAGCTGACGTGCGTCAGCACGGCCGTCAGGTATTCCTTCGTCGGCTTCCACGTGCAGCGCGTCGTGCCGTCCCGGTTGAAGACACGCTCGACCAGCCGCATCCACTCGTTGAGCGGCTGATCCTGCCCGACCGCGGCATCGCTCGCGTAGGTGGCATCGACGACCGCCTTCGTGAAGACCTGAAGGATCCGCCACCAGATCTGGCCGTCGTCACGATAGGGAAAGAATCCTGGCAAGGGCCCCGGGTCCAGACCGCGTGCCGCAATCGTCGTGTCGAACGCGTTGTCGTCGAAGCGGTACGTCGTGTAGAGGCTGTTGATGATCGGGTAGACGCCGATGCGGCCGGTCGGCAAGTGCTGGTCGCAGAACTGTCCCTTCTGGAAGATCCCGAGAGGGTTGGTGACGAGATCGAAGGGCCGGGCGGGGTCGGTCCGGACGTTGTAGACCTTGGTGTTGACGTCGTACACCTTCACCAGGTGCGGATTCATCAGCACGAGCATCGGATGGGTCAGGCTGAGCGTGCCGTCGGCGACGAGCTTCAGGGCCGCGATCCCGAAGACCATCGCAATACTATGGGTGTGGTACAGGTGGGTGCCCGAGAAACACGATTGGGCATCGGCCGAGGCGGCGTAGAGCTTCGCCAGGAGCCAGGCGTTGGCATCGTCGGCGGGCGTGAACCAGTACCCGCCGGCGTTGAGGCGAATGGCGGCCGGCATCAGGCCCCGGACGGTGTCGTCGTACACGTAGAAGACGATCGGCACGGTCCAGTATTGTCCAACGCGGACGAATCGCTTGTCCTGCACCGGGCCCAGGACGCCGGAATAGTCGCACCAGAAGAGCTTTCGGCCGGCACGCGCCGTCTCGAGCCGCTGCGCGAGCGCCTGCACGTCACGCGCGCCGCCTTCGGCCAGCAGTCGAGCCAGCTCGTTCCCGGAGCCCGGGTACATCGCGATGACGTTGGGGTTGGCGCCGCCCAGCGGCCGGCGCCCGAACTCGGCATCGTCGTCGATCCAGTGTCCGGTCAACGTGTCGATGTGCGACTGGGAGAAGACCTTGGGATCGAACATGCCGCGTGAGAAACGCTGCCTGATCTGCTCGGCGATGCGTCCCGTGTAGGTCTGCCCGGGGACGTTGTCTTTGGCGTACTGCGTTTCGGCGTTGATCTGCGCCAGCCGCTGCGCCCGCAATCCCACGTCGACGAGTGTCCAGTGGTTGTACGAGGGAACCAGGTTGATGTCGTTGAGACACTTCCAGCAGCGCCTTCGCCTCCTGTAGATCCGCCGTTTCGAACCCTTCGGTGAACCACTGGTACACTTCGGCCACCATCCGACGCGCCTCCGCCGGTTTGTTCTGCTGTTGCCACAGGCGACCGAGACTCGTGGCGGCCCGCAGTTCGAGAGATTTGGCGTTCTGGCGCCTGGCAGTCTCGAGCGCGAGGTGAAAGCAGCGCCCGGCTTCACCGTGGTTCTCGGAGGAGCGCTGTAACACGAGCACGCCGTGGAGGCGGTGGATCTCAGCTTCATAGTGCCGCTCGCCGGTCTTGTCCATCGTCGCCAGCGCTTCGGCGAGCACCGCGATTCCTTCCTCCGGTTGCCCGATGGATCCGTGGGCGTCGGCGAGCAGGCCGAGGAAATACGGCCGCCACAACGCTTGTCCCATCGCGCGAAACGCCGACAGTCCCTGGCGTATCTGTCCGATGCCCTCGTCTCCCCGACCCTGAACGGCCACCGCCCACCCGCGGAGGATCGTGGCCCAGGCCAGCCGCTGCGTGAATCCCTGCTCGCTCGCCAAGGCCACCGCCGTCCCGGCGAGCTCTTCGACGGCCGGCGCTTCTCGGAGCAGCTGGTGGAGCACGGCAGCATACGGTAGAGCGCGCGCCTCCTGTGCATCGCGTAGCGCGTCAAGCGCGCGATGGAACTCGCGCTCTATCACACCCTTGGTGCCCTACCGGAGCCGGAAGCTCCCCACAGATTTTGCTGAGGAGGCGGAAAAGGTGCGGTTGGAGAAGTCGAGGACGTAGCCGCCGCTCATTCCGAGCAGGCGCTCGAAGGCTCGTTTTTCAGCGCTGGTCAGGTCGGCCATCGGCGGTCAGGGCGCGCCGTGCGGATCGTCATGTTTCTTCCCCGTGTCAGTGTGCGGCGTGGTCCGCGACGACTTGGCGCGCGAGCTTGCGTTGCGGAATGGTATTGATCTCCTTTCCCGCTTCCTTGCGGGCCAGATCCAGCTCGTAGGTCTTCTGCAAATTCATCCAGAGGTCGGCGGACGTGCCGAAGTACCGCGCCAGGCGCAAGGCCGTGTCTGCGGTGATCGCGCGCTTTCCGGCAAGGAGCTGAGAAATCCTGTTCGCCGGAACGCGCAGGCTCCGCGCCAGCTCGGCGGATGAAACCTCGATTTCTTCGAGCTCGTCGGCCAGGATTTCGCCGGGGTGAATGGGTGTGCGTGCCATCGGTGCTTCTCCTTCAGTGGTAGTCGACGATTTCGACGTTCTCTGAGCCGTCTGAGCCTTCCGGCCATTCAAAGCAGATGCGCCATTGCTTGTTGATCCGGATGCTGTGCTGGCCCTTCCTGTCACCCGATAGGGCTTCGAGGCAGTTGCCCGGAAGCTGCGCCAGGTCGCGGAGGCCGGTTGCCGCTTCAAGGAGCCGGAGCCGCTTTTCGGACTGGCGGCGGAACCCTTCGAGCGCGGGGACCCGCTCGCCTGCGGCCAGACGTTCGGTCCGCCTGTCCTTGAAACTCCGGATCATAATGAAGCGTAGCATAGAAGTACGCAAGACGTCAAGCGTACTTTCTTTAGATGCGGTTTGGTGGTTGGTGCTGTTGTCCCCGCCGTTCGGAGCCGTCCTCGCGCGGCCCGGCCAGCCGCGGAAAGGCTGCACGGTCAAGGCCGCGCGCAGCGCGCCCGCAGGGTTTGGCCTCTGCTGGGGCGCTTTTGGCGTTTCAATGGAACGCGGATGGCGGTCAACGAGCCGCCTGCGGAGAACTTGGTGACGAGCAAACGGTGGGCGAGCAGCACGGGCTCGAAGGGCTCGTGGCGAAGCGTGAAGCGTCGGGCTACGCCGGCGGTCGGCCGCGCGACTGGCTCAAGGTCAAGGTACGGCGTGACGGACGGTTCTCCGTTGTCGAGCTCGTAGGAAACCCGCCTGCCATCACGGTAGTTCGGCGATCCTGCCCCCCCCGCGGGTTCCACACGAAGTCGAACACGGGGCGCAGAAGCACGTCCGTCTCGGTGGCGAGGTCCGACAGGACGGCCTCGGGAGGCGCCCCACGTGGTCACTGCTACGCCGAGTGCCACGATGCCGAGCGGGCAACCGCGCGGAGGACGCCGAGAATCTGCGCCGGGTCCGCAGCCGTTCGGGTTCAGCCGGCGCTACGGTTTTCCCCGCACCCCCCCCCCCCCCTGCACGCCCGGCGCCGTGCCCCAGCTCGGGAATCTCTTCGGGCTGCCGGTGTATCTCGACGAGCAGCTCACCCACCGCGACCGCGTCGTCTTCAACGCCGGGAGCAACGCGGTCTCGATCACCATGCGGAGCGCCGATCTGCTGCGTGTCTCCGGCGCCGCGGTCTGCCGCTTCGCGCGAGCCTGAGCGGATTCAGCGCGCGAGAACGAGCGTCGTCCATCCGTCAACCGTGAGCTGATCGCGAAGCACGAGTCCCGTCCCAGCCATTGTCGCGACCACGCCATTCGCTTCCTTGTCGAGGATCCCGCCGAGCACGGCGGCGCCGCCGGCACGAACGAGGCGCGCGTACCGTAGCGCGAGTCGGGTGTGCATGGCAGTGAGAAGGTTCGCCATCACGAGCGGCGCCGGCTCGGTGTCGATGGCGCCGGCGTCACCGACCACGCAGCGCACACGGTGGGACACTCCGTTGCGCGCAGCGTTTGCGATGGCAGCGCCGATGGCGTCGGGATCGTTGTCGACGGCGAAGACGTGGGCGACACCAAGCCGTGCGGCTGCGATGGCAAGCAGACCCGACCCCGTGCCGAGATCGATGGCGCGGCCGGGACGTTCACGCTCGACGATGGTCTCGACCTTCGCCAGGCACCCGGCCGTGCTGCCGTGGTGACCGGTGCCGAAACCTTGCCCAGCGTCGATGACGATGACCTCGCGGTCGGTCGCGCCAAGCGCGAGCCACGGCGGCGCGATGAGCAATCGGCGGCCGACCGCCACGGGCACGAAGTACTCGGGCCACGCCTCTGCCCAATCGTCCGCGACGAGCGGCGATACACGGACCTTGCTCACCATCCGGGCCCCGCGCGCCACGATCTCGGTCACGTAGGCCCGCACCCGTTCGGTGAGCCGATCGCGGTCCCACGTCTCGTCGAAGAACGCGCAGAGCGATGCCGCCGCGGATGTGCCCTGTTCCTCCAGGACACCGAGCGCACCGAGGTCGCGGAGAAACGTCGTCAGCGCAGCCGACGAGTCCGGCGCGCACGAGAGAGTGAGCCGCCAGTAACGGGATGAAGACCTCGGGTCGACGTCGGACATAGGGCTTCTGCTCTGTGCGATAGTTTAGCGGGGGATTCCCCTGAGGAGGGCATGTCGTGAAGATCATCGACGCGATCTCCGAGATCTTGAAGCGGGAGGGAGTGCAGTTCCTGAGCACCTACCCCACCACTCCACTCATCGACGCCGCGGCCGCAGCCGGCATCCGGCCGATCCTCTGCCGACAAGAGCGCGTTGGCGTGGGAATCGCGGATGGGTTCACGCGTATCGCCAGCGGGCGGCGCATCGGCGTGTTCGCCATGCAGTACGGCCCGGGCGCGGAGAATGCCTTCCCGGGCGTCGCGACCGCCTACTCGGACTCGGTACCGATCCTCATCCTGCCGCTCGGCCATCAGCGCGACCGGGCGCAAGTCTTTCCGCTCTTCAGCTCAGCACGTACGTACGCCTCCGTGACGAAGTCGGTGGAGACGCTCAATCAGGCCGCCCAGGTCTCCGAGGTCATGCGGCGCGCCTTCAATCTCTTGAAGATGGGACGGCCGGGCCCGGTGATGGTCGAGATTCCGGCCGACGTGGCGCTGGAGGACGTGGAGGAATCCATCGTCCGGGCGTACGAGCCGGTGAAGTCGACGTGTCGCGCGGGACACGCGCGCGACATTGCCGACGCTGCCCGCGTGCTGCTCGAGGCGCGCCGGCCCGTGATCCATGCGGGACAGGGCGTGCTGTACGCCATGGCCAGCGCCGAGCTGGTGGAGCTCGCGGAGCTTCTGCAGATTCCGGTGATGACGACGCTCGAAGGCAAGAGCGCGTTCCCGGAGGACCATCCGCTGTCGCTCGGCACGGGCGGTCCGGTCATGACGGGCCCCGTGTTGCAGTTCCTGCGTCAGGCCGACGTCGTGTTCGGGATCGGCTGTAGCTTCACGAAGCACGGCATGGCGACCAATATTCCCGCCGGAAAGACGCTCGTCCACGCGACCGACGACGAGCGCGACCTGAACAAGAACTACGCCACGCGGCATCCGATCCTGGGTGACGCCAGGCTGGTGCTGCGGCAATTCATCGACGCGATCAAGGACCTCGATCCGGAGCGGCGCGCGAACGGCAACGCTGGCGCCGAGGTGCGCGACGTCAAGAACGCCTGGCTGAAGGAATGGATGCCGAAGCTCACGTCGGACGAAACGCCGATCACGCCATACCGCGTGATCTGGGAATTCATGCAGGCGGTGAATCCAGCCGACGCGATCGTCACGCACGATTCCGGCAGTCCACGTGATCAGCTGATCCCGTTCTACCGCGCCACCACGCCACGGAGCTACATGGGCTGGGGCAAGTCGCACGCGCTCGGCACGGGCCTCGGCCTGATCATGGGCGCCAAGCTTGCGGCGCCGGACAAGTTCTGCGTGAACTTCATGGGCGACGCCGCCTTCGGGATGACGGGCCTCGACTTCGAGACCGCCGTGCGCTGCGGCATTCCGATCACCACGGTCGTCCTGAACAACTCGTCGATGGCAATCGAGAAGCACGCGCTCGTGCTCTCACACGAGCGGTACCGCACCCGCGACATCGGCGGCAACTACGCCGACATGGGTCGCGCGATGGGCGGCTACGCCGAGCGCGTGGAGCACCCAAAAGAGATCGGCCCGGCCATCGAGCGAGCGCGGAAGGCGAACGTCGAGGGCAAGGCCGTGCTGCTGGAGTTCATCACGAGCGAGGAGACGGCGTTCTCGCACCGCCGGGCGTTGTAGGCCGCTGATGGCGGCCCTAGTGTCGTGTCTGCGAACTCTGCTAATTACCGCCTCGCTGCCGACGGGACGTGCGACAGCGGTCGCAGGACCACGCGGCACGCGCCCGCTGCGCGGCTGTTGCTGGGCTGCATCCGGGCGCGCTCGGTCCGCTACCAGATGGAGGCAACGAAGTTCTCGCGATGCGCGAAAACCTGAAGCGCGCTCAGCCGCGGGGGCGACGTTGCATCGAGGCGAGCCATGCGGCAAGCGTCGCGGCGTGCACGGAGAGGCGAGAGTCGATGTCGCGAGCGACGGCTTCCCGGTAGATGTGGACGATGAGATTCCGGTCGTCAGCCATCTGGAGTGCAGCTTCCGCCTGCTCATCGCTGAGCCATCCGACGCGACGAGCCGCACGGACACATTGCTTCGGCGAGCCGACGTCGAGCCCCTCGGCCACATCGAGGAACTGCTTGGCGGCCTTCCAGACGGCCTCGAACGTGTAGGCGAACCTCATGATCGCGGCGTCTCGCTCAACCGTGGACCGCGTAGCGCGTGACGCGAGTTCCTGCAGGCTCGCCAGCGCGTGCTCGGCGTCAGCCAGGCGTTCGCTCAGTCGGTCCACAGAATGCCTTCCTGCCTGACCCGTTCACGAAATGCCAGCGGTGCCGCGCTCAGGTCGACGAGGTCCACATCGTAGGGAACGGTGCTCTCGTCCAGCGCTTCCCGGAGGTCCGCGAGGACGCGAGGCGACAGCGGGGTAAGCGGTTCGATAGCGACATCGATATCGCTGGAATGGCGGGCTACCCCGGTCACCGTAGAGCCGAAGAGGTACACTCGCGCCTGCCGCCCCCGGAGCGTGTCCAGGACGATCCGTTTTACCTGTTCCAGGCTCCGTTCACGCTGCGCCGTCATGTCCCATTGGCGACACTATAACGCCCGGCACATGGGGAAGAGAACCCGCAGACGGATCGCGCCGTCATTCCGATCGGTAACTCACGGCGTGATCTGCGGCTACCCGCCGTAGAAAACCTTGTCGCCAAGCTCCTTCAGCCAGAGCGTGGCGTCGTCGGCCCGTCCCTCAGGCGTCTTGCTGAGCCCGACGTCGATGACCTTGCCGACGAAGATCGAATGATCGCCCTTCTCGACGGTCGCCTCGAGCGAGCATTCGATCGACGCGGGCGCGTTGGTCAGGATCGGCGAGCCCGTCGTGCCGAGACGGAACGGCTCGCCCGAGATCGTCTGGCCTTGCCGCTCGGCCGGCTTGAAGAACGTGAAGGCCATCGCCTGTTGCCCTTTCCCGAGGACGTTCAGGGCGAAGGCCTTGGTGTCCTTGATCAGCGCGTGCGCGTGGGAATCGGCCTTGACGCCGACTGCGACCAGCGGCGGCTCGAACGACGCCTGCGTCACCCAGTTCACGGTGGCCGCGGCCACGCGGCCGTCGGCGTGCGCTGCCGTCAGGACGTAGAGACCGTACGGGATCATCCGGAGCGTCGTCTTCTTCGCATTCGGGTCCATCAGTGCCTCCTTGAGCACACAGCCTGTCGGAGTATCGAGGAGCGCCACGGGTTCCCCGGGGCGCGACGAGCGCCTGGGGGTGTGGGGGCCATTTCGGGGCCCCCACATCGATTAGTCGCGGACGACGAGCTCGGCGACCGGTACGCCCGACCGAAAGCGCGCCACGAGCTGGTCTGGCTCGAACTCCACGCCGATCGGGTTCCGATCGAACGCCGGTGACAGCATCCACTTCTGGCCTTCTTCGGCCGTTGCGAAGTTGTCGATCTGGAGCTCGATGCGGTTGCCGTCGGGATCGACGTAGTACATCGAGGTCGTCGGGCCGTGGTTGACGCAAAAGAACGGCCGGATGCCGTTGTCTCTGAGTCGGACGTAGTTGTCGAGCAGGTCGCCCATCGATCCGAACGTGAACGCCACGTGATGGACGCCCGGGCGATCGGTTGGTCGAACGTGGAGCTCGCCGGGTCCTCCCTCGCGAGGCGTCAACGGGCCGAAGTCCAGGAAGGCCACGCGATGGTGCTCGTCGTCGTACGTCACGAAAGACAGGTGCTCGTTCTCGTAGATGACGCGACCGCCGAGCACGGTGCAGTACCAGTCGCGCATTTCCTTCATGCGGTTCGTCTGGAACACGACGTGGGCCAGCTTCGTCGGTGGCATGGCTGGATCCTCCTTGCGCAGACTGCCTTGCCAGGATGGGCGGCCGGCTGCGATCTCGGAGGATACGGCGGAAACCCCGCGCGGTCTACCGTTCATAGACTCGCCTCGCGACGCTCGTCGCCTGCGCTCCTCGGCCGTCTCTCGGCTCGCGATGCCTCGAACGGGGCTTTGCGTACCCCGAGTCGCTTCGCGTACCATCGCCAACGAACCCGGGCGCTGGCCCCCCGGGAGAGGCACGAGGAGTCGTGACGCCGAGGAGGACACCATGCCGGTCACAGAGCTCAACCATTACTTCGTCCGCGCGAACGATCTCGAGAAGACGAAAGACTTCTACTGCGACGTCCTGGGCTTTCAGGTCATGCCCCGGCCGACGTTCCCGTTTCCGGGCTACTGGCTCGGCGTGAACGGCAAGATCCAGGTCCACATGGGCCCGGACGGAATCGACAACGCCGAGCTGTACTACCTCGGCACCCCGAAGAACGCCGCGACCGACCACGCGGGCGTGGTGGACCACATCGCGTTCGTCGCGAGCGAGCCCGGCGAGTTCGTCCGGCGACTCGAGGCGCGCGGCATCGAGTATCAGCCACGATCGCTACCGGAGTTCGACCTCTACCAGATCTTCATCAAGGATCCGAACGGCCTCACCATCGAGCTGAACTTCTTCGGTCTCAAGGACGTCAAGGACTGGGGCGGCCAGGACTACGCGAAGATGCCGCAGGTCGCCACGACGCGCGCATGAGCCGGCCAGGCTTCGTCGATGTGACGTACGACGAAGCGATGCGCCGGGCGCGGGATCTCGTGCCGGTCCTGCGCGAGCGCGCCGATCGGGCGGAAGCGGGCCGCGAGATGCAGAAGGAGACGCTCGGCGATCTGCATCGCACGGGGCTGCTCCGCTTCCACCAGCCGCGCCGCTGGGGCGGCATGGAAATTCCCTTCGTCGCGCTCTTCGACATCCCAGCCGAGATCGCCCGTGGCTGCGCGTCGACCGGCTGGAACGTCGCCAACATCGGCGTGCATCACTGGATGCTGGCGCTCTACGACGAGCGCGCGCAGGAAGAAGTCTGGGGCAAGAATCCGGATGCGGTCATCGCCTCGGGTATCGCCTACCCACAAGGAAAAGCGCGTCGCGTCGACGGGGGCTTCGTCGTCAGCGGCTTCTGGAACTTCTCGAGCGGCGTCGATGCGTCGGACTGGAACATGCTCGCCGTCATGGTCCGCGACGGCGATCGCGTGGTCGATCACCGGATGTGTCTGGTGCCGCGGGGTGACTACGAGATCGTCGACGACTGGCACGTGCTCGGCATGCGGAGCACCGGGTCGAAGTCCGTGCGCGCCAACGAGATCTTCGTCCCCGAGCATCGCGCGCTCTCGATGTACCTCGCGCGAGGTGGCAGCGAGTTTCCCGGCGCGCTCGTCAATCCGAATCCGCTGTACCGCGTGCCGCTCTCGGCCCTCGGCTCGCACTGTCTCTCCGCGGCGGGCGTCGGCAACGCTCAGTCAGCGCTCGATCTGACGATCGAGGCGATCCGGGAGCGGAGCACCAATTACACCGCGATGCGCATGCGCGACTTCCAGGCGGTGCAGCTCCGGGTGGCCGGCGGCGGCGCCAGGGTCGACGCGGCGCGGCTCATCATCAGAAACGATTGTCTCGACGCCGAGCGCATCGCCAAGGAGAACCGCGCGCCGATGCTCGAGGAGAAGCTGCGCTTCAAACGGAACGTGGCGTACGCGATGGAGCTCTGCACCGAGGCGGTCGACACGCTCCACGCGCTCGCCGGCGCCAACGGGATCTACGACCGCTATCCGATCCAGCGCCTCTTCCGCGATCAGCACGCTCTCGCCGGCCACATCGGCTTCAGCTGGGACGCGCAGGGAGGGCCGTGGGCGCTCGTGGCGATGGGCGGCGAGTTTTCTTCGCCGACCATGTAATCAGGGAATCCGCGCGAGCTCTTCGGCAGTCACTCCGTCCCGGTACCGCGCGACGAGATCGTCAGGGTCGACCGCAACTCCGGAGATGTTCGACCGGAACTTCTCCGATGCGACGTACGCAAGGTACTCGTCTTCGGTTTTGAAGTTCACGGACGAGAGCTCGACCACGTTGCCATCGGGATCGCGATAGTAGAAGCTCATCCCCGGGCCGTGGTTCATCGAGCGGTGCGGGACGATGCCGGCAGTCTTCAGCCGCTCGTAGCGATCGAGCAGCTCTCCCAGCGAGCTGCAGCGGAACTGCATGTGATCGAGACCGGGCCCCGTTCTGGGCTCGGCTTGTAGCTCAGGCCGATTGAAGATGACGAGGAGCTGCGTGTAGGGATAGTCGCTGTGGAGGCGCCGGAAGCAGAAACGATCGGTGTCGAGGTAGGGATCGATGCCGAGCACCGTCTGCTACCAGGCTCTCAGCTCGTCGTAGCGCGCGGTCCTGAGCACGATCTCGCTGATCCGCATCGGCGTCATCCCATCATCCTTCCTGCGCTGAGAGCACGGCGAGGAAAGTGCGTGCGTCAACGATGACGACGTCAGCGTGCTGTCCGATGGCCAAGAGATCGTCGTCACCAGTGACCAGATAGTCGGTGCCGCCCGACGCGGCGCATCCGAGCAGATAGTCGTCGTCCGGGTCTCGACAGATCGCAGGCGCCGGCGCGTGAGGAAGCAGGATCGCCTCGGCCCTCAGGAGCTCGAGAAACGCGTGTCGGTCGTCAGATCCAATCCGATACTTCTTCGCGATCTTCGGGCGAACCAGTACCTCGGCCACTTCTTCGATCTGGCCGGGAACCAGAAGAAGGAGGAACGACCGGCCACGCCAAGCCTCGATGAGCTGCCGCTGTAGACCCCGGGCGCTGAGAAGGGTAACGAGTGAAGTATGTTGTTACCCTGAGAAGGCTGCTGACGAGCTGGTTCGTGTCAAGCAGGGCCTTAAGCACGCCGGCGCCGGCGAACCTGCTTCAGCGCCTCACGCACGTCACGCTGGACCTCGTGATCCGGAACTGCCGGGAGCCTTCGGCGGATGCGGTCGACGACCTCGAATCGGGCGTCGCGCTCGGCAATCAGGCGCTGAAACTCTTGCGCGCTGATGATGCCGACCATCGGCACGCCGGACTTTTCGACGAGGACACGGACCTGACCGCCCTGGACATCCTTTAAGATTCGGCCGAACTGCGTCCGCGCCTCCAGCGCCGGGACAGTCTTGATCTTCACGCGAAGCCTCCACTGATTAGAACTGAGTAGTTCTAGTCATACCGCAGTATCAGCGAACCCGTTCGATCTCCGCCTCCGCCTGGTCGACACGGCATGCCCTACAGTGCCCTCCGCAATCGCCTGAGCAGGTCCTCGCCGAAGTGAAGGGCGCGCTCGACGCGCTGGACCCAGTCCCGCGCCTGGGCCTCGGTGACGAGGGTCTCCTGGTAGAAGGCCGGGCTCCTGACCTTGGCGAGCTCCTGCGAGAGGGCCGTCAGGGAGTCCAGAACACCGGCGTCGACATCGATGCCACGGGTCCGGACCGCATGGGCGAAGACTGGTGCAGGATTGTGGGTCTTCGGGTAGTCCACGCTCATCTCGTTGAGCAGCGCCTTGATCGCCAGCTCCAACACTTCCTGAGCACGACGAGTGGCCAGGTTCCATGCCTCGTCGTCGAGGGCTCTTTTCATCTCACCGGCGATCTGTCGAGCCTCACCGGCAAGACGATCGGCCCGCTCGCCGTTGGTCACAGATCGACGACCTCGCCCGGACGCCAGTCGGGCTTGAGGTCCCAGTACCAGCTCCCGTCCGGCAGCTCGACGCGCGTGGAGCCCAGCTCGGCCATGCGTCGGCGCACGGCGTCCAGCTCGCGCTGGAGGACGGATTCGGGGTCATACAGGATCACGCCGTGGTGAGCGATGTCGAGCAGGATCCACGGATGTCGGAGCAGATCGTCCACCGAGTGCGGGACAGGCGACGGTGTGGGCTGGTACCCGGCGCGGACGAGCGCCTGGTACTCCGGGCTCGCGTCGATGCGATCCCACATCCCATGTAAGCGGGAGTCCCCGAGGCTCGGCCTCCGCGTCACCACGTAGAGGTCGAGGTCGCTGTCGGGCCGCGGTCGGCCCCGTGCCACCGATCCGAACAGCGCGATGGCCACGAGGTCGTCGCCGATGGCGGCGCGATACTCGGCGACGACCCGGCCGGCCAGGGCGCTCCACTCGGGCGAGAGCGACGGAGAGGTCATCGCCCGATCTTATCCCAGCGCTGCACACCGGGAGCCGCGCATCAGCTCAACGATCTCAGCTCCGCCTCCGCCTGCTCCAGATAGAACCGCATGTCCATCTCGCGGTACATCGCCGCCGCGGTCGTGAGGTGCTGCATGGGTTCGAGCAACGTCATCATGGGCGACGCGAGCACGGACAGGCCGACGAAGACGATCGCGGCGGCCTCCGGTTCGACGTTCATCCGGTACCCCCATGGCATCAGTCTCCACCCCGGCATCGACCGCGCGATGGTGACGAGCACCGTGCGGGCCTCGGATCTCGGAGATCCCGGCGAGACCGTGACGGTGATCGAGGCCAGCAGCGGCAAGGTCCTGTCGACGCACAAGGTGTCGCTGAAGCCCTCGCCGTCCGGCGCCGCGCCGGTGGAGGTGATGTTCCTCCATTCGGCCACGCCGCCTGTCGCGTACATCACCAACATGTACGGCGGGACGCTGTGGCTGGCGACCTGGCGTCCGGACACGAAGACATTCGATTTCCGGCAGGTCGACGACTTCGGCGCTCGTGGACACGGCGTGCCGCTCGAGATGGAGCACAATCGCAAGACGGACCGCCTCTACGTCACCACGGGCAAGCCCGGCCACGTCAACGTCTACGACGTCAGCGATCCCCAGAAGCCGACGTTCCTCAAGGCCATTCCAGCCGCGGCCGGCGCGCACCATCTGGTGTTCTCGCCGGACGAGCGGTACCTCTTCGTGCAGAACAGCCTGCTGAACCTTCCCGGGCTGAGCGACGGATCCATCACCGTGATCGACGTGGCGACGGGCGCGCCGGTGGCGAGCGTCGACACGCTGAAGAACCAGGGGTTCAATCCGAACTGTATCGTGCTGCTGCCAGTCCGGCCCTGAGGCGGGGTCTGCCCGGACGCGCTAGCGGATCACTCCGCGCTCGCCGCTAGCGCGGTCACCGCAGCCACGAGATCCTCGATCAGAAAGGGCTTGTCGAGGATGTGATCGATGCCTGCGCGGGCTGCCGCGGCCGCGGCTTCATGCCGGTTGCCCGTGACCATCAAGATCGGAAGCCGGGGATACAGCGCGCGGGCGCGGCAGGCGACCTCGGCGCCGTTCAGCCCGGGCATCTTCCAGTCCACGACGAGCACTGCGGCCGGAGCGGCGGCCAGCGCGCTGAGCGCCGGTTCCCCTCGCGCGAACGCGTCCACGCGATAGCCCGCCTCGACCAGCTCCTCGACGCACAGCTCGCGTACGCTCGGATCGTCGTCGACGACGACGACCAACCGGCCATCCCCGCGTGCCTTGTCAAGCCGGGCATGGACTGCCATGATCACGGGGCAACGATTGCCCTGGCGCCTCCACACCCGAGGTTGTCGGACGACGAGGACTATAACCAATTGGTAGACAAAAGCCAACGTAAATCTACCAACAGCAAGACCGGCCGCCGCCCGCCGGATCCCGCGTTCGGCGAGCGGTTGGCGGCGGCGCGCCGGCAGGCAGGTCTCACCCAGCGCGACCTCGCCGGCCGGGCCGGCGTCACGCTGAATTCCATCTGGCGATACGAGACGGGACGGCGGCCGTAGAACTACGACGTGCTGGCCCGGCTGGCGGAAGCGGTGGGCGCCTCCGTCGACTTCCTGCTGCGGGGCGGCGGACGATCAGCCGTCGGTGTCGCCGAGGCGAGCCGGACGTGGGACGCCGCCCTCCGGCCGCTCCTCGCCTCGACCAATCTCCGACTCGCGGCCCGCGGAAAGACCAGCGCCCAACTCAACCGCGCGTGGCAGGGCCTTGCGGAAGACCGCAAGGACGAGGTCCGCACGCTCGTGCGGCGCGCCGCCGCTCTCGCCGCCGCCGTCGAGCACCTGCTGCCGGAGGCGTCCGCACGAGCCGTGAACAAGGAAATCAGCGCCGAGCTGACCGCGACGATCATCGACCGGATCCTCCACCGCGTTTGACCGGCCTCCGCCGCCCCGGAACCGTCCGGATCCGTTCGGCCCTGTACCACTCGGGAAACGCCTGCGCGAGCCGCAATCCAAGACGCCGGGCAATCGCGCGCTCGACTGATCCCGATCGTTTCTTCGCCGCATTCACTCGCGACACGATCGACAGGTGACGGCCGGTCTCTCGCGCGACGTCGGCGAGCGTCAGTCCGCGCGCGCGAAGCAGCGCTCGCCGAGCTTCGCCTCTCGTCCTCGGCTGGGACAGCGCCTTCTCGAGCGAGGTATTGGCTGCCATGGATCAGGGCAATACGCGCTTCTTGCCAGTCTCCCGAATGCCCGGTATTCGTCCGGAATCGAATATAACCAATTGGTAGATTCATGGCACATAAATAAACCGAAAGTGTGAACGAGGCGGGAGGCGACGGCACAGGCGCGCAGCGAGGGGTTAGCCCGGATTATTCATGAACGAACGACGCGTGTGCCGGCCGGTGATCCGGCGGGAGATGGGCCGCCAGGGTCCTCTGACCACAGGCGCCTTCGCCCCGATCATCGACGAGCCGTTCGCACTCGTCACGGCTGCGTCGTCCCCTCGCGAGGCGGGAATGGCTCCCCCGGACCCCG
>JBGPTW010000122.1:0-19780 GCA_041490825.1 Methylomirabilia bacterium | reverse complement strand
CGGCCTCGGGCACGAACTCGCAGGGCCAGACGGCGGGAGCCTTCATGGCCGCCGTGCCCACACCGCCGGCTTCGTGGAGCGCCAGCTACGGCTACAACTCCGCCGCCGACGGCACGTTCACGATTTCGGCCACCGGCGATTCCACCACGGCGCAGGTTCCGTAACGCTTCACGTTATCCGCGCGAGAGAGGCCGGCCTCTCCTCGCGCGGGTAACCCGCCCGGTCGTAGCGATCGTCTGGACCTGTGGAGTACGATACTGCTCGTGAACGACGCGGCCATCTATCTGAAGCAGCTCGAGCTCGGGCCGATGCAGAACTTCGTCTACCTGATCGGCGACCCGGTCGCGCGCGAGTGCGTCGTCGTCGATCCTGCCTGGGAGATCGACACCATCATCGAGACGGCGCAGGCGGCGGACATGACGATCGTGGGGGCCCTCGTCACGCATACCCACCAGGACCACGTCGGCGGAAGTCTGAAGTCGTGGGGCATGCCGGGCCGGATTCCCGGCGTGGAAGACTTGCTGGAGCGTGTCGCGACGCGTGTCTACGTCCACAAAGCGGAGCGCGAATTCCTCAAAGGCTTCGGCTCCGACCTCGTCAAGGTGGACAATCACGAGACGCTCGCCGTCGGTCGATTGACCCTGACGTTCATGCATACGCCGGGGCACACGCCGGGCTCGCAATGTTTTCTCGTGGACGGCCGCCTGGTATCGGGCGACACGCTCTTCATCGGGTCGTGTGGCCGCACCGACCTGCCAGGCAGCGACCCGGGCGACATGTATTACTCGCTGACGCAGCGGCTCGCCGCGCTTCCCGACGACACCGTCCTGCTGCCCGGCCACAATTACGGTGGACCCACCTCGACCATCGGCGCCGAGAAGCGCCAGAACCCGTTCATGCGGTTCACCGCGCTCGGCGATTTCCTGCGCGCGATGGGTGGCGGCAGGATCGCGCAGCCCTGACGCCGGCGGGCCACCGCCGGCGTTTCTTGACTCGTCGTGTGTGAGATGTCATCGTGGAATTGATCATGCGCACCCGCCTCCGAAACTGGTTCAAGGTCCGGTTCCTCGCGGGCTTCTTCTTCACGGTCCCCGTCTTCGCGAGCGGCTATCTCCTGTGGGTGTTCTGGAGCCGCATCGACGACATCTTCGGCCCGATGTACACGCGGACGTTCGGGCGTCCCATCCCGGGCCTCGGCTTCCTCACCGCTGCCGCCATCATCCTGATCATGGGCGCCATCGCACGGAACGTGGTCGGCCGCCGCGTGCTCGCCTGGGGCGACAAGTTGCTGCTCAAGGTGCCGATCTATCGGCGGCTGTATCCCTCGGTCAAGATGCTGCTCGACTCGTTTTCTCCTGAGCGGCGCAACGCCTTCAAGGCCGTCGTCCTGGTCCAGCATCCACGCGAGGGAGAATACGCGTTTGGATTCGTCACGAGCGAGGTGATCTTGGACGCGCCGCACGGCAAGCGGGAGATGGTCACGGTGTTCGTGCCCACCAACAACCTGTACCTCGGCGACGTCACGATGGTGCCGCGGGACGACGTCATCTCGACCGGGCTGTCGGTCGAGGAAGGTCTCAGGATCATCCTCTCAGCCGGGACCGCCACGCCGTCCCGACTGCCCAAGCTGTAGCCGCTCGAGCCACTCCCGCATCGCTTCGCCGAGCGGGAACAGCGTTCCGAAGAAGAAGTGATTCGCGCCGTCGATGATGCGCACCGCGGCCTGCGGTAGCTGCGCACGCGCGCGGTCCAGCGCTGGCAGGGGACAATACTCATCGTTGGTGCCGGCGATCACGAGCAGCGGCGCCGTGAACGAGTCGAGAAACTCGAGCCGTTCGTACTCTGCCAGGGCCAGCGGCGGAGCGATCAGCACGAGGCCGGCCAACGTCACGGTCACCGCCACGCGCGCGGCGACCGCGGCGCCGAACGAATATCCCGCCAGGACGATGGGGGCATCGGGTGATTGCAGACGGGATTGCAGATGATGGAGGGCAGCGCCGACGTCGGCGCGTTCGGCTTCGCCCCCGCCATGAACCCCGGTCGATCGACCCACTCCCCTGAAGTTGAACCGCAAGGTCGTGAGTCCGTGCCCGCCGGCCACCTCGACAACTCGGACGACGACAGGGTTCTCCATGTCCCCGCCGTACAGCGGATGCGGGTGACAAATGACCATTCCGGCGCTGGCCCCGAGGCTCACCGCCAGCCATCCCTCGAGAGTGACGCCGTCAGCCGAGGCGACCGCCACTGGCTCTTCGGATATCATGCCCGTCTGGAGAATACGAGGGGGTGGTCCGTCCGTCCAATGAGCGTGGTGACCTGCTATCTCGTCCGGCGACGTCTCGGCGCCTTCGTCGACGGTGGCCTCCCTGAGGCTGTTGCGGCTTCAACGGCGGCGCATGTCGCCCGTTGCGCACGGTGTCAGAGGGAAGTCGAGAGCCTGCACCGCCTCCAAGGCCTGCTGAGGGCCGCCCTCACGCCGGCCGACCCGGATTGGACTGGCTTCTGGCAGGGGATCGTCCGGGGCATCGAAAATGCCCGGCAGCCCGTGCCCGCGGTACGTCGATGGGCAGGACTCGGGCGTCGCTGGGCGTTCGGTAGTGTCGCGATCGCGACCGCCTTGCTGGTTTCTCTCACCATTTGGCAGTTGTTGCCAGGACGCCCGCGCGAGGCCGAGGCACAGGTCGTCGTCCGCTCGGCGGACAGTCCGGGTCGGAGCGTGATGGTCTACTCGACGCCGGACCAGGACATGACCGTCGTCTGGGTCTTCGGCCTCGACTGAGTAAGCTGGGGGCCTCGAAGGCCCCCAGACCCCCAGACGCTCGTCGGTCGCCGGGGGACCCGACGCCCGCCTCGAACCCCCAGACGCTCGTCGGTCGCCGGGAAACCCGACGCCCGCCTCGATAATCCGACACGTTCCTAGCCGACCTATCCGGACTTCAGCGTCGCGAGGCGTTCCTTAGCGAGCGGCGTCTCTTCGGCCTGAGGGAAGTTGTCGATCAGATACTGGAGCCGCGCCTGCGCGAGCGCCGGTTGCTTCAGCTCGATGAGCGCCAGCGCCTCCTTGTAGAGAGACGTGGGCGCCTTGTCGCTCCGCGGATAATTCGCGATCACCTTCTTGAATTCCTGTACCGCCTGCTGCAGCGATTCGCCTGCCTTGTCCGATTGTCCCGTGTTCACGGCGCCCCTGGCGAGGCTGAAGTACGCCTCACCGACCCAGTACTGTGCGGCTCCGGCGAGCTCGTGATCCGGATAGCGCCGGAGAAACTCCCGGAAGCCTGCGATGGCGAGCGCGTAGCTGCCCTTGCTGAAGTCGATGTACGCGGCCTGGTAGACGTCCTGTGGCTGGAGAGTCCCGGTCGCCGGACGTGAGCCGGCCCCCGGAGCGCCGGATGTGGCGGGCGCTGGCGTGACAGGCGCTGCGGTTCGCGGAGCGGCGGGTGCGGCTGCGCCCACGCGGCGGTTGAGCGCCTCCAGTCGACTCGCCACGTCGTCGAGCCGCGCGCTCAATCCCGACACCGAGGATGACAGCGCCTCGAGCCGGCGGTTGAGATCGGCGGTCTGCTGCTCGCGCTGAGCCGTCTCTTCGCGCGCGCGGCTCTCGGCCTGCGCCGATTGCTTGTCAGTCTCCGCCTTGGCGTGCTGAATATTGAGCTGGAGGGCCGTCACGTCGGCCCTGAGCTGCACAAAGTCCTGCTGTGTCGCCGTCCCCGTGACGTCGTGAACGCTGGTACAGCCAGCAAGAAGGACGACCCCGGCGAGGAGGCTGGGCCACCGCCTCCTCGCCGTCAGCTCAGCCTGATCTAGCGAGGCTTGACGAGAAACTTCGCGTGGCGGTTCTTGCTCCAGCATTCCTCGGTGTGCTCCGTGCAGACGGGGCGCTCCTCGCCGTAGCTGATGATCGTGACCCGGCTCGCCTGCACGCCCTGCGCCACGAGGTAGTTCATGGCCGCCTTGGCGCGTCGTTCGCCGAGCGCGAGGTTGTACTCGTTGGTGCCGCGCTCGTCGCAGTGGCCCTCGATGAGAACGAGATTGTCGTTCGTCTTCAACCACCGGGCGTTCGAATCGAGCGTCTTCGCGTCTTCAGGTCGGACGTCGTACTTGTCGAAGTCGAAGTAGATGTCCTTCAACTCCGGCACCGGCAGGAATTCCTTGATCGTCGGTCGGGCCGACGCAGTCGGGTTCTGCGGCGCCGCCGTCGCAGGTGCGCTCGGCATGGGAGCCGGCGCGCTCGGCTGTGCCGGCGCGGCAGGAGCCGGCGCGGTCGCGACTGCCCCGGTCGGCGCGGGCGCTTGAGCCTGGGTGGTGGCGGGACGCTTCGCGCAACCGGCCAGGACGAGCGACAACATCAAGCCCGACACAACGAAGAGATTAGTGCGACGGGTAACCATGACGCCTCCTTTGGCTGCGTATAGGACGTCCCCGACTTGCAGTCATCAATCCTATCACGGCAGCCGCGGTGACCAGGAAGGACTTGTCGATTCGCTCACTCCGCGCGTCACCGGGATCTGTTCGGTTCCGTCGGCGAGCATGGAGAAGATCTGCCAACCACCCAGACGCGAGCCCTGGAACAAGAGGTGCCGGCCGTCCGGCGACCACGCTGCGGACTCGTTGTCGCCGGGTCCAGCCGTGAGGCGGCGCGGGTTCGAGCCATCGCTCCCGACGGCCCAGATGTCGTGATTGCCCTGGCGGGCCGTGTACGCGATCGTGTCGCCTTTCGGTGACCAGCGGGGCTGCGTGTGGTGGCCGCCGAAGGTGAGCTGTCTCACGTTCGCGCCCTCGGCATCCATCACGAAGATGTGTGGGCTGCCCGTGCGGTTCGACACGAACGCGATCTGCCGGCCGGTCGGCGACCATGTGGGCTCGGTGTCGATGCTCGCATGGCGCGTCAGCCGCCGGAGCGTTCCGGTGGCAACGGTCAGGACGTAGATCTCGGGGTTGCCATCCTTGGACAGCGTCATGGCCAGGCCCTGGCCGTCAGGGCTCCACGCCGGCGACGAGTTGATGCCCGAGAAGGCCGCCAGCGTTTGCTCGGGGCGCCGCTCGAACGGGAAGGCACGGTAGAGATCCGGGTAGCCGTGCACGTACGACGTGAACGCGACCGATCGGGCGTCCGGGCTCCAGACGGGACTGAGGTTGATCGATCCGTTGCGCGTCACTGGCGCGACGCCGACACCGTCGTAGTCCGCCATCACGATTTCTTTCGCGCCCGGTCGACCGACGACGTACGCGATCCTGGTGTCTGCGATGCCGGCCTCGCCGGTGAACTGGAGCACGACTTCGTCCGCGATCTTGTGGGCCAACCGCCGGGGTTGTGTCGCCGACACCGTGAAGGTCTTCGACGCGATGAGCCGTTGCTCGGGGGACGTGAGGTCGTACAGCCGCATCTCGCCCTCGACGCGATCACCGCGCAGGGCCAGCAGCCCGTGCAGTCCCGCGTGGGCGCCGGCCGCGGCGAAGTCGGTCCACGATTTCCGCAGCAGCTCCGGATTGTTCGGCGGGATCGCGCCTTCGGCCGCCACGACGTTGAACAGCCCGGAGTAGGTGAGATCACGGCCGGTCACCGAGGCGAGCAGCTTCGCGACGCCCGCCGAGTCGCTGCCCGCGACCACGGTGAATTCCGGGATCGCGATGTTCAGCTTCTTCGCGCCGGTGCCGGTGACGTTCAGAAAGACGTCGACACCCTGCGCCCGGAGCGGTCTCGACCACGGCGTGACGAGGCCGAGCGCGATGGTCAGCAGCGCGCCGATGATGACGAGCGGGCGCCGTCGGATCATCGGGGCTACCCGCGGTCCCGGTTGTACAGGAAGTTCAGATGGACGCGAAGCAGCGATCGCTTGAAGTCGTCGGGTAACGGCGGGAATGGATTGGCCTCTTGAATGGCGCGAAGCGCGGCACGGTCATACAGCGGGTTGCCGGACGTCTTCTCGACCGCAATGCTGCTCATGTTCACCTGTCCATCTCGACCGATCTCGAACACGACCACCGGTTGCTGCCCCGGGAGCGCCTTATCGTCCCAGCGCTCCGAGATCTTTCGGTGGATCGCACCGAAGTACCAGGAATATGGGAAGTCGACCTCGACCGTCACCGCGCCTTTTCCTTGCGACGAACCGCTGGCCTGACCGAGCGGCGGCGGAGGCGGCGCCGCGGCGGTCGTCTGCGGCATCGGGCTGAGGGACTTCGCCTGCGCCGCCAGCACGGGGAGTGGACTGCCCGGTGTGCTGGCGGTCGCGGTCGGCAGCGTCGGAAGCTCCTTCTGATCCGGACGCGGAAGCGCTGGCGCCGTCGATCGCGGAGGAAGGCTCCTGCGCTCAGGCAGCGACATCGGATCGCGCGAGGACACAACGCGTGCCGGCAGGTCGCGCGGTCGGTCGGGCAGTCCGGCTTTTGCCGCCGGCGCCTCTTTCGCCGCCGGCGCCTTCGGCGCTGGCTCTTCGGGGCGCGGGGCGACGTGCGGGGGCGCGGAAGCGTCGCCGCGAGGCGAGCCGATCGCCGCGACCGCGGGCACGAGGTTCACGACGTACGCCTGAGATTGGTTCCTGTTGAGCGAGTTGACTGCAAGGACGATCGCCACCATGAGCGCGAGGTGAAGCCCCGTGGACAGTGTGAGACTCGCCACCGGCAGCGGCACGATGCGCAGCGCGGGGCCGATCTTGAGACGCCGGTGCACGTGGAGCGTGGCGGCCACGGACCGTCAGTGCTCGCGGGCCGGTTCGGTCACCATCCCAAGGCGCTCGATCCCGGCGCGGCGAATGCGATCCATCGTCTCCACGACGACGCCGTACGTGAGACCCTGGTCGGCCTTGAGGTACAACACCTTGTCCGACCGGTTCCGGAACACGTCCTGGAGCTGGGTTTCGAGCGCCGCGGCGGCGACCGACCGCTCGTTGAGAAAGATCCCGCGGTCCTTGGTGATCGTCAGGACCAGGCGCTCCTCGACGGCCGTCGGCTTGCCGGAGCTCTTCGGGAGGTTGACGTCGATCCCGCGGTACATCATCGGCGCGGTCAGCATGAAGATCAGCAGCAACACGAGCACCACGTCGACGAGGGGGATGATGTTGATCTCGGCGAGCGTCCCCCCGCCGGACCGGCTGTCGGACGAGTCGAGTTTAAACGCCATCTTTCGCAGTGCTCTTCGCGCCGGGGCGCGTGAGGAGGTTGAGGAAATCGAGCGTGAAACCCTCCATCTCGATGTTCCAGCTTCGGACGCGCGCCACGAAGAAGTTGTAACCGATGACCGCGGGAATGGCGGCCGCGAGACCGGCGGCGGTGGCGATCAGCGCTTCCGAGATGCCTGGCGCAACGACCGCCAAGCTCGCCGACCCCTGACGTCCGATACCGTGGAACGCCGCCATGATGCCCCACACGGTGCCGAAGAGCCCGATGAACGGCGTGGAGCTGGCCGTCGTGGCCAGGAACGGGAGATACCGCTCGAGCTTCGAACCTTCGAGCGCCGCGGTCCGCCGCAACGCGCGATTGACCGCCTCCAGGCGCTCGGGACCGAACTCTTCGTCGTCGCCCCTGCGGTCGATGATCTCGGGGATCCCGGAGAACTCCTGATACGCGGAGGCGTACATCTGGGCCAGCGGGCTTTCGCGATACTTCTTCGCCGCGCCGAGCACGACGGACGGCCGGCGCGCCTCGCGGAACACTTTGACGAAGGCGACCGTCTGCCGCCGTATCCGTCTGAAGTGCCACCACTTCTCGACGATCAGGGCCCAGCTGATGATCGAGAAACAAAGCAGGACGACGAGGACCAGCTTCGCGACGGGCCCGGCATTGACGACGAGCTCGACTACACCGGCAGTCAGGCTGTCAGCAGATTGCACGGGAGCTCCTTGGGTTAGAAGATTCCAGAGTCACAGGGAAATTCGGGGTCAAGATCTCGCTTCCATCATAGCGGTGCCCTTCCGAGGGTGTCAACCAATTTGCCCCGCAAAATCGGGGTGTTCGTGCGCTTCCTCGGCAGCCGTGCCCCCGCCGGTCAACCGCGTGAAACGAAGCGGTTGTCGCGCACCCAGAAGCGGAGCGGCAGCGCCGTGGCCCGCGTGATCCCGATCCGGGGACCCCTGGCGATCACGAAATCACGCGGGGCATCGGGCGGCGCGATGACGAGCGTCCCGTGCACGAGATCGGCCCCGTTGTGCTGCTCGGTGATTCCGAGGGCCTGGGTCAGCTTGCCAGGACCGTTGGTGAGCCCCGGTGAGTCGACGGCAAGGCCGCGCCGGCGTGCCATCAGCGGCAGCCCGGCGACCGGGTCGAGCGCCCGGATGAGCACGCACCCTGGCTCGCCCACCGGACGAGTGACCGCATTCAAGCAGAAGTGCATGCCGTAGATGCGGAACACGTACGCGTGACCGCCCTCGCCGTAGAGCATGGAGCGCGCCGCGATGGGACGAATCGCGGCGTGAGAGGCAGCGTCTTCGGGACCGAGGTACGCTTCCGTCTCGACGATCCGTCCGGCGACGACCGTCCGTCCGATGCGCGAGACGACGATGCAGCCGAGAAGATCACGGGCGACCACGCGCGGTGGCCGCAAATAGAACGCCCGCGGCAGCGTCACGGTCGCGCACGCGCCGCGGGCGCTCAGCGGGAAGACAGCCGCTCGCGCACGAGCCGCCGCAGCGACGCCTCGTCGAACGCGACGCCCGCGCGCGACGGCGGCTCCGCTTCCGTCTTGAGTCCGGTCTCGCTCACGATCGCGCAGATCGTGCGATCCGGATCGAGCTGCTTGTCCGCGAGCAGCCGTTCGAGCACGGCGACCGTGGTCACGCCCGTGGGGCCGGCCCAGATGCCTTCGACCCGCGCGAGTCGTCGCTGGGCGCGCAGGATGTCGTCGTCCTCGACGTCGGCGGCAAGACCACCCGTCTTGCGGAGGAGGCGCAGCACCCAGTCGCCCTTGCGGCCTGGATTGCCGGCCGCGAGCCCTTCGGCCACGGTGTATCCGATCGCGAGCGGTGTGATCGCCGTGCCGTCGCGGAAGGCGCGCGAGATGGCATTCGCGCGCGTTGCCTGCGCTGCCACCATGAGCGGTATTCGCGCGATCCATCCCGCCTCCCGCATTTCGCGGAAGCCGCGAGCGGTGGCAATGAACGTCTCGCCGACCGCGACGGGAGCGATGACGACGTCAGGCGGATCAAACCCGGTCTGCTCCGCGATCTCGTACGCCAGGGTCTTTTTACCCTCCTGCTTGTACGCGTTCCGGGACGCCCCGCAGTCGAAGAAGAGGTCGTCCTCGACGACACGGTCCCACAGCGTGATGAGATCGTCGTACACGCCGCGATAGATGACCAGATCCGGCGTCGTCGCCGCCATGTGCAAGAGCTTCGGCGCCGAAGCTCGCTCGTACGCGAAGATCAGGGAACGCAGACCCGCGCGCGCCGAGTACGCGGCGATCGAGGAGCCCGCGTTCCCCGAGCTCACGACCGAGGTGGCTCGATAGCCGAACTGCAGCGCCGCGGCCACGGCGGTTGCGGACGACCGGTCCTTCACCGTGCCGGTGGGATTCGGCCCATCGAACTTGAGCCACAGACGCCGCAGGCCGAGCTCGGCGGCGAGCCGCGGGCAGTCGAGCAAGGGCGTGCCGCCCTCGCCGAGCGAGACACGGTGCGCCGGATCGACGATCGGCAACACGGGCGCGTACCGCCAGAGTCCGCTGCCTTTCAGGATGGCGGGTCCGGTCTTGGCCAAGCGCTCGATGTCGTAGCGCAGCTCCAGCAGGCCATGACAGGCGGCGCATTCGAGCCGATACGTGAGAGGGTACTCGGCGCCGCAGTCGATGCAGACGAGCCGCTGAGCCAGCGAGTCCGTCACGAGCGACGGCCGAATCGCTGACCCACGACCTCGATCATCTCCTCGATCCGATGCCGGAGCGTGTGCTCGGCGAGCGCGCGGCGTCGCGCGTTCTCACCGATGACCCGCGCTTCGTCAGGGTGCGCGAGATAGTAGTCGAGCTGCTGGCGTAGCTCGGGGAGATCGCGGAACGCGACGACTTCCTGTCCCGGCTTGAAGAGCGCCGGCAGGTCCTCTTTCAGGTCGACGACCTGGCACGCGCCGGCGGCCGCCAATTCGAAGGCCCGAGTGTTGACGCCGACGATGTCGTTCATCGGGTGGTGCAGATTCAAGGACAGCGTGGCGGTCGAGTAGATCGCCAGCTTCGTGCGGCCCCAGGCAGCGCCACCGGCCACGAGCGCGCGCACGCGAGAGTCCCGCGCCCGCTCCCATCGCGGCCCCCAGATCCGTACCGGGTAGTCGCTGATCTCCCGCACGAACCGCTCGCGGTATTCGTACCACGACCCGACGAGGGCGACGGCCCCGGTGAGCGTGCGGCGCTCGGCGTCCGTCGGCGTGACGGCATGATGGAAGGCCGGCACGCAATACATCGGCAGATAGTGCAGGTTGCCGAGTCCGGCCAGCTGGAGCTGGCGCAGCGCGTGCCGCTCCTTGGTGAAGAACACGTCGTAGGGCTCGATGTTCTCGAACGGCATCATCCACAGTGGATTGTCGGGGAAGAAATTCAGCAGCAGCGCGCCGGTGTCGGTCTTGAGACGGCGAAGAACCGCCGGCGCAATCGGACCGCCCTTGATGACGAGCACGACGTCGGGCCGCCACGTCGCACAGTGCCGGCGCAGCTCGCGCGCGATCAGACGCTGGTAGGCGAGCTTGGTGGCCTTGTTCTTGTAGAGGACGTTTTCGCGGCGATAGGCGAACGTGCCGACCGCGTGGCCAAGGGCCCGCAGCTCATCGGCGAAGTCCACGCCCATGTGCTCGGGACGGTCGAAAGGAAACACGACCATCCAGCGCATGAGCCGTAGCCTAGCATAGCGACCCACGGTATGATGCGCGGCAA
Organism: Methylomirabilia bacterium; assembly: GCA_041490825.1. Lineage (GTDB taxonomy): Bacteria > Methylomirabilota > Methylomirabilia > Rokubacteriales > CSP1-6 > JBGPTW01. The sequence goes on along the minus strand of JBGPTW010000122.1, from coordinate 8,934 downwards.
GCGATGCGACCGGGCCTGCTTCGGCGTCACGCGCCTTCGCTCGCGCTCTTCGCGGCCACCGTCCTCGTGTGGCAGCTGGCGGGTCCGCTCTTTCGCATCCGCGAGTATCTCCTCCCGGGCCCGCTCGCAGTCCTTCGCGCCGCGCTCAACTTCTCGATCCCGTGGCACACGCACATCTGGACCACGACGCTCGAGGTCCTGGGCGGCTTCGCGCTCGCCGGCGCCTCCGGGGTCGCCCTCGGCATCGTCATCGCGTCGTCGCCGGCGGTGGCGCGCGCGCTCGTGCCGTCCCTGGTGTTCGTCAACACGCTTCCCAAGGTTGCCGTGGCGCCGCTCTTCCTCTTGTGGCTCGGCTACGGTGTCGTACCGAACATGCTGATCGCGGCCCTGATCGGCTTCTTTCCCGTGGTCATCAACACCGCCGTCGGCCTGACCCAGATCGACGACGAGCTGCTCGATCTCGGCCGGGTCTTCGGCGCGCCGGCGTGGAAGGTCTTCCTCAAGATCAGGCTCCCGAACGCCCTGCCCTACGTCCTCTCGGCGCTCAAGATCACAGCGACCGCGGCGGTCGTGGGCGCGATCGTCGGTGAGTTCGTGGCATCCCAGGCGGGGCTCGGCATGATCATCGTGACCGCGCAGACCAACCTCAACACACCGGTCGCCTTCGCCGCGCTGGCGTGGATCTCGGTGATCGGGCTCGCGCTGTACGGCGTGGTAGATCTGATCGGACGATGGTGGGCTCCGTGGGCCGACACCACGTAGGGAGACAATCATGAGCCGTATGACATGCGCAACCGTGCTCGCAGTGCTGGCTATCGTAACGGCGTTCGGCAAGCCGGAGGCGCAAGGGCAGAAGGTCGTCTTCGCCCTCAACTGGTTCGCGGTCGGTGATCATGCGGCGTACTGGGTGGCCCTGGACAAGGGCTACTACAAGGCGCGCGGTCTCGACGTTGAGCTCCAGAACTCCAAGGGCTCGGGCGATTCGATCGCGAAGGTCGACACGGGCCGCGCCGATGTCGGGCTGGCGGATGCGGTCGTCGTCATTCCGCGCCTGGCGCAAGGCGCTCGCATCAAGATCGTGGGCGCCGTGTTCGACGACACGCCGCTGAACATCTGGACGCGGAAGGACACGGGGATCACGAAGCCGAAGGACCTCGAGGGCAAGACCCTGGCGGCCCCGCCCGGTGACGCGCAACGCCAGCTATTTCCCGCGTTCGCGAAGCTGAACGGCATCGACGCCGCCAGGGTGAAGTGGGTGAACATCGAGCCGGCCGCGAAGTTCGCCGCGCTCTCGGAGAAGCGCGTCGATGCGGTCCCCGACTACACGACGGGACAGCCCTTCTGGGAGAAGGCGATCGGAGCCGACAACCTCGTGCGAATGCCGTGGCACCAGTACGGCTTCGACACGTACTCGATGGCGATCGTGGCGAGCGAGAAGACGATCGCCGAGCGGGCGCGCGTGCTCCGCGACTTCGTCGCTGCCTCGTATCTCGGCTGGCGTGACGTGATGGACAATCCGAAGGCGGCGCTCGAGGTCTTCAAGCGGCGCGTCCCTGAGATCGATCTGGCGCTCATCGAGCCGAACATGATGCTCGGGCTCGACCTCATGAAGACCGACCGCTACGCGAAGAACGGGATCGGGTGGGTCGATCGCGCCAAGATGTGTCGGACCGTGGAGCTCATCAACAGCTACATGCCCGACATGCCGCGCAAGGTCGGCTGTGACGAGGTCTTCACCAACGAGTTTCTGACCAAGGTCGAGCCGCCCAAGCGTTGATCGTGCTCGACCGGGTCGGCATGGTGTATCCCGCGGTCTCCGGGGACAACGGCACCGTCTCCGCTGGGAACTGCGCCACCGCCGATGCCCGCAGCACAGTCTCCGGCGCCGTGGAGGCGCTTCGCGACGTCAGCTTCAGCGTGGACGCGGGCGAGTTCGTCGCGCTCGTCGGGCCGTCGGGCTGCGGGAAGTCGACGCTGCTTCGCATCATCGCAGGCCTGCGCGTGGCCACGATGGGTCGCGTCCTCCTCGACGGCCGTGCCGTCACGGAGCCTATTCCCGCGGTCGGCATGGTGTTTCAAGCGCCCGTCCTGCTGAAGTGGCGCACCGTGCTCGAGAACGTGCTGCTGCCTGCCGAGCTTGCCGGGATGAGCCCCGCCGGTCTGCGCGCTCGCGCATGGGATTTGCTCCGTCTCGTTGGACTGGCTGAATTTGCCGCAAAGCTGCCGCGGCAGCTTTCCGGCGGAATGCAGCAGCGAGCCTCCCTCTGCCGCGCGCTGCTGCTCGATCCGCCGCTCCTGCTCATGGACGAGCCATTCGGTGCGCTCGACGCGATGACCCGGGACGAAATGAACGTGGAGCTGTTGAGGATCTGGGGCGAGGCCGCCGGCGCCCGTGGGGGGCGAAAGACGATCGTGTTCGTCACGCACTCGATTCCCGAGGCGATCTTCATGGCGGACCGCGTGGTGGTCATGACGCCCCGGCCGGGTCGAGTCGCGCACGTATTTCCAGTGCCGCTGCCGCGACCCCGCACGATGGAGTCGCGCGCCGCGGCGGAGTTCGGTCAGCTCACGCTGGCGATCTACGGAGCCCTGGCGCACAGCTGATGCAGGGCCGCGGTGGGGCTCAGGCGATCATGGCCAGGGAACGTGCTGCCGGATAAGCGGAGCGTCGAAGTGATGCACGCGGTAGGCGTAGGGCGCAGGGCTTGGGGGCCGCTCCCCGGCGAGTGGGGTATTCGAAGCCGGGGGAGCGGCCCCCAAGCCCTGCGCCCTACGCCGCCACCCGCGCCTGGCGAAACCGCGTTGCGAAGAGTGGATCGAAGAGCGCCGCGGTGGCGACCAGAGCGCTGTCAGCGCCTTCGTGCAGGACGTGGTGTGCTCGTTCGACGCTCGTGATGCCTCCGACCGCGAGCACGGCGCGGTCCCAGGCACCAGCTTTACGCCAGGCCAGCATTTCTTCGACCTGCCTGAAGCTCGCGGGGAACGTGTCGGCGCCGACGACGTAAGCGAGATCGCGGCCCTCGCCCTCGAACGCGGAGTTGCCGCTCTCATCGATCACGCGTCGCGGCATCCCGTGGACGAGCACGAAGCCATGCGTCCACGACGCCAGCTTCGTCGCGGTTTCATGCAGCAGCCGAGGGCTGCGAAACGTCCCGAGCTTGGCGACGACGGGAACCTTCACGGCTGTCCGGACCCGGTAGAGGATCTGCGCTGACAGCGGGACGTTCTCGTAGATCTGTTGCTGGTCGACGAATACGTTCGGACAGGCCAACTGGACTTCGATCACGTCGGCGCCGGCCTCGGCCGCCCACGCGGCGCATCGCGCGTAGTCGATGATGAGCGCTTCCGGATCGCCACCGGCATCCGGCGTCCCGACGACGCTGACGACGAGGATCTGTCCCGGCCCGATGTGCTCTTTCGCCCGGCGAACGTCCTTGCGCCAGATTTCGGGTTCCATCGACGGCATCCCGATCGACACCGCGATGGTCGTGTCGCCGTTCACTCGATGATGGCGAGTCGCGACCGCGACTTGCTCGCGGGCCTCGACGTGCCGGATGTTCGGCAGACTGTGCGCCGGGCGAAACGTCGAACGGACGGTGCCGTAAGTCAGGACGTCAAAACCGAGACGGGCGTAACCTTCCACCCACCTGGAGTTCAAGAGCGGGCCAGCGGCAACCCCCAGGCTCGAGTTGAGCTGGTAGCCGAGCAATTGCCCGCCCGGTCCCTCTGGAATTCTTCGCACCCGGGGTAACGCGGGGGGGTGCGCATAGTTCCACGCGTACGATCGATCGAAGCGGTAGGTCGCGACGCTTATCGCTCCATCACCCTTTCTGTTCGTCTCTTTGACCTGCAAGTGGCTAGTATATCAGCCCTTTAGACCGCTTGTCCATACGTTGCCAATCTTCACTGAAATGCGGGCATCACGTGACCGGCGAGCAGCTCCAGCTCGCGCATGATGTGGCCGTGCTGCATGCCGGGAAAGAAAGTCCGACAGATCAGGTGTGTCATCCCGTACGTTTCGACGAACCGCTGGATTTTCGGTATGCACTGATCGGGACTGCCGATGATGAACCGGTCCTCCATCAATCGATCGAGGTCGGTGGCGATGCTCGCGTCGATGAAAGGATGGCGCCAGCCTCCCGCGTACTCTTTCCTGTACGCGACCATGATGTGGGTTTCGGCGAGCTCCCGGGCTTTCCGGTCCGTGTCGGCGACGATGACGTCGCGAGTCAACGGCCACTCGGTGATGGGCGTCGTCCGGCCCGCTGTTTCACGGTTGGCGAGGAACGCGCGCTTGCCATCGACCAGTCGCCTGAGGTCCGCCGTCGGGCCGGGAATCCAGTTGTCGGCCAGCGTGGCGGCCCGACGCAGCGTGAGATCTCCCCAACCCCCGATCCACACGGGTGGGTGCGGGCGAGTCACCGGCTGGGGCTCCAGGCGCCCGGCCACAGTGTAGTAACGACCCTTGAAGTCGACGCGCTCGCCGGTCCACAGCGCCTGCATGATGGCGAGCTGCTCCTCGAAGCGGGCGCCGCGCTTTTCCATCTCGGCACCATAGAGCGCGAATTCGTCGGGCTTGTAGCCGATCGCCATGCCGAGCGTCAGCCGGCCACCCGACATGATGTCGAGCAGCGTGGCGTCTTCCGTCAGCCGCACCGGATGGTAGAAGGGGGCGACCAGGATGTCGGTCCCGAGCGTGATCCGGGACGTGCGGGTGGCGAAGCCCGCCAGGACCGTCAGCGGCGAAGGCCAGTAGTGATTGGTGACCGAGTGGTGCTCCTCCATCCACACCGAATCGAACCCGAGCTCTTCGGCGCGGAGCACCTCGCGGAGCGCTTCCTGGTAGTAGTGACCGCCCTCGCTCGGAATGAATCCGATCTTCAGTTTCGGCATGCGGGCTCCTTGGTGTGACGCGTTCGGGCGGACGGTCGCACCCGCGCCCGTGAGGCTGGATCAGGGTGCGGACGAGTATGCTACCCCATTTTCGACGGCGCCGGCTTGACCCGGGGCCGAGCGCCATGATTAGGTGGGACACCATCCGGAACGAGGACAGGGGAGGCCAGACCGCGCAGAGGATGGAGCACTTCACCCCGGACGAGCGCAAGACGCTCGCGCCGTATTTCACTGACCTCGACGGACCGGTCTTCGCGCTCGTCAACCTTCCCGAAGTCGTCAAGGGCGCCCTCTTCGCCCGTTACTCACGCTCGCCGAAGTCCGTTCGCCGCCTCTTCCTCGATGAGTTCCTCACGCAGGGCAGCCTGGCGGCGGCCTCGACGGCCGCGCTGGCGGCGCTCGACACGTCGCGAGCCGAGAAGCTCTACGAGCGCGTTTTCTTCGAGTACGGAGACGATTCCGTCGCGCAGCTCGGAGGCGTGCATCTCGCCTGTGAGGGCGCCTCCAACATCCTGACGAAGGTCCTCGAGTGGGGCCGTCTCATGGCCTATCTCGAGCAATCGACACGCTACATTCCATATGACGACCGGCCCGGCGGTCGATACCGCTATCACGTGCCCGCCGAGCTCAGCGGCCCGGGGCAAGATCGTTACGTGGCCACGCTCGACCGGGCCTTCGAGACGTACGGAGCCTGGCTGCCGAAGCTCCGCGATTACTACGCCACGCGCTATCCCCGGGCCGCGGACGAGTCGGAGACGGCCTGGCGCACCAGCGTCCGCGCCAAAGCCCTCGACACGTTGCGAGGATTGCTGCCGGCAGCGACGACGTCGAACGTCGGGATCTACGGGACGGGCCAGGCATACGAGCAGCTGCTGTTGCGCATGCGAGCTCACCCGCTGGCCGAAGCGCGGGCGTATGCCGCGCAGATGCTGACAGAGCTCCGGAAGGTCATTCCGGCGTTCCTGCGCCGCATCGATCTGCCGGATCGCGGCGACGTCTGGTCCGCGTATCTCACCGAGACGCGCGAGGCGACGAGGCGGGTGGCGCGCCAGGTGCTCGACACGCAGCCTTCGAGTCATCACCCCGGTTCATCAGGCACCGGCGCCGAGGACGAGGTCACGCTGACCGACTTCGATCCTGACGGCGAGATCAAGGTCGTGGCGGCGGCGCTCTACGCGGTCTCCTCGGCGCCGGACGCCGACCTGCTCGCGCTCGCGCGGCGAATGTCCGACGACGAGCGGCGTGCCGTGCTCACCGCCTACGTCGGTGTGCGGCGAAACCGCCGGCATCGGCCGGGACGCGCGCTGGAGCGGACGTCGTACCGGTTCGACATCCTCTCCGACTACGGGGCGTTCCGCGATCTGCAGCGACACCGCCTGCTCTCGCTGGAGTGGCAGCGGCTGTCGCCCCGGCATGGCTATGTCGTCCCCGATGCCGTTCGTGAGGCTGGCGGAGGCGATGCCTTCATTCGCGTGATGGACGACTCCGCCGCGCTCCACGACGCCATCGAGGCCCAGGGACTTCCGGACGTCGCGTCCTACGCGGTGTCGATGGCGTACCGGGTGCGGTTCTACATGGACATGAACGCCCGGGAAGCCATGCACGTGATCGAGCTCAGGACCACGCCGCAGGGGCATCCTTCCTACCGTCGCGTGTGCCAGCGGATGCACCGGCTCATTGCGGAGCACGCTGGACACCGCGCGCTGGCCGCCGCCATGACGTTCGCGGACCACTCGGAGGTCGAGCTGGAGCGGCTCGACGCCGAGCGGGCGGCGGAGCGCCGGCGAGCTCGCACCGACGCTTGATCCTACCTGGCCAAGCCATAGGAGGTCTATATGGAGGACGTGACGGAAGCCGCCGTTCGCGAGAAAGCGCGGGAGTACCTGCGGGTGAAGGGGACACTGGCGCCCGGCGCCGTGGTCGCCTCTCGCGTCGGCGACGCGTTCTCGGCGCTCGAACGCTTTCTGGACGCGGCGCCGCCACAGCTCGTTCACCGACGGGCGTGGGAGGGCGAATGGACGGTTCAGGAGATTGCTGACCACGTGCTGGAGACTCATCGTCCGGGTCTCGATGAGCTGCGCTGCCTGCTCGCGGGCCAGCGGCCGCCCGGGGAGGCCATTCCTGCGGGGTTGCAGTCCAAGGCGCCGCAGCTCCGGCCGTGGTCGTGGCTGGTGCGCGAGCTGAAGGAGGTCCACGCCGACATCCTGGCCGAGCTCGGCTCGGTGAAGGCCGACTTCGAAACCAATGCGCGGGCCCCGCTCGTCATGGTGGCCAACGCGATGGATGCGCGCGGCGAGCGCGTCGCCCTGCACTGGATCGAAGACCTCGACTGGAAGGCCTACGCGATCGTCTGGCGATTGCACGCCATCGATCATCTCCATCAGGCCCGCAAGGTGCTCGGCGCGCTCAGTCCCTGATCCAGGATTCGGCCAGCGGGATCTCGGCCGCCGAGCTCGGCGCCACGCGGAGCAGCGCCTCGATCTCGGCACGCCGGTAAAGCCGTTCACGCTTGATCCCCTGCCGATAGCTGCGGAGCACGCCGCGGCTCACGTAGGCGTAGAGCGTCGCCGGCTTCACGCCGAGCAGGCGCGCCGCTTCCTTCACCGCCAGATATTCCTCGCCGTTCAGGACGATCATGGCGCTCGGCCTCTCGTTTCACCGTAGCAGGGGCGGCGCCCTGACGTCCAGTCTGCCGTAGTGATGAATCATGTTGAATCAAGTATAATCAATTCTAATCAACATAAACGGCGAGAAGCCGATGGAGGCCGCCAATGGACCAGACCTGGAAGGCAGGGCTCGAGGACGTGATCGCGGCGCGCTCGGCGATCTGCAGCATCGATGGCGCGGCAGGCCGTTTGTATTACCGCGGGTACGAGATCGGTGAGCTGGCCGGCCGGCTGAGCTTCGAGGACACGACGTATCTCCTGTGGTTCGGGGAGCGAGGGACCCCGACGGAGAGCGAGGCCTTCGCCCAGCGGCTACGCGCCGGCCGCGAGCTGCCGGGAGAAGTCGTTGCGATGCTGCGCACGCTGCCTCGCGACTGCCATCCCCTGGACGCCCTGCGGACGGGGCTGTCCCTGGCGGCCGGCCTCGACCCCGCGGTCCGCGAGTCGACCCGGGAGGCGAACGTCGACAAGGCATGCCGGCTGATGAGTCTCGTCCCGGCGATCGTGGCCGCGTGGCAGCGCCTCCGATCCGGTGACGAGCCAGTGAAGCCGATGCCGGATCTCGAGCACGCCGCGCACTTCCTCTACTTGCTCGACGGCCGGGCGCCGTCGCCGGAAGTCGCGCGCGTCCTGGACGTGATCCTCACACTTCACGCCGACCACGAATTCAATGCGTCGACGTTCGCCGCCCGCGTCGCGGTGGCCACGCTGGCGGATCTCCACGCGGCGGTCGTGGCGGCCGTGGCCACGCTCAAGGGGCCGCGTCACGGCGGCGCCAACGAAGACGTCCTGATGATGCTGAAGGAGATCGGCGATCCCGGGCGCGCCGAGGCGTTCGTGGAATCACGGCTCGGCGCCCGGTCGGCGCTGTCTCGCAGCGAGCGCGCTGATCCCCGCGCTCGGGTGCCGGGATTCGGCCACCGCGTCTACAAGGTCGACGACGCGCGCGCTCGCGTGCTGCGCGGCATGGCGAGAGCGATGGCGGAAGCGACCGGGCGCACCCGGCTGTTCGAAGTCGCCGAGCGCGTCTATGAGGTCATGAGACGACGCACCGACCTGCCGGTGAACGTGGACTTCTTCTCGGCCGTCGTCTACGACGCGCTCGACATCCCGCCGGATCTCTGCACGTCCATCTTTGCAGTGGGACGAGTTGCCGGCTGGTGCGCGCATGCTCTCGAACAGTACGCAGACAACCGGCTCATCCGCCCTCGCGCCGATTACGTGGGCGTGCCGCCGCGGGTGCTGCAGCCAGCGTGACGGGTCGCGCGCGAATGCGGGCGCGCGAGTTCCGGGGCGCCATGGGTATGGCGTGAAGCGTGGTGGCGCCGGGGAGGGGGGGGGCAAGCTCCCGCGCGAGTGGGGTATTCGAGCGGCG
>JBGPTW010000121.1:0-19880 GCA_041490825.1 Methylomirabilia bacterium | reverse complement strand
GGAACGGGTCCGCCGGCCCCTCACCGACCCGGCCGGCCCGCGGCAACACGCTGTCGCCGGTCTCGGTCGTTCATCGATGATCCCCGCGCGTGATTCACGAACGTCTGTACCAGTGTCGGCCGGTGACCCGGCGGGAGATGGGCCGCCGGGGTCCGGGGGAGCCATTCCCGCCTCGTGAGGCGACGACGCAGCCGTGACGAGTGGGAACGGCTCGGCGATGATCGGGACGAAGGCGCCTGTGGTCAGAGGACCCCGGCTGCCCATCTCCCGCCGAGTCACCGGACGGCACGCGTATCGTTCGTTCATGAACAATCCGGGCTAGCGCGCTGTGTAATAATTCCCGCGCGCGCCGGGGACGCGAATCCCGCTGCGGCGAGCCGCTCACCCACGCCCGACACGACCGGAGGACAGGATGACCACCCGCAGGGAATTCCGCGAAGACGCCTCCGGCACCGTGCCCGGCGTCGCTTTTGTCGGATGCGACCCGATGAGCGCCACACCAGCGCAGGCGCAATCGCGGCGGCGAGAAGTGGTCGTGAACGGCCGGCGCGTGAAGACCATCGACGTGCACGCGCACTGCGCGGTCCCCGAGGCCATGGCGCTGATGGCGCTGAAGGTGTCGGCGCCGGCGCTGCTCATGTCGCAGGCCCAGGATCGGATCCGCGCGATGGACGAGCAGGGCATCGACGTCGAGGCGCTCAGCATCAATCCGTACTGGTACAGGGCGGACCGAGACGTCGCGCGCGAGCTCATCAAGATCCAGAACGAGAAGCTCGCCGAGACCTGTGCGGCGCAGCCGGATCGCTTCGTGGCGTTCGCCTCGGTAGCGTTGCAGCATCCGGACCTCGCGGCCGAACAGCTCGAGGAAGGAGTCAAGAAGTACGGGCTGCGTGGCGCCGGCATCGGCGGCAGCGTCAACGGCGAGGAGCTGTCCGACCCGAAGTTTCACCCGTTCTGGGCGAAGGCCGAGCAGCTCGGGGTGCTGATCTTCATCCACCCGCAGGCCGCGGGCGTCGCGGCCGAGGTGTCGGGCCGGCTGAAGGGCAGCGGGGGGCTGGACAACCTCATCGGCAATCCGCTCGAGACCACCATCGCGCTCACGCACCTGATCTTCGAGGGCACGCTCGACCGCTTCCCCGGCCTGAAGATCTGTGCGGCGCACGGCGGCGGCTATCTCCCGTCGTACGCGGGCCGCTCCGACGCGATCTGCGTGACGTTTCCCAACCGTTGCACCGTTCCGCTCAGGAAGAAGCCGACCGAGTATCTCCGGCAGCTCTACTACGACACGATCGTCTTCACGTCCGAAGCGCTGCGACATCTGGTTGCGGAGACCGGATCGAGCCAGATCGTCATGGGCACGGACTATCCATTTCCGTGGACGAAGACGTCCGTGGATCACATCCTCGGCACGCCGGGGCTCAGCGACGCCGAGCGGATGGCGATGCTGGGCGGGACGGCCGCGAAGCTACTCGGGATCAACGCGTAGCTCTCACTAGGGAAGCAAGTCGGTGACGGGAATGCGCGCGCCCGGCATCGCGAGCGGTGTGACGTCGTCGCCCACGCGATAGACCGAAACGTCACCGTAGCTGAAGCCGTATGACGCATCGGCGTCGGCCGCCGGGCCACGATGCACCTCGACGCAGCGGTCGACGAGGTTCACGATCCAGTAATCCGCGATCCCGGCCCGCGCGTAGAGACTCGCCTTGATCCGTCGATCGAGCGCCAGGCTGCGCATCGCGACTTCAACGATCAGCAGCGGTCGTGTCGGGTGCGCGTTCGCGTAGTCGCGCGGACTCCCCGGCACGACGCAGACGTCGGGCTCGGGCTCGGAGTCGTCGTCGAGCGCGATCGGAAGACCGGCGCGCACGTCCCACCCTGATCCGAACGCGCGGCGCAATGCTTCATCGGCCAGGCGCACGGCAGTGGCGTGAGGGGTGTGCTGCGGCTCGCGGACGACGAGCTGACCGCCGAGCAGCTCGATCGGATCGTCTTCGTCGAGGATGCCGACGTCGATGAGCCGACTGTATTCGGCGCGCGTCCAGTACCCCGTCGCGACGTGCGGGGAATCCACGAGGTGACTTTACCGACCATGCCCGTGGTGGTCAACGTACCGTTCTCGATACACCGCGCGCTTCCGAAGCCCTGCGCGCCCAGACTGCGTACAGCGGATCCCCGTCGCCACCAGGCGACCGGTCCTCCGCGTTCACGTCGATCCAGCCGCCGGCGGCTTCCAAGTAGGAGCGGACGAGCGTGAGGTGTTGCTCGTCGGTCGTGTCGAGCCAGACGGCGACCGCTTTGGTAGGGAAGCAACGGTTGGAGAACGAGACCACGAAGGGCGCTCGCGGCCGGAGCACGCGGCGAACGTTTCGGAAGACCAGCAGCGGGTGAATCACGTACTGGATGGACACCGCGCACAGCGCGCCGTCGAACTCCTCGTCCCCGAATGGCAGCCGCGGCTCGCGGTTCACGTCGTGGACGACGTGGCTCGTCAACTGCGGGTTGTCGGCCATCTCGTCCGCGTTCAGTCCGAGCCCCACGACGTCGCTCGCGCGAAAATCTTCGGGGAGATGGCTGCGCCAGCTACTCATCAGATCGAGAAGACGCCCGCCGGCGGGCAGCACCTCGGAATACAGATGGCCGAGCGCGGCGACCGCGCCGTCGTCGATGTGGACGACCCTGCGAGGGGCGGTGTAGAAGCGGTCGTCCGAGGATTCGTCTTCCCGCGCGTAGGCAGCGGGCGGAAACAGCCCGTCGCCTGGGACGGAGCCGGCCATCACGCCGAGCGCGAGTCCCCCGCGCTTCGGCTCACTTCATCCGATAGAGGCGGCGCGGGTTCTCCGCGAGGATCTTGCGCTTGGCGTCGTCGCTCACGTCGGGGCGGTCGACGATCTCCTTGAGCGATTTCGGATAGCTGTTGTCCCAGTGCGGGAAGTCGGAGGCGTAGAGAATCTGGTTGGCGCCGAGGTATTCGATCGCCTGCGGTAACAGGATCTCATCGGTCTCGCACGCGACGTAGATGTTGCCGCCGCGAATGTACTCGCTCGGGAGCTTGCTGAGCGCCTTGGCCTCGGCGTGGCCGCGCTTCTCGAACTCCTCGTCCATCCGCTGCACGAAGTATGGAATCCACCCGACCCCGGCTTCGAGATAAGCGATTCGTAGCCGCGGGAAGCGCGCCGGCACGCCCTCGAAGATCATCGAGACCATCTGGCGCATCTGTCCGGAGATGTGCGACAGCGTGTGCGCCTGGATGAACTTCGGGAACGGCTCCGACGACCCGAGATTGATGTCGGTGCCGGAGGCGTGAATCGTGACGGCGACGTTCAGACGCTCGGCCTCGGCGTAGATCGGATCGAAGCGGCGATGACCGAGCAGGTGATAGCCATCGGCCGGCAGCATGGCGCCGACGGCGCCGAATTCCGTGACCGCGCGCTTGAGCTCGGCCGCGGCCGCGGCCGGGTCGTGCGGCGGAAGCAGCGCCACGTACTCGAGCCGATCGCTCTGGCTCGTGAACTCCCTGAAGAGCAGCGTGTTGTACGCGCGACAGAGCGCGACTGCCCACTCGGGATCGCGGAGAAACGTCATGAACAGGCCGAGCGTGGGGAAGAGAACAGCGGACGTCATGCCGCCGGTATCGAGCGCCTCGATCCACGTCTTGGCGTCGCCCGCGCTCTGGCCGAGCGTGTTGAGGATGCGGCGATCCCAGGCATCTTGAGGAAAGTACGGCGGCACCGTGGGGCGCTTGTTGTACGGCGCGTCGAGGTAGCGCTGGAGCTGCTCCCAGCTTTCCGTGACGTGGCCGTCGGCGTCGATCACTTCGAATGGCATGGCGTCCTCCTGGCGTTTATCCCGTCGCGAGGCCCTCTCAGGCGTGTGCGCGACTACTACCATAGATCCGGCGTGATCGGAAGCACCTGCGTGGCCGCGCCGGCTTGGCTTCACCAGCGAGGTGAGGTACGTTACGCGCGCGATGACCGAGCTTCCCGCGCCGAACGTTCTGAAGCGCGAGTGGACCTCGCTCGAAGGGTGGCGCGACACCAAGATCGGGATGTGGGCCTGGCTCATCCAGCGCGCTGCCGCCGTGCTCTTGCTCGTGGTCGTCGCACTGCACCTGTCGAACCCGTTCGTGCGCCCGGTTCAGGCGACGCTGCTCGCGCTGGTCTTGCTCCACGCGCTGCTGGGCGTGCGGGCGCTGCTGCTCGACTTCGGACTTCCGCTCCGCTGGCACCGCGCCCTGTTCGCGGTAGCGCTCGTGCTCACGGTGGTGATCTTTGCGGCGACGTGGCGCTGGCGGTGGTACTGACCGGCCAGCGCGGCTGCTGGCGAAACAGCGACGGCGACCCTCGCGGTGGCTTCTCGGGGATCGGCGGTCGGAGCAGGCGTTGTCGTCCACACGGCGGCAGTGTAATCTGGTCTTAGTCTGGTCTGAAATGAGGTGACACGCGTGGCGAGCGTTGGCGTGTACGAGGCGAAGACACAGCTTCCGAGGCTGCTCGATCAAGTCGCTCGGGGGAAGAAGATCACGATCACGAGACACGGCGTGCCGGTGGCGATGTTGGTGCCCGCCACGGATCGCCCGATCCGCCCCGTGAAGGATGTCATCGCCGACCTGCGGGCATTCCGCAAAGGGCGCCGGCTCGGAGTTTCGATACGCGAGGCGATCGCCGAGGGCCGCCGTTGAGCCGGTTCGTTCTCGACTGTTCCATCACGATGACGTGGTGTTTCGAGAACGAGGTCGATCGGTACAGCGACGAGGTGCTCGATGCTCTCGATGCGGGCACTGCACTGGTGCCAGCGCTATGGCCCATCGAAGTCGTGAACGTTCTGGCGATTGGAGAGCGCCGGAAGAGGCTCACGCGCGCGGATTCCGCGCGCTTTCTCCAATTCCTGAGCGAGATGCCGCTCGTCGTCGACGGCGCACTACCGCTACGCCAGCAGAGCGTCGTGCTCGCGCTTGCTCGCGAGTACAGACTGTCGGGCTATGACGCCCTGTATCTGCATCTGGCCATGCGAGAGCGAGTGCCGCTGGCAACGCGTGACACTACCCTGCGGGCAGCCGCCAAGGCGGCAGGGGTTGCGGCGTTCCGAGCGTCGTGATTCTCGGCGCGTGAGGACGCCGTGAGGCGGGGAGCATGACGATGACGCCGATTTCTGCCGCCGATCGCCACCCCCGCAAGCGCGTGCAAGTCCTCGACAGCGAGATAGCGTACGTCGACGCCGGAAGCGGCGATCCCGTCGTCTTCTTGCACGGCAATCCGACGTCGTCGTATCTCTGGCGCAACGTCATCCCGCACGTCGAGCCGGTCGCCCGGTGTCTTGCGCCCGATCTCATCGGCATGGGCGCGTCGGGAAAAGCGCCCGCCGGCTCGTATCGGTTCGTCGACCACGCGCGCTATCTCGACGCGTGGTTCGAGACCCTCGCGCTCGATCGGAACGTCACGCTGGTCGTGCACGACTGGGGCTCGGCGCTCGGCTTCCACTGGGCGCACGGTCATCCGGACCGGGTGGCCGGCCTCGTCTACATGGAAGCGATCGTGCGGCCGGTCACCTGGGCGGAATGGCCGGAGAAGGCGCGCGGCATCTTCAAGACCATGCGGTCGCCGGCGGGAGACGACGTCGTGCTTCAGAAGAACGTCTTCGTCGAACGGATCTTGCCGGCCAGCATTCTCCGTCGTCTGACGGACGAAGAAATGACGGAGTATCGGACGCCGTATCGGGAGCCTGGGGAATCGCGCCGTCCGACGCTGACATGGCCGCGCCAGATCCCGATCGACGGCGAGCCGGCGGACGTGGTCGCGATCGTCGACGCCTACGCGCAGTGGCTCGCCACGAGTCCGATCCCGAAACTGTTCGTCAATGCCGATCCCGGCAGCATTCTCGTCGGCGCCCAGCGAGAGTTCTGCCGGAGCTGGGCGAACCAGCGCGAGGTCACGGTCAAGGGTCTGCACTTCATCCAGGAAGATTCGCCGACCGAGATCGGTCGCGCCGTGGCCGAGTTCGTGACGCAGAGCCGGGGGACGCGGTGACGCTTCACTCACGAGTCGCATGAGCGTTCCCGGCGTGGTCACGCTCCGCATTTTCCGCTCGTCGCCCGGCGAGACGGAGCGCTGGCAAACGCACGACGTGTCCGTCGGTGCCGACACGACCGTGCTCGACGCGCTCGTCGACGTCCAGCGCCGCGCCGACCCCACGCTGGCGTTCCGCTACGCGTGCCGCGTCGGCATGTGCGGATCGTGCGCGATGGTCATCGATGGCCGTGAGCGCTGGGCGTGTCGCACGCGCCTGGCGTCGCTCGGACGAACCGTCACCGTGCGACCGCTGTATCACTTCCCAGTGCTCCGCGACCTGGTCGTCGACATGGCGCCGTTCGTCGACCGCCAGCGCGGCGTCGGGGCCGCGCTCGCGCCCGTCACCAACGCCGCTCCATACGCGCTCGTGCCGGGCGACTCCCGCGAGCGCGCGGACATCGACGACGCCATCGAGTGCATCGGCTGCGGCATGTGCGTGTCGGCATGCACGATGGTGGCGCACAATCCGCGCTTCCCCGGTCCGGCAGCGCTCAACCGCGCCTTCACGCTGCAGCTCGATCACCGCGACGCGGCGCACGAGCCGCGCTGGCAGGTGCTCTTGTCCGAGGATGCGCTCACGCGCTGTCACGGTCAGGGCAACTGCACCGAGGTCTGCCCGATGGGCCTCTCGCCGACCACGTCGATCCTCGCCTTGCGCCGGATCGCCGTCCGGCGATTGTTTGGGGTCTCGTGAGCGCGAACGTCGAGGCGGCCGACGGCTTTGCCGGCGGCCGACGAGCGTCTGGGGGTATGGGGGCCTTCGAGGCCCCCATGTGACGGTGATCAATCTCGCCGAGTGCACCACGGTCCGCGCCGCTGCGCTCGCCTGCGATCCGCGCTCGGTCGTGCTGCTGCCGCTCGGCGCCGTCGAGCAGCATGGTCCGCACTTGCCATTGCTCGTGGACTGGCTCGGCGCCGAAGAGCTGGCCCGGCGGATCGCGCCCCATCTTCAGCGCGCGGGCCTCCGGCCGGTGCTCGCCCCGTCGCTGCCGTACGGTGTCAGCACGCTCGCCGAAGACTGGAGCGGTACCGTGTCGCTCTCGATCGGGACGCTCGAACGCTTGATCGTCGAGATCGTGCGCGGGCTGGCGAGCCACGGATTTCGTCGATTCGTGCTCACGAACTACCAGGCTGACCCCGATCATCTCGTCGCGATGGACCGCGCGCGGCGGCGACTCGCGCGCGACCGGAAGCTGACCGTGCTGTTTGCCGGCTTTGCTCCGGGACGCTGGACAGGGACCGCACTGGTGAATCCTCGCGTCTTGCGGTTGCTGCGGAGCCCGCGTCCTGACGCTGAATGGCATTCGGGGGAGCTGGAGACTGCCGTCGTGTTGTCGCTGCGACCCGAGCTGGTGCAGCGCGGAATCACGCGGCGTCTGCCGCCGGCCTGGGTGGATTTCCGCGCCGCGCTCGCGCGTGGCGTGCGGAGCTTCCGCGTGATGAATCCAGGCGGCCGTGGCTACTTCGGGTCCCCGGCCGTCGCGCGTGCGAGCACAGGACGCAAGGCCATGGCGCTTCGCGCCCGGCTGATCGCTCGAGAGCTGCTCCCGGCGCTGCGCCCGAAGCGATAGGCCTCGCCCGGATGCGCGATCGGGTCGAGTACGAAAAGCGCGTCAACCGCGTCATCGATCACATTCGCCGACATCTCGGGGACGAGCTGTCCGTGGCGAGCCTCGCTCGCGTGGCGGCGTTCTCGCCGTTTCACTTCCCTCGGGTGTTCACGGCGATCACGGGCGAGACGCTGTTCGGGTTCATCCAGCGGCTGCGGATCGAGAAGGCCGCCGGCGTCTTGAAGAGCCGCCCCGATCAGAGCGTGCTCGAAGTGGCGCTCGATCACGGGTTCTCGTCGGCCGCCACTTTCGCGCGCGCATTCAAGGCCCGGTTATCTTCCGGTGCGACCTGTGTCTTCCCGTGAAGCCGCTGTAGCGTTCGACTCAAATCCGAGTGTCCCGTTTGGCTCATTCGGCTCATTTGCGCCGTCCCGTCGTTGATTTGAACGTCGCGGCGCGTTAAACTTCGCGTGGTCGTTCAGTTGTCTCCCCTCGCGCGCGGGTGGGAGGCCAACGTGTGCCCGCGGATCGAGCGAAGGGAGGCATGGCAGAGTCGAGGAGATCCAGACGCGACACACGATGACCCGAGAACAGATCGCGTGGTTCAGGGCGGGCTCGGCGCTCAACGCCGGCCAGCCGATCAATCCCGCGACCGGAGCCACGGCAAGCCTCAGCGAGGCCAAGCTCGAGCCCGGCGACACGAAGGCGAAGCCAGGAAAGGACGTCTGATGGCAGGCAAGGTGAAGGTTCCCGCGGGCGAGAAGATCACGGTCGATCACGGCAAGGTGCGCGTTCCCGACCACCCGATCATCGCGTTCATCGAGGGCGATGGCGTGGGGCCCGACATCTGGCGCGCCGCGGTGCGCGTGCTCGACGCCGCGGTGGAGCAGTCGTACCGCGGCAAGCGGAAGATCGCGTGGGCCGAGACGTACGCGGGCGAAAAAGCGCACGCCGTGTACGGAAAGGATTGCCCGCCGAATCTCCTGCCGGACGAGACCCTCGACGTTATCAAGGAATATCTGGTGGCCATCAAGGGGCCGCTCACCACGCCGATCGGCGAGGGCTTCCGTTCGCTGAACGTCACCCTGCGCCAGGTGCTCGATCTCTACGTGTGCCTGCGGCCGGTGAAGTACTTCCAGGGCGTGCCGTCGCCGGTGAAGCGACCGGACAAGGTGGACATGGTGATCTTCCGGGAGAACACGGAAGACATCTACGCCGGGATCGAGTGGGAGCAGGGGACGCCGGAAGCGAAGAAGGTCATCGACTTTCTCCAGAAGGAGATGGGTGTCACCAAGATCCGCTTCCCGAACACCTCGTCGATCGGCATCAAGCCCGTGTCCAAGGAAGGGTCGGAGCGTCTGATCCGCGCCGCCATCCGCTACGCGATCGAGAACAACCGGAAGAACGTGACGTTCGTCCACAAGGGGAACATCCAGAAATACACCGAAGGGATGTTCATGAAGTGGGGCTACGCGCTGGCCAAGCGCGAGTTCGGCGACCGGACGGTGTCGTGGGACGACTGTGGCGGCAAGCCGCCGGCCGGCAAGATCCTCGTCAAGGACGCCATCACCGACGCGTTCCTGCAGCAGATCCTGACGCGGCCGGACGAGTTCGACGTGATTCCCACCTGCAACCTGACGGGCGACCTGCTCTCCGACGCGCTCGCCGCGCAGGTGGGCGGCATCGGCATCGCGCCCGGGGCCAACATCAACTACGACACCGGCCACGCGCTGTTCGAGGCCACGCACGGCACCGCGCCGAAGTACACCGGCCAGGACAAGGTGAATCCCGGCTCCGTCATCCTCTCCGGCGAGATGATGTTCCGCTATATGGGCTGGACCGAGGCAGCCGATCGCATCGTGGCCGGCATCGAGAAGACCATCCAGTCGAAGATCGTCACGTACGACCTCGCGCGACTGATGGAGGGCGCCAAGGAAGTGAAGTGCTCGGAGTTCGGCACCGCGGTCATCCAGAGCATGGCGTCGCTCTAGGAGACCCACGCATGCAAGTCGGCAGAGCAGAACCGCTGAGTGTGGTGAATCGCCGCCCGAAGATCACGGTGGTCGGCGCCGGCAACGTCGGCGCGTCGGTCGCGCAGTACGCGGTCGAGAAGGAGCTCGGTGACGTCGTGCTGGTCGACGTGATCGAGGGCGTCCCGCAGGGCAAGGCGCTCGATCTCCTGCAGGCAGGCCCCATCCATCGGTACGATTCGACGCTGGTCGGCTCCAACTCCTACGACGAGACCGCCAATTCGGACATCGTCGTCATCACCGCCGGCCTGGCGCGCAAGCCCGGCATGACGCGCGACGACCTGCTGTTCAAGAACGCGGAGATCGTCGGGAGCGTGGTGGAACAGGTCGTCTCCCGCTCGAAGGGCGCGATCCTCATTCTGGTCACCAACCCGCTCGACGCGATGGTGCAGCTCGCCTGGAAGAAGTCCGGGTTCCCGCCCCAGCGCGTCATCGGCATGGCGGGCATCCTGGATTCCTCGCGGTTTCGGACGTTCATCGCCCGCGAGCTCGACGTGTCGGTGGAGAACGTCACCGCGTTCGTGCTCGGCGGCCACGGCGACACGATGGTGCCGTTGCCGCGCTACTCGACGGTGGCCGGGATTCCGATCACCGATCTGCTGCCACCCGACAAGATCCAGGCGCTCGTGACGCGGACCGCCAACGGTGGAGCCGAGATCGTCGGCTTGCTGAAGACCGGCAGCGCATACTACGCGCCGGCGGCGGCCACGGTGGAGATGGTCGAGGCCATCCTCAAGGACAAGAAGAAGATCCTGCCGTGCGCGGCGTACTGCGATGGCCAGTACGGCGTGAAGGGCCTCTACGTCGGCGTGCCGGTGAAGCTGGGTCGGTCCGGCGTCGAGCAGATCATCGAGATCACGCTCCTGCCCGAGGAGCAGGCCGCATTCAACAAGTCGGCCGCCGCGGTTCGCGAGCTGGTCGAGAAGCTAAAGGTCTGAGCGCGGCGATGGCTCAGCAAAGCTCTCATCGCGATCGCGCATCAAGAGGATGTCCGCGAGATCAGATCATCCGAACACGGTGTTCTCTACGTGATCGAGGGCGACTTGCATGGGCCGAGCGGCGCACCTGCGCCCGTGAGGACTGTCTGGGTCGTGGAGTCCGGCGACGATCGGCCGAGGTTCGTGACCGCGTATCCGGCGCGAGCGGAGAGGTGAGACGTGATTGGTGAGCTGGATACCGTCGTGCTGACTCACGACATCGAGTCCTACGGCTTGGAGCAAGGAGACATAGGCACGGTCGTTCATTGTTACGGGGACCGCGTGGGCTTCGAAGTTGAGTTCGTAACTGCAGAAGGCCACACAGTGGTCTTGCTGACACTTACATCCGATGACGTACGTCCGATCGAAGGTGGCGAAATCTTACATGTTCGTGAGTTCAGCCGTGCTTAGACCGGTGGAATGCGCCACCGTCGAGCACTGTGAGGTCGAGGATGCGTGACATCCACACGAGCGCAATCACCGACGCGGTCAAGAAGCTGTGCATGGACGCGAACTGGAACCTCGAAGGCGACGTGCTCCGCGCGTTCGATCGCGCGCTCGCCACCGAGCGGTCGGGGGCCGGCAAGCAGGTGCTCCAGATCCTGAAGGACAACGCCGAGATGGCGAAGACGAAACGGATCCCATACTGCCAGGATACCGGCTTCGTCGTCTGCTTCGTCGAGCTCGGCCAGGACGTGCACGTGACCGGCGGCGGTCTCTACGACGCGATCAATCAGGGCGTGAGTCAGGGCTACAAGGAAGGCTACCTGCGCGCGTCGATCGTGAAGTCGCCGTTCAATCGCGTGAACACGGGTGACAACACGCCCGCGGTCATCCACGTCGACGTCGTGCCCGGCGCCGAGATGAAGATCATGATCATGGCCAAGGGCGGCGGCTGCGAAAATCGCTCCAAGTACAAGATGCTGACGCCGGCCGAGGGCATGCAAGGCGTGAAGGACTGGATTATCGAGTGCGTGAAGACGGCCGGCCCCGACGCGTGTCCGCCGCTGATCATCGGCGCCGGAATCGGTGGCACGTTCGAGAAGGCCGCGATCCTGTCGAAGCAGGCGCTGTTCCGTGAGCTCGGCTCGCCGAATCCGGATCCCATGCTCGACGCGCTGGAAAAGGAACTGCTGGATCGTGCGAACCGGCTCGGGATCGGCCCGCAAGGCTACGGCGGCGACACGACGGCGCTCGGCATTCATCTGCTCACGTATCCGTGCCACATCACGTCACTGCCGGTGGCGGTGACGATCGAATGCCACGCGCATCGGCACAAGGAGGTGACGCTGTGATCCGGGCGGCGAGCGACGGGATCAAAGACGTCACGACGCCGCTCAGCGACGCGGATATCGAACAGCTGAAAGCTGGCGATCGCGTCCGCATCACCGGCGTGCTTTATACGGCGCGCGATGCCGCGCATGGACGGTTGTGGCCGCTCATCGAGAAAGGCGAGAAGCTGCCGATCGACGTGAAGGGCCAGATCATCTACTACACCGGACCATCGCCTGCGCGGCCTGGCGACGTCGTCGGATCGATCGGACCGACCACCGCGAGCCGCATGGATAAGTTCACGCCGGCGCTCCTCCAACTCGGGCTCAAGGGAACGATCGGCAAGGGGTATCGCGGGCAACCCGTGAAGGACGCGCTGAAGCAGCACAAGGGCGTCTACCTCGGCGCGATCGGTGGCGCGGGCGCGGTGCTGTCGCGGTTCATCAAGAAGCTCGAGGTCGTCGCCTACGAAGACCTCGGGACCGAAGCGATCCGCCGCCTCGAGGTCGAAGGCTTTCCGGCCATCGTCGTGAACGACTGTCACGGTGGCGACCTCTACCAGGACGGGCAGAAGGCGTACGCGAGGGAGGAAGCATGAACGGTCAGGCGGTGGCCCAGGGACGTCCACCGATCGCGGCGGCTCACCTGAGGAAGGATACCTGGTGGGCGCTGCCGGCGACGGTCTTCGCGGTGTTCACCGCGTTCATCGTGTACTCCACGTGGGCGGCATTCCAGAACGCGCACTATTTCGTCGCTCCGTACCTGTCACCGTTCTACTCGCCGTGCCTTTCGGCGAAGTGCGCGCACATGACGCTCGGCTGGGGGCTCCCGGAGATCCAGCTCCCGATCATCGGTGTGCTGTCGCCGGCCTTCCTGATCCTCTGGGGCCCCGGCCTCTTCCGGCTCTCCTGCTATTACTACCGGAAGGCGTACTACCGGTCCTTCTGGCTGGCACCCGTCGCGTGCGCAGTCCGCGACGTGAAGTCCGGCTACACGGGTGAGACGCGCTTCCCGCTCATCCTCCAGAACTTCCACCGCTACACGTGGTACGTGGCCGTGATCTTCATCGTGTTCCTGACCTGGGACGCGATCCTGGCCGTCCGCTTTCCCGATGGCTTCGGCATCGGCGTCGGGACCATCGTCATGTGGATCAACGTCATCCTCCTCGCCGGCTACACGTTCTCCTGCCACTCCTGCCGGCACGTGTGCGGCGGCCACGTCGACGTCTTCTCCAAGGCGCCGGCGCGCTACAAGGTCTGGCACTTCATCACGCGCCTCAACGAGCGGCACCCGACCTACGCGTGGGCCTCGCTGATCTGGGTGGGGTTGACGGACCTCTACATCCGGCTGGTCGCGATGGGTATCATTCGCGACCTGAGGATCCTGTGATGATGCAGCGTCGTCGAGGAGCGCCACGGCTGCGCCGGGGCGCTGCCGAGCGTGTGGGGGTGTGGGGGCCATTTCGGGGCCCCCACGAGACCCGGAGGGTCGCTTGATGGACTACGAAACGCACGAGCACGACGTCATCGTCATCGGGGCCGGTGGCGCGGGACTGCGGGCGGCCATCGAGGTCGCGGCCCAGGGCGTCTCCGTCGGCCTCGTCTGCAAGTCGCTCCTCGGCAAAGCGCACACGGTCATGGCGGAAGGCGGCATCGCCGCCGCCCTCGGCAACGTGTGGCCCGAGGACAACTGGCAGGTGCACTTCCGCGACACCATGCGCGGCGGCAAGATGCTGAACAACTGGCGCATGGCGCAGCTCCACGCGCAAGAGGCGCCGGAGCGCGTGCTCGAGCTCGAGCGCTGGGGCGCGCTCTTCGATCGCACCAAGGACGGGCGAATATTACAAAGAGACTTCGGCGGCCATCGGTACGCGCGTCTGGCCCACGTCGGCGATCGCACCGGCCTCGAGATGATCCGCACGCTCCAGTACCACGGCATCCATCAGGGCATCGACGTGCACATGGAGTGCAACATCCAGCGCCTGCTGAAGGACGGCGACCGCGTGTGCGGCGCCGTCGGGTACTGGCGCAACACCGGCCAGATTGTCGTGTTCAAGGCGAAGGCCGTCGTGCTCGCGACGGGCGGCATCGGCAAGGCGTGGAAGATCACGTCGAACTCCTGGGAGTACACCGGCGACGGCCAGTCGCTGGCCCTCTGGGCCGGCGCCGACCTCATCGACATGGAGTTCGTCCAGTTCCATCCGACGCACATGGTGTGGCCACCATCGGTGGCCGGCCTCCTCGTGACTGAAGGCGTGCGCGGTGACGGCGGAACGCTGAAGAACAACAAGGGCGAGCGGTTCATGTTCAACTACATCCCCGAGTTCTTCAAAGGGGAGACGGCGGACAACGAGAAGGAAGCGGACGCCTGGTACGAGGACAAGAAGAACAACCGCCGCACCCCGGATCTGCTGCCGCGGGACGAGGTCGCGCGCGCGATCAGGTCCGAGGTCAAGGCGGGGCGCGGTAGCCCTCACGGCGGCGTGTTCCTCGACATCTACTCGCGGCGGCCGGCCGACTACATCCGGAAGCGTCTGCCGTCGATGTACCACCAGTTCAAGGAGCTGGCCGACGTCGACATCACCAAGGAGCCGATGGAAGTCGGACCGGCGCAGCACTACGTGATGGGCGGTGTGCGCGTGGACGCGGACTCGACGCAGGCGACGGTGCAAGGCCTCTTCGCCGCCGGCGAGGTCGCGGGCGGCATGCACGGCTCGAATCGTCTGGGCGGCAACTCGCTCTCCGATCTGGTCGTGTTCGGGCGACGCGCGGGACTTCACGCGGCGCTCTACGCGAAGAACTTCGGCGGCCAGCTCGTGGTCGACCGGGGGCAAGTGGAGCCGGTCGTGCGCGAGATGCTGGAGCCCTTCGAGCGGTCCGCCAGCGAGAATCCGTACGCGATCCAGGCCGATCTTCAGGAGACGATGCACACTCTGGTTGGCATCATCCGCACGGAGTCCGAGCTGAAGGAAGCGCTGAAGAAGATCGAGGCGTTGAAGGAGCGCGCGAAGAAAGTGCGCGTCGAGGGCGGCCGGACCTACAACCCGGGCTGGCACACCGCGCTCGATCTACGATCGCTGCTGACCGTGGCGGAGTGCTCTGCCCTGGCCGCGCTCGAGCGCAAGGAGAGCCGTGGCGGCCACACGCGCGAAGATCATCCGTACACCGACGACCAGTGGGGCAAGGTCAACGTGGTGCTCCGGCTGAAGGACGGCCACGTGCAGATCAGCAAGGAGCCGCTGCCCGAGATGCCGGCGGAGCTGAAGGCCTTGTTCCAGGAGAGGAAATAATGCCGACCTTCACGATGAAGGTGTTCCGCGGCACTCCTCAATCCGGCGACTTCAAGGAGTACCGTGTCGACTCCGACGAGGGCATGGTGGTGCTGGACGTCATTCACCGGATCCAGGCGACGCAGGCGCCGGACCTGGCCTGCCGCTGGAACTGCAAGGCCGGCAAGTGCGGTTCGTGCAGCGCCGAGATCAACGGCAAGCCGCGGCTCATGTGCATGACGCGGATGAACACGTTCGCGGCGGGCGAGACGATCTCCGTGTCGCCGATCCGGACGTTCCCGCTGATCCGCGATCTCGTGACCGACGTCTCCTACAACTACGAGAAGGCCAAGAGCGTCCCACCGCTGCGGCTCAAGCCGCCGGAGCCCGACGGCACGTACCGGATGATGCAGGAGGACATCGATCGCATCCAGGAGTTCCACAAGTGCATCGAGTGCTTCCTCTGCCAGGACGTCTGCCACGTCATCCGGGACCACGACGACAAGAAGAAGGTCTTCGCGGGGCCGCGCTTCTTCATCAAGATCGCCGGGCTCGACATGCACCCGCTCGACACGCGTGACCGGACCGAGTTCATCCGCGACACGGCGGGCGTCGGCTTCTGCAACATCACCAAGTGCTGCACCGAGGTGTGCCCGGAGCACATCCAGATCACCGACAACGGCATCATCCCGTTGAAGGAGCGGCTCGCGGACTCGATGGATCCGATCGTCTGGCTGCTCCGGAAGTTTCGCGGGCAACGAAAGCAGCCGGCGTGACGGCCGTATCGCTTCAGACACTCTTGCCCGAATGGTACTGGCGCTCGATGATGAAGGGCGGTGGCGTCGCGCCGTCACGGCGAGCCGAGCCTCAGGCGGAGCCGCCGGCGACATCATCGGGGGAGCCAATCGCCATGGGTGTCACGACGCTCGATCTGGAGATCGCGAACCCGGCGGCTCCAGATGTTACAGAAGCGTTGAACTTCACCGTCGACTCGGGCGCGGTGTACTCCGTTGTACCGACGCCAGTTCTGCAGCGATTGGGAATTCAGCCACTGAAGCGCGACACTTTTCGCCGCGCCAACGGAACGCACATCACGCGCCAGCGCGGCGGTGCGCTGTTCAAGTTTCGAGAGTACATCGGTGTCGCGGACGTCATCTTCGGGGAACCCGGCGACGCGACCCTGCTGGGCGCGCTGAGCCTCGAAGCGCTTGGCCTGTCGCTCGACCCGATCAAGCGCGAGCTGAAGCCGATGGACCTGATCCTGTGATTCGTTCTGCCTGTCGTTATCTACCCGCGTTCATTGCGGGCTCGAGACTCCTGATTCAGTGAAAATTCACGAGTACCAGGCCAAGGCGCTGCTGCGGGAGTTCGGCGTGCCCGTGCCCGCCGGTGACGTCGCCGACACACCGGCCGGCGCCCGGGCGATTGCCGAACGCATCGGTGGCCGCGTGGTCGTCAAGGCGCAGGTGCACGCTGGCGGGCGAGGGAAGGCCGGCGGCATCCAGCTCGCCGATGATCCCGCCGGCGCCGAGAGCGCCGCGCGCCAGATCATCGGCATGCGATTGAAGACGCCGCAGACGCCGCCCGAAGGCATCGAGGTTCGCAAGGTCCTCGTCGAGGCCGCTTCGGTCGTCGAGCGCGAGCTGTACCTGTCGGTCACGCTCGACCGCGGGCGCGGCACGCACGTCGTGATGGCGTCGGAAGCCGGCGGCATGGAGATCGAAGAAGTCGCGGCGCGGACGCCCGAGAAGATCCTGCGCGAGTGGGCGCACCCGGCTCTGGGGCTCCAGGACTTTCAGGCCCGACGGCTGGCGCTCGGTCTCGGGCTCGCCGGCGAGGCGTTCAAGCAGGGCACCGTCTTGATCCGGAACCTCTTCCGGCTCTATCTCGCCAAGGATTGCTCGCTGGCCGAGATCAACCCGCTGGTGGTCACCACGGACGGCCGCGTGCTCGCGCTCGATGCGAAGCTCAACTTCGACGACAACGCGCTCTACCGCCAGAAGGACGTGGCGGCGCTCCGCGACGTTCATGAAGAGGATCCGCTCGACGTCGAGGCGTCGAAGTTCAGCCTCAACTACATCAAGCTCGACGGCAACGTCGGCTGCATGGTGAACGGCGCCGGCCTGGCGATGGCGACGATGGACATCGTCAAGCAGGCCGGCGGTGAGCCCGCGAACTTCCTCGACGTCGGCGGCAGCGCCTCGCCCGAGCAGATCGAGAACGCGTTCCGGATCCTGTCGTCCGATCCGAGCGTCAAGGCCGCGTTCATCAACGTCTTCGGCGGCATCCTCCGTGTCGATCGCCTCGCGGAAGGCATCATCAGGGCCGTACGGAAGCTGGGGCTCACGCTGCCGGTGGTGCTGCGGGCCGAAGGGACCAACGTCGAGATCGGCAAGAAGATGCTCGCTGATTCCGGCCTCGCCTTGACCATGGCCGACGACATGGGCGACGGCGCGCGCAAGGTGGTCGCGCTCGCGCGAGGCAGCCGATGAGCATTCTGGTCGACAAGACGACGCGCGTCGTCGTGCAGGGCATCACGGGTCGCGAGGGCGCGTTCCACGCCGCTCGTTGCAAGGAGTACGGCACCACCGTCGTCGGCGGTGTGACGCCGGGCAAGGGCGGGACCACGCATGAAGGATTCCCGGTCTGGAACACGGTCACCGAGGCCGTGGTGGCCGCGGGCGCGAACTGTGCGCTGATCTTCGTGCCGCCGCCGGCGGCCGCCGACGCGATCATGGAAGCCGCTGCCGCCGGCGTGCCCCTCGTCGTCTGCATCACGGAAGGCATTCCCGTCAACGACATGGTGCGCGCCCGGCAATATCTGGCGACGACGGGGAGCCGGCTGATCGGCCCGAACTGTCCGGGCATCATCACGCCAGGGCAGGCGAAGATCGGGATCATGCCCGGCCACATCCACAAGCCTGGAGCCGTCGGCGTCGTGTCGAGGAGCGGGACGCTGACGTACGAAGTCGTGGGCCAGCTCACGTCGCGCGGCCTCGGACAATCGACGTGCGTCGGGATCGGCGGCGATCCCGTCACCGGCACCAGCTTCGTCGACGTGCTGGCGCTCTTCAACACGGATCCGGAGACGAGCGCGATCATGATGATCGGTGAGATCGGGGGCGCGGCGGAAGAGGAAGCGGCCGCCTACATCGAGGCGCACGTCAAGAAGCCGGTGATCGCGTTCATCTGCGGGCAGACGGCGCCGCCGGGACGCCGGATGGGGCACGCCGGGGCGATCATCGCGGGCGGCAAGGGCACGGCCGCTGAGAAGATGAAGGCGCTCCAGGCAGCGGGCGCCACGCTGGTCCGGAGTCCGGCCGACATGGGGGCGACGGTGGCGAAGGTGCTCGCGGCATGACGGCCGGCATGCAGCGCACGCTGGCGATCGTCAAACCCGACGCGGTGGCGAAAGGTGTCGCGGGTCGCATCATCGCGCGCGTCGAGGAGGCCGGGTTCACCGTGCTGGCCGCCAAGCTGATTCATCTCTCCGACACCGAGGCCCGTGGGTTCTACATCGTCCACAAAGACCGCCCGTTCTACGGCAGTCTCTGCGCGTTCATGACCCAGGGCCCGTCGATCGTGATGGTGCTCGAGCGGGAGAACGCGATCCAGCAATGGCGGGACCTCATGGGCGCGACCGACCCCGCCAAGGCGGCGGCCGGCACGATCCGCAAGGAGTTCGCGTCGTCGATCGAGGCGAACGCCGTGCACGGCTCCGATTCGCCCGAGTCGGCCGCGGTCGAGATCCCGTACTTCTTCAGCCGCCTCGAGATTCATCCGCGCTGAGCGTTTCGTAGGAGCGGCCCCGCCACCGGCGGCGGTTCCGGCGCGCCGTGCTCGCTGCTCCGCGCGCGCTTGACTTGTATACATCTCATATGTAAGTTGCATGCACCAAAAAAGCTGAGACGAGCGACCCATGCCACGCGCGCCCCGACCCCGAACGTACCTGGCCGACTCGGTCTACACCGAGCTCCGGCGCGCGATCCTCGACCGCCAGTTCGATCCCGGCGAGCCGCTGACCGAGCACGAGCTCTGCCGGCGCTTCAAGGTGAGCCGCCCGCCCGTCCGCGAGGCCCTGGCCAAGCTCGAGCGCGATCAGCTCGTGCGGGTGGTCCCGAAGAAGGGCGCGTTCGTACGGACGATGTCACACGACGAGATCCGCGAGCTCTACCAGATCCGGGAAGTGCTGGAGGGGCTGGCGTTGCGGCTGGCTGCCGCCCGGGTCGAGCGCGCAGAGCTCGAAGACTTCGAGCGGCGCTTCGACGAGCTCAAAGCGCGAGGCCCGCGGCTGGACTACACGGCCGTGCTGCCGCTCGGCGAGGAATTCCATCGCTATCTTCTGAAGAAGGCGGACAACGCCCGGCTGCTCGAATTGCTGGAGCAGATCCGGGAGCAGATCCGCCCGGTGTGGACCATGTCGCTCATGGCGCCCCGCCGCGTGCATGAGCTCCTGCGCGAGCACCTCGGGATGATCGAAGCGCTGAAGCGCGCGGACGTGGATCGGGCCGAGCGCCTCATGCAGCGGCACGTGCGGCGTGTGCGCGAGGCAATCTTCCGACTGGTGGACTGAACGTAAAAGCGGAGTCACGCGCATCTGGACACAGCCCACCTGCGGCTGTTCCGGACGCGCGGACCCCGCTACACAACGGAGCCACGGGCATCTGGACACAGCCCACCTGCGACTGTTCCGGACGCGCGGACCCCGCTACACAACG
>JBGPTW010000120.1:0-19931 GCA_041490825.1 Methylomirabilia bacterium | reverse complement strand
GGGGCCGGGGGGCGCTCCGGAATTCCGTTGGCTTCGCTCGTGGGATGGGCGTGGACCTTCGTGATTCGTTCCCTGGGTTTCGCCGCGCGGGCGACAGCTCGCGGAATTCCGGAGCGCCCCCCGGCCCCCCGCTCGCGGTCGTGTCACCGACGCCGTGCGGCTCGGGCGCGATCGTTCATGCATAGTGCGGGCTAGCGACAGTCGAGCCTGCAGCGCCCAGTGAAGGGCGCCGCTCGCTGACGGTCGCGCCCGCGACGACTCCCGGCGATCAGCGCCAGGCGCCGAGGAGCCTCCGCAGGAAGAACGGGACGAATTCGCGGAGCTCCCAGCTCGCGTCGAGCACGGGCAGGACGTCGAGCCGGAACGTGATCGCGTAGCAGAGCGGCGCCAGCCGCTGGGCCAGATCGAACGCTTCTCTCAATCGTTTCGGCGACTCGTACCGCGTCCACGGCTCGAGGTACGCGTCCCGGATCCTGGCCGGAGCGTTCACCGTATCGTCCACGCGATCCTCGGCGCTCAGGATGAGATGCCACAGCGCGAAGAACGGATGCGACAGGCCGGCGTCCTCCCAGTCGATGATCACCGGACCGTGAGGCCCGTCGATCACGTTCGAGGCCCAGAGATCCGCGTGATCGAGCGTCGCCGGAATGCCGAAGCCCTCGAGCTCCTTGCACGCGGCGGCCAGCGCGGGACCGAGCGCTCGCAACCGGTGGATCTCTTCCGCGCTCAGATCACGCCGCAGCCCTGGCGCGAGTGCCGCCGTGTCCCCGATGCATGGGACGATCGCCGCGGCGAGATTCGGCAGCGACAGATCGCGACAGCCGAGCGCGACGAGCTCGTCGCCGCGCCCGATCCAGTCCGTCTGTAGTCGCGCGTACGTTGCGGCCGCCGCTTCCCAGCGTCGCAGGTCTCGGACCTCCTCGAGGTTCACGCCACCGATCTCGGCCATCAACATCCAGGTCTGCTCGAGGTCGGACGCCAGAACCTGCGCGACCGATCCGGGATGACGTTCGGCCAACCGCTGCGTGAGGCGCACCTCGCGCTCCCGGCCTTGCGGCACGGCCTTGAAGAAGAATCGCCGATCGGCTGTCGTGAGCCGCAGCACGGTCGAAAATTCCCACTGCCGCACCTGCTCCACACGCTCGACGCTGGCCAAGCCGCGAGCACGAAGCTCGGCGTCGCACCAGCCGACTGCGCGTTGCAACCATCCCCGGCGCTCCCACGGAAGTGGCGACTGCTTCCGACCGGAGAGCCATGACGTGAGAAGCGTGCGATGACGCGGCGTGGTCAAGGCGAGCGTGGCGAGCTCTTCGGTCGTGACCCAGCGGGCCGGCGGCCGGGGCGTCCAATCCGGGCTTTGACTCTCGACCTCTCGCACCGATTCGCCGAGTCGTGCCGTCGGGTCGAACTCATGAGCGAGGCAGCCCAGCGCGGCGACATCGAGGCCGAGCCTCTCCCGCATCGTGCGGGCGATTGCCCGGAAATCGCCGGGATGTCCGGGTTCAGCCTCCACGACCGGCAATGCCCAGCCAGGCCGGTCGTCCACCAGCAGGACGGCGCGATCGGTCGGGTGACGAAGGGCGATGTGAAAACGACATCGAGTGGCCGACCAGAACGACATGGCCGCCAGAATAGCAGCCGGCCGGAACCTGTCGTGGCCGGCGGCAGTTTTCACTCGTGCTAGCATTCGTTGGTCTCCCCTACGGGGAAAGGAGCTGCCTATGCGCATCGCACGTCATGCCATCGTCGGAGCGCTCGTCGTCGTGCTGGTCAGCCTCGCGCTGACCGGCGTGGCTGCCGCCCTCCAGGTCGGGGACAAAGCCCCCGACTTCACGCTACCCGGCCCTGGCAACAAGCCGGTGAAGCTCTCCGATTTGACGGCCAAGGGGCCCGTCGTCCTGTACACGTTCATCCAGGCGTTCACCGGGACCTGAACGAAGGAGATTCGCGGCTTCGACGAGGCTCTGCCAAAGTTCGAAGCCGCGGGCGCCCAGGTCGTGGGCGTGAGTGCCGACGCTGCCGGTACCCTGGAGGCCTTCACCAAGGAGAACAACATCCATCACCTGCTCCTCGCCGACTTCCCTCGGCGCCAGATGCTCACCGCATACGGCGCGCTGGAGACCAACGAGGCCAGTCCGATCTATCGGTACGCCAAGCGCGCGTACTTCATCATCGACCGCCAGGGCATCGTGAAGTACGTGAAGGTCCAGCAGAACCCGCTCGACCTGCTCAACCCTGACGAAGTGCTCGCCGCGCTCAAGGCTTCCGGCGCGTGAGCCGACGTCTTTTCGTTGCAGTGTTGCTCGTCGCCGCCGCCGTGACCACCACGGCGGCGGCGACACCCGACTTCGCCGCGCTCGGTGTGCAGCCGTACAACCCGCCGAAGGCCGCGCCGGACTTCTCCCTGCCCGATCTCGACGGCAAGACGGTCCGACTCCAAGATTTCCGTGGCAAGGTCGTCATCCTCTTCTTCTGGGCCACCTGGTGACCCGACTGCCGGAAGGAGTTGCCTTCCGTCAACCGGATCTCGGCGGAATTCAAAGGCAAGGGGCTCGAGATCGTGCTCGTCGCTTTCCGGGAAAGCGCCGGGCTCGTGAAGCGAACCGTGCAGGAGCGCGGCTACACTGCGCGCGTCCTGCTCGACGAGAGCGGTGACGTCACGGGCCGCGTCTACGGCGTGTGGGGCCCGCCGACCTTCTACATCGTCACGCGCGACGGTAAGCTGCTGGGCCGGGCCGTCGGGCCCCACGAGTGGGAAGGCGAGCCAGCCCGCAAGCTGATTCAATCGCTCCTGGACAGTCCGCCGGCTCGCTGAGCGCATGCCGAAGCCCGAGCTCGAGTTCTTCAGTCCCGATCACCTGGCGTGGCGCCCCGTTGCCGGGTCTCAGACCGGTGGCGTCGGTGGCCCAGGCGTGATGGAGAAAATCCTCAGCGAAGATCCCGCGAGTGGTGACGTCACCCGACTCCTGCGCTTCGCTCCCGGCGTCGAGACTTCCGAGACCATCACACACGACTTCTGGGAAGAAGTCTGGATCCTCGAAGGCTCGCTGATCGATCTCGGCAAGCGTCAAACGTTCACGGCCGGGATGTACGCGTGCCGGCCTCCCGGCATGGTGCACGGTCCGTACCGGACACCGGGCGGATGCATGACGCTCGAGATGCGGTACGGCAAGCCGCGCTGACGTTCGCGCCCGGGTAGCTCGCTCGCTGAAGGATTCGACTCACTGCGTGAACATCCTGAGAAGGTCGCGCACGGCGACGATCTGGACGCCACGGTATTCTCGAACGTCGAGGAGAGCGCTGTCGCCGGTCACGACGTATTGCGCGTGTCCTGCCGCGGCGCATTCGATGAACTTGTCGTCGTCCGGATCTAGCCGAACCACTGCGAGACGGCGGCGTATCCGCACAGTTTCGACGAACGGCAGCACCTGCTCCTCGACCAGGCCCCGGACCTCCGCCGTGCTCAGCCGAAACTTCGGATACGCGAGGACGCGAAAGTACTCTTCGAGGATGGGGCGAGAGACCAACGGGACGATGCGATGTGATTGCCAGAGAGTCACCAAACGTGAAGCCGTACCGGAGAAAAGGAGGGCGGAGACCAGGACGTTCGTATCTAGGACAACGCGAGTCACCTACTGCGCCGTCTTGCCCACCTGACCGCGGCCTGGACATCCTTCTCCGACAGTCCGAGGGCCTTGATCTTGGCTCGGACCGTCTTGAGACGGTCGGCGGGGTCGGTCACCACAACCGGCCGGAGAACAACCTCACCCTTGCGGACCGAAACATCGAAGTAGTCGACGTCCGGCACCTGGTTGACGATGGCCTTTGGTAACGTGATCTGGTTCTTCGTCGTCTTCTTGGCTAGCATTGGGCCTGCTGTAAGGATACAAGGAATCCTGAGATCGTTCCGGCCGGCTTTGCCTCGGCGAGAAGTCGCGTCATCCTTGCCGCCACATCTTCTGGGACGTCCGCAAGGCTCATCGGGATCACCCCCAGCCGGGCAGGTGACGGTCACCGGAAGTTCGTTCTTGACTGCGTCCGTGGTCTATGGAAGATCGTGCGCGTGACCCAGTGGAGACCCAGCCATCGCCGGGAGCTCGCCCTCCCAAGCGCGGAACGCCGAGAACGGCCTTTATGTTTCCCACGCGCGAGCCGCAGTCGACACGATACTGGGGGCGTGAGAAACGCCGTTGCTGCATAATCCCCGGAACTGCGGCGAGATAGGCCGACCGGATATCCCGCAACGCTGCGACGGAGAACACGCCGGACGTGCGAGCAGACCGCTTGTCGCAAATCGGTCCAGGACAAGCAGATACGCAACCGCCGAGTGCAACTCACGCCCATGCTAGGCCGCAGCGCCGCGAAGGTTTCGGCGCGCTATCCAGACCGGCCCATCTCTGGATCGACTTATAGTTGGGCAGACAGGTGGGCCGGCTCATTGCTTATAGGAGAGTCGTGAAGATCACCGTCGTCAAGTTCATTGCCGCCCTCACCGTCAGTTTGTTCACCGCACCGATTGGCGTCGGGGCGCAGGAGGCCAAGGTCTACCGGATCGGGTTCCTGAACGGTGGCAGCCCCGGGGGGCTCGCTCGTCCGGTGTTCGAGCAAGCGCTCCGTGAGCGTGGCTGGGTGACGGGGGGGAACCTTGCCATCGCGTACCGCTATGCGGAGGAGAAGTACGATCGGCTCCCTGCCCTCGCGGCCGAGCTCGTCCAGCTCGAGCCGCAGGTGATCGTGGCGGTGCCGACGGCGTCGGCGCGGGCCGCCAAGAGCGCCACGGGCACGATCCCCATCGTAATGTGGGGCGTGGCCGACCCCATCGGCGCGGGGCTCATCGCGAGCTTCGCCCGCCCGGGATGGAACGTGACCGGGTTTACCGGCACTCTATCCTTCGAGACATACGCCAAGCAGCTGCAGTTGCTCAAGGAAGCGGTCCCGCACGCCCGGAGGATCGCGTTCCTGCGTAATCCGGCCAACCCGGCCTCGCTCCCCGGGGTCGGGAAGGTCACGGAGGCGGCGCGGATCCTCGGCGTCGAGGTGCAGGTCGTCGGCGCGCGAGTGCCCGAGGAGTTCGAGTCCGCCTTTCGGGCGATGACTCAGGCGCGGGCGGATGCTCTCCTCGTCCATGCCGACCAGGGATACTTCCGCCATCTGGCCCGGCTCGTCGATCTCTCGGTCAAGCATCGCCTACCCACCATGTACGGTGAAGAGGAGTACGCGAAGATGGGCCGCGCTCGTTGGCTTTGCGTGCAGTGCTTTCTTTTCGCAGCGGGATCAGTTTCTTGTAAGAGGATGCCGGGATCTGGTGTATCTAGTCTCAAATCATCCCTTCCGACCATCCGTCCATGAGCTGCGCGATAGGGAGTCGGTAAACGCGCTCGGAGGAACTTGGCACGAGATCACACACGTCTCCGAGCGCACAGCGCGACATCTGTCCCAACGGCTCGGCCGAAAAGGCCTGAGTCTGAAGGACGCAACGCTGTATCAGGTCACTGGCGAGAAGAGTGTCTTCGCAGTAATCCTGAACACTCGCTACGGGATTCCTGATCCAGATACACTGAAGCGCATTTGGGGCGAGAACGTCTCACCGAACATTGTCGACGCAGCTGAACTCGACCAACGGCTGCCTGGGCACGATCTTGTCTCTGTTCAGTACTGGCCGCAGAATGACCGTGCAAGGGGACAGCCTGGACACTCGAGCGCATAACTTCGCAGTCGAACGGCCGCGCTTCGCGCGCCGCTCACCGCGGCGTTAGACGAACGCAGGAAGGACCGATGAACCTGAAGGACCTTACTCAGTCAGAAGGTGAACGCGCTGTCAAAGTCATTCTAGAGGACCGCCTCGCGAAGACGCCCTTCCAGGTTTGGGGCAAGGTCCGGCTCAATGCGGCAATCGGAAAGGAGGACGGGGAATATCTACCTGGAGAGTTGTTCGACTACCTGAGAAGCGCGGAACTCGATTACTTGATCATTCGAAGAGTTCCGCCTCATCGCCCACTCCTCGCGGTGGAGTTCGACGGTGCCCATCACGAGTTCGAGCCAAAGACGCGGCACAACGACACCCTCAAGAATCGGCTTTGCCGGATGAGTGGCTTACCGATGTTGCGTGTTCGTTCCGGTGAAATCGAGCCCCTCTTCAGGCGCGATAGCTTCCTGTCGTACGTCGTCGACGTCGTTCTTCAGTGCGAGGCAGCTGGGAAGAACCGTGCGGAGTCGGAGATTGCCCACATACGGCGCCATGATCTCCCCGATGTTCGTAGACTTCGGTACGAACTAGCGTCGAAACACCGTCTCGTGCCGGCGGCGCGCGCCGCTACGGTTCCTGGAGCCGAGCTGGCCTACGAATTCAGCTTGGGAGAGGTTGATTACCAATCGAGCGACACTGACGGTCTCTACCACGGCCAGCTCGTCCTGAGCCGAATTCAGCCCGGTGCATCGGCGGATGCTTGGCCGGTGCTCAAGACGATCTCGAAAACGTTGAGCCTTCGGACACATTATCGCGCGACGGACGGGCCCCGCCCTCCATGGCCTATCGGCTTTTTCCACATCTCGGGTTTGGAGGCTTACGTCAGGTGGCTCGAGACAGAACCATGGTACGTCCCCGATCTCCCGGGTATCAGCTGGCTGCTTGTTGCCTGGAACGTTCTTGAGGGCCTCTGCCTCAAACATTTGCTCAACGATGCAGCGGAAGGTGGGCTGCCGTGCTGACGGCATCGTCTAACTTCACGCTGGAGCAGACCGCCGGCTCGCATGCGCTCGCCGCGGCTGCTCAGCCTGGGCGTTAGGCAACAGCCATGACCACTGACGAAAAGATCCTCACTCGGTTGACTGAGCTCATCACAATGGGAGACCGCGTCCTCGCGACGCAGCAGGACCCGGGTCCGAATGTCATCGGTGATGACGTGGTCGATACGCAACTGGCCTATCAATGGGCTACGAGCGTTCAGAATCTCCTCGCTCGTGTCTTCGGCCGCGACAGCGAGCACTACAAGAACTTCACCGCCCAGGCCGGGACCTATCTAAGCTTTTCACCCGTGTACCAAGCTCAAGGGATTTTACGGGCAGCCAAAGACGATTACGAAAACGGCCATCTATTTGAGTTGCGGCGCCTCGTCGAAGCCGAGGTATTCGACGACTTCCTCGAGCAGGCCGAGCACCTCTTCGACTCAGGCTATTTCCAAGCCGCGGCCGTTGTCGCGGGTTGTGTCCTTGAGGACGGCCTTCGAAAACTATGCGTCGCTAACCAAGTTGCCGTGGCGCCGAAGCCAAAGCTCGATACCATGAACGCCGATTTGGCCAAGGCAGGAGTGTTTTCCGTTCTCATTCAGAAGCGCATCACCGCGCTTGCAGACCTTCGACACAAGGCCGCGCACGGGAAGTGGACCGAGTTCACGCGGGACGACGTGAAAGAGATGGTGCAGGCGATCCGGAGGTTCATGGAGGAGCACTTTGCCTAACAGCGCGATGAACCAGTCGGCGGCTCGGCTTCGCCTCGCAGCCGCTGGTTATCGCGAGCGTTGGGCGTCACGACAATGGCCCTGAGCAAAGATGCAAGGAGGTAGCCCATGCACACGGACAAAGCTTCAGTCCGCAGTCAAATTACTCGACGGGCGTTGCTGGGCGTGGGCGCAGCCGCCGCCGCGCTTGTGACCGCCAGCTCGGCGTTTGCCCAGCAACCGGCGCCGACGCAGCAAGCGCCGCGTGTCAAGGGGCCGCGCGTCTGGCTCGACATGGACCAGGCCGAACTCGATGCGGCCTATGACCAGAGTGTCTATGCGCCGAACCTCCAGCAGATCGTCAGACGCTACGCCACCAATAGCGAGGGCGTGCGCGCGCGCTTGGGCGCGCCCCGACGCTATGCCTACGGCCCTACGCCCATCGAGGGGCTCGACGTCTACATGACCAAGCGCGCCAACGCGCCGATCAACATCTTCATTCATGGGGGTGCGTGGCGGGCAGGGCTGGCGAAGGACAACGCCTTCCCGGCCGAGTTGTTCGTGCACGCGGGCGCCCATTACGTGGTGCCCGACTTCGCCTGGGTTCAGGACGTGGGCGGCAGCTTGATGCCGATGGCCGAGCAGGTGCGCCGCGCGGTCGCGTGGGTGCATCGCAACGCCCAAACCTTCGGCGGGAATCCAAGCCGACTCTACGTCTCGGGATTCTCCTCGGGCGGCCATCTCGCAGGCGTGATCCTCACCACCGACTGGGCCAAGGACTTCAACCTGCCGGCCGACACGGTGAAGGGTGGCCTCTGCTGCAGCGGCATGTTCGACCTGAAGCCGGTGCGCCTCTCGGCGCGCAGCCGGTACGTCAAGTTCACCGACGAGATGGAGCAGGCATTGAGCCCGCAGCGACATCTGGACACGCTCGCCGCCCCGGTGATCGTTGCCCACGGAACGTTCGAGACACCGGAGTTCCAGCGCCAGTCGCGTGAGTTCGCCGCGGCCGTGAAGGCGGCAGGCAAGCCCGTGCAATTCCTCGTGGGCGAAGGCTATAACCACTTCGAGATGTACGAGACGCTCGCCAATCCGTACGGCCTCTTGGGCCGCGCGGTTCTAGAGCAGATGAACCTGGCCCAAGGATAATGCGAGTGCCGCCCAACCTGGCGCTGCAGGGAGACGCGCCGCGAGCGGCGCGCTCCTGAGCTTGGTCGTTGGGCAGACAAGTGGCGTGT
The DNA here is from genome assembly GCA_041490825.1 of Methylomirabilia bacterium. Lineage (GTDB taxonomy): Bacteria > Methylomirabilota > Methylomirabilia > Rokubacteriales > CSP1-6 > JBGPTW01. Next base: position 11,257 of record JBGPTW010000120.1, on the reverse strand, counting down.
ACAACGACAATGACGACCCAAGCGGTCCTCCTCGGTTGCGGCGGTTTGCCTACTGAGGACGGATGGTTGTGAGGCTCCCGGGTACTCGGCTCGTCGCCGCCGTGGCCCTCCTGCTTCTCGTCGCGCCTCTCGCCGCCGAGGCGGAGCAGCGGGCGGGCAGGGTGCCGCGGATCGGGCGGCTCGGTGCTGGTCCTCCCCCCTCTGGGCCAAATCCATCTCTCGAGGCGTTCCGGCAGGGGATGCGCGAGCTCGGCTATATCGAGGGTCAGAACCTCGTCATTGAGCAGCGCTATGCGGAGTTGCCAGTCGAGCAGCCGACGCGGTTCGAGTTGGTGATCAACCTCAAGACTAACCTCAAGACTGCGAAGGCGCCCGGCCTTACCATTCCACCGTCGCTGCTGCTGCGGGCGGATGATGTCATTCAGTAATGCACCGTAGCGCGTTGGCCGTGACCCAGTGGAGACCCAGCCATCGTCGGGAGCTCGCCCTCCCAAGCGCGGAACGCCGAGAACGGCCTTTATGTTTCCTACGCGCCGGGTCCTTTCTCAACGGAGGAACCATGTCGAGACGATCGCTTCTGTCCGTGATGGCAGCCGCTCTGCTGTGCTTCGCCCTTCCCGCCTGGAGCCAGGAGTTGCCCGATGGAACGGGCAAGGAAATGGTCGCGGCCAGTTGCAATAGCTGTCACACTTTTTTCAGCCGCGTCGGCGCCGGATACACGGCCGAGGGCTGGCGTACCGTCATGCAGATGATGGCCAACCACGGAGTTGCCGTGCCGGCGGATCAGGTCGCCACGGTCACGGAGTACTTGACCAAGAACTTCCCGGAAAAGACGAAGCCCGCCGGCGTGGTGATCCCGGGCCCGGCCAAGGCCTCGATCAAGGTGTGGCCGGTGCCCACGCCCGGGTCGCGGCCGCACGATCCGCTGGCGACGGCGGACGGTTCGCTCTGGTACACGGGCCAGATGGCCAATGTGCTTGGCCGGCTCGATCCGAAGACCGGCCGTTTCAAGGAATATCCCCTCAAGACGCCTCACTCCGGACCCCATGGTCTGGTCGAGGACAAGGACGGCAACGTCTGGTACACGGGAAACACCGGAGCGCTGATCGGCAAGCTCGACCCGAGGACGGGGGCCGTCACCGAGTACAAGGTGCCGGACCCGAACGTCGGCGATCAACACACGCTGATCTTCGACCGGAGCGGAATCCTGTGGTTCACGGCGCAGAATGCCAACCGGATCGGGCGGCTCGACCCGAAGACCGGCGAGATCAAGCTGCTCACGCCGCCGACGCCGAAGTCGCGTCCCTATGGCATGGCGGTGAACTCGAAGGGCATCGTGTTCTATGTCGCGTTCGGCACCAACAAGGTCGGGAGCGTCGATCCGAAGACGCTGGAGATTCGTGAGTACCCGTTGCCGGATCCGGCATCCCGCCCACGCCGTATCACGATCACCAGCGACGACATCGTCTGGTACACCGACTTTTCGCGCGGGTATCTGGGTCGTCTCGATCCCGCGACCGGCAAGGTGACCGAGTGGCCGTCGCCGAGCGGGCCGAAGTCCGAGCCCTACGGCATCTCGACGATCAACGACATCATCTGGTACAGCGAGTCCGGGTCGACCCCGAATACGGTCGTGCGCTTCGATCCCAAGACCGAGAAATTCCAGAGCTGGGCGATTCCGGGCGGTGGCAACATCGTGCGCAACACCTCGGTCACCCGGGACGGTAACTTCGTGCTGGCCAACAGCCTGGTCAATACCGTGACCCTGGTCACGATCTCGAAGTGAAGTGAAGGGCAACGACACTCCTCCAGCCGGGCGTGACCGCGGCATACGTCAAGCAGGCGAGTCGTGACAAACTGATCGAGCACAAGGAGTACATCCGGAAGTACGGCGACGAGTGAGGGAGGAAACCGTCATCAGCACGCACCCGCTGGCCGGCATGCCGCCGCCACCATCGATGCTGGTGAATGTCCCGCGGCTCGTGACGGCGTACTACGCGCGTCGGCCGGATCCCTCCGTGCGCGGGCAGCGGGTGGCGTTCGGCACCTCGGGACATCGCGGTTCCGCGTTCGATACGGCCTTCAACGAGGCGCACATCCTGGCCATCACACAGGCCATCTGCCTGTACCGGCGCGAGCAGAAGATCGACGGCCCCCTCTTCCTCGGGATCGACACGCACGCGCTGTCCGAGTCGGCCTTCGCCAGCGCGCTGGAGGTGCTGGCGGCCAACAGCGTGGAGGTGATGATTGACGACCATGACGGCTACACGCCGACGCCGGTCGTCTCCCACGCGATCCTCACGTACAACCGGGGCCGGTCGAGCGGCCTCGCCGACGGGATCGTCGTCACGCCCTCGCACAACCCGCCCGAGGACGGAGGCTTCAAGTACAACCCTCCGAACGGCGGCCCCGCCGATTCGCACGTCACCGGCTGGATCCAGGACAAGGCGAACGCCATCCTGGCCGCGGAACTCGAGGGCGTGAAGCGCATCCCGCTCGAGCGCGCGCTCCGAGCCCCCACCACACACCGGCACGATTACATGGACGCGTACGTGGACGACCTCGAGAGCGTCGTGGACCTCGCGGTCCTTCGCGGCGCGACGGTCACCCTTGGAGTCGATCCCCTCGGGGGCGCCGGCGTCCACTACTGGGGTCTGATCGCCGAGCGCTACGAGCTTCCGCTGGCGGTGGTCAGCGACGCCGTCGATCCGACGTTCCGCTTCATGACCCTCGACTGGGACGGAAAGATCCGCATGGACTGCTCGTCGCCCCCCGCGATGCAACGGCTGATCGCGATGAAGGACCGCTTCGACGTCGCGTGGGCGTGCGACACCGACCACGACCGGCACGGGATCGTGACCAGGAGCGCCGGCCTCCTGAACCCGAACCATTACCTCGCCGTCGCCATTTCATACCTGTTCGCTCATCGGCCGGGGTGGTCGGCGACCGCCGGCGTGGGCAAGACAGTCGTGTCGAGCAGCATGATCGACCGCGTGGCCGCCCGGCTCGAGCGCCGCCTCGTGGAGGTTCCCGTCGGGTTCAAGTGGTTCGTGGACGGGCTCATCGATGGCTCCCTCGGCTTCGGCGGTGAGGAGAGCGCGGGGGCCTCGTTCCTCCGCCGCGACGGCACGGTGTGGACCACCGACAAGGACGGCATCGTCATGGGCCTTCTCGCGGCAGAGATGACGGCGGTGATGGGCCGCGACCCGGGCGAGCTGTATGGGAAGCTCGCGCGCGAGCTCGGCGACCCGATCTACCGGCGGATCGACGCGCCTGCGACGCCGGAGCAGAAGGCAGTGCTGTCGCGGCTGGCGCCCGCCGACGTCCGGGCCTCCACACTGGCGGGCGAACGGATCACAGGGATGCTCACCGCCGCGCCGGGCGACGGGGCGCCGATCGGCGGGCTCAAGGTGGTCACCCAGAGCGGCTGGTTCGCGGCTCGCCCCTCCGGAACCGAGAACGTCTACAAGCTCTACGCCGAGAGCTTCAAGAGCGACGAGCACCTCATGCGCATCCTGGAAGAGGCGCAGGCGCTCATCGGCCGGGTGTTCGCGTCCGAGGCCGCCCGGGGCTGATCCAAATCTATCGCGTCGCGGCGCGCGCCGTGGCGGTCCTGATCTCACGCCCGGCCTGAAGCTCTACGGTCGGTTTCGCTCCGCCTCATCGAGAAGGCGGCGGACGATCTCCACGAACTGCTCGACCGGCGCAAGCTCGTCGAGCGCCGCGACGACCCGGTCCATGTCCAGTGCGGTGTATTCGTGGACGATCACGTTCCGAAACCCCGGGAGCCTCTCGAGCTCGCGGACGAGCGGTGCCGGGAACCGCTCGTCGCGCGCGAGCGTGCGAACAGCCTGAGTGTAGTCCTCGAACGCCTCGCCGCGCCGGGCGGCGAGCTCTCCGGTGATGTCGATCACGAGCTGGCAGACGGTCAGGAGCGAGAACAGAACGTCGTTGTGCAGCGACAGATCGCGTTCGAGGACTTCCCGGCCCGTGACGCGCGGACGAATCGCATGGAGATGATCGAGGTGGCGCCGAAGCTCGGCCAGGCGCTCGACGAGGTACGTCACCGCGCCAGGGCGGCCAGCTTCAGCCGTCGCATGCGCCGCAGGAAGGGCTCGAGGTCGGACGCGCGAAGCTGAACGTCGCGCCGAAAGGCGTGATCCACCTCGGCAGAACCGCAGTACACCCGAATGCCCTGTGTCACGATCCGGCTCGCCAAGCCCGGGGGGGCGTCGTTGAGGACGACCACATCGACCATGCTCGCGCCGAGCTCCGCCGCCAGCCACGCCGAGAAACGCACCCGTTCCCGGAACCGGGCTTCCGAGCTGGGGTGACCCGCCCGATCAAGAAGGACCGCGATGTCGACGTCACTCTCTCGGTGCGCCCGCTGCTCGGCGTGACTGCCGAAGAGATACGCCGAGATCGTTCCGGCGGGCCTTGTCTTGGCGAGAAGCCGCGTCAGCCGCGCAGCCAGATCTTCGGGAACGTCCGCAGGTGGCCGCACCATCAATCTCCTCCGTGAGTATACGCGACACGTCTCCTCGGTCCGCCGCGCGAGCGGGTGAGCCGCGTCCCCGTCGCGCCGAGCGAATTGCCGCTACGGTATGATCGCGTCAATGCGGCTGCCCGTGTGCCTGGTCATCGCGCTCCTGTCCGCACTCGTCACATCGGGGGCGGCTGCCACATCGCGCTCGCCCGACGACATCCTCGCCGAAGTGCGCCGCGCCACCGCGCGTTACACGGATATCGCGCGCGCCCGGGATGACGGCTTCCTCCAGATGAGCGGCATGGAGCCGCGCCACGGCTATCACTTCATGAACATCAAGTCCGAGCTGCTCACCGCGACCGGCGTCGCCGTCGGCACGGTCGACCTCGCGCGCCCGCCGGTGCTGCTCTACGTCGAGCGTGACGGCGCCTGGCGGCTCGCCGGCGTCGAGTACGCGGTGCCGTCGCGGCCAGCCGTGAATCTCTTCCCCGGCGCCGAGTGGCACGAGCACGAGGCCTCCTGCCACTATCGCGACTATCGGGAAGTCCCGGCACGACGGGCCGGGGAGTGTCCGGTGTCGCATCCGCGAAGCGGCGCATCCTTCGTGCTCTGGCACCCGGCGTTCGCCGTCGTCCACGTCTGGGCGTGGATCCCCAATCCCGCTGGTCCGTTCGCCGAGGAGAATCCCGCGCTGGCAGCCTATGGCGGAACGGTGAGTCCGGATCCGGGACACCGCCACCCCCGTAGCGGGACGGAGCTCGCCTATTCGCAAGTCACCCATCGCGTGGCCGGCGGCGTTCTGCTTCTGCTGGCCAGCGTCATCGCCCTGGAATCGTGGCGGCCGACGCGGTTTCCCTGGTCGGCGAGCTCGTCCGTGCTGTGGATTCTCTTCGGGCTCTATCTGATTCCCACGTCCGACCCGGAGTCGTGGCCCTGGGGACCGAAGCGGTTCGTCGACATCTTCTCCGACTCGCTGGTGCTGCAACACAAGATCCTGGCCTTGATCCCGATCGCGATCGGTGTGATCGGTGGATTGCGCAGTGCCGGCCTCGTGGCGCGAGCTCGCTGGGCCTCTCTGGTGGCGCCGCTGGCGGCGTTCGGCGGCGCAGCCCTGTTCGCACATTTCCACGACGGGCGCCTTCACCTCGACGTGATCTACGTGCAGCACGTCGCCATGGGAACAACGGCGGTGGGCCTCGGCGTCGTGCTGTTCCTCGCCGGCCGTCAGGCGCGCAGCACCCCGCGCGGTCAGGCGGTCATGCGCTGGGCGTGGCCCGGCTTGCTCGCCGTGCTGGCGCTCGTCCTTCTCTTCTACGTCGAGCCGTAGCGACGACCACCGGAGGAGGCCAGTCATGATCTATCACCACCAACTCGGGAGGATGCGTTCATGGCCAAGCTGAAGTTCGGCGTCTGGATTCCCACGTACGCGTGGGCGGATCGGAGCGGTGGCGCCGACAACGTGCGCCGGCTCCGCGAATCGATCGAGAAGTGCGAGAGGCACGGCTTCGACGTGTGGGTGATCGATCACCTGCTGTCCGCGCCTGGGCTTTACGGGAATGCCTGGCTCGAGCCGCTCAGCATGCTCGCGTACTCCGCCGCGCTCACGTCGAAGGTGAAGATCGCGACCGGAATTCTCGTCCTGCCGGTGCGGCATCCGGTCGTGCTCGCCAAGGAGATCTCGACGCTCTGCCATCTCTCGAACAATCGTTTCGTCTTCGGGGTCGGCCCCGGCTGGTACACGCGGGAGTTCGAGGTCACGGGCTCGCGGATCGAGGAGCGCGGGCGGCGGACGGACGAGATCATCGAAGCGGTCTCGCTGCTCCTCACGAAGCCTCACGCGACCTATCGCGGGCGATACTACCAGTTCGAAGACGTGACCATCGATCCCCGGCCGCCCAAGCTGCCGGAGATGTGGGTCTCCGGCGGCTCGCGCATTCCCGATCCCGACGAGCACGACGTGCCGGTCATCGCGAAGACCGTGATGGATCGCATCGTGAAGGCCGGCAACTGGCTCTCCCGGTGCTCGGGGACGCAGGAGTGGGTCAAGCGCGACTGGGGGCAGCTCCAGGAGCATACGCGCGCGCTCGGACGCGATCCGAAGAAGCTCACGTTCGGCCACTGCAACTTCATCCACGTCAGCGAGGCGAAGACCGAAGCGAAGGCCCTGGCGGAATCGAAGGCGCCGTTCTTCCGCGCGATGGGCAAGCACCGCACGTGGGAGCACCTTCAAGAGTGCTACATGGCGGGCTCGAGCGACCGGATCAACGCGCGCATCGCGGATCTGGTCGGAGCCGGCCTGAAATATCTGGTGCTCGGGCCCGTGGCCGACGATCCGAAGCAGGTCGATCTGCTGGCGAAGCACGTGGCGAGCGCGTTCCGGTAGAGTAGAGGAGCGCCACGGGTTCCCCGGGGCGCTCCGAACGTTGGGGGTCTGGGGGCCATCTCGGGGCCCCAAGCCAGATAGGTTAAACTCCAGCCTGTGGCGCTACCGCTCGACGGAATCCTCGTCGCCGATCTGACGCAGAACGTCGCCGGACCGTTCTGCACGCAGATCCTCGGCGACATGGGCGCCGAGGTCGTCAAGATCGAGCGGCCGGGTCGTGGCGACGATGCCCGCGCCTGGGCTCCACCCCACTGGGGCGACGAGAGCGCCACGTTCATGGCGATGAATCGCAACAAGAAGAGCCTCGCGCTCGACCTCAAGCGAGACGGCGGTCTCGAAGTCCTCAAGCGGCTCGTGACGCACTCGGACGTCTTCGTCCAGAGTCTTCGCGCCGGAGTCGTCGAGGCGCTCGGTCTCGACTTCGCGGGCACGCGACAGTTGAATCCGAGAGTCGTCTACTGTTCGATCACCGCGTTCGGCACGCGGGGGCCACTCAAAGATTTACCCGGCTACGACCCGTTGATGCAGGCGTACACGGGGCTCATGTCGCTGAACGGACATCCCGGCGCGGAGCCCGCGCGCGTCGGCACGTCGATCGTCGACATGGGCACCGGCATGTGGGCGGCGCTCGGCATCGTCGGCGCGCTACGGGAGCGCGACGCCACCGGCCGCGCCGTCGAGGTCACGACGGCGCTGTTCGACACGGCGCTGATGTGGGTGTCGTACCACGCCATGGGATACCTGGGGTCCGGCGAGGTCCCGCAGGCGCAAGGCTCGGGGACGCAGATGATCGCGCCGTATCAAGCGTTTCCCACGGTCGACGGCTACGCGATGGTGGGCGCGCCGTCCAACACGATGTTCGCGCGACTGACCCAGGCGCTCGCCACGCCCGAGCTCGCAACGGACCCGCGCTTCATCGACAATCCTTCGCGAGTGCGACATCGTGGCGCGCTGGTCGAGGCGATCTCCGCCCACACGCGCGAGCTGAAGACGTCCGAGCTCATGGAGCGATTGCGAAGCGCCGGCGTTCCCTGCGCGCCGATTCTCACGATGGACGCGGTGATGCAAGAACCGCAGACCCGTGAAAGCGGGGTGCTGGTCAGCGCGCCACACCCGCGTCTGTCCGATTACCGCAGCATCGGACTGCCGATCCAGTGGAACGGCGCGCGCCCGAGCGTGCGGCGTGTCCCGCCGCGGCTCGGCGAGCACAGCGAGGACGTGCTGACAGCACTTGGCTACACGCGTGACGACGTGCGGTCCCTTCGCGCCAGAGGGGTGATCGCGTGACTCACTCCTACCGCCACCTCCTCGTCGATCGCTCGCCTGATCGCCACGTCGTCACGGTGACGCTGAACCGTCCGGAGCAGATGAACGCGATGAACACCGCCATGGGCGACGATCTGCTGGCGTGTTTCGACGCGCTCCAGCGCGATTCCGACGTGCGCGTCGTGATCTTCACGGGCGCCGGCGAGAAAGCGTTCTGCGCGGGTGGCGATCTGAAAGAGCGCAACGAGATGACCGACGCGGCGTGGCGGGCTCAGCACGTCATCTTCGAGCAGGCCGCGGCTCGTGTGCTCCACTGTCCGGTGCCCGTCATCGCGGCCGTCGAAGGCTTCGCGCTCGCGGGCGGATGCGAGCTCGCGATCCTCTCGGATTTCATCGTGGCCAGCGAGACGGCCGTCTTCGGCGTGCCGGAGACGACGCTCGGTATCTTTCCCGGCATCGGCGGCACGCAGCTCCTGCCGCGCATTCTCGGGACGCCGCTCGCGAAGGAGCTGATCTTCACGGGGCGTCGGATGAAGGCGGACGAAGCAAAGGTGGCCGGGCTGATCAATCACCTCGTGCCGGCCGGTCAGGCGAAGGCCAGGGCGAGGGAGATCGCGGAGCGGATTGCCGCGAATGGTCCGATCGCGGTCCGTCAGGCGAAGAAGGCCATCGCCTACGGCAGCGAGACGGACCTCCAGACGGCCATGATCCTGGCGATCGAAGCCTACAACGCCACGGTCGTGACCGAAGACCGCCTCGAGGGCGTGCGCGCCTTCAACGAGAAGCGGAAACCGAACTTCAAAGGCAAGTAGCCGCGCGAGAGCGCGTGGCCGCGCGAGAGCGCGTGGCCGCGCGAGAGCGCGTGGCCGCGCGAGAGCGCGTAGAACGCGCGAGAGCGCGTCGAACGCACGAGGTCCATGCGATGGCGTCGATCAACCTGTCCCTCACCGACGAGCAGCGGGCGCTCAAGGCCGGCGTGGCCGACATCTGCAAGCGCTATCCGGGCGAGTACTGGCGCGAGCTGGACGTCAAGCGCGAGTACCCGGAAGCGTTCGTCAACGAGCTGACGCGAGCCGGCTACCTTGCCGCGCTCATCCCGCAGGAATACGGCGGGTCCGGTCTCGGCGTCACCGAAGGCAGCTTGATCCTCCAGACCATCCACGAGCAGGGCGGCAACGCCGCAGCCTGCCACGCGCAGATGTACATCATGGGCACCGTGCTGCGGCACGGCTCGGAGGAGCAGAAGCGGCGATTCCTGCCGAAGATCGCATCCGGCGAGCTGCGGCTTCAGGCGTTCGGCGTCACCGAGCCAAACGCCGGCTCGGACACGACGAAGCTCCAGACCACCGCCGTGCGCAAGGGCGACCGGTACGTGGTCAACGGACGGAAGATGTTCATCTCGCGCGTGCTCCAGTCGGACCTGATGCTCCTGCTGGCGCGCACCACGCCGGTCGATCAGGTGAAGCGACGGACCGACGGGCTTTCGGTGTTCCTCATCGACATCCGGAACCTGAAGGGCTTCGACGTGCGGCCCCTCCGGATGATGATGAACCATTCGACCAACGCGCTGTTCTTCGACGACGTCGAGATCCCGGCCGAGAGTCTGATCGGCGTCGAGGGCAAGGGCTTCGCCTACATTCTCGACGGGATGAACGCCGAGCGCATCCTCGTGTCCTCGGAATCCATCGGCGACGGTCGCTGGTTCGTCGAGCGCGCCGTCGCGTACTCCGGACAGCGCGTGATCTTTGGCAAGCCCATCGGCACCAACCAGGGCGTCCAGTTTCCGATCGCGCGCGCCCACACCGCGGTCGAGGCCGCCGCGCTCATGCGGGACAAGGCGGCCTCGCTCTTCGACGCCGCCGAGCCGTGTGGCCCTGAAGCCAACATGGCGAAGTTCCTCGCGGCGGAGGCCGCGTGGGAGGCCGGCAATGCGTGCATCGACTGCCACGGCGGCTACGGCTACGCCGAGGAGTACGACGTGGAGCGAAAGTTCCGCGAGTGCCGTCTCTACAAGACGGCGCCGATCAACAACAATCTCGTGCTCGCGTACGTCGGCGAGCACGTGCTCGGAATGCCGCGCTCGTACTGAGCGCGCTCATGCGGTGTCGTGCGGTCTTTTCAACCGCCTATGGAGCCTAGCGCCAAGCGCCCTTCCGACCCGAGGAACGTTGCCGGCCCGGCGACTGGCCGCTGATGCAACCCGTGTCGGCCAGCCAGACGACCGAGCCCAGCGTGGTGCCGGTCCGTGAGGGCTACGACCTCTGGTCTCGCATCTACGACGAAGAGGACAATCCGCTGCTCGTTCTCGAGACAGACCAGGTCAGACGGCTTCTGGGAAACGTCCGGGGCCTGAGAGTCGCCGACATCGGCTGCGGCACGGGCCGTCATGCCGTCGCGGCCGCCGAAGCCGGCGCAACGGTCATCGGGGTCGATTTCTCCCCGGGCATGCTGTCGAAAGCCGCCAAGAAGCCGGGCGCCGCCGCGGTGAGGTTCGTCCACCACGATCTGGCGATCGGTTTACCGTTCGCATCGAAGACGTTCGATCGCGTGACGTGCTGCCTGGTGCTGGATCACATCGTCGACCTCGACGGCCTGCTGCGCGAGATGGCGCGGATCTGTCGCGAGGACGGCTTCGCAGTCATCTCGGTCATGCATCCGGCCATGATGCTGATCGGCCGACAGGCGGAATTCGCTGACCCCGCAAGCGGACGCAAGGTGAGACCGGCGAGCCCCGGTCATCAGATCGCCGACTATGTCATGGCCATCACGCGCGCCGGATTCCTCGTCGAGCACATGAGCGAGCACGTGGTCGACGCGGAGCTCACGGCGCGATCGGAGCGAGCGAAGAAATATATCGGGTGGCCATTGCTGCTCTTGATGCGGCTGCGTCATGCACGCGCCCGATGACGTATCTTTCGCGTCGAACAGACGATCGAAGATCTCCCGGCCGAGCCGCTCCAGCCCTGGCCGGGCGCCAATCTGACCGCGCAATAGCCCGGATTATTCACGAACGATCGCGCGCGAGCCGCCGAAACCGAGCGCCGGGCTGGGGATCGCCCCGGAATTCCGCGAGCTGATGGCGCCAGCGCCGAAACGCTGGGGAACGCGGTCAGGGGCGTGGG
>JBGPTW010000119.1:0-20083 GCA_041490825.1 Methylomirabilia bacterium | reverse complement strand
CTGGGTGGGGGGGGCGCCTCGCGTGTGGGGGGGCGGTCGGGGGGGCGGGCGCCGGGCCCCGGCCGCCCGCGGGGCCGGGGGGGGTGGGGCCGCCACCCCCCCCCCCACGTCAATCAAATATCGAAGTAGAGCGCGAACTCCCACGGATGCGGCCGTAGCCGGAGGGCGTCGACCTCGTTCTTCCGCTTGTAGTCGATCCAGGTCTCGATCACGTCCGGGGTGAACACGTCGCCCTTGAGCAGCCAGTCGTGCGACTTCTCGAGGTTGTCGAGCACGATGTCGAGCGAGCCAGGCAGTTGCTTGATCTTCTTCTGCTCAGCCGGCGGCAACTCGTAGAGGTCCTTGTCGACGGGCTTGCCAGGATCGATCTTGTTGGCGACGCCGTCGAGGCCCGCCATCACGCACGCCGCGAACGACAGGTACGGATTGCACGTCGGGTCGGGCGTGCGGAACTCGATCCGCTTCGCCCCTTCCGACTTCGAGTACATCGGGATGCGGATGGCCGCGGACCTGTTGCGCTGGCTGTACACGAGGTTGATCGGGGCTTCATATCCCGGCACCAGGCGCTTGTACGAGTTCGTCGACGGGGCAATCAGCGCCAGCAGTGCGGGCGCGTGCTTCAGGATGCCGCCGATGTAGTAGAGGCACATCTTCGAGATGTCAGCGTACCCGCCGCGCTCGTAGAAGAGGTTCTTCCCGTTCTTCCAGAGCGACTGGTGCGTGTGCATGCCCGAACCGTTGTCCTGGAAGAGCGGCTTCGGCATGAACGTGGCCGTCTTGCCCCACTTCCGCGCGGTCATCTTCGCGCAGTACTTGTACCAGAGCACGCGGTCGGCCATCTTCGTCAGCGTGTCGAACCGCATGTCGATCTCGGTCTGGCCACCGGTCGCCACCTCGTGATGGTGCACCTCGACACGGATGCCGACCGACTCGAGCGCGAGCACCATGTCAGACCGGATGTCCTGGAATTTGTCCATCGGCGGCACGGGGAAGTAGCCCTGCTTGTACCGGGGCTTGTAGCCGAGGTTCGGACGGTCGGGCGTCCCCTCCTGCCCCGAGTTCCACGCGCCGGCCTCGGAGTCGATGAAGTAGTATCCGGAGTTGCAGGTCTGGTCGAAGCGGATGGAGTCGAAGAAGAAGAACTCGAGCTCGGGACCGATGTAAATGGTGTCCGCGATGCCGGTCTTCTTGACGTAGGCTTCCGCTTTCTGCGCGATGTATCGCGGGTCACGAGAGTACGCTTTCCCCGTGACGGGGTCCTTCACGTTGCAGATCAGCACGAGCGTCGGCACCGCGGTGAACGGATCCATCACCGCCGTCGCCGGATCGGGTATGAGCAACATGTCCGATTCGTCGATCGTCTGGAATCCTCTGATGGAGGATCCGTCGAAGCCGAGGCCATCCTCGAAGATGTCCTCTCTCAGCTCGGATACGGGAATCGAAAAATGCTGCCACAGGCCGGGCAGGTCGATGAACCGGAGATCGACGATCTTGGTGCCTTTTTCCTTCGCCAGTTTGAGGACATCCTTGGCGGTCATTCGGAACTCCTTCTCCTCTTCCTCGAGGGCTCGGGTGACTGGATCGGCGGACTCTTCGGCCGCGCCGGCCCGACTACCTTAGGGAAAGCGATCACCGAAATCAAGGCAGCGCCCTCGCTCGCCCGTCTCAGTGCGCGGCGCGGGCCTTCGCCTCTGCCGTGCGTATCGTCTCGCTGAACCCGCCGCTGGCCGTGGAGAACTCGCCGTAGCTGCCTCCACCCAGGACGTAGGCTGTCTCAGAGTGCTGGGACAGGTCGAGCCCGGCCGCCTCGTCGTCCTGGGTCACGCGCAGCCCGACGATCGCGTCGACCACTTTCAGGATGACGAACGTCATGACGATCGCGAGCAGATACGTGACCGCCACGGCGACGATCTGCGTCCACAACTGGCCCGGGTTGCCGAAGAAGAGACCATCACCACCCGCGTCGTTGATGGCCTTCGACGCGAAGAGCCCGGTGGCGATCGCGCCCCACGTTCCGCCCACGCCGTGCACGCCGACCACGTCGAGCGAATCATCGTAGCCGAGCCTCGACTTCAAGTTGCATGCGCTGTAACAGATGATCCCGCCCAGAGCGCCGATGATGATCGAGGAGATCGGCCCGACGAAGCCCGAGGCCGGCGTGATCGCCACCAGACCGGCCACCGCACCCGACGCCGCTCCAAGCACGGTCGGCTTTCCGCGAATCACCCACTCGGTGAACATCCATCCGAGCGCCGCCGCGGCGGCGGCCGTGTTGGTCGCCAGGAATGCGCTCGCGGCGAGGCCGTTCGCCTCGAGTGCACTCCCGGCATTGAATCCGAACCAGCCGAACCAGAGCAGGCCGGCTCCAATGACCGTGAACGGAAGATTGTGCGGCTGCATCGGCTGATGTCCGTACCCGCGCCGCTTGCCGAGCACGATCGCGCACACCAGCGCCGACACTCCTGACGAGATGTGGACGACCGTCCCGCCCGCGAAGTCCAGCACCCCAAGCTTCTTCAGCCATCCCCCGTCGCCCCAGACCCAGTGCGCGAGCGGGTCGTACACGAACGTCGCCCAGAGCAGCGTGAACAGGATGAACGCCGAGAACTTCTTCCGCTCGGCGAACGCGCCCGTGATCAGCGCGGGCGTGATGATCGCGAACATCATCTGGAAGAGCATGAAGACCTGGTGCGGGATCGTCTTCGAGTAGGCGTCGTACGGCGCGGCGCCGACACCGTTCAGGCCGATCCAGTCGAGCCCACCCAGGATGCCGCCATGGTCAGGACCAAAGGCGAGGCTGTAACCCCAGAGCACCCATTGAATCGAGATCAACGCCATGATGATGAAGCTGTGCATCAGCGTGGAGAGCGCGTTCTTCTGCCGCACCATGCCGGAATAGAACAGCGCGAGGCCCGGCACCGTCATCAACAGTACGAGCGCGCACGACGTGAGCATCCACGCGGTGTCGCCCTTGTCGATCTTGGACGCGGGAGCGGCCGCGCTTCCCACGGGAGCGGCTGCGCTCAAAGCCGGCATGGCCGTGGCCCCGGGTGCGGTCGCCGCGGGCGGCGCCGGGCTCAACGCTGGCGCCGATGGCGTCGGCATGGCGGGTTGCTGAGCGTGGGCCACCACGGTGACCCCCAGCACGAGCATCATTGCCAGTGCAAGACTCAATCGCTTCACGCTAGTCCTCCTCCTCGGTGGGGGCCACGAAATGGCCCCCACACCCCCCACACGCTCGCAGCGCCCCGGCAAAGCCGTGGCGCTTCTCGATTCCCCACACGCTCGGAGCGTCCCGGCACCGCCGTGCCGCTCCTCGATCCCCCACACGCTCGCAGCGCCCCGGCAAAGCCGTGGCGCTTTTCGATTCACGTTAGAGCGCGCTCTCGTCGCGCTCGCCGGTCCGGATGCGAACGGCCATGTCGACGGGATGCACGAAGATCTTGCCGTCGCCGATGTTGCCGGTCTTGGCGGCGGCCGCGATGATTTCCGAAACCTTGTCGACGAGGTGATCGGGGACGACGACCTCCACCTTGATCTTCGGGAGAAAGTCCACCGTGTACTCGCCGCCACGATAGAGCTCAGTGTGACCTTTCTGGCGACCGAAGCCCCGAACCTCGGAGACGGTCATGCCGATGATGCCGATACCCGTGAGGCCGTCCTTCACGTCGTCCAGCTTGAACGGCTTGATGATGGCTTCGATCTTCTTCATCCTGATCCTCCTCGTGACCGCCGCAAAGCAACCGCCATGCCCCTTTTCAGCAAACGGGAACCCCCGAAGAATCGCCTACTTGATCGTGATGACTCGCCACCATTACTCGACGAAATTGCCCAGGAAATAGGCAACCGCCAGTAGCTGCCTGACTTTCGGGCGTCGTGTATGCGCTAAGGACGTGAGGGGCCCCGAGATGGCCCCTCACGCTTCCCCACGCTCGAAAGGATCCCGGGCAACACCCTGGACGCTCCTCGATTTTCTGCGCAGGCTCACCAGGCCAGGCTAGCCCCGGCGCTGCGGAATCGCGTGCTTGCGCATCTTCGAGTAGAGCGTCGGCCGGCGCAAACCAAGGAGAGCAGCGGCCGCCTGCTTGTTCCAGCGCGTGGCGTCGAGCGCCTTCAAAATGGACGCTCGCTCGATGTCCTCCAACGATCCCGCGGGCACTTCTGAGGGCGCGATCGCCGGCGCCGGCCCGGTCTCGTCAGCGGCATGTTGGAGCGTCTCAGGAAGGTCCGCAACACCGATCACCCTCGAGCGGGCAACGAGCACGGCCCGCTCGATCGCGTGCTGCAGCTCCCGGACGTTCCCCGGCCATGCGTAGGCCAGCAACCGACGGTACGCCTCGGCATCGATCTCCTCGACGTGGCGCGCGTGCTTGGCGCGATAGCGATCGAAGAACGCGCGGACGAGGATCGGGATGTCGTCGCGCCGCTCGCGCAGCGGCGGCACGCTGATCGTGACCGTGTTGATCCGAAAGTAGAGATCCCGCCGGAGGTAGCCTTCCTTCACCGCCACCTCGGGCGGCCGGTTCGTTGACGAGATCAGGCGGAAGTCCACCGGGATGGATTTCGCTCCACCGAGCCGGCGCACCACGCGGTCCTCGAGTACCCGCAAGAGCTTGGCTTGCAGGTCAACCGGCATTTCGGTGATCTCGTCGAGGAGAAGCGATCCGCCGTGAGCCTCTTCGAGCAGGCCGACCTTGTCGGTGGTGGCGCCGGTGAAGGCGCCCTTCGTGTGGCCGAACAGCTCGGACTCGATCAGATCTTTGGGGAGCGCGGCGCAGTTGATCTTGATCCACGGTCCATCGTGCCGCCGGCTTTGCTGATGCAGTGCATCGGCGATGAGCTCCTTGCCCGTGCCGCTCTCTCCGACGACGAGCACGTTGGCATCGGCGTCCGCGACGGAGGCGATCGTCTCCTGGAGTCTCTGCATCGACGGCGCGCTGCCCAGAATCTGGCTGTCCGCGGTCTGCTCGGCCAGTCGCTGGCGGAGCATCGAGTTCTCGGCCACGAGCTTGCGATGATCGAGCGCGTTCCTCACGAGACCGAGGACCTCTTCGGGATCGAACGGCTTTTCGAGCACGTAGAAGGCGCCGGCGCCCTTGGTGGCCTCCATCGCCTTCCGCACGGAGCCGTACGCGGTGATGATGATGACCTCCAGCAGCGAGTCGCGAGCCCGCAGATCGCGGGTGAGCGCCAGCCCGTCGCCGTCCGGCAGCATGAGATCGACGATGGCCATCTGGGCGTCGCTCTGCGCCGCGGCAGCGAGCGCCGTCTTCACGCTTCCAGCGAGACGGACGGAATACCCTTCGGCCTCGAGCGTCAGCCGGAGACCATCCGCGATCGTCGCCTCGTCGTCGACGACGAGAATCGTGCCGTGGTGCTTCACGACGAAGCCCGAGCACCGCTCGGGTCGCCTGGATGATCCACGGGCAACTGGACAACCACGCGTGTGCCATGACCCACGGCGCTCTGGATGGTGAGCTGCCCTCCGTGAAGGTCCACGACGGAGCGCGCGATAGCCATGCCGAGGCCGGTGCCGTCCTGCTTCGTGGTGAAGAAGAGGTCGAAAGCTCGGGACAATGTCTCGTCGTTCATGCCAGGTCCCGTGTCTTCGATCGTCACGGTCACGATTCGCGCACCGGGGGCAAAGGCGGTCGCGATGGTCAGCCGTCCCTGCGACCCTAGCGCCTCGAGCCCGTTGAGGATCAGGTTGAGGAAGGCCTTTCGGAGCTCGCGTGCATCCACGAGGGCGTCCGGACAGGCGGCGTCATACGCGCGCACGATCTCGATGTCATCGGCCTGACTCTTGGCCTGCGCGAACGCCAGGCACTCATCGAGAAGCGGGTGGAGCGCGGTCGATGTGCGGCGCAGCTCCGGCGGCCGGCCGAACGCCGTGATCTCGGAGACGACGCCGGCGAGATGATCCACCGTCGAAGTGATCTTCGTGGCCAGCTCGGCGCCGTCCGCGTCCCCGTTACGGGTCAGGCGTTGCTCGAGGTGTCGCGCGTACAAGCGTAGCCCCGCCAGGGGATTCTTCAGCTCGTGCGCCACCTCGGTCGCCATCCGCCCGAGCGCCGCCAGCGCGCCGCTGCGGAGTCGTTCCAGCTCGTGCGTGTTGCGGATCGCAATGGCGGCTTGCGCCGAGAACAGCGCGAGCAGCTCGAGATCGTCGTCGGTAGGCTCGACGCGCGCCGGCGTTTCGATCACGAGGGCACCCGCCGGCCCGCGCTCGACCACGAGCGGAGCCGCGACGATGACGCGCCCGTCTCCGCCCGCCTGCATCACGGGAATCCCCTTTTGCATCGAGATGGACGCCGCGGCCTCGAGATCACGCCACGACGGCGGCGCCGTGCCGGCGCTCGCCATGGGCAGCAGCCGCCCCTGATCGAGCTGGAAGACGATGCAGCGCTCGGCCTCGATGGTCTCCACGGCCGCCTGCGCCACCGCGTCGAGGATACGGGCCATGTTCCCGGAGGAGGCAAGCGTCTCTCCGACGGCGAGGAGCCGCTCCCGATCTCGTGCCCACCGGCGCGACGACAGTGCGCGCATCAGCTTCGCGCGGAGCTCGTCGCGGACGAAGGGCTTGGTGAGGTAGTCGAAGGCGCCCCGTTGAACGGCCTCGACCGCCGTCTCGATCGTGCCGTGGGCCGTCATGATCAGCACCGGGAGCCGGGCCTGGCGGGCGTGGATCGCCTCCATCAGCGCGACGCCGTCCATGGGGTCCATGCGGAGATCGAGCAACGCGGCGTCGAAGCGACGGGCCTCGACCTCTGACAGCGCTCTCTGGGGATCCGCGGTCGCGAGCACCTCGAAGCCCATGGCGGCGAGCCGCATCTCGAGCACCTCGAGAATCGCCGCGTCGTCGTCGACGACGAGTAGCCGGCGGGTCATGGCCGCCGGCGTTCCAGGCGCATCTCGAGGCGTTTGAGGCGCTGAAGATCCGAGCGGAGCGTCTCCATCTCGAGGGCCAGGCGGGCGACCTCCGCCTGCCGGGTCATCAACTCGTGACGCAACCAGGCGACCTCCGCTTCACGCGCGGCGAGATCGCGCGACACGCGCGTCACCTCCGCTTCGCGCTCGGCCAGATCGCGCAACAGTCGCTGGACCTCGGTCTGCCGCTCGGTGAGATCTCGACCGAGCGTGGCGAGCTGTTCGCGCGCCGCCACGAGGCTCGCGACGACGTCCCGGCGCGCCGCTGCGCTCACCGCCGCATCGCTGTCCGGGTAGCGGAGAAGCACCTCGTCGTAGGCAGTGATGGCGTCCGAGTATTGCCCGCGGTCGATCAGCGCGTCGCCCTGCGCGAGAAGCCGCGCGGGCGCAAACGGTGACCACGTCGTACAGCCCGTCAGGACGATCGCGACCACGCCGAATCGCACCCTCACCCGTCTTCTCGCCTCCGCGGAAACAAGACAGTGAACCGGCTGCCTTTGCCCTCTTGAGACTCGACTGTGACCCGGCCGCCGTGCGCCTCGACCACGCCGCGAACGATCGCGAGGCCGAGCCCGGTTCCGCCACGGTCCCGGTGCACTTGCTGGTATGACTCGAAGATGGTCGGGAGCGCCGCGGCGGGAATCCCGACGCCTGTATCCTCGACCTGGATCTCGACCTCGTCGCGGGCGTCGATGAGGCGCACGCGCACGGAACCGCCTCGGGGCGTGAAACGGATGGCGTTGCCGACGAGGTTGATCAGCACCTGGATCAGGCGATCTTCGTCGCCGACGTAGGAGAAGTCTTCGCCAACCCGCTCCCGATCGAGCGTCACACCCGCCTCGTCAGCCTGCGGGCGCAGCTCCTCCAGCCCGCGGCTGACAATCCGGTCGAGATCCACGCGCTGCCGCTGGAGAGGCAAGAGACCAGCCTGGACTCGGGACAACTCGAGAATCTGGTTCACGAGGCGTAACAAGCGGTCACAGCTCCGAGAGATGATCCCGACCACGCGGGCTTGCTTCGGGTTCAACGCCCCCGGAATTCCATCCTGCAGAAGGTGCGCCGCTTCGCGGACCGACGTCAGCGGCGACCGCAACTCGTGGGAGATCCTAGCAAAGAACTCGCGTTTCGTCTCATCCATCTGGTGGAGCCGCGAGGCCATCGTGTTGAACGACCGCGCGAGCTCACCGATCTCGTCCTCGGCGTCCACGGGGATCGGCTCCCGGAACGAGCCGGCCTCGACCGCGCCCGTTGCCGCGGACAGCGTCCGAAGCGACCGCGTCATGCGATGGGCGATGATGCCCGTGCCGAGCAATGCCAGCCCCACGGCCGCCCCGAGCGCCACCAGAACGCCGGCCCACGTGCGTGCCTCGAGTCGGGCAGCGTCAGCCTGAGCGTCCGCGGCCGCGACGTTACGCATTTGCATGAGCGCTTCGAGGCTTCCTTCCACCCGGTCGATCAGCGGCTGGGTATGCGTCTCGGCCAGCCGAAGGGCACCCGGCCGATCACCGCGAGCCACCATCGAGCGCTCGTCTGCGACCAGGCGGCGGTATTCTTCGAAGGCCGCGGTGATCTCGTGCAGCAGCGTCGCCTCGCGGCCCGTCCGGATGAACTCCTGGAGCCTGTCGAGGTCTTCACGCGCGCCCGTCGCTCGCTCCTCCCACAGCGCCGCATACTGGGGATCGCGCAGGACCAGGTACCGCGTCTCCAGGCGGGCCAGGGAGAGGACGGCGTCGCGAGCCGACGCGCTGAACCGGAGAACCGGCATGGTCTGGGTGGTGATCTCTTTGTTGACCGAGACCAGCCGGTCGATGGCGCGCAGGCTGAGCGCTGCGATCCCGAGGAGCACCAGGATCACGAGCGAAGAGGTCAAGAAAATCTTCGAAGCTAGCCGCATTCGCCTACCGTAGTGCCACGTCGATCTGGCCGGGAGGTGTTCCCGTGAGGGGTATTATCGCCCGGTTGCCAGCTCCCGATAGATGTTCTCTCCTCGAGTCTCGCGCACGAAGAGCGCCGCGGCAGCCGCGGCGAGGATGAAGCCGGCGCAGACCGCGAAGGCCACCCGGTACGCCGCAAGTGGATAGACGCGCGCTCCGGTCACGACCAACCCGTCCCACCCCGCATCGAGGACGGCGCCGAGCGGCCCCTGGGTCAACGCCGCGCCGAGAAATCCCCCGAGATTCACCACGGCCACCGCCACACCGGCGAGGTGCGGTGGATTGACCTCACGTCCGATCGGCCACGTCAGCACGAAGGCGCCACCGACGGCGCCCATCACGAAAAGTAGCGCGTAGAGCCCGGCCAGCGGCAAGGCGCCGAGCGTCACGATGAAGACGGTCCAGCCGACGAGCTGCGCGCAGATCAAGCCGAGATAGGGCGCCTTTCGTCGGCGGAGCACCTGATCGGACACATATCCGGTCAGCGGCCCCGCCAAGAGGAGCGGCAGCGAGGTCGCGGTCGCGTACAGCGCCGCCGTCGTGCTCGAGAGGCTGTAGACGTCGCGGAGGTACGGGATGACCCAGAGCATCAGATTGCCCATCGCGGCATAGAGGAAGAAGAAGGACAGGAACGGCGGCCACGTGTGGCGGTTTCGAAGGACGGTCAGCATCCCGGTCGACACGCTACGGAAGCCTGGCGCCTCGCCGCCGGCATTCGCCGGCCGGTCACGTACCATCCCGACGCAGAGCGCGGCGCCCGCGAACGTCGCCACCGCGACGAGAACGAAGGCACCGCGCCAACCCACGGCGACCACCAGCCACGCGAGCGGCGCGGTCGCCACGAATGACCCCAGCACGCCGATGGCCGCGGTGACCGCCGACAGCGTGCCGAATTGTGATGGTGGGAACCACGTGGCGGCAATCTTGAGCGCGCCGACGAACGTGACGGCCGCGCCGAGGCCCACCACGAACCGTCCCGTGAAGAGGACTGGCTCGTCCCATGCGACCGCCATGCCGAGCGCCCCGACGCCCATCACGGCGCCGCCGAGCGCCACGACCCGGCGAACACCGTAGGTGTCGATCAGAATGCCAGCAGGGATCATCAACCCCGCATACGCATAGAAGTAGGTCGCGGACAGCAGACCGACGATGGCGCCGGTGGCGTCGAAGGCCTGCATCAGCTCCTTCGCAATCACGCCGGGCGCCGGACGATGAAAGAACGCGATCAGGAAGAGCCACGTCGGAATCGCCCACATGAGCCAGCGCCTGGCGGGAAAGCCGGGATCGCTCTCTCCAGAACACCCTGGCCGCTCTGCTGGGATGGCTCTCGATGGGACCACGAATTTCTGCGTGTGCTTCAGTCAGTCCGCAGAAGCCACGGTGCTGGAGAGCGCGATCCCGGCTCTCCCGCCGTCGTTGGCGGATGTCGCGGAGATACGATGGCACCATACCAACAGGATCGACACGGCGGCCGGCGTGACGCCCGGAATGCGCGAGGCCTGACCGAGCGAGCGCGGACGGACGTGTTCGAAGCGCTCGCGGATTTCGGTCGACAGCCCGGGCACGGCGCGGAAGTCGAGCCCAGGCGGGATCAGCCGCTCTTCCAGTCGCCGGAACCGCTCGACCTCGCCCAGCATCCGCTTGATGTAGCCGTCGTACTTCGCGACCACCTCGACCTGCCGCGCGACGTCTGGGTCATCGAGGACGCCGGCAACGCCCGGCTGGGATCGCATCAGGTCCGCGTACGTCGTCTCCGGACGGCACAGGAGCTGGAAGAGCGACGCGCTCCCGACGCGCTCAGTTCTGAGACGGTCGATCTCCTCCACCACGCGGGCCCGGCGCGCTTCGATCATGTCGTACCGCTCGGCCGAGACGAGTCCGGACCGATGGCCGTGCGGTACCAGTCTGAGGTCCGCATTGTCCTCGCGCAGCAGCAGCCGGTACTCGGCGCGTGACGTGAACATCCGGTACGGCTCGAGGGTTCCCTTCGTCACCAGATCGTCGACCAGCACCGCCATGTAGCACTCCGAGCGGTCGGGCAGAAATGGATCACGCTCGAGAACCGCACACGCCGCGTTGATCCCGGCCCAGAGACCGAGCGCGGCCGCTTCCTCGTAACCGGTGGTGCCGTTGATCTGGCCGGCGAGGTAGAGTCCGGGCACGTCGCGGCACTCGAGCGTCGGGCGCATCTGGGTGGGATGGACGAAATCGTACTCGATCGCATAGCCCGCCCGCATGATCTCCGCCCGCGCGAGCCCCGGGATCGACCGCACGAGCGCTTCCTGCGCGTCCAGCGGCAAGCTCGTCGAGATGCCGTTGGCGTAGACCTCCTCGGTGTCGAGACCGTCCGGCTCGAGCATGACCTGATGACGTTCGCGGTCGGCGAACCGCACGACCTTGTCCTCGATCGATGGGCAGTACCGGACACCGGTGGCATCGATCACGCCGGAGTAGAGCGGAGAACGATCCAGGTTGCGGCGAATGATCGCGTGGGTCTCCGGCGTCGTGTACGTGAGATGGCACGGAAGCTGAGGGAGCGCCAGCCGTGTCGTCGTCCAGTGGAACGGCCATGGCTCGGTGTCGCCCCACTGCTCGGCGAGCTCCGCGTAATCGATCGTCGAGCGCCGCAGCCGTGGCGACGTGCCGGTCTTCAGTCGCCCGAGCCGGAGCCCGAGCCCCCGAAGTGCATCCGAGAGATCGTTGGAGGCAAACTCCCCCGCTCGCCCGGCGCTGTGTCGATTCATCCCGACGTGGATGAGGCCGCGCAGGAACGTCCCGGACGTCACCACCACGGCACGAGCGCCGTAGCGGACGCCGATCTGATCCTCGATGCCGACGACTCGATCGCCCTCCAGCACGAACCGGACTGCTTGCGCTTGACGGACGTCGAGCCGGGACTGCGCCTCGACCGTCTGCTTCATTCCGGCGCGGTACCGAGCACGGTCGCACTGCGCCCGTGTCGAGCGCACCGCGGGTCCGCGCGAGGCGTTGAGCGTCTTCACCTGGATCGCCGCGCGGTCGGTCGCGCAACCCATCTCCCCACCCAGCGCGTCGATCTCCCGGACGAGATGGCCCTTCGCGGTGCCGCCGATCGCGGGATTGCAGGACATCTGGCCGATCGCGTCAAGGTTCATCGTGAGCAGAAGCGTGCGGCAGCCCATGCGAGAGGCGGCCAGCGCCGCCTCACAGCCGGCGTGCCCCGCGCCCACCACGACGACGTCGAACGAAGACATCACCTACTGATAGCGAACGGAGCGCGCGATTGCAAAGGATTCGAGCGTGCCCTACCATTAGCCCGAAGTTATCGAGCGGTTCCCATTTCCCGGAGGATTCTCGTGGAGTTCGGATTCTCGCTTCCCGGCCGCGGCCCCCTGGCGACGCCCGACGTGGTGCTGAAGATCGCGGCCAAAGCTGACGCGCTCCGGTACTCATCGGTCTTCGTGACCGATCACGTCGTGCTTCCGGTGTCGAGCACGAGGTCGACGTATCCGTATTCCGTGAGCGGTCAGTTTCCCGGTGGGAGCCGTCAAGACTACCTCGAGCCGCTGGTGATGATGAGCTACCTGGCCTGCGCGACGAAGCGGGTGCGGCTCGGAACCAGTGTGCTGGTGGTGCCATACCGCAACCCGCTCGTCACCGCGAAGATGCTCGCCACCATCGACGTGCTGTCTGGAGGGCGTGTCATCCTTGGCGCCGGCGTTGGCTGGCTGGTCGAAGAGTTCGCTGCGCTGCATGCGCCACCGTTCGAGGCCCGCGGCGAGGTGACCGACGACTATCTGCATCTGATGCGCCGGACCTGGACGACCGATCCCGTGAGCTTCCACGGGGATCACTACACCGTCGCCGACGTCCATGTCCTGCCGAAGCCGCTCCAGTCGGGCGGCATCCCGATCTGGGTTGGCGGCCACACCGAGGCGGCCCTGCGCCGCGTCGGCCGCCTCGCCGATGCCTGGCATCCCATCGGCCTGCGCCCGCCGGCGCTGCTCCTGCCTGAAGAATACGAGCAGAAGGTGAAACGGATCGCCGAGCATGCACGGGCGGCTGGTCGCGATCCGGCGGCGATTACCCTCACGCTTCGCGTCCCGATGGAGGTGCGATCGCCGCGGGCGCGGCCAGCCGCCGGCGATCGTCCGCTGTTCCAGGGCACCGCCGCGGACGTGCGCGCCGACATCGAACGGTACGCAGCGCTCGGCGTGAGTCACTTCGTGTTCGACCCGACGGTGCAGGATCCCAAGGCGGTCCTCGCGAACATGGAGCGCTTCGCGAACGACGTGCGCGAAAAGATCTCCCGGAACAACACCGCGCGGCGTGGCTCCACCCGGCGCAAGAATCGCCGATGATCTCCCACGCCGAAGCGCGGCGACTGATCGAAGGGCCCGCGGAGGCCACCGCCGACCTCGTCGCGGCTGCCGGAGAGATCCGGGATCGCGGGCGCGGGCGGATCGTCACGTTCTCCAAGAAGGTGTTCGTGCCGCTCACGACACTCTGCCGCGATTACTGCGGCTACTGCACGTTCCGGCGCGATCCAGGCGAGCCGGGAGCCCATACGATGTCGCCCGACGAGGTGGTCGCTCTCGCCCAGGCTGGGGCCCGGGTGGGCGCCAAGGAGGCCTTGTTTTCTCTCGGAGACAAACCCGAGGCGATTTTTCCGGAGCACCGCGATTTCCTGCGCCGGCATGGGCATCGCTCGACGCTCGGCTACCTCAGAGCGATGTGCGAGCTGACGCTGCGCGAGTCCGCGCTGCTGCCGCACGCCAACCCCGGCGTCATGGGCGAGCACGACCTGGCGCGGCTGCGGGAAGTGAACGTGAGCATGGGCCTCATGCTCGAGACGACCGCGGAGCGGCTGCTCGGCCCCGGCATGGCGCACGATCGCGCCCCCGACAAAGTCCCGGCGCGGCGACTGCGGACCATCGCGCTCGCCGGCAAGCTATCGATCCCGTTCACGACCGGCATCCTCATCGGGATCGGCGAGACGCCGGCCGAGCGGATCGATGCGCTCGCCGCGATCCGCGACAGCCACGAGCGCTACGGCCACATCCAGGAAGTGATCATCCAGAACTTCCGGGCCAAGCCGCGCATCGCGATGCGGCACGCCGCCGAGCCATCGTTCGACGATCTCGCCCGCACCGTGGCCGTGGCGCGTCTGTTCCTCGGCCCCGACATGAACATCCAGGCGCCTCCCAATCTTTCGGCCGGGACGTATCCGCGCCTGCTCGACGCCGGTCTCAACGACTGGGGCGGCATCTCGCCGCTGACACTCGACCACATCAATCCGGAGGCGCCGTGGCCAGGCATCACCGCGCTGCGGCGCGGCACCGAGACCGCGGGATTCACATTGCGGGAACGCCTCGCCGTGTATCCCGAGTTCGCGCTGCGTCCGGAGTTCGTCGATGAATCGCTGCGGCCGCGCGTCGCCGCCTTCGCTGACGCCGACGGCCGCGTGAAGGAGAGTCATGAACACTGGCGACGGTGGTAGCTCCGTGCGGTGGCTCGATCGCGCGTCGCCGGCAATCCGCCGGATTCTCGGTCGCGCGTTCGATGGTCAGGAAGTGCCCGCCGATGACGCTCTGCTCCTCGCGACGGCCGTGGGCCGGGATCTCTCGGCACTGACAGCCGTCGCCGACGAGCTGAGACGCCGCCACGTCGGTGACGTGGTGACGTTCGTCATCAATCGCAACATCAACTTCACGAACGTCTGCATCAAGCACTGCACCTTCTGCGCGTTCAGCCGGGACCATCGCGAAGAAGAAGGGTACCTCCTGCCCATGGAGGAAGTGGTGCGCCGCGCTCAGGAGGCGTGGGATCTGGGCGCCACCGAAGTCTGCATTCAGGCTGGACTCCCTCCCAAGCTCGAAGGGACGTACTACATCGATCTCGCGCGCGCCTTGAAGCGCGCGCTGCCCGATCTGCACCTGCACGCCTTCTCGCCGGAGGAAGTGCTCTACGGTTCCGTGCGGTCCGGGTTGTCGATCCGCGCGTATCTGGTCGAGCTGAAGGCCGCCGGCCTCGGCACGCTTCCAGGCACCTCCGCGGAGATTCTCGTCCAGGAGGTCCGGGACGTGATCGCCCGCGGCCGCATCACGGTCGCCCAGTGGCTCGACGTCATCACGACGGCCCATGCGCTCGGAATCCGCACCACGTCGACCATCATGTACGGGCACATCGAGACACCCGGCCACTGGGTGCGCCATCTCGACCTCCTCCGCTCCGTCCAGAAAGAAACCGGAGGCTTCACTGAATTCGTGCCGCTCTCGCTCATTCACTCCGAGGCGCCGATGTACTCGAAGGGCCTCGTCCCCGGCGTGCGGCCCGGCGCGACGGGCGCCGAGGTCGTGCGCATGCACGCGCTCGCCCGCGTGATGCTCGGCGCCACCATTCCGAACATCCAGGCCTCGTGGGTCAAGGAAGGGCCGAAGCTCGCTCAGGTGCTGCTCGATGCCGGCGCCAACGATCTCGGCGGAACGCTCATCAACGAGTCGATCTCGACGTCAGCCGGCGCGCAGTTCGGTCAGCTCGTGCCGCCGGCCGAGCTCCGGCGTTTGATCCGCGATGCCGGCCGTGTTCCGGCGCAGCGCGATACGCTCTACAACATCGTGAAGACCTACGAGGACAGCGACGACGCCGTCTCACCGCTCGATTCGATCGACGACGCCGAGCGACGATTCGGTTCGTACCGGCGGCTCATCGCTTCGGGGCAGTTCCGCTTCACCCGCAGCTAGCCGTCTGGAGATCCGTGTGGTAAAAGAACTCTTCGCATCCACCCGACGTCGACCAAGAGGAGGACACCCGTGGCGAAGATGATGACGAAGTCCGCAACGCTGACCCACCTGGCGCAGAAGACCAATCTGTCGAAGAAGCAGATCGCGGAGATCTTCGACGAGATGCTGAACCTCGCGTGCAAGGAAGCGAAGAACGGGTTCGTGCTGCCGGGATTCGGCAAGCTCGTCCTCGCCAATCGCAAGGCGCGGATCGGACGCAATCCGCAAACCGGCGAGCCGCTCAAGATTCCGGCCAAGCGGGTCTGCAAGTTCCGCCTGGCCAAGAGCCTGAAGGACACGGTGCTTGGGAAGAAGTAGGACTGGCGGCCGGCGGTCGTCCGGCCGGGCGCCGTCGGCCCTACCCGATTCCGTCGGCAGCACCGTCGAAACTGTCGAGACTCCGACATTGGCGTCGGCGACACTTCCGCGGGTGTGGCAGGGCGTGGGCTATCGGCCGCTCGTCGATCCGGCGGCAGCCCGCGCGCTGTTCGACTTCGCCGCGGTACCGTGGCCTCCCGGCGTGATCCTGGAACCGTGCTGGGGAAGTTACGTCGCAGACGCCCCCGGTGAACGGCTGATCGGCGCCGGCATCGGTGAACGTGCCGGTGCCGCCGCGATGTTCCACGGACCGGTCGTGGGCTCGACGGACGACGCGCTGGAGGTGGCAACCCAGCTCGTCGCCGCGTGGCTCGATCATGCGACCGCGCTCGGAATCCAGACCGTATTCGCGCGGCCGCAAGGCCTCGATCGCATCTGGATCCGGTTCGGATTCATCCCGGTTCCCGAAGGCGCGCTCCCGGCTCCTCTCTGCGGACGCCCGGGCGTCGGTCTCTACGCCTGGCGGGGCGGAAGCGCGCTGTGGTCGTTCCGCGAGGCTCCGCGCGACTAACGAAGCGAGGCGCGCCGCATCGTGATCCAGGCCGGCTTCGGTGGCGAGACGCTTCGCATCGTGACGCGGGTCACGTTCTGTCGTTGCGGTTTCACCATCCCCGCGACCACCGTCCCCCGTACGACATGAAGGTGACCGCGCTGGCTGGTGGGACGGGCGCCGCGAAGTTGATCCGCGGGCTCGCGGCGTGCGTCGGCCCGGCAAATCTCACGGTCGTCGGGAACACCGGCGACGACACCGAGGTGTGGGGACTCCACGTCTCGCCCGATCTCGACACCGTGCTCTACGCGTTGGCCGGTTTGCTCGACGTCGCGCGGGGGTGGGGACGGACATCCGAGACCTTCCATTGCCTCGAGACGATGACCACGCTCGGCGAAGAAGGCTGGTTCCGACTCGGTGACCGTGACCTCGCGCTCCATCTCCACCGCACCCGGGCGCTCGAGGGAGGGCGCCGACTGTCATCCGTCACTGCCGATTTCACGCAGGCGCTCGGCGTGACGGCGCGGATCCTGCCGATGTCGGATGATCCCGTTCGCACCCGCGTGCGCACGCCCGAAGGCTGGCTCGCGTTCCAGGAGTACTTCGTACGCGAGCACGCGCGCGTGAAAGTGCTGGACGTCGCATACGATGGCGCCGAGCAGGCCAGCGCCGGGCCGGGTGTCACCGGCGCAATCGCCGGCGCTGACGTCGTCGTGCTGTGCCCGTCGAACCCCGTCAGCTCGATCGGCCCGATCCTCGCCGTGCCGGGGATCGTGAGCGCGCTCGCCACCACGCGAGCACCGGTGATCGGCGTCAGCCCGATCGTCGGCGGCGCCGCGGTCAGCGGCCCCGCGGCCGATCTCATGCGCGCGCGTGGTCTCTCGGTCTCCGGGGCCGGCGTGGCCAGCGCGTACGCTCCATGGCTCGGAGCCCTCGTACTCGACCGCAGCGACGCGGCGGAAGCCGGCGACGTCGAAGCGCTGGGCGTTCGAGCGATCCTGGACGACGTCATCATGAGCGACGCGACCCGCGAAATCGTCCTCGCGCAACGGGTCCTCGAGGCCGCCCGAACGTGATCGTCGCGGCCGTACCGGTGAAGGACCTCGGCAACGCCAAGCAACGGCTGATGAGAATGCTCGCGTCCGCTGAACGCGCCGAGCTCGCGCGAGTCATGCTGCGGGACGTGTTACGGGCGCTGGCGCTCGCGCGCCTCGACAGCGTCTGGCTCGTGACGCGCGACCCGGACGTGGCGGCAGTCGCCGCGGAGTTCCACGTGACGGTCCTCGTCGAGGACGACAACCGAGGCCACACGGCAGCAGTGGCCCGCGCGCAGGCCAAGGCCCTGGCGAGTGGCGCGCGCCTGTTCGTCACCGTCCCTGGCGACGTCCCCTGCGTGCGCCCCGAAGAGATCGACGCGCTCACGGCGGCCGCCTCGGAGGCGGGCGTGGCGTTCACGCCATCGCGCTCGGGACTTGGCACGAACGGCGCGGCGCTGGCGCCGCCGGACGTGATGGCGCTGACCTTTGGCGAGCCGTCGTTCGAAAATCACCTGGCGACGGCGCGCCGCGGTTATCTCGCGCCGCGGGTGCTTCATCAGCCCGGCCTCAGCCTGGACATCGACGATCCGAGCGACCTGCAGGCCTTGCTGGCCGAGGGCCGGCATACCGAGACTGGTCGCCTCCTCGACCGCTGGGCCATCGCCGAGCGATTCCCCGCGACGGCTGCCGTGCGCGGGTCCATGTGATGCCCCCGCGTTACGAGATCATCGGCATCGAGGGCATCGGAGAAGTGCAGCCGGGCCAGGATATCGCTCGCATCATCATCGAAGCGGCCGGCCGGCAGAGCACTCCCCTGCAGAACCATGATCTGCTCGTGATCGGCCAGAAGATCGTCTCCAAGGCCGAGGGCCAGGTGTTGAGGCTCGAGGACGTCACGCCTTCGGCGGGCGCGCTGTCGATGGCGGCGGGCACCGGTCGCGACCCGCGGCTGGTCGAGGTCATCCTGCGAGAGTCCCGCCGGATCGTGCGGATGGACAAGGGTGTGCTCATCACCGAGACGCACCACGGCTGGGTGTGCGCCAATGCGGGTGTCGACCAGTCCAACGTCGACGCGGACACCGTCGCGCTGTTACCAAAGGATCCGGACGGCTCAGCACGAAGACTTCGGGACGCCGTTCGCGCGCTGACGGGCGCGGAGGTGGCGATCATCATCGCGGACACCTTCGGCCGTCCGTGGCGTGAGGGACTGACGAACGTCGCGATCGGCCTCGCAGGATTCTCGCCGCTGAAGAGCTATCTCGGCGAGCGCGACCCGGCGGGCCGACCGCTGCAGGCCACGATCCTCGCGCTCGCCGACGAGCTTGCCGCCGCCGCCGAGCCGGTCATGGGCAAGCTCGATCGCATTCCGGCTGCGATCATCCGTGGGCTCGTGCTCGCCCCGGGTGACGAGGGCTCAAAACCGCTCCTGCGCGATCCGGCGCGGGACCTGTTCCGGTAGGGGGTCGAGATGATCGAACCACCGAAGAAGATCGAAGGGCCCAAGAGTCGACTCGTGAACATCGCCATTCTCGGCGGGACCGGCAAGGAAGGAGCGGGCCTGGCGACGCGCTGGGCGCTTGCCGGACACTCGATCATCATCGGGTCGCGAGACGCCGAGCGCGCTCGCACAAAGGCGACCGAGCTGCGCGAGGTCACGCACAAGCTGCCGATCGTTGGCCACACCAACGCCGAAGCCGCCGGGCTGGGAGACGTCATCGTGATCGCGCTGCCGGCTGGCGGGCTGGCCAGCACGCTGCCCGAGGTGAGCTCGGCGTGTCGTGGCAAGGTCGTGGTCAGCACGGTCGTGCCCCTGACGTTTGGTGGGCCGCGCCTCTTCACGCCCCCACCGGTCGGCTCCTCCGCGGAGGAAGTTCAGGCGCTGTTGCCGGAGGCGAACGTCGTCGCCGCGTTCCACCACATCGCCGCCCACGAGCTGTCCGATGCCGATGAGCCGATCAACTGCGATCTCCTCCTGTGCGGACAGGACCCGGACGCAAAGGAAACGGTGGCGGAGCTCGGCCGCTCGGTCGGGTTGCGTCCGATCGACGTGGGACCGCTCTCGAATGCGGGACCGCTCGAGGGCATCACCGCCGTGCTCGCCACGATCAATCGGCGCTACAAGATCAAAGACGCGGGCATCCGGATCACCGGATTTTAGCGAGCCGGGGGCCTCGAAGGCCCCCAGACCCCCATACGCTCGCCGGTCGCCGGGAAACCCGGCGCCCGCCTCGACACTCCGGGATGCTCTCCCGTGCACTGGGGGCCTCGAAGGCCCCCAGACCCCCATACGCTCGCCGGTCGCCGGGAAACCCGGCGCCCGTCTCGACACTCCGGGATGCTCTCCCGTGCACGGGGGGGGGCGGAAGCCCCCCCCCCCCCAAAAGCGCCCCCCGCCCCCGCGCACCCCCCCCCCCGCGCGCAACACCCGGGGGCTGGGTCTGGGGCCGGCGTGCGTGTTTATGGGTGTCGGTGTCCCTCGGGCGCCCCATCTGCAAGGCTGAGCATCCCGGAGTGTCGAGACGGGCGCCGGGTTTCCCGGCGACCGGCGAGCGTATG
>JBGPTW010000118.1:0-20237 GCA_041490825.1 Methylomirabilia bacterium | reverse complement strand
GGGGGCCGGGGGGGCGCCGGGGGCCCCCGCCCCCCGGCGCGCGGCGGGGGCCCGGGGGGCCTTCGAGGCCCCCAGCTTAGTCAGTAATCAGCCTACCGGGCGATCGACGCCACCAGGCCGCGCGTGAGGTAGTGGCGGAGCACCAGCGCCAGGAGCGCGGGCGGGATGATGGCGAGAATCACGCACGCGGCCAGGAGCGCGTGACTGACAGCCGGATTGGTGGCGACGGCCGCCAGCAGCACCGGCATCGTCTGGGCGGCGATCGTCTGCGTCAGCAGGAGCGCGAAGAGGAACTCGTTGTACGCCGTCATGAAGGCGAAGGCCGCCGCGGCGACGAGTCCGGGGCCGGCGCAGGGGATGACCACGCGCAGGAGCGTCTGGAAGCGGCTGCAGCCGTCGAGCAGGGCGGCTTCCTCCACCTCGACCGGCAGGTAACGAAAGTAGACCGACAGGAAGTAGATCGTGAACGGGAACGTAAATGCCAGGTAGACGAGGATGAGCGCTCGGTACGTGTCCAGCAGCTCGAGCCGCTGGACGATCGCGTAGAACGGGATCGCGACGGCCACCGCCGGCATCAACCGGCTCGTCAGGATGAATGCGTAGGCGGATCTCCGGCCGCGGAATCTGACGCGCGCGAAGCTGTAGGCCGCCAGCGCGCCGAACACCACGTTCGCCGCCATCACCGAGAGCGCCACGACGAAGCTGTTCCGGAGGGCGGGCATCAGCTGCCGCACTTCGTACGACGTTTGCCACACGAAGATGCCGTGGCGAGCCCGATCGCGCGGCAACTGTCCGGTGAAGATGAAGGCGTAGTTGGCCAGCGTCGGCGGCGACGGGACGAAGGCCGGGGGCCGCCGCGTCAGCTCCGCCTCACCCTCGAGGCTGCAGACGAGCATCCACGCGAACGGCGCGACGATGAAGATCACGATGCCGAGGCACGCGAGGTTCAGCAGCGTCGGCTCGAGCCGGCGCGGCCATCGCCGCGTCGCGCGCGATCCCGAGCTCATCACTCAGGTTTCCTCCCAGCGAAGCGCGCGCAGGTACACCAGGACCAGGCCCAGCAGTAGGACGCCGAGGATGATCGCCAGCGCCGCGCCGTGGCCCAGGTTGAGGAAGCGGAAGATTTCGGTGTAGGCGTACCAGCCGATGATCGCGGTCGCGTCCGCCGGGCCGCCGCCCGTCATCACGTAGACGAGATCGAACGTCGCGACCGCGACGATGGTCTCGTAGATCAGGACCAGCGCGAGCGTCGCCCTGAGATAGGGCAGGGTCACGAAGCGGAAGCCATCCCAGCGGCCGCCGCCGTCGATGCGGGCGGCGTCGTAGAGCTGCGGCGGGATGACCTGGAGCGCCGCCAGCAGGAATACCGCAGCGAGCGGTCCTTGCTTCCACACGTGCGCGACGACCAGACAGAGTCGCGCGGTGATCGTCTGGCTCATCCACGGCACGTAGTGGTTGATGGCCCCGGTGACGACGAGGAGGCCGTTCAGCACGCCATAGTCGCCGTCGAAGATCCAGCGCCAGATGATGCCGCTGATGACGGCGGGGATCGCCCACGGCAGCAGGACCACCACCTTGAGCACGGCGCTGCCGAGCACGGCCTGGTTCATGAGCAGCGCCGTACCCAGCCCATACAGCGTGACGGCCACCACCGCCATCACCGCGAAGACGCCGGTGGACCACAGGGATCGCCAGAAGTAGTACCCGGTGACGACTTCCCGGAAATTCTGAAGCCCGACGAAATCGTTGTCGAGCGGACGGGTCAGGACGTTCTCGTGGACGCTCAGGTGGATGCTGTAGACGAGCG
Organism: Methylomirabilia bacterium; assembly: GCA_041490825.1. Lineage (GTDB taxonomy): Bacteria > Methylomirabilota > Methylomirabilia > Rokubacteriales > CSP1-6 > JBGPTW01. The sequence continues at coordinate 18,430 of JBGPTW010000118.1, read as the reverse complement.
GGTACAGGGTGAAGAGCGCGACCACCAGCAGGACCGGCAGGACGGTTGCGTAGGGATAGGATCGTTCCAGGGACAGCGATCGCGGCCGCGTCACTTGGCCTTGGCTTTGAGCTCCTCCCACTTCTTCGCCATGTTGGCCAGCGTCTCCGCCGGCTTCTGCTGGCCGAGGTACGCCTTGTGAAGCTCGGCGCGGCTGAAGACGTCCCATGTGCCGTAGTAGGGCGTCATGCCCTCCTTGGCGCGCGCCAGGTGAGCTTGCTTCTGCAGCATGTCGACGTCGGCCCACTTGCCGAAGGCCGCGCGAATGTCCTTGTCGGCGAACAGCGCGGTCTGCGCGAAGCCGAGTCCCTTCTCGAGCGACCAGCGCTTCGTGACGCGGTAGTCACCGTCCGTCTTGCCGCCGAAGTAATCGATGAAGTTCCAGGCCGCCGTCATCGCGTCCTTCCCGCGACGAGGCACCTGAGCGCTGATCGCGTAGAAGCGGGCGAATCCCACCGTCGCGTGAGTGTCGCCGGGCATCAGGCCGATCTTGAACTTGCCCGCCAGTTGCGTCTGGCCCGGATCGTTGAGCACCGCCAGCGAGTACGACGGGATAATGCCGAACGTCGCCGCGCCGGATTGGAGCGCCCTGATCTGATCGACGTTGGCCGCCTGCAGCGAGGTCGGACTCAGGATCTTCCTGGTTCCGAGAGCGTCGGTGGCCCAGCCGACGACTTTCTCAGCGGCGCTTCCCGGGGTCTTGAAGACGGCGTTGAGGTCCTTGTCGAACAGTGAGCCGTTGCGCTGCGCGAAGACGAGGCTCGTGAAGCTCTCGATCGAGAATGGATCTTGCTGTCCCCAGCCGAGCGCGATCGGAAACTCCGCGATGCCCTTCGCCTTGATCGTGTCCGCCTGCTTCGTCAGCTCGTCGAGCGTCGCCGGCGGGCTCGTGAGGCCAGCCCGCTGCAGATGATCCGTGTTGTACACGAAGATGAACGTGTCGGCGTAGTAGGGCGTGCCGTAGATGCGCCCCTTGTAGGTGAGGACCTCCCGCACGAACGGCGAGTACTCGGACAGGTACTGCCGCACTTGCGGGAACTGCTCGTCGACCGGAACGATCCATCCCGCGGCGGCCCATTCTTGCAGCCAGTGGTCGGAGGCATAGAGGACGTCGGTCGGCGTCTTGCTGACGAAGCGCGCGACCATGGCGTCGTGGTACGTCGCCCAGGAGAAGTCGCTGTACTTGATGGCAACGCCGGGGTACCGCTGCTGGAACTTTCCGATGTTGTCGCGCACGATCTCGACCCCATAGCTCCAGGACACCAGGTTGAGCTCGACGCTGGCGCCCTGACCGCGCGCGGGTGACGGATCCCCGGCGAGGAGAAGTGGGAGGACGAGCGACAGCACGACGAGCCACCGCGCGCGGATCACATCGGTCATGATGGGCCCCCTTGGTTTCGGAACGTCAAACGTCCGGTTCGGTGCGACGTCATGGCTCGACGTCATGGCCAGAGCGGCTTGGGCACGGTCCACGTCGGCCGCTGGCCCCACCGCTCGATGAACGTCACTTCGTGGACGGGCCTCCGCGGTGCCACGCCCCAGTGCCCGGTCGGATAGCCGAGAGCGACGATGCTGGCGAGCATCCATCCCTCGTCAGGCACGCCGAGGCGTGGAAATAGCTCCGCCTGATGCCGCGCAAGGCTTCCGACTGGCACGCTGCCGAGCCCGCAGGCCCGGGCCGCGAGCTGGAGGCTCCAGACCGCCGGGTAAATCGAGCCGCCGGGCCAGATCGCGTTCTCTCCGGACTGGATGAGCGGCGCGATGTAGAGCGGCACCTCGGTGAAGTGCTCCGCCAGATGAAGCATGGATTTGACGAAGACCGCGTGAGCGTCGAGCCGCTCGCTGCGCTCGCCGCGCGCGATCGCCTCCTCGAGCGGACGGTACCGGCCGCGGCGGGCGGCGGCGATGTCCTCGCTGAAGAGCTGCCCGAGATACTTCTTCATCTCGGGGTCCCGGATCACGATGAAGCACCAGTTCTGGAATCCGCCGCCGCTCGGAGCGCGGATGGCGGCGTCGAGGATGCGTGGAATCACGTCGTCCGGGACGTCGCGTGCCTGCATGCGCCGCATGGCGCGAGTCGTGTAAAGCGCTTCGAACAGCTCCATCGCGTCACCCCGTTCTCGTCGCTGGCCCGCTGGCGGCGCCACTCCCGCCTGAGCGCGGGCCATTGTCTCATGGCCGATAGCCAACCTCGTGCGCTGTATGGTAGAGACTGATCCATGAAGCCGGCACGCTTCGAATACGTCGCTCCCCACAGCGTCGACCAGGCCCTGGAGCTGCTGGGCCGGTACGGCGACGGCGCCAAGCTTCTGGCCGGCGGTCAGAGCCTGGTGCCGCTGATGAACATGCGTCTGGCGCGCCCGAGTCACGTCATCGACCTCAACCGGCTCCCGGGTCTCGCATACATCACGGAGGCCGATGGCGGCGTGCGGATCGGCGCGATGACTCGCCAGGCGACGGCCGAGTCTTCCGAGATGATTCGCGCCCGCTATCCGATCGTGACCGAGGCGCTCGAGCTGCTCGGACACCCCGCGATCCGGAATCGCGGGACTGTCGGTGGAAGCCTGGCGCACGCCGACCCGGCCGCCGAGCTTCCCGTGGTGGTGCTCGCGCTCGACGCTCAGCTCACGCTGACAGGACCGCGCGGCCGTCGCACGGTTCCGGCATGCGACTTCTTTGTCGGCTACCTGCACACCGTCGCCGCGCCCGACGAGATCCTCACCGAGGTCTGCTTGCCGGCTCCACCGGCGCGGACGGGTTCGTGCTTCCTGGAAGTCGCGCGTCGCCACGGCGACTTCGCGCTCGTCGCCGTCGCGGCGGTGCTCGCGCTTCACTCCGATGGGCGATGCGCGCGCGCTCGTCTGGTATTCGGCGGCGTCGGCCCGACACCGATGAGGGTCGAGCGCGCGGAAGCGGTGCTCGTCGGACACCGGCCGGAGCCCGAGCTGTTTGCGGCGGCGGCGCGCGAGGTCAGCGCGGTGCTCCAGCCGGAGAGCGATCTGCACGCCTCGGCCGATTATCGGGCGCAGGTCGCTTCAGTGCTCACACGGCGCGCGCTGGGGATGGCCTTCGAGCGCGTGTCCGGGCGAGAGCGAGCATGAGCGAACGACACGTGATCCAGGTCACGGTCAACGGCGAGCCGCACGAGCGGCTGGTCGAGGCCAGAAAGACGCTCGCGGACTTCTTGCGCCAGGATCTCGAGCTCACCGGCACGCACATCGGGTGCGAGCACGGCGTGTGCGGCGCATGCACGGTGCTCGTGGACGATCAGCCCGTGCGCTCGTGCCTGATGTTCGCGGTCCAGGTCGACGGCGCCCGCATCGAGACCGTCGAGGGGCTGGCGAGCGGCGCGAAGCTGCACCCGATCCAGGAGGCGTTCTGGGCCAACTTCGCGCTCCAGTGCGGCTATTGCACGCCGGGTATCTTGATGACGGTGGTGGATCTGCTGCGGCGAACGCCGAACCCGAGCCGTGAGGTGATCCGACGCGAGCTCGCCGGCCACATCTGCCGCTGCACCGGATACCACGCGATCGTCGACGCCATCGAGGACGCGGCCGCGCGGTTGCGCGGACCAGCGATCACGGACGCACGGTGACGGAGCGGGCGGTCGCGATCTCGAAGGCGGTCGGTCAGCCGGTCCGGCGCGTGGAGGACCCGCGCATTCTCGCCGGCCAGGGCCGCTACGTCGACGACATCAAGCTGCCGCGCATGCTGTACGCCGCCTTTGTCCGCAGCCCGCACGCGCACGCGCGCATCGAACGCATCGACGTGAGCCGCGCGATCAATCTGCCGGGAGTCGTGACGGTTCTCGTCGGCGAGGACACGGCGAAGCTCTGCACCCCGTGGCGGGGGATCCTCACCGACTACGTCGGGATGAAGACGGGCTCGGCGTATCCGCTGGCCGTCGGCAAGGTCCGCTACGTCGGGGATCCCGTGGTCGCCATCGCGGCGGTCGATCGGTACGTCGCCGAGGACGCGTGCGACCTCGTCCATGTGGAGTACGAGCCGCTTCCGCCCGTCGTCGATCCGGAGGTCGCGCTGCGCCCGGACGCGCCGCTCATCAACGACGAGCTCGGCGACAACGTCATTCTTCGAGCCGGGTTCGACAAGGGCGACGTCGACGCGGCCTTCGCGCGGGCCGCCCGCGTGTACCGCCAGCGCTTCGTCGTCGGGCGCCAGACCTGCGTGGCGCTGGAGCCGCGGAGCCTGCTCGCGTCGTACGAGGCGCCGAGCCGCTCGCTCACGGTGTGGATGTCGACGCAGGTCCCGCACATGATGCAGGCGATCTTCGCGCGCATCCTCGGGCTCGAGGAACAGAAGATCCAGGTCATCGCTCCGGACGTGGGCGGCAGCTTCGGGCTCAAGATCCACTGTTACTCCGACGACGTCGCCGCCTGCCTGCTCTCGATCGTGAGCGGCCGGCCGGTGAAGTGGGTGGCCGATCGCGTCGAGTCGTTCGCGACGGACATCCACTGCCGCGATCACACGATCGACGTCGACGCGGCGGTGGCGAAGGACGGGACCGTGCTCGGCCTTCGATCGCGCGTGGTGACGGGCGTGGGCCCGTACTCGTGCTACCCGCGCTCGAGCGTCGTCGAAGGCAACCAGGTGATCCGACTTCTCACCGGGCCGTACCGGATCAAGAACTATCAGGCCGATCTCACCGTCGTCGCCCAGAACAAGACGCAGATGTCGCAGTACCGCGCCGTCGGCCATCCGATGGCCACGATGGCGATGGAGTCGATGCTCGACGTGGCGGCGCGTGATCTCGGCCTCGATCCCGCCGAGATCCGCCGGCGCAACCTCGTCGCGCGACACGAGTTCCCGTACACGACGGCGTTCGGCTACGTGTACGAGAGCGGCAGTTATCTCGAGTCGCTCGACCTGCTCCTGGCCAAGGGCGAGTACGCGGGATGGCGCCAGCGTCAGGGCCACGCGAGGAGCGATGGGCGCCTGATCGGCATCGGGCTGTCGTGTTTCATCGAGCTCACGGCGCCCGGCTCGTTCTACGGGAGCGGCGGCGCGCCGGTCTCGGCGCAAGAAGGCGCGACGGTGCGGCTCGAGCCGACCGGCAAGGTCACGGCGCTGATCGGTGTCACGACCCAGGGCCAGGGCGCGCACACCGCGTTCGCGCAGGTCATCGCCGACCAGCTCGGCGTCACGGTCAAGGACGTCAACGTGATGAGCGGCGACACGCGGCTCGTTCCCTACGGCGGCGGCACGTCGGGAAGCCGCGGCGCCGTTCTCGGAGCCGGCGCATCGATCCTGGCCTGCCGCCAGCTCAAGAAGCAGATCGCGCGCGTCGCGGCGCACCTGATGGAGGCGGCGGCCGAGGACATCGAGATCGCCGGCGGCAAGGTGGCTGTCCGCGGCATGCCTGACCGGGCGCTCAGCCTGGCCGAGGTCGCCTGGGTCGTCTTCTACAAGTCGGACAAGCTCCCGCGCGACATCGAGCCATCGCTCGAGGCGACGGCGCACTACACTCCGGAGCGGTCACTGACGTGGACGAACGGCGCCCACATGGCGGTCGTCGAGGTGGACCCGGAGACGGGGCTCGTCAAGTTCCTCAGCTATGTGACGGTCGAGGACTGCGGACCGATGATCAATCCCGCGCTCGTGCGCGAGCAGGTGCGAGGCGGCGTGGTCCAAGGCATCGGCTCCGCGCTGTACGAGCACATCCGCTACGACGAGCACGGCCAGCTTCTCACGCGCACCCTGATGGACTATCTTGTGCCAAGCTCGGCGGAGATGCCGGACATCGAGGTCTACCATCTCGAGACGCCGTCGCCGCACACGGTCGGCGGCTTCAAGGGCGTGGGCGAGGCGGGAACGACGGGCGCGCCGGCCGCCGTCCTGAACGCCGTGAACGACGCGCTCTCGCCGCTCGGCGTGCAGCTCAACGCGACGCCCATCACGCCGGACATGATTCTCGACGCCGTGCGCGCGGCACGCGGCCCTGACGCGGGGACGCCTGCCCGAACAGGAGGACACCATGGCCCTTGACCCCCAAGCGCGAGCCGTGATCGAGCTCGTGATCAAATCGGGACGTCCGCCGTATCATCAGCTCTCTCCGAAGGACGCGCGCCAGCTCTTCCGCGAGACGCGTCCGGCGGCCACGCCTGCGCCGCCCGAGATCGGTCTCGTCAGGAACCTTGTGGTCGACACGCCGGTCGGGCCGATTCCGCTGCGGCTCTACCGGCCCGCGGGCATCGCGGCCGACACGCCGCTGCCGGTGCTCCTGTACTTCCACGGTGGAGGCTGGGTGATCGGTGACCTCGAGACGCACGACGTCCTCTGTCGACAGCTCACGGCCGAGTCGGGTGTGAGCGTCGTCGCGGTGGACTATCGGCTGGCGCCGGAGCACAAATTTCCCGCCGCGGCCGATGACGCGTGGGCGGCGACTGGCTGGGTCGTCGCGCATGCCAGCGACCTCGGGGTCGACGCCGGCCGCCTCGCTGTCGGCGGTGACAGCGCCGGCGGCAACCTGGCGGCCGTCGTGGCATTACTCGCGCGCGATGCCGGCGCGCCGGCGGTCGCGTTGCAGGTCTTGATCTATCCGGTCACGGACCTGAGCACGAACACGCGGTCATATCGTGAGTTTTCCGACGGCTACCTCCTGACACGCGACGGGATGCGCTGGTTCATCGGGCACTACGTGAAGGCGCCGGATGAAATCGCCAATTGGCGAGCGTCGCCGGGTCGCGCGTCGTCGTTTGCCAGGCTACCGCCGGCGCTGATCGTCACCGCCGGGTTCGATCCGCTGCGCGACGAGGGTGCGACCTACGCCGACCGGTTGCGGGACGCCGGCGTTCCCGTGGATTACGTCTGCTACGACGGAATGATCCATGGCTTCGTGCCGATGGGGCGCTTGATCGACACGGCGAACCGCGCGGTCTCCCACATCGCGGCGTCGTTGCGGCAGGCGTTGCAGCTCCCGTCGTCTCGAAGCTGAAACACGCCAGGCCTGTCGCCGCATGCCTGTGACGGTTCGGTTCGTCGGCTCGGGTGACTCGTTCGGGAGTGGCGGACGATTCCAGACGTGCATCGTCGTCGACGGCCCTCGGGTGCGCTTCGCGATCGATTTCGGCGCCTCGTCACTGGTGGCGCTGGCTCAGCAGGGGATCGAGCACGGGAGCCTCGACGCGATCCTCCTGACGCATCTCCACGCGGATCACTGCGGCGGCGTTCCATTTCTCTTGATGGATGCGATGCTCGCGGCCAAGCGCGATCGGCCGCTGACGGTCGCCGGCCCGCCCGGCACGCAGGCGCACATGACGTCGCTGCACGAAGCGCTCTTCCCGGGCTCGCACGTCATGACCCCGAAGTTTGCACTCACGTACCGCGAGCTGCCGCTCGGCGTCCCAAGCCGGGTGCTCGATCTCGTCGTGACACCGCAACCGGCCCGGCACGTGGCCGAGACGAATCCCACCGCGCTGCGCGTGGAGGTCGATGGCCGCGTCGTGGCCTACACCGGCGATACCGAGTGGACCGACGACGTCGCGAAGATCGCGGCCGGCGCCGATCTCCTGATCGCCGAGTGCTACTTCTTCGCCAAGCCGATCAAGTCGCACCTGACCTATCCGGCGATTGCCGGCCACGTGCGCGCCGCAGGCGCCAAGCGCGTGATCCTCACGCACATGAGTCGCGAGATGCTCGCCCACCGCGCCGACGTTCCGGAAGAGTGCGCGGAGGACGGGATGCTGATCACGCTGTGAGACTAGCCCGGATTATTCCTGAACGCTCACTGTCATCGAGCGCGTGGCGTCGCGGGCCGGCCGGATCGGTGAGGGGCCTCTGACCACGAGGCCCTTTGACCGATGACCCGCGAGCCGTTCCCACTCCCGACCGGGTTGCCCTCGATCGCACGCTACGGGAACGGGTCAACTGGCCCCCCACCGACCCGGCCGGCCCGCGTGTCGTCCGTTCATGAATAATCCGGGGCCGACGTCGACTTCCGCGAGGGTAACGGCCGACCGGGGCTGCGTGCCAGTCTCGTAGAAGCCTTGCGCGGACCGGAGATTGAGCTCGGCCCGATCGAGCGACTGTTGCGCCACGGTGACGAGCCGCCGCGCGAAATTGACGCTGGTGTACGCCTCCTTGACGGAGTCGGCGATGAGCAGGCTTCGAAGGACACTTTCGTCGCCTTGAAGGGCGACGGACACCCGCGTCCATCAACGGACATGGGACGTTCTCGAACGTCGAATCGTTTATGTCGGAAACAAGTTTTTTACCCGAACAGGATGATGGGGCATCGCTCCTGTTGACCGGACGCAGATACGAAGCTAGCCTCCGTCCAACGAGATCGTGGCCCTTGACCCGATCTCCAAGGGGAACGCCGGGAGTTTCTGGGCGGAGTGGCCGGTCTCATCGCGGCAGTCGCCGCCGGGGGATGCGCGTCGGCAACCGGGACGGGTGCAGGCTCGGCCGCAAGGGGGGCATCGATGGTCGCGTATGTCGGGTGCTACACCGCGCAGGAGCGCGACGGGCACGGAGAAGACGTCAACGTCTACCAGATGGACTCGGCCTCGGGCAACTGGACGCATGTCCAACTCGCGAAGGACCTGGTGAACCCGACCGGGCAAGTCGTGAAGACCGGGAGTCCATCGAGCATCGTGTTCGTCAACGGGAGATGATCCGGACATGACGATCAAGGGCAAGGCCTACATCACGGGCGTCTACGAGCATCCCACGCGCAAGGCCGACGACAAATCGCTGGCCCAGCTTCACGCCGAGGTCGCAAAGGGAGCGCTCGGCGACGCCGGGCTCACGAAAAACGACGTGGACGGGTATTTCTGCGCCGGCGACGCGCCGGGCCTCGGCGGTCTGTCGATGGTGGACTACATGGGGCTCAAGGTCCGGCACATCGACACGACGGAAACGGGCGGCTCGTCGTACGTGATCCACGTCGCGCACGCCGCGCAGGCGATTGCCGCCGGCAAGTGCAACGTGGCGCTGATCACGCTGGCGGGGCGGCCACGCGCCGAAGGCGTGGCCACCGGCACCGCGCCGCGCAATTACGGCGCGGCGGCGCCGGACGTCGCGTTCGAGTTTCCGTTCGGGCCGACCGTGGTGAACCAGTACGCGATGGCGGCGATGCGGCACATGCACCAGTACGGGACCACGAGCGCGCAGCTCGCCTGGATCAAGGTCGCCGCCTCGCATCACGCGCAGCACAACCCGCACGCGCTGCTTCGTGAAGTCGTCACGGTGGAGGAGGTCGTCGCCTCCCCGATGGTGGCCGACCCGCTGCACCGTCTCGACTGCTGTGTGATCACCGACGGCGGCGGCGCCATCGTCGTGACGAAACCCGAGATCGCGAAGAGCCTCAAGCGACCGGCGGTGCGCGTGCTTGGCGCCGGCGAAGCGGTGAAGCATCAGATGGGCGGCAAGATCGACCTGACGTACTCGGGCGCCGTGTGGTCCGGACCGGCGGCGTTCGCCGAAGCGGGTGTCCGGCCGTCCGACATCAAGTACGTGTCGATCTACGACAGCTTCACGATCACGGTGCTGATCACGCTCGAGGACCTGGGCTTTTGTCCGAAAGGCCAGGGCGGGAAATTCGTGTCCGACGGGAACCTGATCTCGGGCGCCGGCAAGCTGCCGTTCAACACCGACGGCGGTGGACTCTGCAACAACCATCCCGCGAACCGCGGCGGATTGACGAAGGTGGTCGAGGCGGTGCGACAGCTTCGCGGCGAAGCGCACCCGAACGTGCAAGTGAAGAGCTGTGACGTGGCGCTCGCTCACGGGACCGGCGGCTCGCTCGGCACCCGGCACGGCAGCGCAACGCTGATCATGGAAAGGGAGTGACGCCATGAGCGGAGAGGAGCGCAAGATTCCCGCGCCGCCGGTCAATCCGGAGACGCAGCCGTTCTGGGACGGGACGGCCGCCGGCAAGCTGTTGATCAAGCGGTGCGCGGCATGCGGCGAGAAGCACTACTACCCGCGCGCCATCTGCCCGTTCTGCGGCAGCGACCGGACGGAATGGCTGGAGGTCTCGGGCCGCGGCGTGGTGTACTCGTACAGCGTCTTCCGGCGCGCCCCGATCCCGTATGCGATCGCGTACGTGACGCTCGACGAGGGCCCGACGATGATGACGAACATCGTCGATTGCGATCTCGATACGATCCGGATCGGTCAGCCGGTGCGGGTGGCGTTCAAGCCGACCGACGGCCCACCGGTCCCGATGTTCTCGCCGACGTCGAAGGCGTGAGCCTGACGCGGTCATGAAGCCCATGCATGCATTCCGGTTTCCTGGCGAGAGCGCGGAGTATCGGCAGGCGCGCGATGAGCTGCTCCGGGCGGAAATCGAGCTGCGCAAGCGTGCCGAGGTCGTCGCGGCGTTGCGACGGACGCTGCCACTGGGCGGGGACGCGCAAGACTACGTCTTCGAGGAAGGCGCTGCCGACCTGGCCGATCGCAACACGGTGCGGTCGGTGCGGCTTTCTGAGCTCTTCGAACCGGGCAAGGACACGCTGGTGCTCTATAGCTTCATGTACGGCCCCAGCATGCCGAACGCCTGCCCGATGTGCACCTCATTCATCGATGGATTGAACGGCAATGCGCTGCACGTGCGGCAGCGGGTCAATCTCGCGATCGCCGCCAGGTCCCCACTCGAGCGCATCCGGGAGTTCGCCCGTGGACGCGGATGGCGAAACCTGAGAGTCGTCTCCTCGGCGAAGAACACGTACAACCGGGATTACTACGGCGAGTCTCCGGACGAGAGCCAGGACTCGATGATGAACGTGTTCACCCGGCGGGCCGGCAAGGTCCACCACTTCTGGAGCTCCGAGGCCCGATTCCTGCCCGAGCCTGGCCAGAATCCCCGCCACCTGGATTTGCTATGGCCGCTGTGGACCCTGCTCGACCTCACGCCCGAGGGCCGCGGTCAGGATTGGTACCCCAAGCTCTCCTACGATCGGTAGGACTGGGAATGATGGCCCGCGGATGAAGGCGATGACGCTGGCGACGTTCGGCGCGCCGCTCGTCTTCGAGGACGTTGCGGATCCCGCCGGCGATCCGGTCGGCCGGATCGTCCTCCGGTGGTGATGGTCGACTGGTGAATCTGATTCGGCCCACAGGGTAGATTGCGTCTCTCCATCACGGGCGCCGCGCGGCGCCTGCCCTTCTTCTACGGCTGGGTGATCGTCGCCGTCGCGTTCGTCACCATGGGCGTGGGCGTCAACGCGCGCACGGCGTTCTCGCTGCTGTTTCCGCCCATCCTGGACGAGTTCGGGTGGGAGCGCGGCGTGACGGCTGGCGCATTCTCGTTCGGGTTTCTCGTCTCGGCGGCCCTGAGCCCTTCCCTCGGCCGTCTGATGGATCGCCGCGGGCCGCGCGTCGTCATGGAGATGGGCGTCGGTCTCGTCGCCGCGGGATTGATGCTGGCCACGCTGGTGCGCTCACCGTGGCATCTCTACGCGACGCTCGGCGTTCTGGTGGGCGGCGGCAGCGTCTGCCTGGCCTATACGGGTCAGGCGCTCTACCTTCCCAACTGGTTCGTGCGCCGGCGCGGGTTTGCGATGAGCGTGGCGTTTTCCGGTGTCGGCGTCGGCTCCATCATCCTGCTGCCCTGGCTGCAGACGCTCATCGGGCGCGCGGGCTGGCGCGCCGCCTGCTGGGCGATGGGCATTCTGGTCCTCGTGCTGCTCGTGCCGCTCAATCTGCTGCTGAAGAAGCGGCCCGAAGATCTGGGGCTCGCGCCGGACGGTGATTTCGCCTCACGCGGCGTCGCCGACCGCAACCGCGCGTCGAACGTCGTCGATCCGGCGTGGACCGCGGTGGACTGGACATTCGCGCGCGCCAGGCGCACGGCGCGGTTCTGGTGGATCGCGGTCGGATATTTCTTCGGCCTCTTCGCGTGGTACGCGGTGCAGGTCCACCAGACGAAATATCTGGTCGAGATCGGCTTCAGCGCGACCTACGCGGCCTGGGCGCTCGGATTCGTGAGTCTCGCGGGCATCCCCGGCCAGATCGCGCTCGGCCATCTCTCGGACCGCATCGGCCGCGAATGGGTGTGGACCGCGGGCAGCCTCGGCTTCGTGCTCTGTTACGTGGCTCTCCTCCTGCTGCGCCACACGCCGACGCCGGCGCTGCTCTATCTCATGGTCGCTGCCCAGGGCATGCTCGGCTACGGGCTCACCTCGGTGATCGGCGCCATCCCGGCCGAGATTTTCGAAGGCCGCCACTACGGAACGATCTTCGGCACGCTGATGCTGGCGGCCATCGCGGGCGGAGCGGCCGGCCCGTGGGCGACGGGCCTGCTGCACGACGCGACGGGCAGCTACACGCTGGCGTGGTGGATCGCGATCGGCTGCAGCGCGCTCTCGGCGGTGGCGATCTGGCGCGCTGCGCCGCGCGAGATACGGGTCGTCGCAGGACGCGTGCCTCGATCGAGGTAGGCGGCTGTGTCGTCGCCTGGCAAGGCGAGAATGGCTCCCCCGGACCCCGGCTGCCCATCTCCTCGCCGGGTCACCGGCCGACCGTGGTTATAGGCGTTCATGAATCACGCGCGCGGGACTATTCGATGAACGACCGAGGCCGGGGACAGCGTGTTGCCGAGGGCCGGCCGGGTCGGTGAGGGGCCGGCGGACCCGTTCCCGTAGCGCACGATCGAGGGCAATCAGGCCAGGAGTGGGAACGGCTCGCGGGTCATCGGTCAAAGGGCCTCGTGGTCAGAGGCCCCTCACCGATCCGGCCGGCCCTCGACGCCACGCGCTCGATGGCCCGTGAGCGTTCATGAATAATCCGGCCTACGTCTTCAGCCGGGGGATCAGACGCACCGCGTTCTCGCGATCGATCGCACGGAGCTCCCCGGCGCTGAAGCCGTAAGCGGTCAGGCCCTTCACGTGATCGGTCTCCGTCCGGTACGGGAAGTCCGTGCCAAAGACCACCTGCGACACGGGGACGAGCTTCAGGAGCGACGCCAGCGCCATCGGATGCGCCGCCTGGGCGGTGTCGTAATAGAAGCGCTTCAGCTCGTGCTCCACGCCGTGCGGCACGCGCGCGGCCAGATTCTTGTTCGCGAGAGGCAGACGCGCGAAGCGCTCCGCCAGGAACGGCATCGTGCCTCCGCCGTGCGAGAAGATGATCGTCATGTCCGGACAGCGCGCGGCGGTGCCGCTGAACACCAGGCTGGCGATCGTGCGCGACGTGTCCGTCCCGTACTCGATGATCGACTCCGGCACGTCCGGCACGAGATTCTTGCAGCACTTCGCGGTCGTCGGGTGCGTGTACACCACCGTCTTGCGCCGGTTCAGTTCGTTCATCACCGGCGCGAACGCTGGATCGCCGAGCCACTTGTCTCCGTAGCTCGTGACGAACGCGACCCCGTCGGCCTTGAGCGTGTCGAGCGCGTACTCGATCTCGCGCAGCGTGTTCTCGACATGAGGCATGGGCAGGGCGGCAAAGATGCCGAAGCGGCCGGGGTGATCGGCGACGAGCTTCGCGGCGTACTCGTTGCACTCGCGCGCGAGCCGGCGCGTCCCGGCCTCATCGAGAAACGACACGCCCGCGGCGGCGATGGACGTGATGGACACCGCCACGCCGGCCCTGTCCATTTCCTCGATCGACTTCGCTGGCGTCCAGTCAGCCCGTGGGCCCTCGACCTTCCGCGCCAGGGCCTCGGCGATATACGCCGGTGGAAACAGGTGGTGGTGAACGTCGATCCGATGCGGCTGGGCGGCCGGTGCCTGCGCCGCCGACTCGCCCCGCGGAATGAGCACGCTCGCTCCGAGGGCGGCCATGCCGGTAAGGAATTCGCGTCTCGCGACATGCATTGTCATGCTCCTTTCAGGTTGTGCGCTACGTTCCGAGTCCGCACGCCGGCCCTCATTGCGACTCCAGGAATGCGTCGGGCGGCAGCGTGACGCGGATCCGATCGCCCGGGCCGATCACCACGCCGCCGCGTACGGTGGCGAGCAATCGCACGCCGCCGCCCAGCTCGAGCCGCACCTCCGAGTGATCGCCGAGGAACGTCACGTTGGCCACGCGAGCGGACACCGTGTTGGGGCCGGAGCCCCCGAGCTCGACCCGCTCGGGTCGGATCAGAAGCCGCACGAGTGAATCCGGAGTCAGCGCCCGGGGCCAGCGTAGCTCGATCCGTTCTCCGCCGGGCAGCGTCACCGTACGGGCATCCACGGCGACGCCCTCCAGGACACTGGAGGCGCCGATGAAGTCGGCAACGAAGCGGCTCGCCGGCTGCTCGTACACTTCGCGCGGGAGACCGAGCTGCTCGATCCGGCCCGCGTGCATCACGGCGATGCGGTCGGAGAGGCCGAGCGCCTCGTGCTGATCGTGCGTGACGAAGACGGACGTGATCCCGACGGCGCGCTGGATTTCCCGGAGCTCTTCGCGCATCTCTTCCCGCAGCTTCCGGTCGAGCGCGGCGAGCGGCTCGTCGAGCAGAAGGACGCGCGGGCGGATGACCAGCGCGCGCGCCAGCGCGACTCGTTGCTGCATCCCGCCGGACAGGTGCGATGGCCGCATCGAGCCCGCGGCCGGGAGCCGCACCAGCTTGAGCGCCTCGGCAACCCGGCCGTCGATCTCGCGGCGCGGGACGCCGCGCTCGCGGAGCCCGAACGCCACGTTCTCGGCCACCGTCATGTGGGGGAAGAGCGCGTAGGACTGAAAGACCACGCCGAGACCGCGCCGCCACACCGGCTGGTGCGTGACGTCCTCGCCGTCCAGCAGCACGCGACCGTGATCGGGATCGACGAATCCGGAGATCACGTTGAGCGTCGACGTCTTGCCGCACCCTGACGGCCCGAGCAACGCGAGCAGCTCGCCCTCGTACACCGTGAGATCGACTCCGTCGAGCGCCCGGACGGTCCCGTAGCTCTTGCTGATCGCCTCGAGCGCGACCACCGACTTGCCCATCATCGCGGATCCTCGATCTGGAACATCGTCGCCAGGCGCAGCAGGCGGTCGGCGACGAACACGACGACGAACGTGGCCGCGATGAAGAGCGTCGAGAGCGCCGCCATGGTCGGATCGGTGTAGTTCACGACGTAGGTGAACATCGCGACCGGCAGGATTTCCGTGACTCGCGTCGAGATGAACAGCGAGACGACGAACTCGTTGGCGGACACGATGACCGCGAAGAGCACCGCCGCGAAGAGGCCGGGACGGAGCAGCGGCAGGGTCACGCGCCAGAAGACACGCCACGGACGCGCGCCAAGGCTCGCGGCCGCGCGCTCCATCATGGGATCGAGGTTGGCGACGCTGACCATGACGGAGCGAATGACGAATGGCAGCACGAGCACCACGTGGGCCACGACGAGGACGCTGCGGTTTGCCAGGAGACCGAGCCGAGCGGCCAGGATGAGCAGGCCGAGCCCGGCGGCGACGCCGGGTATGACGAGCGGCGAGAGGAGCAGCGCGTTCCAGGCTCCCGGAGCGGGCACCGGGTAGCGAACGAGCGCAAGCGCCGCGGCCGTGCCGATCGGCAGCGCGACCGCCACGCTCGCCGCCGTGACGATCACGGTGTTGACGGCGGCGCGGCGGAACTGCGGGTAGGTGAGCGCGTTCTCGTACCAGCGGAGCGACAGTCCGTCGGGCGGGAACGACAGGATCGCCGTCGGATTGAACGACGCCGCGATGACGACGATCGTCGGCAGCGTCAGGAACGCGAGCAGGAGGAGAGCCGCACCGCGGGCGATCACGCCGGAGTCCGGCCCAGCGCTCGTCCGACCACGGCGAGAAGCGCGAGCGTCAACGCGAGCGCCACGACGGCGAATGCCGCGCTTCCCGGCCAGTTGAACGAGTCGAGCGCCAGGTCTTTCACGACGTTCGCGATCATCTTCACGCGGCCGCCGCCCAGCAGCTCCGGCGTCGCGAAGGCGCTGAAGGTCCAGGCGAAGATGACGAGCGAGCCGGACACCATGCCCGGCATCGAGAGCGGAAACGTCACGCGCCAGAACACGCGCGCAGGCCGGGCGCCGAGGCTCGCGGCCGCGCGCTCGTACGCGGGATTGATGTGACTGATGGCGGCGCCGAGGATCAGGATCATCGCCGGCATCGAGAAGTGGACGAGACCGATGAGCACGCCGGCCGGCTCGAACAGCAGCTTCACGGGCCACCGGATGAACGAGTTGCCCAGCACCAGCATCCAGGCGTAGGTCCGGACGATGGCGCCGGTGAAGAATGGCGCGAGCGTCAGGATCAGGAGCAGGGAGCGTCGCGCCGGCGAGCGCGTCCGCGCCAGCGCGTACGCCAGCGGGTACGAAGCGACCAGCGTGAGGACCGTCGTCGCCGCGCTCAGCACGATGGTGTCCCAGATGTAGCGCAGGTACTGCGGCGTGAGGATACTGCGGAAGTTGCGATCGGTGAACCCGCCCATGCGCAGCGATCCCGGAATGAACTCGAGCACGCTGAGCTGCAAGAGCGCGCCGAGGGCGACGCCGAAGATCGCCAGGACGGCCAGCGACGGGCCGAGGAGCGCGAGCCCGGCGGCGCTACTTCGCGACGATGTTGGCGTTGAACCACTCCTTCCAGGCCGGCAAGGTCTTGGCCCGGACGTCGTCGTTCATGATGTAGCCGCGGTCCTTCCACTCGGCCGGACTCGTGAAGACGCCGGCCTGACCGCGCAGGTTGGCCGGCACCGCGGCTTTGAGATTCGTCGGCCCCGCCTTGAAGGCGGCCACGAGCTGCTCCTGGATCTCCCGGGAGAGCGCGAAATTGATGAACTCGTGCGCCGCGGCCGACTTCTTCGTCCCCGCCATGATCGCCATGGTGTCGATCCCGACGATGCCGGGCTTGTCGGTCGGGGTGATGACCTTCACGTTGAGCCCCTGGTCGATCAGGTGAAAGGCGTTGATGGACAGCATCACCTGGATGGGCGCCTCGCCGGTCTTCATCAGATCCTGGCTCCGCGCATCGGTCGAGAAGAACGCGGCGATGTTCGGCTTGAGCCGCTTGAGCCGCTCCTGGCCCTTCTGCCAGTTGACCTCGTCCCCGCCCTCGAGCAGCGCGCTGATCGTGATGATGTGCGACGGGTCGAAGTCGGGCATCCCGATCTTGTCCTTGAGCTTCGGATCCCAGAGATCGGCCCACTTGGTGATGTCGGCCTTCACGACGTCCGGACGGTAGGCGATCGTGTAGACGTACGCCCACACGCCGACGTGAGAGTCGCTCCGGAGCGCTTCCCTGGCGAGATCCTTCGCGTTCGGAAGCTTCGCCATGTCGAGCTTCTCGAAGAGCCCGTCGGAGATGTAGAGGCGACCGACGTGGCTCGTGGTCAGCGTGATGTCGACAAGCGGCGCGGCCTTCGAGACCCGCGCTTTCGCGAGCCGATCGAGCGTGCCTCCCACTTCGAACTCGACGGGAATGCCGGTCTTCGCGGTGAATGGCTTCGCGACGATCCGTTCGACAGTATCCTTCCAGTTGCCGCCCCAGATGCTGACGACGAGCGGATCCGCGGCGAGCGACACGAGCGGAGCGACCAGGAGCAGCGCGAGCGTGAAGCTGACGGTCAGAGATCGGCGCACCATCGAGACCTCCCTTGTCGCGGGGTGGGCGAGCCCGGAACAGCCCCACGTTGGACCGGCGCGAGTGTACCGAAACTCAGCGTGAGGTGAAAGCCGCTGGACGTCGCTGCCGTGACCGCGTCCTGAACCGCAACCTCGCTGTTGAGGACACTGGCCAACATGATCGCCCCATGTTCGGTGAATGCGTAGGGCCGAGCACGCCGGCCTCCTCTGCGGCTGTTTGAGGTCGCAAATTGCGACCTCAATTCGCGGACCTCCACGGTCGTGAGCCTGAACATGAAATCTTTTGGGAATCGACGCAGATTGCGCTTGACCTGCTCGTTGAGCCGTTTCGTGGAGACGCCGTACAAAGCCGCGAGATCTGAATCGAGCATGACCTTCTCGCCGCGAATGAGGAAAATCGCATGCTCGATTCGCTCAATGGGCACGGGAGCGTTACTCGTCGGCATGTGGTCTCAGAGCATCGTAACGAGTGCTCCACGGCGCGGTCGATGTCCACCTTCGTAGACACCACGAGAACGGCGGTTCTGAAGGCTGTTTACTTCCTCAGCTTCACGTCCTCGTATGGCGCCGAGTAGGGGTGATAGGCGATGAGGCCGATCCCGGATTCCTCCACGCGCGGCCCGACCGCGTTCAGGAAGCCGAGCTCCCACAGCGGCGCGTTCATGACGCGCTCGTGGGCGAGGCGCTGGATCGGGAACGGTGAGGCCTGTCAATGCCTTCACGACGAGAGAGACACGCTCTATACTCTCGACCGGCACCACCTCGTTCGCACGGGAACGAGCCAACTCCCGGAAGGAGCTCCAGCGATGGAAAGTCTCGACCGCGCGTTCCTCGCCACCGGCGTTCGAAGCGGCCGGCAGCGTGGGGCAGGCCCGATGGCTCGAACTACTCACTCGCCCCTG
>JBGPTW010000117.1:0-20307 GCA_041490825.1 Methylomirabilia bacterium | reverse complement strand
GGCCGGTGACCCGGCGGGAAATGGGCAGCCGGGGTCCGGGGGAGCCATTACCGCCTCGCGAGGCGACGACACAGCCGTGCCGAGTGGGAACGGCTCGGCGATGATCGGGGCGACGGCGCCTGTGGTCAGAGGACCCTGGCTGCCCGTCTCCCGCCGGGTCACCGGTCGGCGCGCGCGTCGTTCGTTCATGACTTATCCGGGTTAGGACGCGCCCAGCGCCTTCGCGGCGCGGGCGACGTCGCGGGACGCAACCCACAGGATCGCGCCGTAGCGACCACCGCCGGCGCACAGCGCATCGATCGCCGTCACGTTGATCTTCACCGCGGCCAGCTTTTCGTGCACGTCAGCGATGGCGCCCACGCGGTCCTCGCCCTGGATCAAGAACGCGCGCTTCGGCCCCGTCACCTTCCACTTCGCTTTTTTCGCGACGTCGCGGAACACTCGGGCATCTGCCGGCACGAAATCGAGCTGGGACCTGCGCCCCTCGGGAAAGCCGGAGAAAACGAGCAGATTCACCCCCGCCTGCTTGAGAGTGTCGAGCACGCGCGCCCCTTCGCCAGGCTTGTTTGGCACCGTCACGTAGAAGTATTCGACCCGCTGAATGCTCTCCGCCATGAGCGTTCTCCTCGCTTAATTGTCTCTGAGCTGCTTTGCGTCGAGGACCCGGAAGCCGATCTTGACCTTCACCTGAAACTCGGAGACTTTGCCGCTCTTCACCAGGCCCCGCACTTCGGTCACCTCGAACCAGTCGACGTTCTTGACCGTCCGCGAGGCGCGCGCGACCGCGTTGCGCACCGCTTCCTGGATCGACTTCTCCGACACGCCGACCAGCTCGATGAGCTTGTAGGTTCGTTCCGGCATCGCTCGGTCTCCTTTATTTGAGCTGCGCCCGGGCCGCCGCGACCACCGCGTCGACCGTGAACCCGAACTTCTTCTGCAGCTCCTTCAGCGGAGCCGACGCGCCGAACGTCTTCATTCCGATCGCCTGGCCCCGGAAACCGACGTACCGGTGCCAGCCGAACGTCGACGCCTGCTCGACTGACACGCGCGCCGTGACAGTAGGCGGCAGCACGCTATCGCGGTACTCCTGACTTTGATGCTCGAAGAGCTCCCACGACGGCATGCTCACCACGCGCGTCTTCACGCCTTCGGCCCTGAGCTTCTCGGACGCGTCGACGCAGAGCGAGACCTCGCTGCCGGTCGCGAGCAGCAGGACATCAGGCTGGCCGCCCGGCGCCTCCGCCAGAACGTAGGCGCCCTTGGCCAGTCCGGACGCCGCCGCGTATTTCGAGCGGTCGAGCGTGGGCAGCGCCTGGCGCGTCAGGATCAGCGCGACCGGCTCGTGCTGGAGCTGCATGATCACGCGCCAGGCCTCGACCACCTCGTTGGCGTCGGCCGGGCGCAGCGTGATGAGTCCGGGGATCGAGCGGAGCGACGGGAGCTGCTCGATCGGCTGATGCGTCGGGCCGTCCTCGCCGACCCCGATCGAGTCGTGCGTGAAGATGTAGATGACCGGGATCTCCATGATCGCGGAGAGCCGGATCGGGGGGCGCATGTAGTCGCTGAAGATCAGGAACCCCGAGCCATACGGACGGATCTTCGACAGCGAGAGGCCGTTCAGGATCGAGCCCATCGCATGCTCGCGGATGCCGAAATGGAAGTTGCGTCCGCCGTGGCTCCGCGCGGTGAAGTCGCCAGCGCCCTCGAACGTCAGGCGCGTCTTGGTCGACGGCGCCAGGTCGGCCGAGCCGCCGATGAGCCACGGCACGCGCTGCGCCAGCGCGTTCAGGACTTTGCTGGACGCGTCACGGCCGGCCACGCCCTTGGCGTCGGCGGCGAAGCTGCCGAGATCGCGGTCCCAGCCGTCGGGCAACCGGCGCTGCTGCATCCGGAGGAGCTGGTCCGCGAGGTCGGGATACTTGCCCGCGTAGCGGTCGTACAGCGCCATCCAGGCGTCGCGCAGCGACCGCCCGTGGGCGCCGATGCCCGCGCGAAAGTGCGCGCGCACTTCATCGGGCACCAGGAACTTTGCGTCCTCGGGCCAGCCGTAATTGCGCTTGGTGAGCCGGATCTCCTCCTCGCCGAGTGGCTCTCCGTGGGCCGCGTTCGTGTCCTGCTTGTTGGGCGCGCCCCACGCGATGTGGCTGTCGACGATGATCAGCGTCGGGCGATCCGTCTCCTTCTTGAACGTGGTGAAGGCGCGCGCGAGCATCTCGAGATCGTTGGCGTCGCCCACGCGCGTGACGTTCCAGCCGTAGGCGATGAACCGGGTGGCGACGTCCTCACTGAAGGCCCAGTCGGTGTGACCTTCGATCGTGATCTTGTTGTTGTCGTAGATCCAGCAGAGGTTCGAGAGCTCGAGGTGACCCGCCAGCGACGCGGCCTCGCTGGAGACGCCTTCCATCATGCAGCCGTCGCCGGCGACCGCGTAGACGTCGTAGTCGAACATCGTGAAGTCCGGACGGTTGAAGTAGCTCGCGAGCCACTTGCCCGCGATGGCCATGCCGACGCTGGTCGCGACACCCTGGCCCAGCGGCCCGGTCGTGGTCTCGATCCCGGAGGTCCAGCGGTACTCGGGATGGCCAGGACACTTGCTGTCAAGCTGGCGGAACCGCTTGATGTCGTCCAGGCTCACGGTCGGCGCGCCCAGGCGCTCGTATTGCGCGTTGACCGACTTCACTTCGGCCAGATGCAGCAGCGCGTAGAGCAGCATCGACGCGTGCCCGGCCGACAGGACGAAGCGATCACGGTCCGGCCAGATCGGATCATCCGGATCGAAGCGAAGGAGGCGATTCCAGAGATAGTAGCCGACGGGCGCGAGCGCCATTGGTGTGCCGGGATGGCCGGAGTTCGCGGCCTGCACTGCATCCATCGCGAGCGTCCGGATCGTGTTGATGGAGAGCAGGTCGAGGCGCCTGGTGTCGTCGTCCATGCAGGTTTCCTCGTGCGCACGATACCATGCGGCGAGGAGTGGGACGCGCCGCGTCCTCGAGCTCCCATGTCATAATCCGGACGATGGCTGACCCGACGCCTGCGGAATCGCGCGCGCTCGCGGGACTCCGCGTCATCGACTGCTCGCGGCTGATCGCGGGCGGCGTGATGGCCACGATCTTCGCCGATCACGGCGCCGACGTGATCAAGGTCGAGAACCCGCGCGGCGGCGATCCGCTTCGCACGTGGCTCGCGGGCCGCGGCGAGCTCTGGTGGAAGGTGTACGCGCGCGGCAAACGGTCGATCACGCTCAATCTGACCGCGCCCCGCGGCCAGGCGCTGCTGCGACGACTCTGCCGCGACGCCGACATCCTCATCGAGAATTACGTGCCAGGCACGTTCGAGAAGTGGAATCTCGGCTGGGACGTGCTGTCAGCGGAGAATCCGCGATTGATCTTTGCGCGCGTCTCCGGCTGGGGGCAAGACGGACCGTATCGCGACCGCCCGGGCTTCGGCACCATGGTCGAAGCGATGAGCGGCTTCGCGTTCACCACCGGCGAGGCCGACGGGCCGCCCACGCTGCCGTCGTTCCCGATGGCCGACATGGTCGCCGCGCTCGCCGGCGCCGCGGCCGTGCTGACCGCGCTGCGCCATCGCGATCTCGTGTCGGGCCGCGGTCAGGTCGTCGACATCTCGCTCTACGAGCCGCTCCTGTCAGTGCTCGGGCCGGACGCCGCCGGGTACGCGCTCGACGGAACGATCCGCGCGCGGCAGGGCAATCGGTCGGACAATGCCAGCCCGCGCGGCACGTACCGCACGCGCGACGGCAAGTGGGTGGCGCTTTCGGCGTCGACGCCAGCCTCGGCGAAGGCGCTGTTCGCCGGCCTCGGGCTCGGCCACATGCTCGCGGATCCCCGCTTCGCCACGAACGATACGCGCGTCGCGAACAACGACCTGGTGGAAGACGCGTTGTCGCACGCCATCGGCGCGCGAACCCTCGCCGAGATGGTGCAGCTCTTCGAGACCGCTGGCCTCACGGCGTCGCCCGTCTACGACATCGCCGACATCAGCAAGGACCCGCACGTCGCGGCGCGGGGCATCCTTCAAGATCTGCCCGATCGCGACCTCGGCGCCGTCCGGATGGTGGCACCCACACCGCGGCTCAGCGCAACCCCGGCAACCGTGCGGCGCGGCGCACCCCGGCTCGGCGAGCACACGCGCGAAGTCCTGGGCGAGCTCGGCATCGCCGCCACCGAATTCCAGGAGCTCGAACGTGATGGGATCATCTAGTAAACGTGGGGGCCCCGAAATGGCCCCCACACCCCCAGACGCTCGGCGCACCCCAGCAAAGCTGTGGCGCGCCTCGATACTCCGACAGGTTCCTAGCAAACGTGGGGGGCCCGAAATGGCCCCCACACCCCCAGACGCTCGGCGCACCCCAGCAAAGCTGTGGCGCGCCTCGATACTCCGACAGGTTCCTGGTAAACGTGGGGGCCCCGAGAGGCGCGCGGACGCGCCTGACATGGCCCCCACCCAGTGTGGGGTCCCCCGGCTCGGTGCCCGCCCTGCCGCCTGCCCCCCTGCCAAGCGCGCCATTGCTCTCGTCGCCATCGTCGCTGCCATCATCGCGCTCAGCGAAGTCGTCGCGTTCGCCCGACTGGCGGTCGCGGGCGATTACACCGGGCCGCTGATCGACACGCATTCGCACGTGCCGAACGTCACTGCCATCGACGCCTACGTCGAGGCGATGAAGCGGCACAACATCAGCAAGGTGGTTCTGCTCGGTGTCGGCGGCGTCCAGAAGAACGATCCAGCCTGGATCGCGGCGGCGGCCCAGAAGTATCCGGCGCGGGTCATCCCCGGGTTGCCGCTGCCGGACCCGACGAGCCAGGCCGCCGCGAATGAGCTGCATGCTGCGCTCGGCAAGAAAGGCGCGCGTGTCGTCGGTGAGGTCCACCTCCGCCAGGTCAGCCGGAAGATCGAGCGTGATCCCGGCGACGGCGCGTTTGCTCGCGTGCTCGACGTCGTCGCGAAGCGCGGGGTGCCGATCGTCATCCACGACGAGCTGGACGACCGCGCCGCGGCCGCGCTCGAGGCGGCCCTCGGCCTCAACCGCAAGGCGATCGTGATCCTCGCGCACGCAGGAGAAGCCCCACCGGCCCGCATCGAGGCGCTGCTCAGCAAGAACAGCAATCTGATCGTCGATCTCTCGGGCATGCACTTCCAGCGCAAGCCGGCGCTGGCGTCCGAGACCGGGCCGCTCGACCCGCAGTGGAAGGCGCTGATCGAGAAGATGCCGGACCGATTTCTGATGGGGATCGACATCTGGGCGATTCGTCTCTTCGAGCCGAAGATGCTCGATCGGTTGATGGGCTGGACCCGGAGGATACTCGGCGAGCTGAAGCCTGAAGTGGCCGAGCGCGTGGGCTACCGGAACGCCGCCGCGCTCTTCCACGTCGAGTAGCGCGGTGCCGCTGCGCCCAGTCGGTCCCAACCCGTTCAAGGACGCCACCGTCGGCGCGATGCTCGATGCGGTCGCCGCTGCTCATCCCGATCGCGAAGCGATCGTTTTCACCGACGAGAGACTCACCTTCGCAGAATTCCGCGAGCGTGCGATGACACTGGCGCGCGGGCTCGCCGCGCTCGGGATCATTCCGGGCGACAAGGTAGCGATCTGGCTGCCGAACCGTCCGAGCTGGTACGTGATGCAGCAGGCATGCGCGAGGCTCGGCGCGGTCGTGGTAGGTCTGAATCCGCGCTACAAAGCGCACGAGCTCAGCTACATCCTGAATCAATCGGACACGAAAGCGTTGTTGATGACGGACCATTTCGGCGGAACGGATTATTTCGAGACGATCCACGACGTGATTCCTGACCTCTCCGAATCCGTCCCTGGCGAGCTTGCGAGCGCAAAGCTGCCAGTCCTGAGGTGGGTGATCGTCCACGCGGAGGACCCGTATCCAGGCTGTGTGCGGCTCTGCGATGTGATGGACGCGGGCGCCGCCGTTGTTGTGGCCAACGGGACGAGCTCGGGAACGTCGATCGTCGAGGCAGGGCCAGGGTCGGTTGGCCCGTTCCGGCAAACGGAAGCGAGGGCCGCCGCAGCGGGGGGCAAGCCGGGGTCGGGGTTGTCAGTCGTGGGGGACGGGGTGGGGTCGGTGGACCCGTTCCCGCCGACGGAGGAGAGGCCGGCGAGTAAAAGGTTGGGAAGTGCGCCGAGAATGACCGGAGGCGAGCGGCCCGTGGTCAGAGACCCCACCCCGTCCCCCACGACGGCACCAACGCCGACCCCGGACGAAGTCTTCACGATCCTCTACACCTCCGGCACCACGTCGTTTCCGAAGGGTGCGATGATCACGCACCGCAACTGTGTACCGCATGCCTGGAACACGGCCGCCGTTCTCAGGCTCACGCCGGACGATCGCGTGCTGCACGCGCTCCCTGCCGCGGGCACGTGGGGCGGCGTCAACATTCCGCTGAGCACGTGGAGCCACGGCGCGTGTCTCGTGCTGATGGAGACGTTCGACCCGCTCCGGGCGTTCGTCCTCATCGAGCGCGAGCGCTGCACCGTCTGGAACGGCGTCGATGCGATGGCGCGGGCAATGCTCGATCATCCCGATCTCGGTCGCTACGATCGCTCGTCGCTCCGGACCGGCGGATTCGGCGCGACGGGCGGTGGTGGTCACGGGCTCTTCGAAGCCGTGCTGAAACGCATCGGCATTCCGCAGCTCTATCAGCCGTACGGGATGACCGAGCTGAACGCGTTGTCGCTCCTCCACGACCTGGACGAGCCGGTCGAGCTACGTGAGCTCTCGGGCGCGTACCCGCCGCCCGGCCTCGAGGTCCGCGTCGTCAAGCCGGACACCGGCGCCGTATGCGCTCCGGGTGAAGAAGGCGAGCTGCAGTTCCGTGGCACGCTCGTCACGCCGGGCTATTACAACAAGCCCGACGAGACCGCAACGGCATTCACCGCCGATGGCTGGTTCAGGAGCGGTGATCTCGGCGTCCAGGACGCCGACGGCCACACGTTCTTCAAGGGCCGGCTGCGCGAAGTCCTCCGCATCAATCACTTCATGGTGGCGCCGGGCGAGATCGAAGCGTTCCTGATGTCGCATCCCGAGGTCGATCAAGCCTTCGTCGTCGGCGTGCCCGATCCGGCGACGAACGAGGCCGCGATCGCGTACGTCATTTTGAAACCCGGCGCCTCGTTGACGGAGGATGGCCTCCGCGGTTTCTGCCGCGGCAAGATCGCCTCGTACAAGATTCCGAAGGTCGTGCGCTTCGTGAAGGACGTGCCGCGGACTCCCGGGCCCCATGGCGACAAGGTCCAGCGCGGAAAGCTGCGGGAACAGGCGCTCCGCGAGCTGGGCCTGGACAAGAGAGAATCACGATGAAGGACACCATGCTGCGCACCGAGCTGTGCGATCTCCTCGGCATCGACTATCCGATCCTCCAATCCGGCATGGGCGCCATCGCCGGCGCCGACCTCGTCGCCGAAGTGTCGAAGGCTGGCGGCCTCGGTATCCTGGCCGGACTGAACGTCCCGCCGGAGACGCTACGCGACGCGATCCGCAAGGTCCGCCAGCTCACCGATCGGCCGTTCGGCGTGAATCTCTGGCTCCACGCCGAGATGCTTCCGCCGGTCGACGTGTCGGCCATTCCGGAGTCCACGGTCCAGGGCGCGCAGCGGATGCTCAACCAGTTCCGGCAACGTCTCGGCATTCCGACGACGCTCGCGCGGCCGTCGGGCGTGCCGGACGTGACGCGTGCCGCGTTCGAGGTGATTCTCGACGAGCGCGTACCGGTGTTCAGCTCCGCGCTCGTCGGATTCCAGGATCCCGAGATGGTGAGGCGATGTCACGACCGTGGCATCAAGGTGATGACGATGGTCGCGACGGTCGAGGACGCGCGTGCGGCCGAAGCGGCCGGCGTCGACGTGATCGTCGCGCAGGGCGGCGAAGCGGGCGGTCACCGCTCGACCGGGCTGCCCATGAGCTCGCCGGCGGCGGTGAGCATTGGAACGATGGTGCTCGTGCCGCAGGTCGTCGATGCAGTACGGGTACCTGTCGTCGCGGCTGGGGGCATTGCGGATGGTCGCGGGCTGGTGGCGGCGCTCGCGCTGGGCGCGAGCGGCATTCTGCTCGGGACACGATTCGTCGCCACGCGCGAATCCGGCGCCCCCGAGTTCTCCAAGAAAGCGCTGCTCGAAGCCGAGAGCGACGCGACCACGATCACGAACACGTTTACCGGCCTCTACGCCCGAGCGCTGCGTAACCGGTTCACCGAGGAGTACGAAGCCTCAGGCGCGCCGGTGTTCCCGCCGTTGATCCAGCGCACCGCTGCCCAGGACGTCTACATCGCCGCGCTGAAACAGGCCGACCGCGAGCACTACCCGATCATGTCGGGCCAGAGCGTCGGGATGATCCGCGATCTGCCGGGCGCCGCCGACGTCGTGGCGACGATCGTCCGTGAAGCGCGCGCGGTGCTGGCCGCGCTCCCGAAGCGCGTCAAACTCTGAGGTCGAGGAGCGCCGCGGTTCCCCGGGGCGGTCCGAGCGTCGGGGGTCTGGGGGGCCATCTCGGGGGCCCCCCATGTGGTTACCTAAACCCGGATGATTCATGAACGCTCACCGGCAATCGAGCGCGTGGCGTCGCGGGCCGACCGGATCGGTGAGGGGCCTCTGACCACGAGGCCCTGTTGACCGATGACCGGCGAGCCGTTCCCACTCCGGGCCTGGGTGCCCTCGATAGGACGCTCCGGGAACGGGTCCGCCGGCCCCTCACCGACCCGGCCGGCCCGCGGCAATGCGCTCTCCCCGGCCTCGGTCGTTCAGCGATGATCCGCGCGCATCGTTCGTTCGTGAATTATCCGCGCTAATACCGCGCCCCCAGTATTCGCAGAAGCGCTCCTGGCGAAGCTGGAAAAGTAGTCGGCGCGCCGCTCAGCGGTGGAATTCGGCGATCGCCACGTGACCGTCGTCGACCGCGTGAGTGAGCACGGTCAGCGTGTCGGAATTCAGCACGACACGCACCGGTCGCAGAGGCCCGGGCTCGAACCGCATCTTTGCCTCCGACGTCCCAGGAACACCAGGGTTCACGCCATCGGGAACCTTGCCGTCGATCGTGAAGGTATCGCGGCCATGGCCGAGATAGCCGCGCGGGCGCGAAAGCGTCACGATGCTGCCGGGCCCCGTGTCCCGCCCGTCGAGCGGGCGCACGCGCAGGTGCACGTAGGCGCTCGAGCGCGGAAACGGCGTCCGGTAGATGTGGGTCGTCGGATAGCCGGGCGCGGTGACGACGAACTCGTACGACGCGGCCGAGCTCGCCGTGAGCGGGCCCCACAGGCCATCCGCCCCGATCGTGCGACGGTGGACAGGCTCGCCCTGCCGCTGCCCGGACGCCGGATCGATCTGGTAAACCTCGACGGTCGCTCCGGCGAGCGGCAGGTTCGTGAAAGCGCGATTCGCGAAGCCACTCACCAGGCCGTTCAGGACGGGCCGGTCTTCGGAGGCAATCGCGAGCGTCGCCGGCTCGCGACCGGTGATGAACCGATACATCTCCTTGAAGGCGAGGCGATGAAATGCCGTCTCGCGGTGGTCGAGGCCGGGGATCACGATGTTCGTCGCGCCGCGAAGCTCGGGCGAGACGAACGTCACGTTCGTCGGCTCACCGGGACGGCTGATGAACCGGCCGTCCGGCTGCGCATACTTGTCGTTGGAGTCGCTCCGGATCGTCAGGAATCGGATGCCCGGATGCACCTCATCGCCGGCGTTGAGACCCATCAGGAACCGTCCGAGGCCGTTGAACTCGCTGTTGAGATCGCGTGGCGTTGCCCACACGCCGTGGTTGGGCACACCACCCAGAACGACGTGCGAGACGCGCGCCGGGCCCTCGCCGTTCTTGACGTAGTTGCGGATCGAATACCCGCCGCGCGAGCTTCCGACCAGAACCACACGCGCCGCCCCCGTGCGCGCCTGGATGTCCGCGACCCTGGCCGCCAGCTCCTTCACCTGGTCGGCGCTGCTGCTGCGATTGTCCTGGGATTGCGTATCATCGCTCCGCGCGTTCGGTCTGGCGTGATCGATCGCGAAGAGCCGTCCCGCATCGTAGCCGTTCGATTCGAAGCGCCAGATCGTCACGAGCCACACCGCGGCGCTGTCGCCGTTGCCGTGCACGAAGAGGATCGGCGCGGGCCGGTCGGCGGCCGCCGCGAACGTCGTTGCCAGCAGAGCCAGGAGCAGCGCGGCCGCGAGCGAACGACGCCTAGCGTGCATGTCAGCGATACAATCCCTCATCGCGTGTCGAAAACCAAGAAGGATCCGTCTCGAGCGAAGGAGGAGTAGAGATGACGATTGCTCCTAACTCCTCCACAGATCCGGACGAGCGGCATTACCGCATCCGGCCCCTGCCTGCTACACGAAGCAGTCCACCGGGCGCGAGTTCATCTGGGACTTCGACGAAGAGGCGCGCCGCATTCGCGACGTCATTCCCGGTCTCCCGATCCCAGCGACGCAGTTCGAGAACATCATCGCGACGTGCCGCGATCTCGCCCGGCAAGACCGGGCCGACACGCTCGTCCGGCTGACGCTCGCGAAGACGTAAGAGGACATCACGGCACCCCTCACGCTGACAGCGGCGGTACGGTCACACGGTGGCGCGCTGCCGCTCGTCAGTGGCGCCGTCGCGATGGATGGGCTGCGGCTCGACTGGATCAAGGTCGAACCGCAGATCGCCGCGTATCGAAAAATGGTGCGCGAGCTCGCGTTCGACGTCTGCGAGCTCGCGCCGACGACCTACCTGTGCGCGAGAGCCTTCGGCAAGGCGTTCACCGCGATCCCCGTGTTTCTCACGCGAGATTTCCATCACCACTCGGTCGTCTGCAACGTGGCGTCACGCATCCACGAGCCGAAAGATCTCGTCGGCAAGACGTTCGGCGTTCGCGCGTACACCGTGACGACCGGACTCTGGACTCGCGGCGTGCTCCAGTCGGAGTACGACGCCGATCCGGCGCGCGTGACCTGGGTCACCGACGACGAGGAGCACGTGACCGAGTGGGTGCCGCCGCCGAATGTCACGAAGCTGCCACCGGGTGAGAGCCTCGTCGCGATGATCGCCGCTGGCCGGCTCGACGCGGCGCTGAGCGGAATGGCAGGCATCGGACGGAGCGGACCTCCGACGGCGAACTGGGAAGCTGCGGCAACGCAGGCGATCGCCGCCGCGGGCCCTGCGACGGCCGATGACCGTCACATCGGAGACATGCAGGAGATGATCGGCGGCGGCGACCCGCTCCCGTTCGGCCTCGCGGCAAATCGTGCGACGATCGAGGCGTTGATCCTGTACGCGTACGTCCAGAAGATCATCCCCGCGACGGTGCGACCTGAGGACGTGTTCGTCTCGACCGCTCCCGATCCGTAGGCTGATGCGCACACGGCAGCATCACGATGCTATAATCCGTGCATGCGTACGACTATCACGCTCGATCGTGACGTCGCTCAAGCCGTCCAGCGGTTGCGGCGGGAGCGCGGCTTAGGCCTCAGCGAGGCGGTCAACGAACTGATCCGTTCCGGTTTGCGGACGAAAGCTCCGCGATCCAAGTTTCGACAGCGCGTCCACGGTCTCGGGCTCAGGATCGACGTCCGCAATGTCTCGGAGGCACTCGAACTGCTCGACGGCCCGACCGCGCGCTGATGCTCGTCGACGCCAATATTCTGCTGTTCGCGGTGGACGAGCGAAGTCCGTTCCACGCCAGCGCGGGACGGTGGCTGACTGAACAGTTGAACGGTGTGCGGCGCGTCGCATTTCCCTGGCTGAGTCTCGCGGCATTCGTGCGAATCAGCACACATCCGAGAGCGTCAGCGGACCCGCTCACGCCCGCCGAGTCGTGGCGACATGTCGAGGACTGGCTCAGTTGCGACACGGTCTGGATTCCGAATCCGACTGAACATCACGGGCACGTCCTCGGCAGTCTCATCACCAAATACGAACTTCGAGGCAATCTCGTCACAGACGCACAACTGGCCGCGCTGGCGATCGAGCATGGACTGACCGTCTGCTCGACGGACACGGACTTTGCGCGTTTCGACGAGATCCGGTGGCTTGATCCGCTGACGCGCTGAAGAGCGAGGCAGTCCTGTTCCGAGGGCGACTCCACACCGGACGCTCTCGCTCCCCTCTCCGCCTGACGTGCCGCGCGAGGCCCTTCTATTACACGGGGTCGTGCGGTAGCGTAGTCGCCTCATGCAGTGCCCGGCGTGCCGGCACGCGAACCCGCCGCAGGCGAAGTTCCGCCGCGAGGGTGAAGAGTCAGGTCGGACACGGCTCGACGTTCACGTTCACGCTTCCTATGGTGTCCAGGAGGGACGAATGAAAACGATGCTGGCGATCTTGTTCGGCGCGGTGTCGACACTCGTGCTGATCGGTGAGACACAGGCCACGGCCGCCCCAAAGGTCATCATGGAAGAATTCACGGTACCAGCGGCCGATCCCGGGATCGGCCTGTATGTCCGCAACAAACGTCCGCAGGACGTGACGAAATTCTCGGGCGAAAAGATTCTGCTGTTCGTCCACGGTGCGACGTATCCGGCTGAGACCGCGTTCGATCTGAGGCTCAATGGCCGGTCCTGGATGGATTACATCGCGAGCCATGGCTACGACGTGTACCTCGTCGATCTCCGGGGGTATGGCAAGTCCACGCGTCCACCCGAGATGGACCAGCCGGCCCTGGACAACGCGCCGATCGTCCGCACGGAAACGGCGGTCAAGGACGTGGCGGCCGCGGTCGATTTCATCCGCAAGCGTCGGGGCGTGTCGAAGATCAATCTGATGGGGTGGTCGTGGGGCACCACGATCATGGGCTGGTATACCGCGCAGAACAACGACAAGGTGAATCGATTGGTGCTCTACGCGCCACAGTGGATCCGCCAGACCACGGCGCTGACCGACTCGGGGGCGAAGCTGGGCGCGTACCGCAGCGTCTCGCGCGATGCGGCGAAGGGGCGCTGGTTGACTGGTGTGCCCGAAGACAAGAAAGCCGATCTCATCCCGCCCGGCTGGTTCGAGGCGTGGGCGGACGCGACGTTCGCGACCGACCCGGTGGGATCGAAGCAGACGCCGCCAGTGCTGCGGGCGCCCAACGGGGTGCTACAGGATGGCCGTGAGTTCTGGAGTGCAGGCAAGCCACTCTATGACCCGGCCTCGATTCGCGTCCCCACTTTCTTGGCGCACGCCGAGTGGGATGCGGATCTGCCGAGCTACATGCTGTACGAATACTTCGCGAAGCTCACCAACACGCCATACAAGCGGTACGTCCAGATCGGGGAAGGCACACATACGATCATCATGGAGAAGAACCGGATGCAGCTCTTTCAGGCGGTTCAGCAATTCCTGGACGAACGCATCGAGCTGGGTCAGTAGAGCAAGACATTGGAGAGGGCCGGCTCATCGCCGGCCCTCTCCTCCGTTACGCCAGGCCGTAGAATCGCATCGCGCCGCCCGCGAGGATCCCGCTCTTCGTCGCCTCGGAGAGCGCGGTCCGCTTCGCGATCATCGCGGGCGCGCCAGGGAAGAATCCGTCCGCGTGTGGATAGTCGGTGGCCCACAGGATCTTGGTCGGACCGATGTAGTCCGCGAGCACGTCGAGCGCGCCCTCGACCGGTTCGAACGAGATCCAGCAGTTCCGCTTGAACAGCTCGCTCGGCCGCGTCTTGAGCCCCGAGTCGTTGAAGCCTTGATCGTCGAAGTGGCGGTCCATCCGATCGAGCCACGGCGCGATCCAGCCGCCGCCGGATTCCAGGAAGCCGATGCGGACCCTCGGGAATCGCTCGCACACGCCGTTCCAGATGACGGAGAGCGCCACCAGCATCATCTCCATCGTGTGCGAGATGATGTGCCGCGCGCCGCGCCCATCGAAGCGATCGACGCCGACGGTCGGCATGCCGCCCGAGGCGTTCGACGCGAGCCGCCATGTCAAGTACTCCTCGACCCGACCCACATCGAGGTCCTGGACGATCTCGCGCGGTAGATGGTGAGCAGCTCCATGGGCGTGGAGATCGATGGCATCGCGGATCTATGGTACGACGATCGCGAGGCGATGGCGCGCGCGCTCGCCACGCCCAAAGCTAAGGCGCTCTACGGCGGGCGCGCCTCACCTGCACCGCACCGCCTCGCACCCGGCCGGCGCAGTGAGGACAGAAGTACTTCAGCTCCACCGGGTGTCCACAGTCGGCGTGCACCAGCGCGACGTCCGGGTAGACGTGACGGGAGCCCCAGCTCGCCAGCGCACCCACCACCACACTGAGCTCCTTGCCACGATCAGTCAGCGCGTACTCGGCCCGCGGTGGATGATCGGAGTAGAACCGTCGCGTGACGAGCCCATGCTGCTCCATCAGCTTCAGCCGGCCGGACAGGATGTTCGGCGCGATCCCGGTGAGCGACGCCTGGAAGTCCTGAAAGCGCCGGGGCCTGGCCAGGAGATCGCGGACGATCAGCAGCGTCCAGCGATCGCCCACGAGATCGAGCGACTTCGCCACCGGACAGGCCTGGCCATACTGCTTCGGCATGCCGCCATTATAACTTGCCAGGAGCTAGTGTTGACAAAATAGCTAGTCACTATAGAATCAGTAGCCACGATGGCCGCATCGATTCCGGCTGCCACGCCGCTCCCCGTCGCGCTCGCCCCGCGCACGCGCCAGCTCCTGGAGGCGCCGATCGCCTCCACGCTCCTGCGCCTCACGGCGCCCACCGCCGTCGTGATGGTGGTCCAGGCCGGGCTCAACATCCTCGAGGCGTACTTCGTCGGCACGCTCGGAACCGAGGCGCTGGCCGGAATCTCGCTGACCTTCCCGCTCGTGATGCTCATGCAGACCACGTCGGCCGGCGGGATGGGCGGAGGCGTGGCCTCGGCGATCGCCCGCGCGCTCGGAGCCGGGCGGCAGCGCGACGCCGACGCGCTGGTGATCCACGCCGGGCTCATCGCCGTCGTGATGGGCGCCGTCTTCACGGTCGGCATGCTGATCGCCGGTCCCGCGGTCTATCGCGCGATGGGCGGCACCGGTGGCGCGCTGGACGCCGCGCTCGCCTACTCGAACGTGATCTTCGCCGGCGCGCTGGCGTTCTGGCTCTTCAACACGCTCGCCGCCGTCATTCGCGGCACCGGCAACATGACCCTCCCGGCCAGCACGGTGGTCGCTGGAGCCGTTCTCCTCATCGTCGTGTCGCCCTTGCTCATCTTCGGGTGGGGACCGTTTCCACGACTCGGGATCCGCGGCGCCGCGATAGCGCTGCTGGCGTACTACGCGCTGGGCACCCTCGTGTTCGCGACGTACCTCCTGTCCGGCCGTGGCCTGGTCAGATTGTCGTTGCGTGGGATGCGGTTCCGCACCCGCCTCTTCGTCGAGATCCTGAGGGTCGGGGCACCCGCGGCCGTCAACACGATGCAGGCGAACCTCACGGTGATCCTTCTCACCGGCCTCGTCGGTCCGTTCGGGACCTTTGCGCTCGCCGGCTACGGCATGGGCGCGCGGCTGGAATATCTCCAGATTCCGCTCGTGTTCGCGCTCGGCTCGACTCTGGTCACGATGGTCGGAACCAACGTCGGCGCGGGACGGATGGCGCGTGCCCGGCGCATCACCTGGGTCGGCGCGGCGATGGCGGCCGCGTTGACGGAAGCGATCGGCCTCGCCGCCGCGTTCTTCCCGCATGCCTGGCTCGGGCTGTTCAGCTCCGAGCCGGAGCTGCTGGCCGTGGGCTCGACGTATCTGCGGATCATCGGGCCCACGTACGGATTCTTCGGGCTCGGCCTCGCGCTCTACTTCGCCTCGCAGGGCGCCGGGCGCCTGCTGTGGCCGCTGCTGGCGGGCTTCGTGCGACTCGTCGTGGCGGGCACCGCGGGCTGGCTCGCCGTCCACTGGATCGGGACGCTGCCCGCGCTCTTCGGCGTGATGGCGTTCGCGCTGGTCGTGTTCGGCACCACCTTGACCGCGGCGATCCACTTCGGCGTCTATCGGAGGTGACGTGATGGCCAGGATGCTCGATCAGATCCAGCGGATACTCCGCGGCGACGCGCCGCCGCCGCCGATCGCCACACTCGTCGGCTTCACGCTGACCCACGTCGAGCCCGGGCGCGCGGTGATCGAGATGGAAGCGAACGAGCGCCACGCCAACCCCATGGGCACGGTGCACGGCGGCGTGCTCTGCGACATCGCCGACGCCGCGATGGGCATGGCGTACGCCGCCACACTCGGCGACGGTGAGACGTTCACGACGCTCGAGTTGAAGATCAACTTCCTCAAGCCGGTCTGGAGCGGCAAGCTGGCCGCCGAGGGGCGCGTGGTGAAGGGCGGCCGCACCGTGGGTCTGGTGGAGTGCGATGTTCGCGATGCCGGCGGCACGCTCATCGCGCGCGCGACCAGCACGTGCATGACGCTGCGGGGCGCGCAAGCCGAGGGCCGCTGACGCTGCGGAGGTGCCCGATGAAGATCATGATGCAGCGCCGAAATGGCCAGACGGGCGCCGGCGATCTGCCACGATGCGCCGGACTTCGACCGTCAAGCTTTTCACCGGACGTTCAACATCGCGATCGTCAGTTTCTTTAGAAGGCACTTGCCGGCCGACTGAGCTCGCTCGAAGCATGTGTCGGATGGGCGCGCCCGTGAGGGCTGGCGCCCCTGCGCGATTCGGGCGACACTCCACGAGGCGGCCCAGTACCACGCGACAGGAAGGAGCGTCCAGTGAAGCTCGATGTCGGCATGCTCACCCACGACCTGAAGTCGATCCCCGACTACGCGCGCAAGGTGGAAGCGCTCGGCTTCGACTGTTTGTGGTCCTCGGAGACGCAGCACGATCCGTTCCTGCCGCTGGCCGTCGCCGCCGGCGTCACGTCGAGCATCAAGCTCGGCACGTCGATCGCCGTCGCGTTCCCCCGCAGTCCGATGGTCCTCGCACACATCTCCTGGGATCTCCAGAACGCTTCGGACGGACGCTTCATCCTCGGGCTCGGCTCGCAGGTGAAGGGCCACAACGAGCGGCGGTTCTCGGTGAAGTTCGAGTCGCCCGGGCCGAAGCTCCGCGAGATCGTGCTCGCCCTGCGCGCCATCTGGGACTGCTGGCAGAACGGGACGAAGCTGAACTTCAAGGGCCAGTTCTACCGGTTCGATCTGATGACGCCGTTCTTCAATCCCGGTCCGATCGCGCGACCCAAGATTCCCGTCTACATCGCCGGTGTCAACGCGTACATGTGCCGGATCGCCGGCGAAGTCTGTGATGGTCTGCACGTTCACCCGTTCAACAGCGCGAAGTATCTTCGCGAGTACGTGTACCCGGCGGTCGAGGAAGGCATGCGACAGGCCGGCCGCGCGCGCACGGACTTCACGTACGTCACCTCGACGTTCGTGGTCGTGGGCGACACCGAAGAAGAGCTGCGCCAGAACAGACAGTCGGTGAAGCAGCAGATCGCGTTCTACGCCTCGACGCGGACGTACGAGCCGGTACTGGCGGTCCACGGCTGGCAGGATCTCGTCCCGCACCTGCACCGCAAATCGGTCGAGGGCGACTGGAAGGCCATGGCGGATCTGATCACCGACGAGATGGTCGACACGTACGCCGTGACCGGCAGCTACGAGACGATCGGCCGGAAGATCAAGGAGCGCTACACGGGCTTGCTCGACCGAACGGCGCTCTATCAACCGTATCAGCCGGGGCTCGGTGATCCGCGGCTACCCAGGCTGGTAAAGGAATTCAACGGATGATTTGGAAGACCGTCGGGCGCGTCAGCGCCCCGACGCGAAATCCGAAAAACTTCAACGGAGACGACGGATGAAGGCGCTCGCGTTCAACGAGTTCGGCGGTCCCGACAAGCTCCGGCTCCAGGACGTCCCTGACCCGAAGATCAAGCCCGGCGAGGTGCTCGTGCGCGTGCGCGCGTGCGCGCTGAACCACCTCGACCTCTTCGTCCGCGAGGGCATCCCGGCGCTCAAGACGCCGCTGCCGTTCTGGACCGGCTGCGACATCGCCGGCGAGATCGCGCAAGTCGGCAGCGACGTGCAGGGCGTCAAGGCCGGCGATCGCGTCGCGGTGAACCCGAACATCACGTGTGGGCGCTGCGAATGGTGCATTCAGGGCGAGGACAGTCTCTGCGTCCGTTACGGAATCCTCGGCGAACACGCCCCGGGCGGCATGGCCGAATTCGTGGCCGTGCGCGGCGACAACGTGCTGCCCTTGCCCGCTCATATCCCGTTCGAGGACGCCGCCTCGTTCATCCTGACCAACATGACGGCGTGGCGGATGGTCGTCACGCAGGGTCAAGTCGGCGCCGGTCAGGACGTGCTGATCATCGGCGTCGGCGGCGGCGTCTCGTCGACCGCGGTGCAGATCGCCAAGCTGTGCGGGGCCCGCGTGATCGTGACGTCGTCGAGCGACGAGAAGCTCGAGCGCGCGCGCCAGCTCGGCGCCGACATCGGCATCAACTACGCGAAGGAGGACTGGGCCAAAGCGGTGTCCGAAAAAACCGGTCGCCGGGGCGTCGACGTGGTGATCGAGAACGTGGGCGCCGCGACGTGGAAGCAGTCGGTCCGCTGCGTGCGCAAGGGCGGCCGACTCGTCACCTGCGGCGCCACCACAGGGCCGATCGGCGAGACCGACATCCGCATCGTCTTCTGGAACCAGATCTCGATCATCGGCTCGACCATGGCCAACCGGAAGGAGTTCAACGACGTCATGCGCCTCTTCGTCCAGGGCCGCCTCAAAGCGATCGTCGACGAGGTCGTGCCGCTGAAGGACGGCGCCGCCGCGCAGCAGCGGCTCGCCGAGGGCAAGCAGTTCGGCAAGATCGTGCTGAGTGTGTAGGTTGACGCGCCCCGTACGATAAATCTGTGGGCACGCTTGGGAAGACCTTGGCCATTCTCGTTGGGGGCGGGCCCGCTCCCGGCATCAACGCCGTCATCGCCGCCGCGACCATCGTAGCCCGGAACCACGGTCTCCGGGTGCTGGGCTGCTACGACGGGTTCAAGTGGCTCGTCCAGGGCGACAGCGAGCACGTCACCGAGCTCGATATCAACGACACCTCGCGCATCCACTTCGACGGCGGCTCGATCATCCGCACGTCACGCACGAACCCGACGCGCACGCCCGACGGGATCGCGCGCGTCGCGGAGTCGCTGAACCGACTCGGCGTCGACCATCTCATCACCATCGGCGGCGACGACACCGCGTTCTCGGCGTCCCGGCTGGCGCGGGCGATGCCGGGGCTGACCGTGGCGCACGTGCCGAAGACGATCGACAACGACTTGCCGCTGCCGAGCGACATCGTGACGTTCGGCTTCACAACGGCTTGCAATCTCGGCAAGGAGCTGGTCCGGAACCTGATGCAGGACGCCGCGACCACCGAGCGCTGGTTCTTCGTCACGGTCATGGGGCGGCACACGGGCCATCTGGCCCTCGGGATCGGCGGCGCGGCGGCGGCGACGCTGACGGTCATCGCCGAGGAATTCCGGGGTGGCCAGCTCAGCCTCGACCGGCTCGCCGACCTGCTGGAGGCCGCGATCATCAAGCGCCGCGCGCAGGGTCGCGAGCACGGCGTCGCGATCCTGTCCGAAGGCCTGGCCGAGAAGATCGACCACGCGACGCTCGGTTCCGTGGAGCGCGACGCGTACGGCAACGTGCGCCTGGCCGAGCTCGAGCTCGGGCGACTCTTGAAGGATCGCGTGACGGCGAGCCTGCGCAGTCGCGGCATCGACGTGACCATCGTCGCGAAGGACCTCGGCTACGAGCTCCGGTGCGCGCCGCCAGGCGCTCACGACATCCAGTACAGCCGCAGCCTCGGCTACTGGGCCACGCGGTTTCTTCTCGAGGGCGGCAGCAACGCCATGGTCACGATCCAGGCCGGCCGGCTGGTGCCTGTCCCGTTCGGACTCATGCTCGATCCGAAGACCGGCAAGATCCGTGTACGGTACGTCGACATGGAATCCGAGATGTACCAGACGCTCGATGCCTACATGATCCGTCTCAAGCCCGAGGACTTCGACGACTCGCAGACGCTCGGCGCGCTGGCGAAGGCCGCCAATCTGGACGAGACGGAATTCAAGCGGCGCTTCGGTCCCGTGGTTGGTCGGTGAGGGGTCACGAAATGGCCCCTCACGCTCCCCCGCGCGCGCCGACCGGTGATCCGGCGGGAGATGGGCAGCCGGAGTCCTCCGACCACAGGCGCCTTCGCCCGAATCATCGATGAACGACCGAGGCCGGGAACAGCGTGTTGCCGCGGGCCGGCCGGGTCGGTGAGGGGCCGGTTGACCCGTTCCCGTAGCGTGCGATCGAGGGCAACCCGGTCGTGAGTGGGAACGGCTCGCGGGTCATCGGTCAAAGGGCCTCGTGGTCGGAGGCCCCT
>JBGPTW010000116.1:0-20339 GCA_041490825.1 Methylomirabilia bacterium | reverse complement strand
GTTGGCTTCGATCGTGGGATGGGCGTGGACCTTCGTGATTCGTTCCCTGGGTTTCGCCGCGCGGGCGACAGTTCGCGGAATTCCGGAGCGCCCCCCGGCCCCCCGCTCGCGGTCGTGTCGCCGACGCCGTACGGCTCGGGCGCGATCGTTCATGCATAGTGCGGGCTAGACTCCGAGATAGCGCAGCCGCACCGCCGGGTCGGCCTTCAGATCGCTCGATCGGCCCTCGTGCTTGATGGCGCCCTTCTCGATGAAGTACACCCGCTGCGTCGCCTGCAGCGCGAGCCGCGTGTTCTGCTCCACGAGCAGAACGGCCAACCCCTGGCGCTGGATCTCTCCGATCGTGCGCTCGATCGTTTCGACGAAGGCGGGCATGAGCCCTTCCGTCGGCTCGTCGATGAGCAGGAGCTTCGGCTCCGTGCCGAGGCTTCGCGCCATCGTCAGCATCTGCTGCTCTCCACCGGAGAGATTCTTGCCCGTGTGCGTGAGGCGTCCCTTCAACGGCGGAAAGAGCGCGAACACGCGGTCGAGGTAGTCGTCCATGCGCCGGCCGCCGTCGACGGTGAGCCGCGCCATCTTGAGATTCTCGTAGACGGTCAGATTCGGAAAGATGCGGCGCTCCTCGGGGACGTAGCCGATGCCGAGTTGCACGATCCGGTACGGTGGCAGCGCGGTGATGTCCGTCCCCTCGAACGTGATGCGGCCGCGCCGCGCTCGCACGGCCCCCATGATCGTCTTCAGCGTCGTCGTCTTGCCCGCGCCGTTGCGACCGAGCAACGCCACCGTCTCGCCGCGGTCGACGCGCAGCGAGACGTTCTGCAGCACGTGGCTCAACCCGTAATACGCGTCGATGCCCTCCACGCGCAGCATCAGTCCCTCAGGTAGACGCGGCGCACTTCGGGATTCTCGCGAATCTCCGCCGGCGTCCCTTCAGCGAGCACCTCACCGTAGTTGAGCACGGTGATCCGGTCGGAGATGCCCATCACCACTTCCATGTCGTGCTCGACGAGCACGATGGTCACGTGGCCGGCGAGCTTGCGCACGAATGCCGCGGTCCGCTGGGTCTCCTCGGGACTCATACCGGCCGTCGGCTCGTCGAGCAACAGGAAGTCCGGATCGGTGGCGAGCGCGATACCGATCTCGAGGTAGCGCTGATCGCCATGCGAGAGCTGCGCGCCGTCGAGATGCCGCTTCGACTGCAGACCGAGCAGCTTCAGGATCTCCTCGGCGCTCGCGTTCACGGCGGTGAGGCGCTCCGCGTCGCCCCAGAAGCGATAGTGCGTCACGCGGGACTGCGCGGCGATGCGGAGGTTCTCGAACACCGTGAGGTCGCCGAAGATGTTCGTCACCTGATAGGACCGTGCGATGCCGAGCCGCGACACGGCGTACGCCGGTCGTCGCGTGATGTCCTTTCCCTTGAAGAGAATCCGCCCACTGGATGGCGGCAGCACACCGGTGAGCAGGTTGAAGAACGTGGTCTTGCCGGCGCCATTCGG
Organism: Methylomirabilia bacterium; assembly: GCA_041490825.1. GTDB lineage: Bacteria > Methylomirabilota > Methylomirabilia > Rokubacteriales > CSP1-6 > JBGPTW01. The sequence goes on along the minus strand of JBGPTW010000116.1, from coordinate 18,843 downwards.
TCCGATGACGGCGCGCAGCTCGCCGCGGCGCACGGCGAAGTCAACCGCGTTGACGGCAACGAGGCCTCCGAAAAGCTTCGTGAGTCCCCGGCTTTCGAGGAGAGCCCCGTCTTCCGCGGTCGCGCGCGCGCGAATGATCAGCTCCGGCTCCGCCATGCCGGCGTCCTGCTCTCCCGCCGGACCGACGGCACCGCGCGCGCCGAGCCGACGGATCGCGCCCACGATGCCCCCGGGGAAGAACAGCACGATCAGGATGAACGCTCCGCCGACGAACACTTCCCAGTACTCGAGATACTTGCTGAGGAAATCGCGCATCCAGATGAAGACGGCGGCACCAACGAACGGGCCGAGCAGGGTCCCGGTGCCACCGAAGAGCGCCATGATCAGGACCGTGCCCGACATCTGCCAGTGGATGTTCTCGATCGGCACGAATTCGAGCACGACGGTGAGCAGCGCGCCGGCGAGGCCCGAGAAGAGACCGGAGACCGCAAAGGCGGCAAGTCGCACGCGCTTCGTGTCGTACCCGCAGGCTTCGGCCCGCCGATCGTTCGCCTTCACCGCGCGCATCGCGCGGCCGAGCGGCGACTTCAAGATGTGGCGAACCGCAAGCATCGCGGCGAACACGATGACGCAGATCACGTAGTAGCGCGTGATCGGACGCTTCGAGAGCCGCAATCCGAGCGGTGCGCTCAGATACAGGACGGGCAGGTTCCCGAGCCCGTCGGTGCCGCCCGTGACCGGCGTCCACATGAGGACGACGTAGTAGAAGACTTGCGACAGGGCAAGCGTCAGCATGCTGAGGTACACACCCCGCTTGCGGAGAACGAACACACCGAGGACGAGCGCGGTGACGAGGCCGCCGAGCGCGCCGGCCACGATGGAGAGCTCGACCGGCGCGCGAAAGCGCGCGAGGAGCAAACCGGTGGTGTACGCGGCAACACCGAGGAACGCGGAATGTCCGAGCGAGAGGACGCCGGCATGCCCGAGCAGCACGTCGTACGCGAGCGCGAAAAGCCCGAAGACCAGCACCTCGGTGAGCAGCCCGAGGTAGAAGGGCGTGTAGTCCGCGTACAGCGGCGCCGTGGCGAGCACCAGCGCGGCGAACGCGAGCGCCTTCACTCTTCCGCCAGACCCTCCTGACCGAAGAGGCCGCGCGGCCGCACCAGCAGCACCACCGCCATCGCGAGATAGATGATGACGTCGGCGAGGACGTCGTAGAGCAGGCCCGTGAGCGCCAGCACCTCGCCGATGAGCAGTCCGCCGACGACCGCGCCGACGAAGCTCCCCATGCCACCGACCACGATCACGATGAAGCACTCGATCAGCACGAGCCCGCCCATCTCCGGCGCGACCGCCACCAGCGGCGCGGTGATGACGCCCGCGAACCCGGCGAGCGCGGTCCCGAGCGCGAACGTGATCGTCCACGTGCGCGACACGTTGATCCCGAGTAGCTGCACCATCAGGCTGTCGCTGGTGCCGGCGCGGATGACCAGTCCGAGATTCGTCTTGTTCAACAAGAGCCACAGCGCCGGGAGCAGGACCGCAGTGACCAGGATGATGAAGACGCGATAGCCGTGCACGTCCGCCGCGCCGAGCGTGAAGAGCGAGCCCGTGAGGATCTTCGGCGTCGTGAACGGCTTGCCTGCGCGACCGAAGATCATACGGATCACGTCGGGCACCATGATCGTCAGCCCGTACGTCACGAGGACGGCGGCGAACGCCTGGTTCTTCGTGCCGTAGATCCGGCGCAGCACACCGCGCTCGGTGGCGGCGCCGAGAAGACCGACCGTCACAGGCGCGACCACCAGCGCCAGCCAGAAATTGCCCGTGGCCTGGACCGTCGCCCACCCGGCGTACGCGCCGAGCATGTAGAAGATGCCGTGGGCGAAGTTGATCACGTTCATGAGCCCGAACACGATCGACAGCCCCAGCGCGACGAGGATCAGCATGCAGCCGTTCACCAGGCCGATGAACAGCTGCGTGTACCAGATCTCGACGGGGTAGCCGAAGAGCGTCAGATCTGCTGGCTCAGCGGCTTCTTCGGATCGAAGCCCTCACCTTCACACGACTCGGCGGTCTGCTCCCCACCGACAGCCTGCACGATGTCGAAGAAGTCCCAGTTGTCCTTCATCGCGGAGGCCGCCTTGCCGCGGCAGAGGAAGACGTCCTGAACGTTCACGTGATCGCAGGCGCGGATGTACTCCGGACCTTTCAGGTACTGGAACTTCCGGCCCTCCAGCGCGCGCGTGATCTTCTCGGTCTCGAGCGACTTCGCGTCCTTCGCGGCATCGAGCAGCACGCGCACCGTGGAGTACGTGGACGCCGTGTAGCCGCCGGGCGCGCGCTTGCGCAGCGCGAAGTGGCGGTCGTAGTACTTCTTCGCCATCGGATACTTGTCCTTGAGATGCCAGTACCACGGCATCCCGGAATAGAAGCCTTCGTAGACACCCTTGCCGGCGGCCTCCGCGAATGTCAACTCGGTGATCGAGTGGATCACCTGCGATTGCCGCGCCAGGCCGAACTCCTGCACTTGCTTGGCGCACGCCACCTGGTCGGCAGCCCATGTCGTGATGAAGACCACGTCGGCTTTCGCCGCCGCGACCTTCGGCAGGAACGGCAGGAAGTCCCGCGTGCCGAGCGGCGCCCACGTCACGCCCGTCCAGTCGGCACCGACCTGCTTGGCGACGATCGAGTACGCGCGCTCGAACATCTGCGGCCAGGAGTAGTTGTTCGCGAGCATGTGCCAGCGCTTGCCCATCTTCTGCTCGGCCACGAACCGCGCCGCCGCCGCCGCCGTCTGGTACGGTGTGAGATTGTTCCCGAACTGGTACTTGCACATCTTGCCCTTCACGGTGAGAAAGTTCTGACCGAAGAACGACACCACGACGTCGTTCTTGCAGCCTACCTCGGCCATCGCGATGCCCTCGAAGCCGACGATCGCGCCGACGAGGAACGGCGACTTCTCGACCTCGATCAGCTCGGTCGCCTTGCGCTTGGCCACCTCGGGCTTGAACTCCGAGTCGCGGACGACGGTCTCGACCTTGCGGCCGAGCACGCCGCCGTCGGCATTGACGTCCTCGACCGCGATTTGCGTGGCGGCGAGCATCTCCTGCGCCTCTAGCGCCATGGGCCCGGTGATGGGCACGACCACGCCAAGCTTGAGCGGCTGCTCGCCGAGCGCGAGGCGATTGACGAACGGAAAGCCCGAGACTGCGCTGGCCGCGCCAGCCCCGGCAAGCGTCTTGAGAACGGTGCGCCGTGTCATCTCATTCATCCCGCGACCTCCACCGAACATGGGTGCACTACCGAGCGCGCGTTAGCTATAACATAGAAAATCGTGACCATGCGCGTGGACCTCCACTTCGGCCTCATCCTCGCTCTCACGATTCGTGGATTGGCCGTGACGACGTACGACGAGATGCGCCGCGTGGCCGGGCTCGCCGAAGAGCTCGCCTTCGACTCCATCTGGCTCTGCGATCATTTCCTGACGCTGGCGCCCGACGCCTACGTCGATGACGCGCGAATCAAAGGAGCGCCCGCCGGCGGCGGGAATCGTGACGACACACGCTCGATGCCGTTGCTCGAATGCTGGACGACGCTCTCGGCGCTGGCGCGCGACACACGCCGAATTCGCCTCGGCACGAGCGTGCTCTGTCACTCATACCGCCTGCCGGCGGTCCTCGCCAAGATGGCGGCCACGCTCGACGTCATCAGTGGTGGACGGCTCGATCTCGGTCTTGGCGCCGGATGGTTCGAGCGAGAATACCGAGCCTACGGCATTCCGTTCCCGCGCATCGGCGAGCGCATCGCGCAGCTCGACGAGGGCCTCGAGATCATCCGGAGGATGTGGACCGAGGCGTGCCCCGTGTTCCAGGGTCGGTACTTCGCCATCGACGGCGCGGTGTGTGACCCACCGCCGCTCCAGCGGCCACATCCGCCGCTCTGGATCGGCGGAGAAGGCGACCGCGTCCATCGGGTCGCCGCGCGCGCGGCGGATGGCGTCAACGTCCGCTGGTGGGGGCCGGAACGGATCGCTGCGCACGCCGACTATCTCGACGCGGCATGCCGAGAGTTCGGCCGTGATCCGCGAGCGCTCCGGCGCTCGGTCACCGTGCTGCTGGCAGTCGACCGCAATGGTTCCGGCGTCGCGGCCACGCGCGCGCGCTTCGCCGCGATTCCCGCCGATGGACACATCGCGGGTACCCCCACCGAGTGCATCGCGCGCATCCGCCAGTACGTCGAGGCGGGCGTGCGCCATTTCCTGTTCACGATCCCGGACGTCGCCTCGAGCGCCGGCCTCGAGCTGACCGGGCGCGAGATTCTGCCGGCCATTCGTCACGAGCTCGCACTCACGTAGAGGGCATATCATGGGCGCCGACCATCTCCACGAGTATCTTCAGCCGACCCCGCTCATCGACTCCGATCATCCGGACGTCGTCGCCCAGGCGATGCGGCTCACGCGGGGCTGCGCCAGTGCGCGGGAGAAGCTCGAGCGCATCTATTACTTCGTGCGCGACATGCCGTATGACATCCTCGCCTCGTTCCGCTACCTCGCCGAGGGCAAGTGCCGGGCGAGCGATGTGCTCCACGCCGGTCATGCCTTCTGCATGGGCAAAGCGAGTGCCTTCGTCGCGCTTTGTCGCGCCGTCGAGATCCCCGCGCGCGTCGGCTTCCAGCAGCTCCACTGCCCGGACAAGCCATTCATGTCCGAGGAAGTCCGCCGGCTGTGGGGCGATCGTACGCTGCCGTGGCACTCGCTCGGCGAGGCCTACGTCGGCGGTAAGTGGCTGAAGCTCGACGCCACCATCGACAGTGCCACGGCAACGGCCAAAGGCCGGCCGTACACCCGGGAATTCGACGGTGAACACGACATCCCGACCGTCGAGGGTCCTATCGTGCAGAATCTCGAGAGCTACGCCGACTATCCACCGGACGTGGCCGTCTGGTACGAGACGATGGCGCGTGAGGTGATGCGCGCCGTCCAGCTGGCCGAGGCGCGGCCAGGCATCGCTGCGAACGACGCGTTCTGGAGCGGACCGAAACTGTAGAGCGTTACTTCTCGAGCCATTCGACGATCAACCCGTTCACGGGGAGATGTTCGAGCCATGAAAATCGCGATAGCCTCCTGCTGGCGCACGACCGCAACTTCGTCCGGTTGTTGCAGGAGACTCGCCAAAGAGTCCGCACCGGCCGAACCTGACGAGCGAGCCGTGCTGGGTCGAACTGCGGCGCCGGCGTGCTCGACGCAAGACGACGAGGGGACCGCGGGAGCCGGCCAAGGCGCGCCGGCCGTAGGTTATTTCAGCGCGAGCGTGCGCGCCGGTTTGCCAAGCGGTCGACGGCCACTCACTCCGCCACGACTTGTCCGAGCGGCCCGAGTGCCTTTTCGACCGTCGGCTTGACCTCGCCGATCATCAGTTCCATCGAGCGCATCGCCGCCTTGTGCGGCGTGTTGCCGACCTTGAACGAAAAGCACACATGCACGGGCTTGGTCGCGCGGATCTCGGCAACGAGCTTTTCGGCGACCGTCTCGACGTCGCCGATCAGCAGATCGTTGTAGATGGTTTCGAGCGGCGGCTCGTCGGGGAACGGCACATCGACCAATACCGTGCCTTGCATGACCTCCTGCCGGCGCCTGAGGCTCGACGCGAGCCGCGTCTGATAGCGCGCGTTCTCGGCAAATCGCATCCCTTCCTCGCGACTGTCGGTGATGTGGGCGAAGCGGTTGACGGTGATATGCGCCCGCGACAAGGGCGCACTCTCGGCGGCAAACGCGGTGACGATATCGGCATACTGCTCGGCTAGCAATTTAACGCCGCCGACCCGGCCCGACGTCAGCACCCGATAGCCGTGCCGCGCGGCGGCGCGGAACATCGCCTGGCTATGGCCGGCGACATAGATCGGCAGCGGGGTTTGTACCGGGCGGGCCGGGATATGAGTGTCCGGCATCTGGTAGTGCTTGCCGTTGTACCTGAAGAAATCCCGGCTGAAGGCCAAGTCGAGGATGTCGCAGACCTCGTCGGTCATTTCGAGATTCTGGGCGATGTCGGCGCCGAACCGCTCGAATTCGTAGGGCTGATACCCGGCGCCGATGCCGAGCATCAGGCGGCCATTCGACAATGCGTCGGCCGTGGCGATCTCGGCGGCGAGCCGGGCCGGGTTGTACAAGGGCAACACCACGACCGCGGTGCCGAGGCGGATCCTTTTGGTGATCGAGGCGCAATGCGCCACCATCATCAATGGCGACGCACACAGGCAATAATTCGAGAAGTGATGCTCGGCAAACCAGGCGATCGTGTAGCCGAGCTCGTCGGCCAGCCTCGTCTGCTCGGCGACTTCCCCAAACACCTGTGCCGTCGGCTTGTCCGCATCGCGCGACCCCATCAGATTGAAGATCCCGAAATCCATCGCCTCATCCTCGCCTCATCCTCCACTGCATCCTGTTACTCCAACCGTGGCTGATCCATTCTACCGGGTTGGACCGGCGCCATGCAGTGATCCAAACGTTGCAGTGATCGACGAACTAGAAAGGCGACCAGATCATCGAGCTACTCGAATCGTCTGATGGCCTCGAGGACGGTCACGAGCGCGGGAATTTCTTCGATCGCCGTCTGCCAGACGACATCGCGGTTCACGTCGAAATACGCGTGGATCAGGCGGTTTCGCATCGCCGCCATTTGGTTCCAGGGGGCCGCTGGCAGGGCTGCGCGGGTCGGTTCAGAGACGCGACTCGCGGCCTCACCGATAATCTCTACGGCTCGGACGAGTGCGAACAAGAGCATCTCGTCGGAGTCAAGATCCTCACGCCGACGCCCGCGGATGAACCGGCGGATGGACTCGCAGGCATCAAGGATGTGCAGGATGCGGATCCGATCGTCAGCGTCGATACTGCTCCTCCGCCGTGCTCACGATGTCGTCGCGAAAGTACCGGCTGAGTTCTGCAGCGGTGCGGAGGTCAACCTTACGCCCGCCAAGGAGCATCGACAGCTCTTGCTCGATCGCCGCGAGGCGGAGGAGACCTGGAGTGGCGCCCGGCTCGAACTCCACCAGGAGATCGACGTCGCTGTCCGGACGTGCCCGCCGCTTCAGCACCGATCCAAACAATGCCAGTCGCTCGATGCGGCGTTTCCGGCAGACACGGGCGAGCGCCTCGTAGTCCGGAAAAAGTCGATTCATGACCTCAGTATGGGCGGTCATCGGCTCGCATTTCAACCGCGCCTGGTCGCGGCCGAGGCGTGCTCGCGCAGCGATGCACGCCGAAGGCCGCGGCGCCCACACGCGCCGCCACTCGGCCGCGGAACGCCGCGGAAAATCTGGTGAGCCGTTCGGGATTCGAACCCGGGACCCCCTGATTAAAAGGCGCGGCGGCCTCCCGTCCCGCGCGTCCCCAGCGCCCCAAAATCAACTCCGCGCGCGGCGTGACCCCTCCCGCGGCGGCCCGAGAAAGCCCGTGGAATCCCCGCGAAACCGTCAGCAGGGCGTCAGCAAGACGAGCGGGTGCTGCCCAGAGGAGGTCGAGGAGACGCTCGCAGGTGAGCCGCTCGTCCTCCGCGGGCCGGAGGGTTGGTACCTCGCCTACGGGCGCAGGGACGGCGGCCGCTTCCTGTTCGCGGTGTACTTCCCCTGCCCGGTGGGCTACGTCGGCGTGCTCACGGCGCCAGCGATAAGACGAAGTAGGGGCCCGAGCGGGCGGACCCACATACCGGTCCGTGATGAGGCTCTTCGCCGATTTCGACGCCTTCTTCACCGAGCACCCACGCGATCGTCCAGACTCGAGCGATCCGCTCACTTCGCCAGCGGATCGGGCCGCACCTGGATGTGCACGGCGCGCGGCTTCGAGCCTTTGCCGCCTTCCATCAGCCACGGTGTGCGGTCGCCGTTCGTGCCCCACAGCCCGCGGCCCTTCCAGCCGGCGTTCGGGTCATCGATGCGCCCGTCCAGACCCTTGGCGAAGAAGCCGATGGGGTACGGGATGCGCAGCATGACCATCTTGCCGTCCGTGAACGCGACGAAGCCGTCGTTCAGGTTGGCGGTTGAAATCGGAACGTTCTCGCCGAGGCCGACCGTGTTGTGCTGATCGACCCAGGTGTAATAGCTCGCCTCGGCGCTCGTCTTCTCGAAGCCGTCAAACCCCGGGCCCGGATACTTGTGGAACGCGAACCCTTCGGGGCAGTGGTCACCCGTCGCCTTCGGGCCGTTGAGCGGTCCCTTGCACTTGCGGCGGTCGAAGCTGATCAGTGAGCCATTCGAACCCGAACCCCACAGCACGCCGTTCTTGTCGATGTCGCCGCCGCGCACGCCGATGCCTTCCTTCGGAATCGCGTAGAACTCGGAGAGCTTCGTCTTCGGGTCGAAGCGCAGGAAGCCGGGACGGCCGACGAAGACGTTGAGGGTGTACCAGACCGAGCCGTCGGTCGGATGCGGCATCACGGCATAAGGACCGGAGCCACCGATGCGCACGTCCTTGCCAGGTTCCGCCGGCTTGTCCGGCTCGGTCCAGTCGTCGACCTTGCCGTTGCCGTTCGTGTCGAGCACCCACGGTGCCCAGCCCTGCGCCTTGGCCGCGTCGCCGGTCTCGTCCCACACCTTGGTGTTCACCCAACCGGCGACCGGGCCGCTGCCCGAAAGCCACAACGTGTCGTCCGGGTCATACCCGAACTGCGGATGATGCGTGCCGAAGCACGTGTCGACGAAGCTGTACTTCATCGTCTTCGGATCGAGCATCGACACCTGGCGTCCCGAGCGGTCGAGCGGGAACACCTTCGCCGAGGGATGATCCGAGCCCTTCTTGCAGAAGGCGGGATTCTCGATGCCGCGCACGGCTGCGGCAAACCACACCCGGCCCTTCTTGTCGAACATGCCGTTGTGGTTGTTGGCGCGCTGGCTCCAGATTTTCTCGTCGCCCCAGTAGGCCGACGGTTGCATCGGCTTCATGGCGGCGGAGGCATGGAACGGTGGTCCGAACGATTCGGGCGCGTCGGGATCCGCGACCGACATCTTGAAGAACGTCACCGTGTGCGTCTTCGGATCGAGGATCGGCATGTTGTCGCTCGAGTATTCGTTCGACGCATAGAGCGGACCATAGGCATTGACGGTCGGATTGCGCCGGTCCGAAGAGATCAGATCGTGCACGAAGTGCTTCTCCGTGGCCCACTCCCACGACGTGACGACGACGTTGCGCTCGACGCCCTGCGGCCGCGGCGGCTTGTGCTTGGGCAGTTCGCCCTTGGCGACGCGCTCGATCCAGTCGCCGAAGTACTTGAAGGGCACGCCGCCGAGCTGTACGGCGAGCCGGTTCATCATGAATTCGCCCGTCTGACCGGAGCCGATGCGGCGCGCCCACGCTTCCGCGCCCGACTTGAATTCGCCGAACGCGGCCGGGATCGTGCGCGTCGATTCCTGACCGAGCTGGTGGCAGCCGATGCAGTCGACGTTGTTCATCCGCTGGCGCCAGAGTTCCTGCGTGATGTTCTTCGGGATATCGGTCGTGCCGCCGAAATCCTTCGCCGGCGGAATCTTCATCATCGTGTACCAGTAGATCGCCGGGTAATAGTGCGCCGCCGCCCGCTCGTTCGGGGCCGGCACCGCGGTGAGATTGAGCTGCTGGCCCGGCTTGGCGCGCACCTTGGGCGAATCCACCAGCCCGTAGCCGCGCACCCAGACGCTGTAGTTCGCGGTCGGCAGGTCGGGAATGACGTAGCGACCCTTGTCGTCGGTGACAACCATCTTGGCATACTTGGTCGGAAGCTCGGTCGTCTCCGCGATCACCCACACCCCGGCTTCCGGGCCCTTCGAGCTGCGCACGACGCCGCCGATATCGTCGTGATCGATGGCGACCACAGTGGCGGGCTGAGCGGGGAGCTGTCCGGGAGCGGTGATCAGGAGCGCGCCAACGACGAGGAACGCCGCGCTCGGGTACAACGCTCTTGTCCTGTGCATGTTGATCCTCCTCTCGTCTTTTTTTCACGGCACCATTGGGCGTAAATGGCGCAAGGGTATTCCCACACGGAGCAATGCGCCAGACGCCAATCACGGCCCGCGAGGCGGCGCGCGGTGGGGAGCCTTTTGCCAGCGATACTCACCGGCGTCCATAAAGGCTTCGCTGGGCAGATCGAGCGTAGCCAGCAGGCCCGCGGATCTCCTTTCTTTCCTCCCTGATGAGTTCCCCGAACTGAGGCTGACGCTGGTAGTTGCGCCAAAATATCCCCGCGTATCCCTGGAAAACCGTCAGCGTGGCGTCAGCAAGAAACATCGTCACTGCTCCACGGACCACATCGAAGCGCGGTCGAACGCAGCCCATCGCCGGGCCTCTTCTCAACGAGAAGGCGATCGGGGTCACGCGAGAACGGCGTGACCCGCTGCCCGTCGGACCTTGACGGCGACTTCGACCCGCGAGCCAAGCCGGTTGATGATCTTCATCAGGCGTTCGACGCTGAACCGTTCCAGGTCCGCGTTCCTGATCCGCGAAAAATCCGCGGCGGCAAATCCCGTACGCTCGTGCGCCTTCCTGACGGACAGCCGCTGCTTGTCGAGGGCCTTGATGATTTCGGCCGCGAGCAGCGCCTTCATGTGCTGCACGTCCGCGTCCGCTTTGTCCAGATCGCGGAACACGTTGCCGCGGCCGCGAACCACGTCGAGCTTGTCGCCCTTCATCCCAGCATCTCCCTGAGCCGTTTCAAACGTTCTCTCACCAGGTCAATCTCACGCTGAGGCGTCTTGATCCCGTGCGTCGATTTCTTCTGAAACGCATGGGCGATCCACACATCATCGCCGAGTAGCACGGCGTAAACCACGCGGAAGGCGTCGCCACGATACGCCAGAGCAATCTCGAACACCCCGGGACCAAGCCCCTTCATCGGCTTGGCGATATCCGCCGTGCCGCCCTCGGCCGCGATCGTCAGTGCCGCAAGGCAGATCGACAGCGCGCCCTCGGGAAACGTCTCGAATACCTTGCGGGCCGCCTTCACCCACGAAATGGGCCTTGTCGGTCTTGTCATCCACGACCTGCGTGTCACACGTTGTCACCTGTGACAACACTCGTCAAGAGTACGCTTGCCGAGGGGCTCCGCTGCCTCCTGTCCTCGGATCCAGGTCGAGCGACATGTTCTTGGCCTCCTTCCCGGTGATCAACCGCGCTTCAGTTTTCTCCTCCCGACCTAGCTGGCGGGCCTTGCGGCCGAGCAGGACGGCGTGCCACCGCTGGCGCGCGATGAGCTGATGAAACATCCGCTCGTCGTACGTGTCCTTGACCAGCAGGTAGTAGATCCGCGCCGATTCCTTCAGCGCGCGACCGAGCCGATCGATACGGCCCTCGCGCTGCTCCATCCGCGCCGGGTTCCACTCAAGATCAAAGTGGACCAGGTGTCGGCTGTACGCGTGCAGGTCGATTCCCTCGGATCCGACATTGGTCGCGACCAGGATCCACGGAGCCATCGCGCTCTTGAACGCTTCAGCGATCGCGTCGCGCTCGCGCCGAGTGCCGTCGCCCGTGAACGTCGCGGCGAGCGGGGCCTTCGCGACAGCATCGAGCACCGCGAGTGCCGCGTTGCGCTTTGCCCTCGCCTGATCCGCGTACCAAGCCGCGGACATCCCATCCTGGAGTTGGTTATCGGATGCGCGGGCGTTCTGCTCGCCGGCGCCGATCAGCCGCAGGAGTTCGCGCTGCACCCGGCTCGCGTACCCCGGCTTACCGAACAGATCAAAGAACAACGAGTCGCGGATCGCCCGCTCCCAACTGGCGAGCCGGCGCTCGAGCTTCCGGCCCCGGCGCTCGTTCGAGGTCACGTGACGTTCGATCGCGGCCACCACCTTCGCGAGCGCCTGCGGTGCCCGACCGTGAGCTTCCCGCCATCCCCGCGTACGGGCAACCTCGTGGTGGGCGGCCACGAGCTCCTCCTCTAGCACTTGCCGTATCGGGCTCGCAACGCCCGTCTTTAAGTGTGTGAACACAAGGAGCTTGCGCGGTTTTCCGTCCTTGAGACTTGCTTCCAGATCGTCCATGAACTCCCTCCGCGCCCAGGCTCGTAGCGCGTCGAGCTTTGGCGGCGCAGGTGGATGCTTGCGCACCGAGAGCAATTTCCGGAGTTCCATGGCGACATGCTTCGGCTTGTCGCGAGCCTCGGCGCGTGCGAGGTCAAGGCGCTGGGCGACGTACCATTCCCTGAACGGCATCGGTGCCTCGATGCCCTGCTCGAAGATGTCGCGCAATCCTTCCTCGTTGTCGAGAGCGGTCGGGGGACGGACGGGGTTAGCGTCACCGGCGCCGTCGATCGTGAAGTACAACCGCGTCTGGCGCCCGGCCCGACTGCAAGCGACCAGTTGGCCGAGCACCCGCTCGGCGTCGCGTCGCTCGTTCGCCGTCGGTCGCGAGCCGCCCGCGAAAGCGCGGTCTGCTGCCTTGGCGTACGAACGCACCGCACCGCGCTTAAGCACCCTGTGGGCGGGCGCATTATCCTCGAAGAGGTGCCTCGTCAAGCCGTGCAGCTCCGTCATGTCGAGCTGAAACGGCGTCGCCGTGAGGAGCAACCGGGCGGATGCACGCCGCAGCCGGCCGAGCGCCTTGCGCGCCTGGCTGTGGTGCGCCTCGTCGACGACGACGACGTCCCAAACCTGATTCTTGAGTGCGGCCACGCGATCGAGTCCGCGACCACTCGGAGCGAGGAAGACATTCCAGTTGCACACATACGTACCAGGGGGCAGCACGTAGCGGCCATGCTTGAACCGGCCGCGCGGCAGGTGCTCGAGGTCGCCGCGCCGCCGGATCTCGAAGCAGTTGTCGGGATCGAGCGTACGCGCGACGAATCCGCGGTTACCGCAGGACGATCAACCAGCTGAAGCAGCCGCCACTGCCGGGACAACTGGTCGCCACGAGGCATGATCCGCCGATTCTCGGCACCTGAAGTTCGCGTATCAAACCTTTTCGTGCCGGAACATCTGGCCCGACGCTCGAGTGACAAGCGATGACGGCGGCATGACGTCCCAAATCGTCCCGGGACATCCTTGAGGAAAACTTCGTAAGGAAGGTTGAAGCGTCGTAAACCCTTGGATCGGCTCCCCGGGCAGGACTCGAACCTGCGACCTAGTGATTAACCGTCGGCGCGGTGAGCGTGTCGACACGATCCGTGAGGTTCTGCACCGCGGCGCGCACCTCCGCCGCTTCGCGCAGTGCCGCGCGCACGAGCGGCACCAGCTCCGACGTGATCAACTCCCGAACGGCCTAATCCGTGCCTTCCCTCCTTTCGCGGGGACTCGCGAAAGACTCAGACCGGATCAGATTCCGGACGCGGGCTCGCGGGCCGTGTCCACCTCGCGCTCTCGCTCGCCGGCGACGCGGCTGTCGATCTCGCGCTCGAAAGCGTCGATGTCCGCGTCCGCGGGGTAGAGCTCGTGCTCCAGCTCGCGAATCTCTGCGCGAAGGGTTGCGTTCTCGCTGCGCACCGTGGCGACCGTGCGTTCAAGCTCCTCGCGCGTGGGCGCAGACTCGCCCGGGCGACCAAAGACGTGGTCGAGCGCGAAGACCAACGCCCGGCACTGCTGCTCCTCCAGACGACTGATCGGCACACTCATGGCATTGATCTCCTTTCACGGCTGTGGTGTGCGCCGGATCAGACCAGATCAGATTCAGGGACGGAGGCCGCCGGAACGGCCGTTCTCAGTTGATCTGCGTTCGCTGGAGGCGGGTTTCCGGTCGAGGAATCACCCGGGGCTGATGCGGCGCAGCCCGCGCGCGTGAACGGGCGTTGCCCCGTCCGGAGATGGTTGACATAACCTGCCGCCCGCACTGAGACTCGGCGCACAGGATTCGAATGCCCCCTTGATCAAAGACTTCCTCTGGGACGAGGAGAACGAAAGCCACATCGCCAAACACGGCGTGACTCCCGAGGAAGTCGAGGAGGCGTTGACCGATGTACCGATCGTGTTTCGGGGGCGGGATGGGCTATACCTTGCTCATGGGTGAACGGAGGACGGCCGGCTACTTTTCGCGGTCTATGCGCCCCGGCCAGGAGGTACGATCAGGGTGATCACGGCCCGCGATATGACGAAATCGGAAAAACGATTGTGGCACCGCCGGCGCGCCGAAGGTCGTCGATGAGACGTAGGACGATCCCGCGGTTCAAGAGCGATCGCGAGGCCGCCGCCTTCTGGGACCGGCACGCGTCAACCTCGTACCTCGCCGATCTCAAAGAGGTGACCGTCCGGATCCTCCCTGCGCTACGCGAGCGCGTCGTCGCGCGAGCCGCGGCGAAGAGAGGCCGACAGCCTCAGGCCTCCGATGAAGTACCCCCGACCGAAACGGTGACTGTCCGGCTTTCCCCACAAAAGCTTGCCGAAGTGAGGAGCGTCGCAGATCGGAAGAGCGTACGTTGCGAAGATCTGATCGAGCGATGGATCAAGGCCGGCCTCGACAGGGAACAAGCCGGCTGAGGCCCTGAGCTCGCCACTTCCTGCTGTCACGATACATCTGAATCCCCGAGACACTCTGATTTCGGCTCACGTCAAGGCGATGACCATACGGCGCGGCCATGCGAGTCACGACCGTTCTGGGTCGAGGCCGGGGCCCACCCGGGGGATTGGCCGCGGCCGGCGCGCGCGAAGGGCGGAGCGAGCCGAAACGAGGGCGGGATCGGCGACAGGGCGCTTGAACGGTATACCCAAATACGTATACTCGTATGGTGCACGCCTCGGAGCGACACCTACCGGGCCGTGTATACCGTCCGCTTTTCCGATGCGATCTATGTGCTGCACGCCTTCCAGAAGAAGGCGACGAGGGGGATCGCGACGCCGCAACAGGACATCGATCTCATCCGCCAGCGCCTGGCTGTCGCCGAACGTGATTCCAGAGAAAGGCAGAACTGACGATGAAGAAGAAGACCAGCACAATCCGGGTAGAGGAAGGGAGCGGCAACGTCTTCCGCGACCTCGGATTCCCGCATGCCGAGCACGAGCAGCTCAAGGCGGATCTGACGTTGCAGATCTACCGCTTGATCAAGCAGCGCGGGCTCACGCAGGCCGAGGCCGGGGAGATCCTCGGGATCAGGCAGCCACACGTCTCCGCGCTCATGCGCGGCCGCTCAGGCGTCTTCTCCGTCGAACGGCTGATGCAGTTTCTGACCGCGCTCGGGCAGGACGTACAGGTCACGGTGCGCTCGACCCGGAAAGCGCACGGGGCGCTTTCCGTCAGCGTGCGTTGACCTGGACGCGGTTGAAGCCCACGTCCCGGCCCGCGACATGCCGCGAAGCGCTCGCTGCGTCGCGGTGAGACCCTGGTCGGGAGAATGCAAAGTCAGGAAGGCGGTTCAAATAGCTTCACGTCCAGCTGGTTCCAAGCAGGAACCAAAACGGCGTGTCGTGGGCGTGGACGATCCGCAACTACTGGAGAGAATTGGCTCCCCGGGCAGGACTCGAACCTGCGACCTAGTGATTAACAGTCACCCGCTCTACCAACTGAGCTACCGGGGAGTGTCGGACAGCTACGTAGCGACCAGGAAGTTTACCACGGCTCGGACTGGCCGCTCCGACTCAGCGCCGTGACCGCCGTGACCACCGCGCTCAGCGCCGCTGGTCGGACATCCGGGTGGCGAGATCTTGCAGCCGAGCCAGCGTGGCCGGGCTCAAGAGCGCGACGAAGGCGGCCGGGTCGGATTGCGCGCGCGAGAGCATGTCCCTCAACTTGGCGAGGTCCCCGCCCGACGCTCTGGTGAGCTCGTCGAAGATCTGCGCCGCGAGACCGTAGAAATCTCCCATCAGCGTCTCGGAGCCGGCCAGCGCGCGGATGCGACTGTCGGCGGCGCTGGCGCCAGGATCGGCGCCGATCGCCTCCCCGCGTTGCGCGGGAGTCGTCAACATCTGCAGCACGGCGTTCAGCGCTTCGCTCGATCCAGGGTCGAGTCCCTGCGCCGAACCCGGAGTGGCCGGCGCCAGCATGACGACGAGCAGCGCGAACACCGTCATCGACACGAGAAGCGACTTCATGGTCTTCATCGCCGGCCCCTCGCATTCATCGATCGTTCAGCTGATCTCGCGCCGGCCTTCGAGCGCTTTCGACAGCGTCAGCTGGTCGGCGTACTCGAGATCGCCGCCGACCGGGAGTCCGCGCGCGATGCGCGTGATGCGCAGGCCGAGCGGGCGCAGGAGCTTCGCGAGATACAGCGCGGTCGCCTCGCCCTCGACGTTGGGATTGGTGGCGAGAATCACCTCGGCGGTCTCCCCGCTCTCGAGACGCGCCAGCAGCTCGCGCACTTTCAGATCGTCGGGGCCAACGCCTTCCAGCGGCGAGAGCGCGCCCAGCAGCACGTGATAGCGGCCGCGGAAATCCCCGGTGCGTTCCATGGCGAGCAGGTCGTTCGGCTCCTCGACGACACACAGGACACGCCCGTCACGGCGGGGGTCCCCGCAGATGCGGCACGGGTCTTCATCCGTCACGTTGAAGCAGATGCGGCAGTAGACGATGCGCTCCTTGACGGCCGTGAGCGCCTCCGACAGCTCGCGAACTTCCTCGCGTGGTCGCTTCAACAGGAAGAACGTGAGCCGCTGAGCCGTCTTGGGGCCGATGCCCGGCAGCCGCTGCAGGGCGTCGATCAGCCGCGCGACCGGCTCGGGGTAATACGCCAAGCGCGGCCCTTACATCCCGAGGCCGGGGATCTTCATGCCGCCGGTGAGCTTCCCCAGCTCTTGCTGCATCAGCTCGCGTGATTTGCGCAGGGCCTCGTTGCACGCCGCCAGCACGAGGTCCTCCAGCATTTGCGCATCGTCCTTGGTGATGACTTCGGGATCGATCTTGATGCTGAGCAGCTCCTGCTTGCCGTTCGCCTCCACCGTCACCATGCCGCCGCCCGCGGTGGCTTCCACCTTCTTCTTCCCGATCTCCTCCTGCATCGCCATCATCTGCTGCTGGAGCTTCTGCGCTTCCTTCATCATGTTCCCGAAGCCCTTCACTGGCCTTCTCCTTCCGGCGACCGCGGCCGCACCGCGACCACTTCGCCCTGGAATTCCGCGACGGCCGCCTGGATGGCGGGATGCTCGGTGACGCTCGCGCCCCCGCCCTCCTCCGAGATCACGCTCACCTGTTGCGCGCCGGCGACGTGGCGCCGCACGGCCTGCACGAGGAGGTCGCGGTTGGCGCGGTCGGCCAGGAGCTCGCGATGGAAATGGTTGCCCGTCAGCACCACCGTGAGCTCGCCCGCGGTGAGCGCACCCGGTCTGGCGTGCATGAGGACGGCGCCGACCGTTGGTTTCTTCTTCATGACGTCCTCGACGATGAGCTGCCATCCGGTGGCCGTCACGGGAGTGGCCGGGCCATCCATACGCGCGGCCGCAGTGCCTGGCTCGCGTGGCGGCACCGATGGGACGTCACGAGGGATTGTGGCCGGCGCCGCCGAAGCGCTCCGCGCGCTTGGAGAAGGCGCTGGCGGCGTCATTGGCAGTCGGATGTCCGCCTGCGGTCGCGACGGCGCTGCGGCTGCCGGCAGCAGCGTCTCCTGTGCCGGCGCGGCGCGCGGAGCGACCTGGCGCCAACGCGCTTCCGCTTCGTCGACGCGACGCAAGACCTCCTCCAGCGCCTGCGGCACCGGCCGGCGCGTGGCGCGGACGGCCGCGATCTCGAGCTCGACGCGCGGATGGGGCGATTCGCGCATGAGCGCGTCGGCCTCGAGGAACGCGCGGACGATATAGAGGATCTCGTCGAGGCTCACCGCCTCGCCGAGCTTCCTCAGCTCATTCCCCTCGGCCGGCGTGAGATCGGCAAGCTGAGCCGTCGGCGCTGCCTTCAACACCATCGCCTGCCGCAGCAGCTCGATCACGTCGCGGACAAACGCCTGGAGGTCTTCGCCCTCGCGCACCGCGCGATCGATCGCCTCGAGCGCCGCCGCTGACTCGTGGGCGACGAGCGCTCGCGCGAAGGCGCGAACCTCGACCGGCGTGGTCGCGCCAAGCAGGCTCGCGACGGTGGCGGCATCGACGCGACCGCTGCCGTAGGCGATCGCGGTGTCGAGCAACGAGAGCGCATCACGGAGCGATCCTTCGGCCGCGCGCACGACGACCGGGAGCGCCGCCGGGTCGAACGGGACGCCCTCTTCGCCAAGGATCCGCTCGAGCGTCGTCACCAGCACATCGGCCGCAATCGGTCGGAAGTCGAAGCGCTGGACGCGCGAGAGCACCGTCGCGGGGATGTCGCGCGGATCGGTCGTGGCAAGGATGAAGACGATGTGCGCGGGCGGCTCTTCGAGCGTCTTCAGCAGCGCGTTGAACGCCGCCTCGGTGAGCTGATGCACCTCGTCGATGATGTAGACCTTGTAGCGGCCGCGCGACGGCGCGTACTTGACGTTCTCGCGCAGCGTGCGGATCTCCTCGATGCCGCGGTTCGACGCGCCGTCGATCTCGAGGATGTCGACGGCGTTGCCGGCGAGGCTCTCGCGGCACACGACGCAAGCCCCGCACGGCTCCGCGCCCTTGCGCTCGGGGCAGAGCAGCGCGCGCGCCAGGAGCCGCGCGGTCGTCGTCTTTCCGACGCCGCGCGGGCCTGCGAACAGATAGGCGTGCGCGACGCGGGCCGCGTCGAGCGCGTTCTTGAGCGTGCGGGTGATCGCGTCCTGGCCGACGACCGCTTCGAACGTCTGCGGCCGCCATTTCCGTGCGAGCACTTGATAACTCATTTACTGAACGCCTGTCCGCAAAGCGCGGCGTATTGCGACTGTCGAAGCGGATGGGGGGCCGAGGCGGACGCCGAGTTCCCTGGCGCCCGACGAGCGTATGGGGGGGTCGAGGCGGACGCCGGGTTTGCCGGCGGCCGACGAGCGGATGGGGGGGTCGAGGCGGGCGCCGGCTAAGCCCGCGGCCGACCAGCGT
>JBGPTW010000115.1:0-20589 GCA_041490825.1 Methylomirabilia bacterium | reverse complement strand
TGCTTCCCTTGCGCAGCCGTGCGACGTACTTGCCGCGGACGCCGCCCTTCATCGAAGCAAAATCGTACTCAGGTCGCAGATCGTCATCGTCTGGTCGAGTTGCCTTGCTCATAGAATTCTCGCTCGCGCCTGGTGGCTCGGCGGGCGCTGATGATGCGGACCGTTTCGTTCGCTCCGTATGCGCCACGACCAGGACGTGTCCCTGCGTGGACGCGCCGATTGTCAGGAAACGCACCTCTTCCTCGGAGTGCGTCTCGCCGGGAAACGTTGTCGACAACGGATCCTCGAGAACCGTGGCCGCCGCGTGGAAGCTGACACGGTGCCTCTTGAGGTTCGCCGACGCCTTTGCCGGATCCCAGTCGAACTGCACTGCGAAAGTATACGGCCCACCGCCGGTCGATCGTCAGACTGCCGAACGTTGCGTCTCAGCCGCGCGCGCCACGGCCTCCGGCTTGAGCACGACGCTTCCTGGGCGTCGGCTGGATGCGCTTGTTCGGCGGTTCGTGATCGCGTACGCCACGTGCGTTCGTCCCGGCTGGTCTCGATCGCGGGCGATGTGCTGGGACACCATGCAGCATCCCTTCGACACTGATGTCCTCGTCGACATCAGGCCAATGCACTCCTTGACCTGACCCGATGAGACGAAGATTCGCGCGTTGCTTTGGCGTGGCTTCCGATAGTCGCCAGGACCAAGCAAGTGGGACGCTGATGACCCGGCCGTCTGCGAGATGCGCGATGATCTCGTCCTCGGTGACCCGGACCTCTTGGATGCGCGGATCGTTGCTAGCCGCAGTGTTCATGCCATACCTCCAGGATCGTGGCGCGCTGCGCTCTGATGATTCGGCGAATCACGTTCAATTCGTGGGCGCTGAAGCCGTGACTCCGCGCCAACTCGATCGGTTCGAGCCAGAACTTGCAGGTGCTGCTCCCTCGCTCGACGTGCACGTGCGTCGGTTCATTGCAGTCGAAGCTCGTGAAGAAGAATCGATAAGGCCCAGGGATGCCTTTGATTCTTGGCATTCAGAGACGTCCGTCCCTCCTCCTGCGATGCTCTTCGAGCAATAGTACACGCCGAATCCCACGCCCTCCCTGCCGAGATAACCCGCCGAACGCTGGCCATCACCCGCGGCCGCTTGCGGCCGTCGGGTGAATGGGCGTGTTAGTTAGACGCTCACGCTTCAAGAACTGTCGCCCGAATCATCCGCCTCGTTTTCATGATCCTCGAACGTTGAGCGAATTCGCCCCGCTGCACGGTAGAAGAGCGAGAAACGAAGGTCGACCGCCGGCGGGGAATCCTCGTATAGCGCCAGTGCCGCCTCCGGCGTATGCAATTGTTCCCACCGCGCATTCACCTCACCGCGCCAGAATCGTCCCGTCAGTAGCAGGCGGAAGAACATGAGGTCGCAAACCATGCTCTCAAGCCACGGCGTCCAGTTCGCGTAGCCTGCCACCCACTTGCAGTGCGGGGCAGCATCTAGAAGCTGAGTGGCCGTCTCTCGGTCTACGAAGTCGCATGCGCCGAAGAAGAAGCCGTCGTAGCCTGAGCGTTGTCCGAGGATGTTCTTTAGCTTGGTCCGGCTGATGTCCTGGGCAACAGGGGACAGTTCCTCGGTCAGTCGAGCGACGGTGGCATTGGAGTCGCCAGAAACTCCCGCACGATTTTCAGGAACTCGTCCAGCCGGTCGTGATGTAGCCAATGGCCGGCACCGTCGATGCCGGCGATGGTCGCGTGGCGGAAGGGCTCGGCCCGGCCATCCTCCGCCGGATTTCCGGAGCGGCTTTCTTTGCCATAGAGCAACAGCGTCGGGCATGCGATGCGCGACCACAAGAAGCGAATGTCCCGTGTGCTCATGTCGTACGGCGGCCAGGCGCGGACGTAGTTGTCGAACTTCCGGCTGTACGTCCCGTCCTCGTTCTGGTTCACGCCGTGCTCGGTAAGGTGGCGAGCCTGCTCCGCAGAGAGATGCGGGTTCTCGTCCTGCATGCGATGGAAGGCGTCCTCGATCGACGCGTAGCGCCGCGGCAGCCGGCCGGCGAGCCCGCGCTGCTCGAGGATCCACTCGTCCATGCGCTCGGCGATGGTCTTGGCGCGGCGCTCGGCGAGCTTCACCGGCGACGGTCCGAGCCCTTCGATCTCGACGAGCCTCGACACCGCCTCGGGATAAATCCCGGCATACCGGAGCGCGATGTGGCCACCCAGCGAATGCGCGATGATCGTGACCGGCGCCAGCCGCTGCTGGTGGACGAGTTGCGCGAGGTCGTAGATGTAGCCGGCCATCGTGTAGCTGCCGTCGGGCGACCACTGGCTGTCGCCGTGGCCACGCAGATCGGGCGCGATGACGTGCCAATCGTCACGCAACGCCGCCGCGGTCCAGTCCCAGTTGCGGCAATGGTCACGCCCGCCATGGATCAGCAGGAGCGCCGGCTTTGTGGGATTGCCCCAATCGACGTGATGCAGCCGGAGGCGCTGCGAGAAGTACGTATGAGACGTCGGTCCCGGCATGGCGCGGGTCATTATGAACTGTTGATCGAGGCGAAATCGAGGGGCGTCGCGGGTTTCCCGAGGCGCCCCGAGCGTGGGGGAGGGCCGAGGGGGGTCGCGGGTGTCCCGAGGCGCCCCGAGCGTGGGGGAGGGCCGAGGGGCGTCGCGGGTGTCCCGAGGCGCCCCGAGCGTGGGGGAGTCTGAGGGGCCATTTCGTGGCCCCTCAGGTTAACGATCAGGCGCCCGGTCCGCGCTCCATCGAGTACGGCTGCCAGCGCCGGAGCGCGCTCTTTTCGAGCACTGACGGATTCACGCAGCTCCGCGGCCAGCGGCCGCCCAGCACGAGCGCCAGCTCCTGACCCACGCGCCGCTTTCGCACGGGATCGAACCGGGCCGACGCGGATGCGACGTGCGCCGTGAGGATCACGTTGTCCATCTTCAGCAACGGGTTGTTCGGGTCGGCCGGCTCCTGCTCCAGGACATCGAGGCCGGCCGCGGCGATCCATCCTTCCTTGAGCGCCTTGATGAGCGCGGGCTCGTCGACCGTCGGGCCGCGCCCGGTGTTGATGAAGATCGCTTCCGGCTTCATCAGGCGGAAGTGGTGCTCCTGCATCAGATGGTAGGCGTCCGGCGTCGACGGCGCGTGCATCGACACGATGTCGGAGCGCTGCAACAGCTCCGTGAAGCTGACCGGCTCGACACCGTGCTGGCTCACGACCAGCTCTTCGACGTACGGGTCGTAGGCGAGAAGATGCAGGCCGAAGCCGCGGGCGCGCACGGTCACGGCCCGCGGGACGTGACCGAACGAGATGAAACCGAGCGTCTGACCCATCAGCCGTGGAAGCTGCGACAGCATCGGGCGTCCTTCCGCCCAGCGGTTTTCTCTGACGAGACGGTCCTGCACGACGAGTCGGCGGAACGTGGCGAGAATCAGCATCATCGCGTGGTCGGCCACTTCTTCGATAAAGGTGTCGGGGACGTTCGTCACCGGGATGCCGCGCGCGGTCGCTGCGGCGACGTCCACGGAGTCGACGCCAACGCTGCCGAGCGAGATGACCTTGCAGCGCTCCAGGCCGTCGATGATCTGCTTGGTGATCTTGCGTCCCTTGGCGTAGAGCGCGTCGGCGTCGCGCGCGGCGGCGGCGAACTCTTCATCGGTCTTGGCCGCGATCTCGACGATCTCGGCGTCGACCGACCCGAGGCCTTCCATCTCGAGCTTGTAGCCCACGCCTGCCACGCTGTAGCTCGCTCCGGCTGGTGTCACGATCTTGAACTTGGCCATGGGCTTCCTCCTTGGGTTTTTGGCGCCTCACACTAGCACGGTCGTGCCATCGATCGGATACCGGCCGCCGCGGTTATACTCTCACGCATGAGACACTCGTCGCCGCTACGGCTTGTCTCGGTAGTGCTCGCAGTGGTGCTCATCGTGACGTTCGCGACTCCGGCCAGGGCCGAGGCGGAGTTCCTGACGACGATTACGATCGTGTCGCTCATCGTCGCCGGCGTGATCGTCCTTGCGGTTGTGCTCATCGCGAACATCAAGGACCCGGATCGCGCCGAGCTCGGGCGTGTGGTTCGCCTCGCCTGCCTCGGGGACGGGTGCGCCGGGATCCTGGGCGAGCCTGCCGCGCTGGTGCCGAGCGTCGAAGTCCAGGCTCCCTGAGGCTCCCCGGCCGGGTTAGCCCTTGTAGCCCTGCTGGTGGAAGTAGTTGGCGCTGTAAAACTGCCGCACGAGGTCGCCATAGCGCGCGGGCTCGTAGCGTGGCGGGTTGTCGAGACCGACGCAGCTCGGAAGGCACTCGATCACGGTGTCGACGTTCGGGCTGTAGAAGAATGCGATCGAGTAGCGATCGGTCCCGGAGTCGTTCAGCACACCGTGCGGGGTCGACAGGAACCGGTCGTTGGACCACCGCTTCATCATGTTGCCGAGATTCACCAGGAACGTGCCGGGGATCACCGGCGGCGCCAGCCACTCCCCGTTCGGGAGACGCACCGCCAGGCCCGGAACGTCCTCGCGGGCCAGGATCGTGATGAACGAGTTGTCGGTGTGCGGGCCCTGGCCGAACTGCTCCGCGTCGTCGGTCTCCTGCGGCGGGTAGTGGAGGAAGCGCACGTTGATGTGCGCCTCGTCGTAGAAGAACGGGGCGAAGAAGTCCGCGGGCATGTCGAGCGCGCGCGCCAGGAC
Organism: Methylomirabilia bacterium; assembly: GCA_041490825.1. Classification (GTDB taxonomy): domain Bacteria; phylum Methylomirabilota; class Methylomirabilia; order Rokubacteriales; family CSP1-6; genus JBGPTW01. Next base: position 15,922 of record JBGPTW010000115.1, on the reverse strand, counting down.
GGGTAAGGTTCGCTCGCCCACGCCTTCGAGCGTCTTGAAATAGCGGACCATCGCCGTCCGCATGCCGTCGTGACCGTCCGGCCACTGGTTCATGCCGCGGAGCGGCGTGCCGGCGAGGACGTCAGGATGATCGGCGCGCCGGTCGTGGCTGATGAAGAAGCTCTCGTTGAAGTTCGGACGCGTCGCCTTGTGGACGCTCGACGCGGCCTGGATGCTCTTGTTCACGGGCAGGTAGCCGATGTTGTTCTGGTTGAGCTCGAGGCGCAGCTTGTCGGCGACCGGCATCGCATGAAATTCGCGCGCCGCGGCGAAGGCGCCGTCGACGATGGCAGCGGGCACGCCGTGCCCGGCGAGATAGAAGAATCCGACGTGCTCGCTGGCATGGCGGACTTGCCGCGCCACGGCGTCGAGCCCGCCCGGCTCACGTCGAAACGCCGGCCCGAAATCGATGACCGGAATCGCCTTCGTCGCCTCTTCGACGTCCTTGACCGCCATCGTCTTGAAGATGCTCATCGGCCGCCCTCCCGCGCCTCAGCGACGCATTCGATCTCGACGAGCAGCTCCTCGCGGGCCAGCTTCGCTTCGATCGTCGTCCGGGCCGGATAATTGCCCTCGGCGAAGTAGGTCTTGTAGATCTCGTTCAGCGCGGCGAAGTCGGCGGTGCGCGCCAGGATCACGTTCATCTTCACGGCACGGTCCAGCGACGAGCCCGCGGTCTCCAGAATCGCCTTGATGTTGTCCATCACCTGGCGCACCTGACCCGCGAAGTCCTTCGCGATGCTGCCGTCGGGCGCGTAGGCGGTGGTGCCGGACACGAAGACGAGATTGCCGACCTTGACGGCTTGCGAGAGCGGCGAACGGGTACGCCCGGCCTTGGCAGTGGTGATGATCTCTCTGGCCATCGGAGCCTCCGGCCGCATGGTACACGCTTGCCAGTTGAGCGACCATGACGCAAGATGCGTGCAACGTTGTAGCGGAGGGCCGCGAGCCCGGAACAGTCGCAGGTCCAGATGCGCGTCGCTCCGCGAGGCTAGGAACGTGTCGGAATTCTCGAGGCGGGGGCCGGGTGTCCCGGCGCCCGACGAGCGGATGGGGGGATCGAGGCGGGGGCCGGGTGTCCCGGCGCCCGACGAGCGGATGGGGGTCTGGGGGCCTTCGCGGCCCCCAGTACATAAAGGAGCCGCGGCATGAACGTCGATCTCGGCATTCCGTCACTCGAAGGCAAAGTCTCGCCGGAAGAATGGGCTGCCCGCGTCGATCTCGCCGCGTGCTACCGGCTCGTGGCCCGGTTCGGCTGGGAAGATCTCGTGTTCACGCACATCACCATGCGCGTGCCGGGCGCCCAGGACCAGTTCCTCATCAATCCCTACGGCGTGTTCTTCGACGAGATCACCGCGTCCAGTCTGGTGAAGATCGATCTTCAGGGCAACAAGGTGGAAGAATCACCGTTTCCGGTGAATCCCGCCGGCTTCGTCATCCACAGCGCCATCCACGCCGCCCGGCACGACGCCAAGTGCGTGCTGCACACGCACACGCTGAACGGCGTCGCGGTGTCGGCGCAGCGCGCGGGGCTGCTCCCCATCTCCCAGCACTCGCTCTCGGTGATTCCGAACCTCGGGTATCACGACTTCGAGGGGCCGGCGCTGCACGACGAGGAGAAGCCGCGGCTCGTCGCGGACCTCGGCGACAAGAGCTGCCTGATCCTTCGCAACCACGGTCTTCTGACGGTCGGCGAGACGGTGGCCGAGGCGTTCGTTCACATGTACTACCTCGAGGCCTCGTGCGCGATCCAGGTGCGCGCGCAGTCGGGCGGAGGCGAGCTGATTCCGGTGCCGAAGGAAGTCATCGACCGCGCGTTCGACGATCTGGCGCGGGCGGCGCGGCCGCGCGGCAGCCGCGGCAACCTCGTGTGGCCGGGACTGATTCGACGCCTCGAGCGCCAGGATCAATCGTACCGGAGCTGAATTCGTCGAGGAGCGCGACCTATCCCACGCTCCGCATCACCACGAAGATCCCGACCACGATCAGGGCGGCCGCGGTCGCAAGCCGCCACGTGATCCGCTCCACGTCTCTCAGGAAGATCGCGGTCAGCACGACCGTGAACATCCCGTGCGTGTTCGCGAGCGGTGATACGACGGAGACGCTGCCACCGCTGAAGGCCCGTAACATGCTGACGTACGCGAGCGCCTCCGCCAGACCCGCTCCGGCAAGAAACGCGAGCGCCCCACCGGTGATCTTCATGTGGCCGGTGCCGCGCTGGGTCGCGCCGACGAGCCACATCACGACGAGTGACGACAGCGCCGCCGCCGCGGCCGCGAGCGTCGGCTCCGCGTAGTCCCGGAAGCCGAAGCGGAAGATGTTGTCGCGCACGGCGAAGCCGAGCGCGGCGAGCAGCGGCAAGATCAGATCGCGGCGGCGCCACGGCGCGTCAGTGCGGCCGCGGCCCGCCAACAAGATGCCGCCCATCACGATGCATCCGACCCCGCCGAAGAGCAGGAGCCCCGGCCGTTCGCCGAGCAGCGCGATGGCGAAGACCACAGCGAACACCGGCGACGTGCTGACGAGCGGCATCGCACGTGCTACACCGACCCGATGAATGCCGAAAAAGTACGCCAGCCGGGAGAGCCCCGGAGCGATGATCCCCGCCAGCAGGAACGGCGTGATCCGCCACGTGAAGAGGTGCGAGATCGGCGCCGTTGTCAGCGCGAGCAGGCAGACGAAGACCGTCGTGAACGTGACGGACACGAGCGCGGCGGCGAGCGGCGTTGTTCGACTGAGGGCACGGCGCAGCAAGATGGCCGCACAGCCGAAGCCGACGGCGGCGAACAGAGCGAGCGCCGGCGGCCAAGTCACCCGCGCATCCTACACGGCTGTGGCACCGCTGGCCACTTCACGACCGGCGACGTGGCGTCTTCGGGTAGACTGCGGGCATGAAAAACCTCATCAAGCACCTGAATGATCTGTGTGACGCCGTTCCATTTCAGACGAGCTGGTATCTCAAAGATCTCGGGACCGGAGCGCAGGCCGACCGGCTCGGCAACGTCCCGGTGCCCTCGGCGAGCACGCGGAAGATCTCGATCATGATGGCGGCGCTTGCCGCCGTTCACGCGGGCAAGCTGGCGCTCGACCAGAAGGTGACGATCGAAGCCAAGTACCAGGACAACGACTCCGGGACGTTCCAGCACCTGACGCCGGGTTTCGGGATCACGTTCCGCGACGCTCTCGTCATGATGATCATCGTCAGCGACAACACGTGCACCGGGATGGTGGTGGATCTGGTCGGGTTGGCCAACATCCAGCAGTTCTGCGAGTCGGTCGGCATGACCGGGACGATCCATCGCTTCGGCATTCCTCCGCGCCTCCCCCGCGATCACACGCTCGACCAGGTGACCACGACGACGCCCAACGATCAGGGGCTCTTGCTCGAGCTGATTCTCCAGGGCACGACCGACGCCAAGGTGGCCGCCCGACTCGGCGTGACGCCGGATCTCTGCCGGCTTGGGCTCGACATCCTGAGCTGGCAGAAGCTGAAGACGCGCCTGCCGTCACTGCTGCCGCTCAACACCAAGGTCGCGCACAAGACGGGCACCGGTTCTCGCGGCTACATGGACGCCGGCATCATCTTCAAGAACGACCGCCCGCTCTGCATCCTGGCGGCGTACACGGAGCATGTGCCGGTGGCGCTGCCGGATGGCACGCCGGGCTTTGCGGCGGCGGCTCAGCTCATCGGCAAGATGGCGCGCCTCTGCTACGACAGCCTCGGCGCCTGAGCCGCCAGGAACCCGAGTCGAGATCGCTCTGACCCCGCGTCGCATCTACTACGGCTGGATCGTGGTGGCGACTCTCTGCGTCACCGAGACGATCACCTGGGGCATCGTCTACTACGGCTTTCCGGTCTTCCTGCGCGCGATGGAAGAGCACCTGCACGCTTCGCGCGTGGCGGTGACCGGCGCGTTCTCGGTTGGCATGGGCATCACGGCGCTCGGCGCGATACCGGTCGGGCGCTGGCTCGATCGGAGAGGACCGTGGGTGTTGATGACGCTCGGCTCGTGTCTCGCGACCGCGCTCGTCTTCGCCTGGACTCGCGTCGAGAGCCTCGAGGCGTTCTACGTTCTCTGGGCCCTCTTCGGCGTCGCGATGGCCGCCACGCTGTACGAGCCCGCGTTCGGCACCGTCGTCCGCTGGTTCCCGACGCATCATCGCGACCGGGCGCTGACGACGGTGACGCTCGTCGCGGCGCTTGCCAGCACCATCTTCATGCCGATCGAAGCGTGGCTGCTGCCGCGCCTTGGCTGGCGTGGTGCGCTCATGACGCTCGGCATCGTGCTCGGGGTCACCACGATCCCGTTGCACGCGATCGTTCTTCGTCGCCAGCCGCCATCCATCGAGCATCGCCGGCGCGATGCGGCGTCGCCCGCGCCCGCCGTGAGCTTCACGCTCGGCGAAGCGACCCGGACGCTGCTGTTCTGGGTGTTGACGACGGCGTTTATCGTCGGGAATTTTGCAACGGTGTCGGTGACGGTGCACCTCATTCCGTTTCTGACCGACCGCGGCTGGTCTCCGGCGGTGGCCGCAGCAACGATCGGATGGATGGGCGCGATGCAAATCCCGGGGCGCGTGCTGTTTGCCGGCATTGCGACACGGCTGGGTCCTCGCGTCGTCACGACTGGCGTGTTCCTGGCCCAGGCGGTTGGCGTGGCCACCGTCGCGCTCGTTCACGTCATCCCTGGCGGGCTCGCCGTCGTCATCGTGCTGCTGGGCGCGTCGAACGGGATGTCGACGCTCGCACGCGCCACGAGCGTCGCCGACGTGTTCGGGCCGCGGCACTACGCAAGCATCAGCGGCGCCATGGCCCTCGGGGCGAACGGCGCCCGGGCGATCGGCCCCGTCGGCGCGTCGCTCCTGTACGCGGCGTTCGGGCGCTACGAGACCGTCTTCTTGACGCTCGGCGCGCTGCTCGCGGTCGTCGGCGTCGCGGTCGGGGCGACGGAATCCCGCGCGACGGCCTCCGTCGAAGGTTCGAGCGAGTCCGCCGTCTGACTGAGTTGCGGGTCGACGACGTCTCTGCAACAATTCACACGATGTCGAGCCGTGACCGCCTCGCTCCACCGTTGACCACCAGGGACGCCCGAGAGCTGACCTGGGATCAGCGGATCTTCGAGCTGATCGAGTCTGGCGTCGATAGCGCGTCGATTGCCGAGAATCTCCGTCGCACACCGACGGAACGTCTCAAGCGGATGCAGGACATGGTGCGGTTCCTCGAACAAGCACAATGTGACCGACGTCGAGCGGCTGCTTGACGCGCTGAGCGCTGGCGGCGTCGACTTCGTCGTCGTCGGGGGTGTTGCGCTCACATTCCGCGCCTCGTCTCGCCTGACCCTCGATCTCGATCTCTGTTACTCGCGCGATCGGGAGAATCTCCGACGGCTCTCGACGGGTCTAGCCCCGATTATTCCGGAACGCTCACCGTCATCGAGCGCGTGGCGTCGCGGGCCGGCCGGGTCGGTGAGGGGCCTCTGACCACGAGGCCCTTTGACCGATGATCCGCGAGCCGTTCCCACTCACGACCGGGTTGCCCTCGAATGAACGCTACGGGAACGGGTCAACCGGCCCCCCACCGACCCGGTCTGCCCGCGGTAACACGCTGTCCCTGGGCTGCGTCGTACGTCGAACAGTCCCGCGCGCATGGTTCATGAACGTCTGTACCAGTGTCGGCCGGTGACCCGGCGGGAGATGGGCAGCCGGGGTCCGGGGGACCCATTCCCGTCACGCGAGGCGACGACCCAACCGTGACGATTGGGAAGTGCTCGGCGATGATCGGGGCGAAGGCGCCTGTGGTCAGAGGACCCCGGCTGCCCGTCTCCCGCCGGGTCACCGGCCGGCGCTCCACCCGACCTGCCGTACCTGTGGGACGATCGTACGCTGGCCAGCGGATTGAACTTCACGCTCACGACGGAATCTCGGTGATCTCGATATTCTTGGCGAGATCCCGGGTGTTGGCGGGTATGCGCAGGTCGTCGCTGGTTCGTCGGAGCTCGCTCGGCGCGGTGATCGCTGGCGATAGCCCCGGCGCGCCGGAGTGGCATCTTCGAGTACGATAGCGGCGTCGCGATCTCGTGGAGGACGGCATGAGCGGACCGGGCAAGGCGGACGGACAGGTGACTGACGTGCTCGCCGGCGTCCGTGTCCTCGACTTCGGGCGCTACATCGCCGGACCGTACTGTGCGGCGCTTCTCGCCGATCTGGGCGCCGACGTGATTCGGATTGAGCGGCGCGGCGGCGGTGAGGACCGGTGGGTCGCGCCCGTGGGTTCCGACGGGGTCGGCGCGATGTACCTCGTCATGAATCGGAACAAGCGCGCGATGACGCTCGACCCGTCCCGCCCGGAGGGCCGCGAGATCGTGCGGAAGCTCGTCGCCACCGCGGACGTCGTCGTCGCAAACCTGCCGCCCGAAGTGCTGCGCTCGCTGGAGCTCGATCTCGACAGTCTCCGTCGCGTCAAGCCGGACATCATCCTGACGACGGTCACGGCGTTCGGCGCCGGCGGACCGTCGAGTGGGAAGCACGGGTTCGACGGTATCGGGCAGCTGATGTGCGGCTCCGCATATCTCACGGGGACGCCGGAGCAGCCGATGCGCGCCGCGGTCGCGTGGGTGGATTGCGGCACCGCCTCGCAAGCGGCCTTCGGCACGCTCGCCGCCTTGATGGCGCGCCAGAAGTCCGGTCGCGGGCAGAAGGTCGAGGGCGCGCTGCTCCGCACGGCCGTGGCGTTCAACAACCCGGCGCTCGTCGAGCAGCAGGTGATCCAGGTCAATCGCATCGCGACGCTGAATCGCGGCCAGACGTCAGCGCCGTCGGACGTGTTCCGTACGACGGACGGCTGGATCGTCGCGTACGCGATCGGCAACCCGATGTTCACGCGGTGGGCCAAGCTGATGGGCGAGGACCACTGGCTGACGGATCCACGATTCAAGGACGACGCAGCCCGCGGCGACAATGGTGAGACCATCTCCAAGCGCATGGCCGAGTGGACCGCTCAGCGCAGCACCGCCGAGGCGCTCGCCGAGCTCGAGGCCGCGAAGATTCCGGCCGGCCCGCTCTATTCGCCGCAGCAAGCGCTGACCGACGCCCACATCCGCGCCGCGGGGTTGCTCACTGACACCGACTATCCGGGGCTCCCGCGGCCAGCGCCGCTGGCGCCGACCCCCGTGGACCTTTCGGAAACGCCGGGACGTTTTCGGCATCGCGCGCCCCAGCTCGGCGAGCACACCGACGAGATCCTTGCCGAGCTGGGATACAATGCCGAGGCAATCGCGGACTTGCGCGCGAAAGCGGTCGTTTGAGCGACACAAAGGAGCGCGCCATGGCCTACACGCTGATCTCCGGCGACAACCACATCGATCTCACCTATTGCCCGCCCGATCTCTGGTCGTCCCAGGCGCCGGGCAAGTGGAAGCTCCTCGTGCCGCGCGTGGAGGAGCTGGAGGACGGGCTTCACTGGTTCGTGGATGCGCAGGACAAGGGGATGTGGAACGGCGTCGGGCCCGGGTTCCTCAAGTACCAGCGGGGCGCGTTCGGGCACATTGACGAGATGAAGGATCTCGGCTTCGAGTGGGACTATCGTCCCGGCGCCAAGCCGCGGCCGACCACACCGGAGCTCCGGCTCGCCGATCTCGACCGGGACGGGCTCGACGCGGAGATCGTCTACGGCTGCCTGATGATCAACGATCTCATCGGAGATGCGTCGATACGCGCGTGGGCCGACAAGATGTACAACGACTGGGTCGCGGACTTCGCGAAGCGCTCCGATCCCAGGCGCGTGTTCCCGCTCGCCATCATTCCCAACACCGATCCGAAGGAGGCCGCCGCGGAGGTGCGCCGCTGCGCGAAGATGGGCCTTCGAGGCGGAGATCTGGCGTTCAAGCGGATGACGCCCCCGCTCTACCACGGCGACTGGTTCGCGCTGTGGGAGGCGGCCGCGGAGTGTCGGTTCCCGATCTCGTTCCACTCGACCGGCTTCAAGGCGCTACGGGCGCCCGAGACGCCGCAGATGGAGCAGGAGTACAACCTCCAGTGGCGGCTCGTGCGGTCGGCGCTCTTCCAGCTCGACACGATGGAAGTCCTCGTGTCGGTGCTGGCGTCCGGCGCCTGCGAGAAATATCCCGACTTCAACTTCGTGCTCGGTGAATCCGGCGTGACGTGGCTGCCGTACGTGTTCGATCGGCTGGATACGGAGTACGAGGATCGCGCGCGGGCACTCGGCTTCAAGCTGAAGCCGAGCGACTACTTCAAGCGCCAGGGCTTTGTGACGTACCAGCAAGACCAGTATCTGGAACCGATCATTCCGTTGATCGGCGAGGACAACATCATCTGGGGCGCCGACTATCCGCATCCCGACTGCATCTGGCCGAACTCGCACACGACGCTCGACAAGAACCTCGCGATGCTGCCGGAGCGCGTGCGGCAGAAGATCACGCGCGACAACGTGATGAGGCTCTACCACCTGGGCTGAGCGCCAACTCGCGGGGTTCGCCCACCGCAGCCCGCCTGCGCTGGCGCGCGGAGCTTGATCGTCGGGCTCGCGGTTGCCGCAGCTCGGAGTTGCCTTACGGGCTCACCCTGAGACGCGGGTGACGTCGCCAGAAATAGGCGGCCATCGCCGCCGACGACAGGATATTCGCCACCAGGATTGCCGGCCACGCGAGCGCCTGCAGCACCGAGGCCGCGAAGAGCATGGCCGCCACGAAGAACCCGAACTGGAACACGACGAAGAACAGCAGGATGCCGAAGCCGTAGCTCGGATTCCGCTCAGCCAGCCCAAGCAGCCACGAAGCCACACCGCCCAGGGCGGCGAACACCAGCCCGTGAGCCCAGGTGAACATCCACACCATTTCCATCGACACGGGCAACGTCTCGGGAGAGCCGAGTCCTGCGCCGCCGCGAAAGAGCGCCGTGCCGAGCACGGTTGGGGTGTAGAGCGGTCGTCCCTGCACGCTGTCGACGAGCAGGAACCAGATGGCGACGACGACGGCGCCGATCACGCCGGCAACGATGCCGTCCTGGTGCAGGGTCGAAACGGTCGGGAAATCGGGCGCTCCGGGGACTTCAGCAGTCTCGCCTGATCGAACGATCATGGGCCACTCCTTTCCGGCGATCACCGCCTTCGGGTGGGCACTGGGGGCACGCAATCGCTTGGCCAGCGACTTCAAGATTAGCATGGCCCTCAGCTGGCTGTCGGTCAGCTCCGACCGGCGAGACGCTTCCGAGCGCTGGGGAGTGTGAGGGGCCATTTCGGGGCCCCTCACCTCAACAACTCGGCCAGCGGGCGCGCGTTGATGACCTGCGAGGCTTCGATCCAGGCGCGGCGAGCGACACCGATACCCAGCTCCATATTGTCCAGCTCGGAAAGATGGTGGGTGTCGGTGCTCACCGCGACCGGGATGCCGAGCGCGGCGGCGCGGCGGGCGTGGACGTCATTGAGGTCGAGTCGATCAGGCGAACAATTGATCTCGACCGCCTTGCCGTGCGCGCGGGCGGCCGCGAACACCGCTTCCACGTCGACGTCGTACGGATCGCGCGAACCGATGAGGCGGCCCGTGGGATGCGCGAGCACGCGGACGTGGGGATTCGCGAGCGCCCGCACGATCCGCGCCGTCATCTCGGCGCGCGTCTGCTTGAACCGCGAGTGCACGGCGGCGAGCACGACATCGAGCTCGGCGAGCACGTCGTCGGGGAAATCCATGCTGCCGTCGGCGAGGATGTCGCATTCGCAGCCCAGGAGGATCTTGGTCCGGAACCGGGGCTGTAGCTCGCGGATCTTCGCGATCTGCGCTCGCAGCTCGTCGATGCTGAGGCCGCCCGCGATGGCGAGCGATCGCGAATGGTCGGAGATGATGATGTACTCGTAGCCCCGGGCCTCGGCCGCTTCCACGACTTTCTCGATGGGGTGGCGACCATCGGACCAGTCGGTGTGCGCGTGCAGGTCGCCTCGGATGTCGGTTTGCGTCACGAGACGAGGCAGCCGGTGGTCGCGCGCCGCCTCGAGCTCGCCGCTATTTTCGCGGAGCTCCGGCGGGATCCAGTCGAGTCCGACCGTGGCGTAGACCTCCTCTTCCGTCGTCCCGGCAACCCGGCGACCCGTCTTCTCGTCGAAGACGCCGTACTCGCTGATCCGCAGACCGCGCCGCACGGCCATCTCCCGGACCCTGACGTTGTGATCCTTCGATCCCGTGAAGTACTGGAGCGCGGCGCCGAAACACTCGTCCTCGACTACGCGGAGGTCGATCTGCAGTCCCGCTTGATGACGGACCGACGTCTTGGTGGCGCCCCGGGCGATGACGTCGACGACGGAGGGAAGCGACGTCAGCGTCTCGATGACCCGCTCGGGCTCCGACGACGTCACCAGGATGTCGATGTCCTTCACCGTCTCGCGGACCCGGCGCAACGAGCCGGCGATCTCGATCCGGTTGACGCCTCCGTGCGCCCGGAGCACGCCGACCACCTGGGCGGCGATCACGCGCGCCTCGCTCAGGAGCGTCCGGGTTCGTCGGGCTTTCCAGACGGCGATGCCTTTCAGGATGTTCTCGCGCGTCTTCTCGCGGATCCCGGCGACGCCGACGATCTGCTTCGTCCGGCACAGCTCTTCGAGCCGCTCGACCGAATCGACTCCGAGCTGTTCGTACAGCTGCTTCGCCATGCGAGGTCCGAGCCCGCGGATCTCGAGCAGTGTGAGGAACTTTGGCGGGAGGTCGGCGCGGACCGTGTCCAGCTGCGCGATGGCGCCCGTGGCCAGGTATTCCTGGATTCGCGCGGCCAGATCCTTTCCGATGCCCGGAAGCTTCTGGAGCTCGCCCCGCGCGGCAAGACTCTCGACGTCTTCGGCCAGCGTCTCCAGCGTCTGGGCGCCCCGCTGATAGGCACGCACGCGGAAGACGCTTTCGTTTCGTACCTCGAGAAGGCTCGCCATTTCGTAGAAGAGGCGCGCGATCTCGAAATTATTCTTCACGGGCTCATGATACAGGACGGAATTTCCCCGCCTCCACCGCCCCGCGATCGCGTGAAGTCGGAGCTTTTTGCGGCACGTCGACCCGGTCGGGATGTGGCGTGAATCGTGCCGACCCTTCGACGGGCCGGTGAGCGCGGCGCATGCCGGGGGCGCATCACGACCGCGTGATACACTCGCGACGTCGTGATTGCCGCGTGGTGCTGGGAGCTCGTCGAGCCGTATTTCCGGCGGAATCTCCTGAACCGTGGCGTCGAGCGGCCGACCCGCAAGCAAGTCCTCGAAGAGTTCGGGCGCGTGTGGCCGGAGCTGACCGCCACGATCGGCGTGCAGGAGCCGTGGGCGGGCACGATCCGGTTCAAGTGGCTGGTGCGGCTCGGCTCCGGTGAGATGGACGATTTTCTCGAGGACCCGGTCGAGTGGATCGGCGCGCGATACGGCGGCGGCAAGTTCAAGATGAACCTGCACCACGGCCTGCACTTCGTCAACACGCGCAATTTCAAACCGATCGGCGAGCCTCGCTGGCAGGACGCGCCCGCGCTCGCTCTCGACTGAGGACGTCCATCGGAAGGGGTGGCTCAATGGCGAGTGACGAGACGCGGCGGATCTTGAAGGTGTTCGGCGTGGCGGTCACCAACCTGGAAGAGGCGATCGATCGCAAGGCACCGTTCGAGGAGATCATGAAGTGGGATACCGAGCTCGCGGACCGCACCCGCGAGGTCATCGCGCTCGTCGAACGGCTGCGGAGTCGCCGGATCGCGTAGGCCGCCCCGCAGTTACGATCGGGAGGTAGTGCGCATGCCCGCGCTCGTCGACGCCTCCGGGGTCGCGCTCGAGCTTTTGCACCCGCCACGCCGCATCGTCTCGCTGATCCCGAGCACGACGGAAACGCTCTGCGCCCTCGGGCTCGCCGATGCGCTCGTGGGCGTGACCGTGTACTGCGTCGAGCCGCGTGACGTCGTTCGCACGAAGAAGAGGATCGGCGGTGAGAAGGACCCGGATCTCGACGCCATCCGCACGCTCCGGCCCGATCTGGTCATCGCCAACGTCGAGGAGAATCTTCGCGAGCACGTCGATGCGTTACGCGCCTCGGGGATCCCGGTGTGGGTGACGTTCCCGAGAACGGTGCGCGAGGCGATCCGGATGATCCGCGAGCTCGGGGAAGTGACCGCGACGAGGGACCGCGCCGGCGCGCTGGCCGACGAGCTCGATCGGCTCTACGACAGCGTCGCGGCCGCGGTCGCGACTCGATCCCCGGTGTCCGTGTTCTACGCCGTCTGGCGCGGACCGTACATGACCATCGGTCGCGATACGTACATTAACGACATGCTGCGCGTCTGCGGCGGCCGGAATGTGTTCGACGACCGCGTCGAGCGCTATCCAGTCGTGACGCTCGATGAGGTGGCGGCGCGCCGGCCGGACGTCGTCCTTCTTCCCGACGAGCCGTTTCGATTCCGGCGCTCGCACGTCGGCGACTTCGCGTCGTACACGGACGTGCCGGCCGTGCGCGCGGGCCGGATTCATCTCGTCGACGGCAAGCCATTTTCCTGGCACGGCCCGCGGATCGCCGATGCGCTGCGGACGCTGCCCGCCTTGCTGCGACCGGACTAGCGTCGACCTCGAGGCGTTAGCCCGGATAATTCCTGAACGAACGACGCGCGCGCCGACCGGTGACCAGGCGGGAGACGGGCAGCCGGGGTCCTCTGACGACAGGCGTCTTCGCACGGATCATCGATGAACGACCGGGGCCGGGGACAGCGTGTTGCCGCGGGCCGGCCGGGTTGGTGGGGGGCCGGTTGACCCGTTCCCGCCGCGCGCTATTGAGGGCAACTAGGCCAGGAGTGGGAACGGCTCGCCGATCATCGGTCAACAGGGCCTCGTGGTAAGAGGCCCTTCACCGACCCGGCCGGCCCGCGGCGCCACGCGCTCGATTGACGGGGAGCGTTCATGAATAGTCCGAGTTAGCGGGGGGAGCGGTCGGACCCGGTCTTGCTGCGGATGGGCAACATCCAGTCGAGCCAGGGCGCCGCGGCGGCGAGGAACAGCCCGGGAATGGCAACGCCGGCCACGAGCCCGACGATGCCGAGGAAGATCAGTGAGATTACCGTGATGAGCGCGTCGAAGATGACGGTCATGGCTCCCTCGTGCGTGCGTCCTCGACCTCTACGTTAACCGATTCGGCTCGGTTCGGATCGCTCGATTTGCGGAGGTCGAGGAACGGGGGCACCATCCCGCTCGGCGCGTCGGCCTCGATGCGGATGATCCGTCTCATGCGAATGACGATGTCGCGGATCCGGTCGCCGGCCGTCCGGGCCTGGGCAATGAGGTGACTCTCGCGGCTCTCGGCCGGGACCTGCCGCGCCAGCAGCTCGAGTGATGCGACGACGACGGCGAGAGGATTGTTGATCTCGTGCGCTGCGGCATTGGCGAGGAGATTGACGGCCCGGAGCTCCGACGCCTCGCGCCGCGCGGATTCGGCAGCCTCGCGATCCGCGGCGTTGCGAAACACGACGATCTCGTACCGCCGCCCTTCGTGGTCCACCAGCCGGCGGGTCGAATCGATCTTCACGATGTCGCCCGAACGAGTTCGATACGGGGATCCGAACCGCTCGGCGATGCCCCGGGCGTGAACCTCGGCCAGCTCCGCGTCCCGTTGCGCTTCGAGCTCCGGCTCGCTCGGCCAGAACTGCCGCACGTCACGTCCGATCATGTCGTCGCGCTCGTACCCTGACAGCGCGCAGTCGGCCCGGTTGCAATCGACGATCCGCATGGTCGCGGGGTCGACGATCCGGATCGCGTCCGACGCGGCATCGATGATCGCTCGAAAGCGTTCGCGCTCGGCCGCGAGCCGCCCGCGCTGCGCGACGTCGTGGAAGAGCCGCGTGATGACGCCGATCCCGACGGCGTAGACGGCAGCGTAGGGAAGCCACACCGCATCGAAGAGCTGCAGCCCGCGGCGTCCGAGAAGCGCGAAGGCGCCCAGCGTCACGAGAAAGACGCCGGCTCCGAGCGCCGCGGCGTGCCGGACGCCAAGCCGGGCGTCGTGCCGCGTCCAGAGATGAATCAGCCCCGCAACGATCAGCACACCGACCAGCAGGGCGACGCCGGCGGGCGCCCCGGGGCCGCCTTGCCACAGCCGGTACACGATCGGCGGGACGACGGCGACCACGCCGGTCGGCCATCCCTCGAACAGGGTGATGACGGCGATGGGAACGCTGCGGGCATCGATGAAGACGCTCTCGGCGATCTGGATGCGGGAGACCATGAGAACCATCGCAAGGCCGCCGAACAGGCCGCCGTTCAGGAGGACGCGCGCGCGACCGCCCCATCGTGAGCCCGGTCGGAGCCACTCGTACGTGTACGAGTAGAACAGGACTCCGAAGACGGTGATACCGGCGGCCTCGACGATGTGGTGGAGGTCGATGTCACTCCACCTCGAGCACCATCTCGATCTCCACCGGAATGTTCACGGGGAGCCCCGCCATGCCGACGGCCGAACGAGCGTGCTTGCCCACCGCGTCGCCGAACACCTCGACCATCAGGTCGGAGAATCCGTTGATGACCTTCGGCTGGTCGCCGAAGCCCTCGGCCGAGTTGACCATCCCGAGCACTTTCACGACGCGCTTGACGTTGTCGAGGCTGCCGAGCGTCGCGCGGACGGTGCTCAGAAGATTCAGACCGACTTCGCGCGCGACCTGGTATCCCTGCTCGACAGTGAGGTCCTTGCCGACCTTGCCGCGCGCGGTCGCCTTGCCGTCGCGAATGGGACCGTGCCCGGACACGAACAAGAGCGAGCCGACACGGACGGCGCCGACATAGTTGGCCATCGGTGTCGACGCCGGCGGCAAGACGATGTTCTTTTCCTTGAGGCGGGCTTCCGCGCTCATCGCGAGGCCTCCTTGAAGTTGCTGACAGCGGCGCGACGATCGTGGCACACTACGCCGTGCCCGTCAAACCACCGGCCACGCCGTTGCCCGCGGCCACGCTCGTTCTGCTTCGTGATCGGCCCGAGGGCGGCATCGAGCTGCTGCTCATCCAGCGTCATCGCGCCAGCAAGTTCGCCGCGGGCGATCACGTGTTCCCCGGCGGCAAGGTCGAGCTCGACGACAATCCCGCCGATGCGGCGGCGTGGTGCGCCGGTCTCGATCCGAAAGAAGCGGGACGTGTCCTCGGGCTCGCGCCCGAGCTGGCGCTGGCGTACTGGATCGGCGTCATCCGCGAGACGTTCGAGGAAGCCGCCGTGCTGCTCGCGTACGACCGGGACGGACGGTACGTGGCGCCGGACGCGCCACGATTCGAAACGTACCGGCAAGCCTGTCATGCCGACAACCGAGCGTTCTGGGAGATGGTCCGCGCCGAGAAGTTAATGCTCGCCACTGACCGGGTCGCGTACCTGGCCCACTGGATCACGCCCGAGGAGAGCCCGCTCCGCTTCGACACGCGCTTCTTCGCCGCGCCGATGCCGGAACACCAGAACGCCAGGATCGACGAGCGCGAGGTCGTGGCGCTGGTCTGGCTCAGCCCGGTGGAGGCGATCGCCGCGGCCGATCGGGGCGACATCTCGCTGCGCAATCCCACACGCACGAACATCACGCTGTTCGACGGAGCGGCCTCGGTGGCGAATGCGCTCGGACGACTGGAAGGTCGGGACATCACGACGATCCGCCCGCGCGTCATCATGGAGGGCGCTGTGCGCCGCGTGCTGATGCCGGGAGATCCCGGCTACTTTTAACGCGGATTATTCCTGAACGCTCACCGGCAAGCGAGCGCATGGCGGCGCGGGCCGGCCGGGTCGGTGAGGGGCCTCCGACCACGAGGCCCTTTGACCGATGACCCGCGAGCCGTTCCCACTCACGACCGGGTTGCCCTCGATCGCACGCTACGGGACCGGGTCAACCGGCCCCTCACCGCCCCGGCCGG
>JBGPTW010000114.1:0-20824 GCA_041490825.1 Methylomirabilia bacterium | reverse complement strand
GACTGGACACCCACGCCCCTGACCGCGTTCCCCAGCGTTTCGGCGCTGGCGCCATCAGCTCGCGGAATTCCGGGGCGATCCCCAGCCCGGCGCTCGGTTTCGGCGGCTCGCGCGCGATCGTTCGTGAATAATCCGCGCTAAACCTCCTCGTCACCGAGCGACACGAGCGTGGCTGGGCCCCGCCGCCGTGGATTGGGTGGCGGAGCACCCGTGCCGAGCAGCACCGCGCGCAGCACTACGCCATGGCCCCCACCCCACGCTTGGACCACCGCGGGGAACCCGTGGCGGTCCTCGACAATCCGGAATCGAATGCCCGCCGGCCGGGCGTTACACCGACAGCTATCCGCATCGATGGCGCGGAGACCTTCATCCCCGCCTGAGGCGCTGGCCGCACCGATGCAGCTTCACTCGCCGCCGTCGCGGGACGCGGCCGTCCAGCGCAGTGACGCGGCGGGCATCCGAGACGCTCACGTCGATCACACGCTCGCGCCTCGAGCCACCGCCGGAGGCGGTCGGAAAATCGAGGGGCGGCCCGGGTGTCCCGGGACGCTGCCGAGCGCGGGGGAGTGTGAGGCCAAGTCGAAGGGCGTCCCGGGTTCCCCGGGACGCGCCGAGCGCGGGGGAGTGTGAGGGGCCATTTCGGGGCCCCTCACGTAGCAGACCGCAGAAAATCGAAGTCGCACCCGGCATCGGCCTGAAGCACGTGCTGAAGGTAGAGCTGGCGATACCCGCGGTCGTACGACGGTTGCCGGTGCATCGCACGGTCTCCGGCGCGGCGCGCGAGCTCCGCGTCATCGACGAGCAGGTCGAGACGCCGGTTCTTGACGCTCATGCGGATGACGTCGCCGGTCTTCACCAGTCCGAGCGGTCCGCCGGCCGCGGCCTCCGGCGTGACGTGAAGCACGATCGTGCCGAACGCCGTGCCGCTCATGCGCGCGTCGGAGATCCTCACCATGTCTTTGACGCCGCGGCGACTCAGCTGTTGTGGGATCGGGAGGTAGCCCGCTTCCGGCATCCCGGGCGCGCCTTTCGGTCCGGCATTCTTCAGCACGAGGATGCTCGTCTCGCTCACGTCGAGCGCCGGGTCGTCGATCCGTTGCGCCAGATCTTCCAGCGACTCGAAGACCACCGCGCGCTCCTCGATCTCGAACAGGCGTGCGTCGGCGGCGGAGCGCTTGAGAATGGCTCCAGCGGGTGCGAGCGAGCCGAAGAGCGCAACGAGCCCGCCGACACTCTGGAATGGCTCGCGCGCGCTCCTGATCACCGCGCGATCGACGTATCCATGGTCTTCGGCGATCCGATGCCCGACCGTCTCGCCCGTCACGGTGACGCAATCGAGATGGAGCGCCGGCGCGAGCTCCCTCAGCACCGCGCCCATCCCACCGGCCGCGAAGAAGTCTTCCATATAGTGCTGACCCGACGGCTTGAGGTCGACGAGGACCGGCGTCTCGTCACTGACGCGGTTGAGCGTCTCGAGAGAGATCGGAACGCCGACGCGGCCGGCGATGGCGGTGAGATGAATGATGCCGTTGGTCGACCCGCCGATGGCCAGCAGCACGCGCAGCGCGTTCTCGAAGGCCGCGGGCGTCAGGATACGATCGGGCGTGAGCCGGGACGCTGCCAGCCTGACCGCCGTGGCTCCAGTCGCCTCGGCCGCGCGAAGGCGATCGGCGTGCACGGCGGGAATGGCCGCCGTCCCCGGCAGGATTATGCCGAGCGCCTCCGCCAGACACGCCATCGTGCTCGCCGTGCCCATGACCGCGCACGTCCCGGCCGTCGTCGCGAGCCGCCCTTCGACGGCGTCGATCTGCTCGCGCGTCAGCTCTCCCGCCCGGTACCGCGCCCAGAAGCGACGGCAGTCGGTGCACGCGCCGAGCCGCTCGCCCTCGTGCCGGCTGGTCATCATCGGCCCCGCAAGCAGGAGCGCGGCCGGAATATTGGCGGAGGCGGCGCCCATGAGCTGCGCGGGCACGGTCTTGTCGCAGCCGCTGACCAGAACGGCGGCGTCCATCGGCTGCGCGCGCAGCATCTCTTCGACGTCCATCGACATGAGGTTTCGGTAAAGCATGCTCGTCGGCTCGAGAAACGTCTCACCCAGAGAAATGGTCGGGAATTCGAGCGGGAGGCCGCCCGCCGACAAGACACCGCGCTTGACGGCTTCGATCAGCTCGGGAAAGTGTCGATGGCAGTTGTTGTAGCCGCTGGCCGAGTTCGCGATACCGACGATCGGCCGCGACAGCGCCGCGTTGGAGTAGCCCATCGACTTGGCGAACGAGCGCCGGAGGTACAGCGAGAAGTCACGATCGCCGTAATCCGTGAGCCCGCGACTGAGTCCTTCGTGCATGTTTCTCCTCGTTCACTACGGGGACGTCCGCGTTCCTCACAGGGACGTCCGCGTTCCTATCGAGTCGCCGAAATCGTACCATGCAGGCATGGTGAGGGTGGCGCCGGTATCGCCGGAATGATCATGCGGAGATTAACGGCGGGGCTGCTGCTGATGCTCGCGGGGCTCGCGTCACCGGTTCGGGCTCAGGCCCCGGCCGACGTCGACGCCGCCGTCGCGGTCGTCATGCGACAGCTCGACGCCTTCCGTCGCGACGACTTCGATACCGCGTACACGTTCGCGTCGTCCACGATCCACGAGATGTTCAACCGCGCACGCTTCGAGACCATGGTTCGCGGCGGCTATCCCGAGATTGCGCGGTCAGCGCACGCCGCCATGGTGCGCCGCGAGATCGCGCCGAACGGCAACATCTATCTGCGAGTGGACATCCGCGGGACCAACGGGAAGATGGTGGACGCCGTCTACGAGCTGGTATGGGAGAACGGGGCCTGGAAGATCAATTCGGTCGTCACCCGCGAGGTTCAAGGCGTGCTGTCGCAGGCGGTCGACTCAGCATGGCCAGACATGGCTCGAGCTCATCGAGCTCGCCCGGCCCGATGACCGCGCCACCGAACCGGGCACGCTCGTACCCGGCCGTGATGCGACCGAAGGGCGCGGCATATCCTGGCGCAGCCATCCTCACGCGATGCGAGAACTCCCGTGCCGTCTCATCCGGTTGCGGCCGCAAGCCACGCCGCGCCAGCGCGCGGAGCGCGCGGTCGTAGAACTTCGGGATTCGCGCCCGGGAGCCGGCGCGATGCTGCGGCAACACGCGCCGCGCAAACATCAGCGCCAGTGCAATGGTGACTGCCGCGAATGCCGCGACCGCCTCGCGTGGAATTCCGCCGAGGTCGCGAATCCAGGCGATCGGCGGTCGCCACGCGATTGCCACCTGCCGCACCCGGGAAGCAGCCATCACCTGATCTTGTAGATTCCAGTTCACGATGTAGCGGTACCAGCGCAACCGCAACGCGTCGAGATACAGATTGACCTGTCCCGGCGCGGCTGCTTCGGTCACGGCCGCCCGGGGCGAGGCGTCGAGCGTCGTCCAGCCGCGATCGTCGAAGTACGCCTCGACCCACGAGTGGGCATCGAGAAGCCGGACCATGAAATAGCGCCCGTACGGGTTCCACTCTCCGCGCTGGAAGCCGTTGACGACTCGAGCGGGAATGCCGACCGTGCGCAGCAGCACGGCCAGCGAGGCCGCGAAGTACTCGCAGTTCCCGGCGCGGCTGACGAACAGGAACTCCTCCACCGGCGGCAGATCGGTCTGCCGCTCGAGCACGTGCGTGTAACGGAAGCGGGTCGACAGGAACGTCGTGAGACGCTCCGCAACCTCGTACGCGTCGCGGCTGCCTGCGGTCACGTCGCGCGCGAGGCCGCGCACTCTCGGAGCGAGCGCCGGAAGCTGCAGATACCGGAGCCGAGCGTTCTCGTCGAGGCGATCGTCTCTGGGCATCCGGGACGGGCGAGGCGCTCCCGTGTCGACCTCCGACTCGACCAGATACTGGAGCCGCGCCGCCGTCATGGCCACGGACACCGCGCCGGCGCTGTCGACGCTCACGGTATCGGCGCGCAGCCGGAGCCGGACCAGGCGGGGAGCGGCGAAGATCATGTCGGTGCCGAGCGGCTCGAGGTAAATCTCCTGCGCCAGCAGCCCGCCGGCGCCTCGCGGTGAGGCGAGGACGAACGCGCCGCCGGGCGGACGGCGCATGGTGACACGGTCGGGATCGGCCATCGTCCACGTGCGTCCATCGAAGCGATCGAACGCGATGCCGCGCCAGCGCAACCCGGGGATCTTGTCGGGCGCGGTCGGTCCCTCGGGAATGTGGACCCGCATGACGACGGACGCATCGGTCTCGATCGCGCCGAACGAGCCCAGCTCCACCCGCTCGGAGAACCCGGACACCAGGCGATTCACGCGCGCGCGGATCGGCAGCGCTGCCTGACCGATGCGCGGGATGACGAAGAAGAGCGTCATGGCGATCGCCAGCGTCGCCCCGGCGGCCGTCAGGCTCAGACCGAGAAGTGGCAGGCCCGGCCGCTCGATGCTGCCCGCCACGGTGGCGCCGGCGGCGGCGATGCGCTCGGATTCGACGAGCGTGTGCCGAAGAATCATCAGCCACGTGCCGATCGTGAGGAAGCCGACGAAAACGAAGAGGAAGCCGAACCCCACGGTCACGGGCGCGGACGCGACGAGCATGAAGAAGCAGATGAAGCCGACGTCTCGTACGTCTCGGAGCGAGGTGCGGGTGAAGAGACGGTAGACCAGCAGAAACAGGAGCAGGTGCACCAGCCCGTCGAGGACCGACGGCGCGAGGTACAGCAGGTCGACGGCGGACGCCACCGCGGCGATGACGCCGAGCACCGTCGGCCCCAGGCCTCCCGGAAAGCGCAGGCGCCAGTGCTCTTGCCACCAGCTCAGCACGACGGCGGCGCTGACCAGGGCAAGCCCCGGGACTTCCAGCAGACCGCCGACGTGGAGTGCCGCGAGTCCATCCGCGACCAGGAGGTAGGTCGCGACGCGAAGCGCTCCAGCCGTCGACAGCATCAGCCGATCACGACACGAATCTCTCGAACGGTGGTGCGGCGCGGCCCGCCCGGGGATGACGGAGCGGTGGCGGCGTCAGGAAGCTCGTACAACGCCAGGGCTGTCAGGATGCGGCGGCGATGCTCGTCACCGCGGCCAAGTGGAAGCAGGAGCCCGGGACCAACCATCTCCACGCCGCCGCCGCGTCTGATCAGATGCTCGGCGAGCGACGCTGCCTCCGAGAGACCCGCCTCCAGCCGGGCACGCCCGGAGCCGGCCGCGTCGAGCACGATACGGGTGTCAACGGTCGTATCCGCTTCGAGCTCGCGCACTGTGAGGAGACCGGTCTTCGCGGTGCTGCGCCAGTGGATCAGCCGGGGCTCGTCGCCAGGTCGATACTCGCGAAGATTGTAGAGGTCACTGCCCCGCCCGCGGCGATGGGCGGACGCGTCGCCGCCACCGAGCGCGCGGCGCCAATCGCGGTCGATCGGTCGGACGGCGGGATACACGATCGTCTCGACCTCGAGCCGCACGGGAGCCGCCTTGACGAAGAACCCGAAGGGGAATCGCGTGACAATCCGGAGCCACGGAAACGGTTGCCGGCCACGGTGAGGCACGGTCATCTGCCACGTGATCAGGCGCTCGCCGCGGCCCTCGAGCTTCGGCAGGTAGGCGGCCGACGGCCTGGCGTCACCGTCAACGACCTCGATCGCAACCGAGTACGACGGCCGCCACCGTTTCCGGTTCACGACACGAACGCCGAAGACGGCCGCGCGGCCCGCGTAAATCTCATGCGGCCGGATGGCTGCGAAGTGCAGCCGGCGAATCGACTGCTCCGAGAGGATACCGGACACCACGATGAGACCGAGCAGCAGCGACACGAGAAGGTACAGCAGATTGTTCCCGGTGTTCATTGCCGCGAAGCCGAGACCGATCGCCGCCGCGAGACACCACCAACCGTCGCGCGTCGGCCAGAGCGTGCGATTCAATTGACGTGGGGGCCCCGAAATGGCCCCCACACCCCCACACGCTCGTCGGCCGCCGGCAAAGCCGCCGTCCGCCTCGACCCCCACACGCTCGTCGGCCGCCGGCAAAGCCGCCGTCCGCCTCGACCCCCACACGCTCGTCGGCCGCCGGCAACACCGCCGTCCGCCTCGACCCGCTCTTTGATTCTCAATGCTCTCATCGCGGGACGGCGACTTGTTGAAGAATTGCGCGGATCACGGTTTCGCCGTCGGTCACGTCCGGCGTGCGATCGTCACCATCGTGACCGAGCCGGCTCTTGACCAGCACCCGATGCGCCAGTGCAGGAAGAGCGAGCCGCTTGACGTCGTCAGGAACCAGATAGTCCCGGCCGTCCGCGAGCGCGTGGGCGCGCGCGGCTCTGAGCAATGCCAGGGCGCCGCGCGGGCTCACGCCGAGCGTGAGGAGCGGCGAGCCGCGCGTGGCCGTCACCAGGGCCATGACGTAGTCGAGGATGGCCTCATCGGCGCGGACGCGCTCGGCCTCGGCCTGGAGCTCGAGCACGTCCTTGACGCCGAGCACTGGACGGAGCGCCTCGACCGCTACGGCGGCGTCGCCGCGGAGAAGCGCCTTCTCGTCGTCGGCACCCGGGTAGCCGATCCGGATCCGGAGCAGGAATCGGTCGAGCTGCGATTCCGGCAGCGGGTGCGTTCCCTCGTATTCGAGCGGATTCTGCGTGGCGAGCACCATGAACGGGCGAGGCAGCGGATAGGTGGAGTGATCGAGCGACACCTGCGCCTCGTTCATCGCTTCGAGCAGGCTCGACTGGGTCTTGGGCGTCGTTCGGTTGATCTCGTCGGCGAGCACGATGTTGGTGAACAGCGGGCCGGGCTTGAAGACGAACTCGCTGCGGTCGGCCTGGTAGATCGATACACCGAGGATGTCGGACGGCAACATGTCGGAGGTGAACTGGATCCGCTGGAACCCGACGCCGATCGAGCGCGCCAGTGCGGCCGCGAGCGTGGTCTTCCCTACCCCCGGCACGTCCTCGATGAGCAGATGGCCGCGAGCCATCAGGCCAACCACCGCCAGCCGCACGACATCGGGCTTGCCCACGAGCGCGCGGGCGACGTTGTCTTCCAGCCGCCGGATCAGATCGAGCGACACACCCATGGCTACATTCGTATCACTGCCAGGCACCGCGGGGGAAGCATACCGAATCCTACGGTCGCTGCAGACGCGCTTCCGTCCAGCGAGAGAGCTGGGTCAGCGGGAAGCAGATCACGAAGTACATCGCGGCGGCCGTCAGATACAGCTCGAAGGATCGCAGCGTGCGCTCGATCGTCTCCTGGGTGGCCCGCGTCAGCTCGAACACCCCGATGATGGCGGCGAGCGACGTGTCCTTGACCAGGATCGTGATGAGCCGTCTCCTTTCGGCAGCCCGTGAAACACGAGGCCGTCGAGCAGCTTCGGGTAGAAGTGCGTGGACTTCTGCGGCAGGAGCTCACCGCCCTTGACCACGGCCTGAAGCTCCTCGGGCGTGGTCGGTGCGATGAGAAACGCCGCCTGGTACTGACCCTCGCGCGCGCGCTTCACGGCGTCGATCTGATCCGCGGTGTAGTCCACGTGCGTCCTGGCGTCGAGCTTCTCGTCGGTGATGTCCAGCAGTGGCCGCAGAAGACCTTCGTGGAGGATCGAGACGGCGAGGCGCCGCCATGCTGGCGACGTGCCGGACGGCCATGGCAGCTCGTCGAACGCCTGGTCGCGCAAGCGAAGCACGACCGCGTTCGTGGCGGCCACGACGCCGATCGCTCGGTGGGTCGGACGGAAGGCGATCGGGTCACCGAGCGGCTCCACGTCGAACCATCGGCTGGCGGACTCGACCAGACGATCGAGCGAAAAGCCCTCGACGCGATGCACGAGCCGGTGGTTCGGAACGATCGTCAGCCCCGGCGCTTCGAGACTGAAGAAGGCCATGAGCTTCCGGTCGGCGCCCGCGTGGCGGCGCGCGTACTCGACGGCCGTCTCGTACCGATGATGACCGTCCGCGATGATCACGGAGCGCGACGCGATGAGCTCTTGCGCGCGCGCAATCGTCGTCGGATCCGTGATCCGCCAGAGGCGATGGCGCTCGCCTTTCAGATCGCGCGCCTCGGCCGCGGGCTCGCCGTCGGGCCGCGTCGTCTCGAGGAGATCGCCGGCCGGATCGCCGACGAGCATGAACAGCAGCCCGATGTCGGCACCGGTGGCCTCCAGCAGTTCGAGCCGATCCTTCTTCGGACCCGCGTGCGTCCGCTCGTGCGGCAGGACGATGCCCGCCGAGTAGCCCGACACTTCGCCGAGCGCGACGAAGCCCTTGCGGGTCACCTCGCCGCCATCGACGGCGTAGGTCTGATGGTACGGGTAGATCGCCGGCTGCGGGTCGGCCGGCCACACGCCTTCCCGTTCCCACTGCCCGAGTGTGTTCCGCGCTCGCACGTACCGGTCGCCGCCCTCATCGCGCGGCAGCGTCGCCCGCACGATATTCCACGGGCTCATCGCCTCCAGGCGATCCTGCATCTCAGAGCTGATCTGATCGTACGGTGGCGCAACGACCGCCGAGACGTCGCGCGCCGCCCGCGTGAAACGACGACCGCGGAACGGAAAGATACGCATGACGGCGCGATGATATCAGAGGGTCAGAGACTCCAGCCGACCAGCAGCGACGCGCCGAAGTAGAGCAGCGCTTCGAGGTAGCCGACGCCCACGTTCGGCACCTCCTGCTCGACGACTTCCTGATGGATCGTCACGCCGGGAAGCAGCAGCCAGTCCGCCGCCGAGCGGGCCACGAAGAGCAGCACCAGTCCGGCCACGGCGTAGCTCGTGGCCGCCGTGAAGGCCGGCGACCATCCGGTGAACGAGCCGGTGATCGCCATTCTGAGGAGATTGCCCATCGCGATGAGCAGACCCGCCAGCGAGCAGCCGACCGCGCGGTTGCTTCGCCGGATCTCGGCCGCGAGATCGTAGCGAACGGTCGCGAGGAACGTCCGCGCCGCCAGCGCCAGCAGGAGCTGCGCATAGATCCAGAAGACCGCGGCGGGGATGAGTCCGCCCTCCCCCGCGAGGGCGCCGAGGATCAGCAGCGCGTTGGCGACGTGCGAGCCACCGAGGATGATGCCGGCCGCCACGTTGTTGCGCTGGAGGATCTCGCGATCGAGATCGAAGCCCCGGAAGAGCAGGAACCGGTTCGCCGCGGAGGCGACGTTCAGCAGCAGCACGGCCAGCAGTCCCCACGACGCGAGCGACGCCACATCGCCGACGACGTCCCCGCGCGCCTGACCGGAAAGCGGCGCGCCCAGGGCGATCACGATCCCGAGATAGTACGCGCCGAGCGGGATGGCGAACGCGACGTTGTCCCGCGCGATGACCTCGCGATCCACGGCCGTGCCGGGATGGAAGAGCCCGTACAGCAGCTTGCCGATCCAGCAGAGCACGAAACAGACCGCGAGGAACGCGATCGCCTCCAGCACGTTCGTCATGGGCTCTCCTGCCTTCAGGCTCTCGACGCGATGCGCATCGCTCGCACGGCCGCGCCGGCGAGCCGATCATAGAAGACGACGTCGCGGGACCCCATCCGCCGTACCGGCCGGCCACCGAGCTTTTCCTTGAAACGAGAAAACCCGTCGTAGGGATGCTCGGGGCGCCCGGGAGCAACGTACCCGTAGAGATCGTAGGTGCGATAACCGTCGGCGGCCGCCTCTCGCATCACGTGCCAGTGCAGCGCGTAGCTGGCCATCACGTCGGGAAAGAGCGGAAGATGTCCGCCGTAGAGGTAGGTCACCGTGGAGGCGTGCCGGACGGTGAGCGCCGCGGCCAACGTCATGCCCTTCCAGCGCGCGAAGGCCAGCCGCGCACGCGAGGGAAACAGCGCCCGCGCGAGGTTGATGAAGAAGCTCTTCGGCTCGAGGCGAAATCCCTGAGCGCGCGCGGTGTGCTCGAGGACGGCGTAGAGCTCGTGCACGTCGGCGGGATCCACGGAGTCGACGACCTCCACGCCACGCCGTGCGGCCAGGCGTGTGTTGTAGCGGCCCTTGGGCTTCATGCCCTCGAGCATGTCGTCCTCGGACGTGAGATCGATCTCGAGCGTCTCCTCCGGCACCAGATCGACGGGCGACCGGGGCAGGGACGCGAGCGGGGCAGGCACCGCGGTGAGGCGGGGCTCGAGTCTCAGCACGACCATCCGGTCGGCAGCGAGCAAGCGCTCGAAGGTCTCGACGAGCGCGCTGAAGGCGAGGGTCGCCGTGGGCAAGCTCCAGTCGAGAACTGGCCCATCGGGAATCGTGGCGAGGCACGCTTCAGCCGGCGATGCGTACAAGTACGCGATGCCACCGCCGATCAGGACGTCGCCGTCGAAGACGCCGGCACGCGTCACGTCGTAACCGTCGAGGGCCTTGAACTCCGACCACGCCCAGGACTGCATGAAGCCCGCGCCGAGGTAGGTGACGAGCGCATCCCAGCACGCCCGATCGCGGGTCGTGAGAAGTCGGACTCGAAGCGCCGGCGATCGATCCGCCATCACCGGGTCCAGCTCCCCCCGGGCGCCGCTCCTGGAAGCTTCAGCGCCGGGCCATGCACTTCCTGCCAGCGTGCGATGACCGCGCCGAGCCGCGCATCGCGGGACGTCGTCGTGCGCGCCTGGAGCGCCCGGAAGACGAAGCGGTCCTCGTCGGTGAGCTGCGCCGGCGGCACGAGCGATCGTTCATGCGCCGTCCCGTCGGGCGTCACCGTGACGAGTGTCGGCGCCGCCTCGCCCGGCCGCCCGGATTTCAGATAGAGTCCCGGAAGCAGCGGCTTCCACTGCGGCGACGGCATGAACGCGGCCGTCGAAGGCTTCGCCCACACCGCCTCGGCAGACGCGATCGCGCTCTTGATGCGCTCGAGGACTCCGAGCTCGGACACCGCCTCCTGCCCGGGCGCGAGCGACGAGCCCCAGCGCACCCACTCGAGCCAGCGACTGTGATCGGCGATCGCTTTGTCGATCAGCGGGCGGAGCGTTCCGAGCTGCGTCCGGACGTCGGTCTCGAGCGTCGGGTCGGGAAGCGTGGCCATCACGTCACGTCCGCGCTGATCGACGACGCGGAAGCGGCCGGGCTCGACGAAGAACTGATACCCGAGCACGGACGCGCTGTACGCCACGACGCCCGACTCGAGCAAGCGCAGATCCTTCGACAGCGCAAGCAGCGCGCCGACGGGCCGGGTCTGCCCCGTGGCCTCGCCCAGCGTCCAGGCCTTCGGCGGATACTGCTGACCGCGCGCATCCGGGACCATGCCTCCGGGCGTTCCGTAGATCGCGCCGCCGAACCCGCGAAAACCGAACGGGCTGAGCGTCGTCTGAGGGTCGGTGAAGAAGAGCGCCGATGGCGCGCTCCCCGACCCGCCGCTCGAGGTGTGCTTCGCGTAGAGATTGTCGGGAAAGAAGAGGTTCGCGACGAGCATCACGAGCAGAAAGATCGCGAAGACGCGGTACGCGTGATGGAGAAGGTCATCGAGGTCTGGCATCCCGCTCCGCAGCCGCTCGGCAACCTGTCGAAGCTCCGTCACCCATTCCCGAGGGAGCCCGCGGGCTCGGGCGAGCGCGCGCTCGACGAACGCCAGGAGATCCAGCTCGCGAAAGAGCGTCTCCGCGTACCGGCTCCATTCGAGCAACGCCTGGCGCGTCTGACCGCGGCGCGACAGCGGAAGACAGGCGAGCAGCTCGTCGAGCGACCGGCGCCCGGCCGGCCGCCGAAGCCAGTGAGCGAAGCCCTGGGCCGCCGTGAGCCGAGGCCCGTACGTGACAGCACCCGATGGCAAGAAGACGGTGTGACCGAAGGGCCCTGTCCACGGGAGTGGCGTGCCGTTGTAGAGATAGTAGAGGAGCTCGTCCGTCCGGTTCACCGCGGCGCGCATGGCGTCGGCGGCGGCGGCCGGCAGCTCGGCGCCGGCCAGGAGCGTGGCGGAGTTGACGCGCGCGCCACTCGGAAAGCGCAACCCAAGAATTTCGGATTCCGAGATCGCCAACGTCGACGCGAACAGGAATCCCCAGCGGCCGTAGCCCTCCGCCCGGAACGAGGGCAGCTCGAACGTGTGCGGCGTCGTCGCGAAGCCAGCAGCGCCAAGTGTCGCCGCCACGCACCCGAACGCCTGGGGCGTGAGCTCGGGCGAGACGGCATTCACGGCCAGCACCCCGCCATCGGCAAGCGCGGCGCGCGCTCGCTGAAAAAAGCGCAGGTTGAAGAGCGCGGCGCCGGCGACGTCGCGCGGATACGTCAGGTCATGGACGATGACGTCGAAATCCTTCGCGTGCCGGAGAAACGCCGCGGCGTCGCGCACGTGGACGTGCGCGCGGCGATCACCGAGCGCGTTCTCGTTGAGCGGCGCAAGCATCGTCCGGGCCAGCCGGACGACGTCGGCGTCATGATCGACGAGATGCGCCTCTGCCACGTCCGGCAGCCGCAGCACCTCACGCAAGGCGAGGCCATCACCGCCGCCGAGAACCAGCACGCGCAGCGGGCGTGCCGGCCGGCGCTGGCGCGCGACGAGGACCGGCACGAGCGCGAGCGGCTCGTGGTACAGCCGCTCGTCATCACGATCGAATTGCAGATCTCCGTTCAGGTACAGGGCCAGTCGCCCGCCGCGCTGGTCGAGGAAGATGTGGCGCACGCGCTACTCCGCCGCCTTCAGCACGAGCCCGGCGATCGCCGCAGCCCCGACGCCACCGAGGAAGGCTGGCCCCAGGGCGAGCGCGTACTGGCCGACACTGTGTGGTCCAGGCGCAAACGTGAAGTAGTAGTACAGCCCGACCACGAGGAGCGGCAATCCTGTCGTGAAGAACGCCGCCGAGCGCACGGCGCCCTTCGGCACGGCCGGCGCGCGGCCGGCCCACCGCGCCATCAACGCGGGGGCGACGATCAGGGCGATCAGCCCGGGCACCGTGGTGAGCGGCGGAAAACGATAGAAGACGACGCCGAGCGCCGGCGTCAAGATCAACGCGGCTGCGGCTGCCGACGGCGCATGGTAGAGGGCGCGGGCGAGTCCGACGACACCGCCCAGAACGAGCGAGATTCCGGTGCAACGATCGAACGGAAGGCCGCCGACGAGGGCGAAGAAATAGACCAGCCCGGCCACGAGCGCGGCGATCGCCACGGACGACGCGCGCCGTCCGGGTCGAACGTGAATCGTGGCGGCGTCGACGTAGGCGCCATGGTAGGCATCGAGGCGTCCGTCGGGCCAGCGCTCGAGCGCCAGGTTGTAGGCGCGCGAAGCGTCCCAGTACTCCCACGTGGTTTTTCCGACCGCCTGCCCCGGTCGTTCCTCGTACTGCCCTTCGGTCGTCGTCTCGTAGCGATATGTCTGGCCACGGAACGCCAGGCTCGGCGGCGGAGAGCCGTCATCGGTACGTGGCCGCCGATCGAGCGACGCTCCGGACGGCAGCGCGACGGCGGACAAGGCGATCTGACGCGCGAAGAACCAGCGAACCTGCCCGCGCTCCGTTTCCTTCAGCAGATACGCGGTCTCGCTGCCTTTCCGGCATTCCCACTCTTCCGAGTGGAGACCTTCGTTGCGGTAGGTGGCGCGGCCCACGACGGCCCACTCGCCGTGCTCGACGAGGACGATCTGGCCGACGGTCGGTCCCGCATCGCGAAGCGGGCCTGGTGGCGATGCCGGCGCCGTCACGGGTCGAGCAGCGGAGGCGGCTTGCGAGCCGGCCACTGTTCGGGCGGCGCCGGCGTCGCGCGGCGATAGTCGCCACGCGTGAGGAGCTTCTCCAGCCAGACGTAGAGGACGATGAAGAGATAGCGGCTTCCCATCTCCCGGAGGCCCAGATGCGACAGCCCCCGCTCGCGAATCCGCCAGGAGATCGGAATCACCTCGTACGAGTAGCCGCGGACGATCGCCTTCAACGGGAGCTCCACCGTCAGGTTGAAGTGCGGCGACACCAGCGGCCGGCAGCCGTCGATGACGTAGGCGCGGTACGCCTTGAAGGCGTTGGTGACGTCGTTGTAGCCGAGATTGAAGAGCAGCCGGATGAACACGTTGGCCAGCCGGTTGATGACGAGCTTCAGCCGCGGATAGTTCTCGACGCGGCTGTCGGGAAGGAAGCGCGAGCCGAAGGCGCACTCGGCCCGATCGCGGAGGAGCTCGAAGTAGCGAACCGCGTCGGCCGGATCGTCCGAGCCGTCCGCCATCATGATCGCGACCGCGTCGCCCGTGAATCGATCCAGACCGTAGCGCACGGCGTAGCCGAACCCATGACGCCCGGTGTTCGAAACCACGCGCACTCGGGGACTCCCGCGCGCGCCGGCCAGCGCGTCGGCCTTCGTGCCGTCCGTGCTGCCGTCGTCGACGACGACGATCTCGTAATCGATGGCGGCACGATCGAGTGTGATGCGCAAGCGCTCGACGAACGCGCCGATGTTTCCGGCCTCGTTCCTGGCGGGAATGACGACGGACATCTTCATGTCGGCGTCCGCTTGACCTCGATCGTGCGCGCCCCGCCGAGCCTGGCGATCCGCTCGCGATCGATCAGCGCGTACGCTTCGACCGTGTGCGAGCCGGGACCGAGTCGGAACGCGCCGAATCGAAAGGTCCAGCCGGAATGGAGCAGGCCGTCAGCGCCGAGCTGCGTCGCCACGTCGGCCCGGGCCTCGCGGGGCCGCACCCGTCCGAGGACGGTACCGTCGGCCACGATCAGGATGGCGGGCGCGGCGCTTCCGCTGCCGGGATCCATGCCCCAGCCCGACACGACGACCTCCGTGGCGCCATGATCGACCTCGATCCGCTCGAGCCAGCCCGCGGGCTGCGCTGATTCCGCGACCGTGTAGCTCGAGAACGCTCGCTCCTCGCGCCCCGGAGCGAACGGCCCGAGCCCGAGCGCCTCGAACCGACGCGCGTGATCGCGGATGACCGGGATGTCCGGATTGAGCAGGCCGAGGCACGGATCGGGGGCGATCCGGTAGAAGCGGAGACACTCGCCGCCGCGCCGTACTCCGTCGTGGTACACGGTGGCCACGTCCGCTCCGAACATCCATGAGCTCAGATAGCTGGCGCCGGCGACCGGTGCGGCAATCGTGACCAGCGCAATACTCGCCGCGAAACTGTACGCTCCGAGCGCGCGGTTGCGGATCACCCGAGTCAGCGCCATGGCGCTGACGACGCTGACGCTCACCCAGAACAGGGTCGAGATGGTCGTGTAGCGGGAAGCGAGCGCCTGGTCGAGACCGGAGCCGAGTCGGCCGAGCCCCGTCATGGCCGCGCTGAGGATCGCGTACAGCGCAAGCAGGAACCAGGGGCGGAGCGTCTCGCGCGACGCTGGCCACGACGAATGAAGCCAGGCGCCGGCGCCGATCATCACCGCGACACCGGCGGCGCCCCAGAGCGCGTTGATCAGGACGACGACGTCCCTGTCCCTCGTGACGAGGTACCATCCCGAGCCGAGCGGCGCGCCGAGGTAAGCGAGCACGAATTGCGCGAACGCCCACGGCTCCGAGAACGCCACGAACACGCTCGGATGTGTTGGAGGGTGCTCGAGGCCGACGAGGTAGACCGCGCCGAGCGCGACGCCCACGAACGCCGTGATTCCGACGCCGCGCCACGACCCGGACATCTCATGCGCTCGCTCGTCGAGCGCGAGCCCGAACGGCACCAGCGCCAGCAGCGTCAGCCCGCTGCCGAACGACAGCGCGCCCGCGATCGCAGCAGCGAGCGCCAGCAGCGGCCGAGGCCCCCGGGATCCGAAGCGCGCAAGCGCCCACACCGTGACGCATGCCGCCAGCGCATTCATGAAGATCTGAACTTGCCAGCCCCAGAGCCAGTTCTGCCACTGGACGAGTGAGAACGTCAGGATGGACGTCACGAGGATGATCCATGGGGTGATCCGCGGCGCGATCGGCTGGAGCGTCTGCTTGATCAGCGCGGCCAGCACGCCGAGCGTCGCCAGCGCCATCGCGACGTTGGCGCCGAGCTCCCAGCGGAGGTCCCAGCCCGTGAGTCTCGCGAGGCCGAGAAGCAATAGCCTGGCGAGAACCGGCCGATGCTCGTTGTGTTGCGCCCAGAAATCTCCGAGGCGAAGCGTGCCAGCCTGCGCCTTTTCGAGGAGAGGCAGCACGTGCCAGTCGTCGAGGAATGGCACGTTGAGCCCGTCGCGCGCAACCATGCGGGCCACGAGCGCCGGTGGAACCGCCGCGGCGGTCAACGCGATCGCGGCACCCCAGCGCCGCCACGTGTGACGACCGGCGAGCGAGCGCGTCGCGGCTTCCGTCACGTCCGTCCGCCAGTCACCTCGATGACTCGCGCGCCAGCGAGCCTGGCAACGTGCTCCTGACCGAGCACCACATACGCCTCGACCGCGTGCGATCCGGGCTTCAGCCGAAACGTGCTGAATCGGAATGCCCAGCCCGCATTCGCCGTGGGCGCGGCACGGGCGGTGCCCGAGGCGTCCGGATGTTCGAGACCCGTCACCGCCCGCCCGATCACTTCACCATCGACGACGATCAGGACGGCATGCGCCGCGCGATGGGTTGTCGGATCCACGCCCCAGCCCGCCACGATGAACTCGGCACTCATGTCATCCAGGCGGAGGAGCTCGATCGAGCCCGGCGTTTCGGGCTCCTGTGCGATCGAGTACGAAGCGAGCGCCCGTTCCGTGCGACCGGGCGCGAATGGCCCGAGCGCCAGAGCCTCCAGCCGGTTCGCGCGGGCGCGAAGCTCAGCCGGATCGGGATAGAGCAATTTCAAACAGGGCATCGGAGCGGTCCGATAAAACTGCAGACACTCACCGCCACGGCGGAGCACCTCGTCGTGCGCGTCCGCCATCCGAAGGCCCAGGATCCACGAGCTCGAGTATCCAGCGACCGAGAACAGCTCGACCACGACCAAAATCACGATCAGCGCCACGACGCTACGGCCGATGACGGCGCCGCGCCGAAGCAGATGGGAGGTCGCGAGCGCAACGACGGCGATCACGCTCACCCAGAACAGCCCGGACGTCGTCGTGTAACGCGAGGCCAGCGCCGAGTCGAGGCTGGTGCCGAGACGGCCGACACCGGTCATCGTGCCGCTCAGCACGGTGAAGAGCACGAGGGCAAGCCACGGAACGAGCGCCGCGTGTTCGACTCGACGCCGTGCGAAGAAAGCGCCGGCCGCGACGATGACGAGACCGACTGCGCCGAAGGCAGCGCTGAGCGCGATGACGGCCGGAACGCTCGAGGTCGCGAGCCACCAGCCCACGGCAAGCGGGGACCCGAGATACACGAGCACGTACGCCCCGAGCGCGAGCGGATGGGCGAGCGCGATCAATGGGCTCGGATGCGCAGGCGGGAGATCCAATCCGACCATGTAGATCGCGATGACGACGAACCCGATCAACGCGGTGACGATCCCTGCCCGGCGTCCCGAGCCGGCGTCACGCGGGTCGACGGACAGCACGATCGGCACGACCGCGAGGAGCACCAGCCCGTTCGCGAAACTCAGCGTGCCGGCGATCGCCGCGAGAACAGCCAGCAGGGGACCGGGCCAGCGCGGCCCGTAGCGCCCGAGCGCCCATGCCACCGAGCACGCGGCGAGCCCATTCATGAAGATCTGCACCTGCCAGGCCCACAGCCAGTTCTGCCAGGCGACCATCGAGAACGTCATCAGCGAGGCGCCGAGAATGACCCACGACCGCAGTGCCGGCGCTGACGATCGGAAACTTCGATCGACGATGATACCGAGCACCCCGAGCGTGACGAGCGAGATGACGACACTCGCCGCCATCGTCACGCGGGGATCCCAGGCGGTCGCGCGGGCGAGGCCGAGCATTAGCAGGCCCGGCAGCACGAGGCGGTGTTCGTTGTGCTGTGTCCAGAAATCGGCGAATCGCAACGTGCCCAGGCTGGCGCGGTGCAGAAGGTCGACGAGCTCCCAGTCATCCCAGAACGGCACCGCCACCGCCTGGTGATAGACCGTCCATGCAATGAGCGCGGGAGGGAGCACGGCCACGACCAGCGGCGAGGCGGCGAAGGCGCGCCGGAGCATCGATTTGAATCGCGGTCGATCGACGACACGCGCCACGCAAGAAACCATAGCGAGCCGCGCCCAGATACGCAAGAAACTCGCAGCCCCGGCCGCGCGCTGCTCCGGCCCGGCCGCGCGCCGCTCCGGCGCGGCCCCGACCCGTGCCGCCCCGACGGCAACCGGGAGGGCCGGTCAGCGAGCAGGGCGGAGCGCGTCCAGCTCGGCTTTCACCCACTCGTTACGCGGGCTCAGGTCCAGCGCGCGCTCCAGCGCCGTCCGCGCCGCGACGACATCGCCGCGCTCGCGATACGCGACACCGAGCCACGCATGGGGCTCCCAGTTCTGAGGTGCAAGCGCGATCGCTTTCTCGAAGGCATGCAGAGCCGCATCGCCGTCGCCGCCGACCAGTCGCGGACTCCGTAGCTTGGCGATGCCCATCGCGAGATGAGCGCGCGCGTTGAGAGGATCGAGTCGCAAGGCGAGGGAAAGCTGCTGCTGCGAGCGCTGACCGTAGAGCAGGCCGGTGATGCCGCGTCGCAAGCCGATGACACGGCTGTAGGCCTCGCCGAGCACCCGGTGCGAATCCGAGTGCTGCCGATTGCGCTCCACGGCCGCTTGCCCGGCGGTGATCGCGAGCTGGGCGTAATGCAGCGCCTCGCTGGACGAGCCGTGACGTTGATTCCACGTGACCAGATCGAGATAGGCGCGCCCCTGAAGGTAGGCCGCGCGCGGCGGCGCGTGCGGCTGCTCGACCAGGCGGTCGATTTGCTCGCGCGCTTTGAGGAGCGCGGCCGGGTCGAAGCTGACCTCGGCGCTCTCGAGCGCCTCACGGGCCGCTGCCAGCTCGCGGTCGGCCCCGGAGTCGATGGCCCTGGCCGTGACGGGTCCAAGGACGATCATGCCCGCAATGAGGGCCACGCGGCACCAGGCAGCCACGCGGACGGTGAGCGGCAACCTGGATGCCAGGCGCGACGTCCGAGAAACCGCGGACTTGACGCGGCTCGAAAGACAGCCGTGCACATCGGACTGGGCACTTCTGCCCTGCCGGCACACGTCTCGCGATCGGGTACACTAGGCCATCCGCGGAGCCAGGCGCATCCGGATACGATCTCTACCGTCGCGCCGGGCACGCGGCCCCCGTTACAGTGGAGGTCCCATGGACGAGACGGCGATCGCAACCGTCACCGGCGTCGCGCAAGTCTTCGACCTCCACGCGCTGAAGGCCTTCGCCCCTGACAAGCGCGTGCGGAAGATGCTGTTCAAGACCAACCAGCTCTGGTCGGAGATCGCCTGCTACGAGCCCGGCCAGTCGACGGTCATGCACACCCATCCCAAGGAGGAAGAGGCGATCTTCGTCCTCCAGGGCACGGCAAACATGAACATCGACGGCCAGGAGGTCGTCGTGCCCGCCGGCTCGATCGTGAAGTTTCCGAACGCGGTGCTGCACGACGTCCGCAACCTGGGCAACGAGCGGTGCGTGATCATGTTCCTCAAGGTCAACCCCACGATCCTCAAGGGGGCCGCAGCCGATGGGTAACGTCGAGCGCTGTGACAAGACGCTGCCGCTGAACGAGATGATCTTCTACGTTCGCCGCAACGCGCTGCTGCGCGACCGCTGGAAGACCGACCTCGAAGGCCTGGCGCGGGAGTTCGGGCTGAGCCAGGCCGAGTACGAGGCGCTCCGCGACAAGGACGTGCGCCGCCTCAACGAGATGGGCGTGCATCAGTACTACATTCCGCAGATCTTGCGATTGTTCTTCGGCGCGGGCTTCAACTCGAACGCCTCGCAGGCGCTGGAAGCGTACAAGCGCGCGTTCCCGGAGGAGACCGCGAAAGCGATGAAGCTGGCGGCACGGTTGACATCCCCAACCGTCGGGCCGCATCGCGAGCCGAGTGGCGCCGCGCCGCGAGGCGAGTCAACGATCAATCGCGCCCCGACGGCAAAATAAGAAGGAGAGCCGGTAATGGCCGAGATCGTGGCCGCGATGGCGATGACGCACTCGCCGGGTCTCACCGGCTGGTTTGGCAGCGCGCCCGAGGAGCAGCAGAAGCTTGCGCGCGGCGCGCTGGACGAGATGCGGCGGCGATTGGAAGCCGCGCGGCCCGACGTGATCATCGGCTTCAGCAACGATCATCTCCTCAACTGGCCGATCAACAACACGCCGGACTTCACGGTCGGCATCGGCGCCGAGCACGTTGGCCCCGCCGACTGGTACGACGAGTGGCTTGCGCTCGGGAAGTACCGGCTCCCCGGGCATCCCGCGCTCGCGCGGTATCTGGTGAACGAAGGCGCGCGCCGGCGTCTCGCGTTCGCCTATCTCCGGGACATCCAGTTCGACGACGGGTTCTCGGTGCCGATGCATTACCTGAATCCGGAGTCGCGGATTCCGCTCGTGCCGGTCACGATGAACTGCACCGTCCCGCCCATCCCGACGCCGGAGCGGATGTACCAGGTCGGCACGACACTCCGCGAGATGCTGCACGCCTGGTCGGGACATGAGCGGATCGCGGTACTCGGCACCGGCGGGCTGTCGCACGAGCCGGGAGGGCCCCGATACTTCTGGGTCGACGAGGAGTTCGACCTGTGGTTTCTCGACATGCTGAAGAAAGGCGACCACCAGGCGCTGCTGCGCGAATGCACGCTCGAGCGGATGGAAGAGGCCGGCTCCGGCGGCACCGCCGAGCTCAACGCGTGGATTCTCGTCATGGCGCTCACGCACGGTCCCGCCGACGTGCTGGCCTACATGCCGGCTGTCGCATGGCGCTCCGGCACGGGCATGGTCGCCTGGAACGAATTCCCGCATTAGCCCGGATTGCTCATGAACGAACGACGCGCGTGCCGGCCGGTGATCCGGCGAGAGACGGGCAGCCGGGGTCCTCTGACCACAGGCGCCTTCGCCCCGATCATCGCCGAGCCGTTCCCACTCGTCACGGCT
>JBGPTW010000113.1:0-20831 GCA_041490825.1 Methylomirabilia bacterium | reverse complement strand
GATTCGTTCCCTGGGTTTCGCCGCGCGGGCGACAGCTCGCGGAATTCCGGAGCGCCCCCCGGCCCCCCGCTCGCGGTCGTGTCGCCGACGCCGTGCGGCTCGGGCGCGATCGTTCATGCATAGTGCGGGCTAGACGACTTCGTCTTCGCGCGAGAGCGTCTCCCCGAAGCGGGACAGCGCAGGAGGCGGCAGGTCACGATAGACCTCCGCGAGCCGGACGTTGATCTCACGGTTGGCCAGCGCGAAGAGACTCCGGCCCTCCCGGTCGCCCTCGACGAGGAAGGGGCCCAGATTCTGAACCTCGAGCACCCACATCGCCTGCGCGATGCCGAGCTCTTTCAACCAGTGGACGTCGACGACGCGCTTGATGCACCGGCCGTACGTCGCACCGAGCCCGTAGCCAACCGTGGTCAGGTAGATCGCGCCGTAGGGAACGAACCATTCGCGATAGGCGGCTTCCGTGAGACCCGCCTTGCCGACGATCACGCGCGAGCCGGAACGCTCGAACCATCGGCTCATGGACTTGCCGAACCGGAAGCTCGCCGTCGCCGTCACGGCCTCGACCGAGTAGCTGCCGTCCGGGCGCACCGTCGCGGCGGGCGAGCAGTGGAAGTTGACGTTGGTCAGCTCGGCCACGCCGGCGGGCAACCCGAAGCCCTGGTCCACCACCTTGCGATACACGCCTTCGCGCGCCGTGTAGAGGATCCCGTCGAGATACACGACGTCGCCAAGCTTGAGCCGCGCGATGTCGGCATCGCTGACGGGGGTCCGGAGATGAACCTCGTCCATGGCAACGTCGTCCAGCCGCATAATCATGATGAGACACGCCGCGCCGGGCTGGTCGGATGGGGGGCAGGCCCAGGGGCGAGTGAGTAGTTCGAGCCATCGGGCCTGCCCCTCATCCGACCAGCCCGGCGCGGCGTCATTCGATGCCTTCGCGCCGGTAGTAATCGGTGAACCACTGAGGATCCCCACGAAGCTCGACCTGACCATCCGGATGAATGCGCGCAGTCGCCCGCCGCGACGAGAGACAGAACTCGTGGATGCCGACCGGCATGCCGCCCGTGTGCGAGAACGCGACCTCGATGTGCGTGGCCACGACCATCGACGTCCCGACGAATCCCATCGCGCCGATGCCGATGTAGTTGCCGAGCGCCGTCAGCTCCGCCTCCAGCTTCGCGACCTCGGGATCCGGATTGCGACTGCCGACCGCGCGAAGACACGCGGCCTCCTTGCCCAGCCGCACGCACGTGTCCTTGGACCCGCCGATGCCGAGGCCGACGATGGCGGGCTGGCACGCCAGACCGCGCTTGCCGAACTGCACGAGTGCGTCGACGAAGAAGCGCTTGATGCCCGGGATGCCGTCACTCGGGAACAGCATGCGGTAGTCGCTTCCGAAGAGCCCACCCTTGTGGACAGTGGTGACGTCGATGAAGTCCCAGCCCGGCTCGAACGCGTAGGTGATCTCGGGCGCGTGGATGCCGACGTTGTTGTTGTGGTCGACACGTGTGAGCGGATGCACACGGTTGGGGCGGAGCGGGATCGTGGCCGTCGCGTCCGCGGTGGCCTTTCGCAGCGCGCGCTCGAGCGCGACGAACCCGCCCTCGATCACCGCCTCGTTGCCGACCCGGACGTAGTAGCGCGGCAGCCCGGTGTCCGCGCACATCGGCCGGCGCTCCGCCGTGGCGACGTCCCAGTTCTTGTCCATCTCGGTGAGCACGAAGCGCGCGAGCCGGTTCTGCTCGGCCTCCCGCGCGCGACGCACGCATTCGCGATAGTCGGCGGGGATGTCGATCGCCGCGCGCGCCATCAGCTCGCGGGCCGTGTCTTCGATCAGCTTGATCGGAATCACTCGGGGCATCGGGTCTTCTACAAGTCACCGTAGCCCGCACGAGGGCCGGGGTCAACCGACTTTCCGGCGCTTGCGGCCGGAAGAACCCGTGGGCGCGCTACGGGAGCCGGATCACGTGATGATCGCCGAACCCGTTCCCAGGCACCAGAGGGGCGGGAAGCGCCGTCTGCTGAAGCGGTGCGGCGAGGCGATAGAAGCGCGTGTCGTTGACGTTGTAGAAGAAGCTCGGCTCGAGCATCTTGAACGAGGAGGTCACGTCCTGGTCGGGAAAGACGGCCGGCGGGCGCAGCCCGTCGAGAGAGACGACCGTCGTCGAGCGCGAGAACGGCACGAACGTGAATGACGATAGCAATGCGGCGGCGCGGCTGGCGTTCGCCACGCTGTACGAGCCGGCGACGGGCAGTTCCTGGCGGACCGCGGCGGTGTTGTCGTCAGGGCTCCAACGCACCACTCTCGCTTGATCGCCGAATCCGAGCGTCGAGGTTTGCGCGAGGAGCAGGACCAGTTGCTGAGGAGACGAGCCAGGGCGGCTCAGCGTGGCCTGACTCACCCGGTTTGGTGTCATCGAGCCCTGCATTGACGTCAC
This sequence comes from Methylomirabilia bacterium, assembly GCA_041490825.1. Taxonomy (GTDB): domain Bacteria; phylum Methylomirabilota; class Methylomirabilia; order Rokubacteriales; family CSP1-6; genus JBGPTW01. The sequence goes on along the minus strand of JBGPTW010000113.1, from coordinate 18,393 downwards.
GTTGAACTTCACGGCACCGGCCAGCGTACCGCACCCAAAGACGAACAAACCCGTTGATTGACTGCTCACGAACCGCGGTGAAAACTGCAGGGTGTCGATCTCTGAATGGTACTGCGCGACCGTCGTTGCGCCCAGGACGCCTCCAAGGGCGCTGACCTGACCGAAGACCGGTGCCTGGGCCGCCTCCGTCGGGCACGATCCAGGCGGCGCGTCACCGAACGACGGGTCCGCGTACCGATAGAGGCCATCAAGAGGACCACCGACGTACTTCTCCTTGAAGAATACTCGAGCCCTGGTGCTTCCAGTCTGAGACAGCAACGTTTTCGCGGTGTGATGGTCAATCGTGACAACGGCGGGTGCGGTCGAGGCAAGCACACGCTGCGCGCTCACGTCGATCACCACCCAGGCTATCGGGCCGAGCCCAGAGGGAAACGCCAACGGGACCGAGATGGGTGACGCTGCCACGACACTGGGTTGGATGTCGCCGTTGCTCTCATTCGAGAAGGAGACGAGCGCCTGGAGCTCGAAGGCGGGAAACGTCGTGGATTCTCCCGGTGACGTCAGCCCAAAGCCGACGAGCGCGAGAATCCGGCCGTCCGTGCTGAGCGCCATGTCGCCGTAGGACCAGTTGTACGGCTTCGCGGAGGTGTTGAACAGCTTGGTGGGGTCCAGGGTGAGCGGGTAGCTGCGGGCGAGGGGCCGCGTTTCGTTCACGAGGAGATCCACCCGCCCGTCGGATTCGATGCCGCTGTCCTCTTGATAGCCGAACGGGCCCGGCACGAAAATCGTCGTATCGACGAAGGACAAGAAGTACTGCTGGTAGTGAATGGTGTGCGTGAACGCGACCGTTATCCCTAGATCCAGTCCGAACGGGAAGCTCACTTGCTGCTTCAGCTTGACGTCAACGGTCTGCGTGCCGTCGGGTTGGATGACAAGCGGTACATCCACCGATCCAACCGGTCGCGCGATCTCGTACGCGAACATCGTGTTCGGCGCGCCCTGCGAGATCAACGTTCGTCCGACCAGCGTGTTGTCGACGTCGCCCCATTTCAGCTCCAGGACGTCCTTCGTCAGAATCGGAAGCGGGAAGACGCCTTTCGGCGTGCGGAGCTGCCACCGCGTGCCGTCCGAGAAAACTTCCTCGACCCGGACACCACCGAGCACCTTGCCGATCACTGCGCCCGGAAAGTTCGGAGCCGGCACTTCGTCCCCGACCTTGCCGGTGTACACGGCGACGACTCGCTCGGCGTTCGCGGGAAGCTGAACACGGCCCGAATCGACTGGACCGCCAGGCGCGGCGGTGAACGGCGCCGCCGCATCGAGCGGTGGCACCGGTTGGCGAAGCCCCGTCGGGTCGTCCGCGTACACGGCGAGAATGCCCCCATCGAGCGTTTCGTCGGACGCGTTCGTTCCGGTGACGTGCACTACCGACGGATCGACCGCATCCGGGATGACGTCGACGTCGAGCTTGCCACGGAAGAAGTAGTCGAGGAGCGCGGCAGAGAAGCCGACCGCGCGGGGGATGAGCTTCGCGGCATAGTCCTGGTGCACAGCATCGGTGAGCTTCCAGCCGCCGGCCGGGGGCACTCCCACCTGAGCGTTCAGCGAATCGAAGAGCATGCCGGTCGCGACGAAGTGCGGGACCCCTTCCCCTTCCGCGATCTTCGAGAAATATCCGCGCACCCCGGAGCCTTCGGGTTCGAAGAACGGGACGGATCCCAGACTCGACACGCGCGGTAAGGCTCCCGCCTGGAAGATCGTGTCGCGGCTCAGGAAGTTGCCGTTGCTGTACTCGGCAGCACCCAGGTTGGCGTCGGTGAGGAGGCTGAAATTCAGTCCCGTGAACCGATCCGTGTCGATCAGGCGTGCGATGGGCGCCGGCGCGCGCTCATTCGCTGTCGCCGTGAAGATCGCTGTTGACGGCCTCATCGGCGGCAGATTCAAGACTGCGTCGAACTTGAACCGTTGGTCGCCCTTGGTGCGGACTCGTTCCACCCACTTCTCGTAACCATCGTATTGAAATGGGATGAAGTCCGGGTGCGCGTCGTTTCGCGCGTGCGCCGGCACGGTAGCGTCCTGAACCAGATGCGTGAGATGTCCCAGTGCGCGGAACAGGTCGGCGAACGTTTGTTCTCGGCCCGCTGGCGTCGAGTTGTCGCGGTCCGGCCGCACGGCACCGGTAAGCGCGTCGAGATACATCCGCCGCGCGTCCTGCCACGATGCGTTGTCGCCGCCGACCGCGAACGAGAGCCCCCCGATCGTAACCGTCGAGTCCTGCTGCGTCCCGTTCTGTTGCCACAGGATCGAGGACTGGCCGCGCGCCACGGGGATGCCGAGGAGAGAGACGATCAACCCCGCGTTGTCCCAGGGATCGACCAAGGGCTGATGAAAATGATTCAGTGAGCGAAGGGCGGGAATGTCTTCATTCCTGGCACCGGCACCGATCAGTTCCTGTACGGTTTTGCCCAAGAAGTTCTGATCAATACCGCCCACGGTTCCAAGTTCGCTCTTGAGAGTCGCGTCGAGCGACGACACTGAGGCCTTGGCGGCAGTCCGAGCGAACTCATCATGAGTGTCGGGTTCGTAAGCCCACGCATTCCCCCTGGCGACGAAGACGATCAAAGCGGCACCGATAACGACCCGTGAATTCATGCTCGTCTCCTGAGTGTCATAACGGGCCGAGTCCCAAGTACCGCCGCTCTCGATTGATGGCTTCACGAAGCCGACTCTCCCGATCAGCGGGAGCATACCGCGCCGACGGAAAATCCGAGGTGTGATAGAACGTTAGTCTCTCGTTGAATGTTTTCAGCGGCGGTAACTCGATCACAACCCCATCGTGCTGGAGCCACTTGAACCACGTCTCATCCATATCTCGGACCTTCGGTGGCATGTCGCTGTGGCGTGCGCGCGCGCGACCATAGCCGGGCTTGAAAATCCGGAACTCTGCGTTGACTCTCGTCCTCCATCGGATCGGGTTCCACAGGGTACGCGCCGGGATCTCGAACCGGCCGTCGGGGCCCGTCATCACCTCGTCCGAGCCGTAGTACTCGGCAGCAGAATCGCCCGCCCAGCCCGACGTGTACTTGATGAACTCCGCGAGGACTACGACGCCCTCCAGAGGCTGCCCCGTTTCGGCGTCCACGATCGTGGCGCGCCACGGACCGGCGGCGTGAGCCCAGGACGCCCACGCGAGAAACGCGGCGATGGCAGAGACTGAAGAGATCACTGCTCGCATTCGCCGGCTCATGCCCCTGTCCTCAGAAGCTCTCGATCCGCCAGACGCCATCGGCGTCGATGATGAAACGCACTTCGAACGATACCGCCTGAGCGCCATCGATGCGCACCGCCTCGGAAAACGCCTCGGTGCCGTACACTTCCACGAATCTCAGGTCCGTCAAGATCGCATCGATGTTCGGGAGAAGCGGTGTGAGAATCCGGAACGCTTCGTCGTAGATGGGGCGCGCGACGGAGACCACGAACGTCAGGGCGCCCGGGATGTCACCGACCCGTAGCGAGTCTCTCATCCCGCTCCATTTCGACTGGAGGGACGTGGCGAAGGCCGCAGCGTCGAACACTTGGATCACAGCAACCGTTCGCTGGGCCACTCCTCCGGAATCAACGAACGTCGCCGTCGGCACGTAAACGCCCGGTCTCGAGTAGACGTAGGTCGGACTGTCGGCGGAAGAAGCAGTGGCATCCACGACGCCGTCGCCGTCGAAATCCCACTGGATCGTCGTGCCATCGGCGAGACCACTAATCGTGAAACGTGTGCCCATGGGGGCCACGCCCGTTGCGGGACTCGGCGTAATGATCACGGTGGCGAACGATGCGGCCGCCGACACCGTGACGGTGCTCGCAGACGCCGCCGTGGTCCCGGTGGTCGTGGTGGCAATTGCCGTTATCGTTGTCGTGGTCGGATCGACCAGCAGGGCCGCAGCAAAGGCGTTCCCCTGGATCGCCGCGGGGACACTGTTCACGGTGACGCCGACTTCCGCGCCGCCACTCTGCACTGTCCCCCGTACGAGCACGACCCCCGTCGGGACCGTTGCTCCATTTATGGGCTCCGTAATCGTCACGCTCAGGCTGCTCACCGTGAAGGTCTGAAGGGCGGGTGTCTCACCTTCATTGCCCGCGAGATCCCGGGCCTTGACTTCAAAGGTGTGCGGCCCAGCAGCGAGACCGGTGAACGTTGCCATCGTCTGCGACGAGAACGGAGAGAATGCTCCGCCGTCCAGTCGAAAGGAAAAGACGAGACTCGCGGATGGCGTGAGGTTGTCCGTCCCCGTGAACGTGAACGTCGCCGTCGTGTCCTGCGTGGTCCCGCTCGGGCCGCCGGTGATCTGCGTATCCGGTGGTGTGTTGTCGACGATCACCACGCGGCTGGCGCTGCCAGTGTTGCCCGCCCCGTCGGAGGCCGTGGCCGCGAGCGTGTGGGAGCCGTCCGGCACCGTCATCGTATTCCATGAGGCCGTAGCGGTCACGGACGCCGCCGGTGGCGTCGGCGCGAGCGAGACGCTGAATGGTCTGCCGTCGAGCGTGACGCTCAATGTCGCAACGGCGGTATCGTCAATCGCCTGAGCCTGGACGGTGACGGTCTGCCGCACGAAGCCGGTAATCGCCGGCTGCTGGATCGTCACCGCCGGGGCCTGCGTGTCCGGGAGCGTAAACTCGAGCGCTCCGATGTCGAACGCTGGCGTTGGGGCATGCGTGCCATTCTTCGGGCGCGCGCCCGCGCCGGCATAGTCGGCCTCGAACAGCGCGTTGAACGACAGGTCGAGGCCGAGGGTGCGCGGATCCATTCCGCGATCGATCGCGGGCGAGCTCGTGGTGAGCGTGAAGTCGTCGTCGAGCGTATTGGCCAGGCCATCAGCGCCGGCGACGTTCGCATAGACGTTCGTCACCACGTTGCAGCCCGGACTCGCGCTGACCCCCGGGCCTTCGCTCCCCGTCGGAGTGAGGTTGTTCGAGTCGGTCCCGTCGAGCACGGGCCCCGCGATCTCACCGAGACGGTTCCCGCAGATGAGGTTATTCAGGAGATGGATGCCGGCCGGGTTTGGCGTGTTCGAGCTCTGACGCTGGACGCCGACGCGGCCGCCCGTCGTCCCGCTGGCCGTCCCGTTCGCCGTGATCGCGTTGTTCACGAGGTAGACCTCGTGGTTGCCGGTCACGTCGACACCGTTCCAGGCGTTGGCGTGGATGGTGTTGCCGATCAGATAGTGCGGGCCGCCGGCGGCGTCGAGGGTGGCGACGCCGTCCCGGCCATTGCCATCGATCAGGTTGTTGACGATGAGCGTGCCCGGATTGCCGCCCGAGACGACGATGCCGCCATTGCAGGAATCGCCGCTGCCCGTGGCATTACCGACGATCCGATTGCGCTCGATGTGGATCGCCTGGTTCTGGTTGTTACCGCCCATGAGGGAGATGCCCTGACCGCCGGCGCCGGTGATGGTGAGCCCGCGGATCGTGACGAACTTCGACTGCTGGAACCGGACGGCGAAGCCGTTGGTGCACTGGGTGACGGTGCCGTGCAGGACGACGCTGCCCACGGGCGCATTCGGATCAGCCGTGATGACGATGCGATCGGCCTCGGTCGCCGACGCCGTGTTGTTCTTGCCGGTGACCTTCACCTGCTCGGTGTAGCTGCCGGCCTGGATGATGATCGTGTCACCGGCAAGCGCAGCGGTGACGGCGGTCTGGATCGTTGCGTAGCAGGGGCTGTGGCCGCCGCAGGTCGCGTCGGAAGCATTCACGTAGCGCGCAGCGCCCTGGGCAAGAGTGCCGAACGGCAGCGCGATCAGTGCCGTCAGAGCAGACACTACCGTGGCCAGTGTCGCGTGTAGCGCGCGTTTCATCGGCTGCCATTCCTTGGAGTTGTGGCCGTCTCCCTTGCCGCGGGCGCGGCTGTGAGGATACCGCCGAGTAAGCAGAGTCGGGTTCGGGACATCTTTCGGACCTACGACACGTCATAGGCACTAATTGTGCCAAACGTTGCCGACACGAACCGTGCCGAAACTGTCGTGAGAATTCAACAGCGTGTGGTTCCATCCGGCGTGCCCAAACCCGACTCGAACCAACGGTGAGTGCACTGAATACAGTGCAGCTGCACAGTCACAGTGCAGGCAGAGACCGCGGGCACTACGCGGTCAAGGTCGCTTGAACGCCTGGCCGATGAAGATCGGAAAGCGCTCCTCGATCTCGCGCGCGATCGCGTCCGCGACGTCCGCCGCCGAGCCGGCGCGCTCCTGCGGCTCGCTGCGCCGCCACCCCTCGAGATACGCCTCGGAGCCTTCGAGTCCAAGCTGCATCGCCGCCGAGTCGACCAGCATCTGGAACCGCTCGCTGAGTTGGCGCGTCACGGTCCCGCTCTCGTCGCGCGCCTCGACCATCGTCGGGATATCGCGCCAGCCGATGATTTCATAGGTCGCCATGGGAGCGGGCCCGCCGTCGCGGTCAGAAGAGACCGACGACGTTGCCGGCGGCGTCGACGTCGATCGTCTCGGCGGCCGGTCGCTTCGGCAAACCCGGCATGGTCATGATGTCCCCGGCATAGGCCACGACGAAGCCGGCGCCGGCGGCCACCTTGACGTCGCGGACCGTGATCGTGAAGCCACGCGGCCGTCCGAGCTTCTTGGGATCGTCGGAGAACGAGCTCTGCGTCTTCGCCATGCAGACCGGCAATCGTCCGTGGCCAGCGGTCTCCGCTTTCGCGAGCTTCGTGGCAGCGTCCGGCAGCAGCACGACATGGTCGGCGCCGTACATGGCGGTGGCGATGATCTCGATCTTCTTCGCGAGCGGCAAATCGTCCGGATAGAGATACCGGAATTTCGACGGCTCGTCCGTGGGCATGGCCTGCAGCACGGCCTCGGCGACGGCCACACCGCCGCAGCCCCCCTGTTCCCACACGCGCGAGAGCCGCGCGGTGACGCCGATCTGCCGGCACGCCTCGAGAACCGTGGCGACCTCGGCCTCGGTGTCGCCGACGAAGTGATTCAACGCCACGACGGCCGGTACGCCGAACTGACGGATGTTCTCCACGTGCTTGACCAGGTTCTCGACGCCACGGACGACCGCCGCGACGTTCTCCGTCCCGAGCTCGGCTCTCGCCACGCCACCGTGCATCTTCAACGCGCGCACGGTCGCGACGATGACCGCCACGGAGGGCATCAGCCCTCCGGCCCGGCACTTGATGTCGAAGAACTTCTCGGCTCCGAGGTCGCTGCCGAAGCCGGACTCGGTCACGACGACCTCGCCGAGCTTGAGAGCGAGGCGCGTCGCCATCAGGCTCGAGCATCCGTGCGCGATGTTGCCGAACGGTCCGCCGTGCACGAATGCCGGCGTCTGCTCCAGGGTCTGCACCAGATTGGGCTTGATCGCATCCTTGAGTAACACGGTGAGCGCGCCGGCCGCCTTCAGATCGGCGGCGGTGATCGTACGGCCATCCGCGGTGTCGCCGACAATCACGCGCGCGATCCGGGCTCGCAGATCGTCGAGATCGTGGGCCAGGCAGAGAATCGCCATCAGCTCCGAGGCGGCGGTGATCTCGAACCCGGATTCGCGCGGCACGCCGTTGGCCGGCCCGCCGAGCCCGATGACCGCGTGGCGAAGCGCCCGGTCGTTCATGTCGAGCACGCGCTTCCATGCGACCCGGCGCGGGTCGAGTCCGAGCACGTTACCCTGAAACAGGTGATTGTCGACGAGCGCGGCAAGCAGATTGTGCGCGGCGCCGACCGCGTGGATGTCGCCCGTGAAGTGGAGGTTGATGTCCTCCATCGGGACCACCTGGGCATAACCGCCGCCGGCAGCGCCGCCCTTCACGCCGAAGCACGGCCCGAGCGACGGTTCGCGGATGGCCACGATCGCGCGCTTGCCGAGCTTGCGCAATGCATCGCCCAGCCCCACCGTCGTCGTCGATTTCCCCTCGCCGGCCGGCGTGGGCGTCATCCCGGTCACGAGCACGAGCGCCCCGTCCGGCGCGGCGCAGAGGCGCTCGAAGACGCCGAGATCGATCTTCGCTTTCCATCGCCCATAGCTCTCGATGTCCGCGTCCCCGAGGCCGAGGCCGTCCGCGATGCGCTGGACCGGCGCGAGCGTCGCCGCGTGGGCGATCTCCAGGTCAGATGCGCCCATTGCACGTGATCCTGGACGCGGCGCCGGTCAGGACCGGCCGCCCATGTACTGGGCGAGCAGCGTGATGCGGTCGCCGGACCGGACAGGAGAGTCGATCGTGTGGTTGATGCCGAGGACGGCGTCGTTCACGAGCACCTCGATGTGCTCGCCGAGATCACGGCCGTGCCACAGCGCCTGGCGAAGATCGGGAAACCGCCCGCTCACGCTCTCGAGCACGGAGCGGACCGTCGAGTCCGGCGCGATCGGTTCCTCGATGACGCGCTGGCCGCTGCCGTCGCCACCGACGAACTTGGTCACCCAGGATGCGACCTCGACGGCGACCGTCATTCTTCCTCGTACTTCCGCTTGAGCGCGGCGACGACGTTGGGATCCGCGAGCGTGGTGGTGTCACCGAGCGCGCGGCCCTCGGCGATGTCGCGCAGGAGTCGGCGCATGATCTTACCGTTGCTTCGAGCACCGCCGCCGGTCCTGTCGAGAACCGCCACGACGCCGGCCGAATTATATGGATGGGGCGCCAGCGACTTCAAGCCCACGTCCGCGCGGTCGCCGGCTACGGCTTCACGCGCGTCGAAGGGGGACTGTCCTCGGCCATTGACGAGTTCTTGTCCTTGAGGCGGCGAACCAGCTCCGGATACGACGCGGTACGAATGATCTGGTCGAACTGGGCGCGATAGTTGCCGATCAGGCTGATGTTCTCGATCGCGATGTCGTAGATGGCCCAGCGATCGGCCTTCCGGAGCATCTTCGCGTCCACCGGCACCTCCGTGTCACGCTTGGTGATGATCCTGGCCCGGACGATGGCATGGTCCCCGTCGACCGACTCGTTGACGTACCGAATCTGTTCTCCACCATAGAGGTCGATCTTCCCGATGTACGTGCGCTCGAGCAGATCGGCGAAAAGGTCCACGAACTCCGCCCGCTCGGCCGGCGTTCGTTCGCGCCAGTGCCGTCCGAGTGCGCGCTTGGCCGTTTCCTCGACGTCGAACACCTGGATCGCGACCTTCCGGACGGCGGCGCGCCGCTCGAACCGTTTGTCCGGAGCCCGGAGCGTCGAGTCCTGCATGATCTTGAGGACCTGATCGGTGTACTGGCGGACCTGGTCCGTCGGCGGTCCGGCCCACACGGGCATCGTGAGCCCAAGCGTCAGCACGATGACGGCTGCGAGTCGTACGGTCTTCATCGGCTCCCTCACCTTATCGCGCCGCTGGCGCTGCCGCCAGCACGATGTCTGGCACGCTCTCTCAGCTCACCTTGTCCAGGAGCGCGCGAAGATGCAGCGCGTTGCGGAACAGCGTGGCCATGAGAGTCGTTGTTGAAGTACACGGAGACATCGCGTCCATCGGCAAGCCAGCGACGGATGGCCCGTGCATCGGCGCGCAGCATCGTCGTCGGATACGACCCGCGGTAGCGGCGCAAGGTCCCGTGCCGGCGACACCGGCGTCGCGCCGGCGCTCGATGATCGCGCCGGTCAGCCACGAGGCGTGACGGACCCCGAGCGCCGCGCGCAACGCCTCGACGTGGCGTTGTCGTCCGAGCACGCGGAGAAACGTGTCGAGACGTTCGGCGTTCGCCTGGAACATCGCGGGCAGCTGAAACAGCACCGGCCCCAGCGCCGGCCCCAGGTGTCGGGCTCGGGAGAGAAATCGCCGCAGCGGTTCGTGCGGATCTTTCAAGCGCTTCGAGATGTGTCGCGTAGCGGCTCGCCTTCACGGCGAAGAGGAAGCGTCGCGGCACAGCGCGGCGCCACGCGCCGAACGTGCTCGCAGCCGGCAAAGCCATGCCGGGATCATATCGTGACGAACCTTTTTGGGACGGCGCGTCACACTCCCGCTACACTGGGGCCGATGGCCCATTTCCCTGGAGCGGCGGCGCGGATGCTGATGACCGCGGTGGCGCTGCTGGCGCTGGCCGGCTCACCTGTCCTTGCGCAGCTCCGGTGCGCCCCGACGCGACCAGACATGCTCGGGCCGTTCTATACGCCAAACGCCCCCGAGCGCAGCGGCACGGGTCAGGGTCTGGTCGTGTCCGGCCGGGTAGTCTCGGCGCGGGCCTGCGCGCCGCTGTCCGGTGCCCGCCTCGAGTGGTGGTCGGCCAACGCCCACGGAGACTACGACGATGGTCATCGCGCGACCGAGATGACCGACCCGGAAGGACACTACCGCTACGAGACGGACCTCCCGGGCCGCTACGAGCCACGTCCGCCTCACGTCCACGTCCGGATCAGCGCGCCCGGCCACAAGACACTCGTGACGCAGCTCTACCCGAGCCCGGGCCAGACGGCCATCGCAACCGATTTCGTTCTCCTCCACGAGTGAGTGTGCCTTCGCACGTCGTTCGCACCGTTGACCGGCCGGATCCCCGGCCCGAGTCGTTGCCATGCACGTCGGGCACCTGCTGAGCCGCGCCGCCCAGCGCTATCCCGACCGGCCGGCCTGGATCGAGGGCGACGTCACAAGAAGCCGCAGTCGGTCGAGTTCGTGCCAGCGCTGCCGAAGAACGCGTACGGCAAGGTGCTGAAGCGCGAGCTGCGCGAGCGTTACTGGACGGGACAGACCCGGCGCGTGTAACGAGCCACAAGGAGGATCGTGAATGCGAGACGTGGCGATCATCGGGGCGGGATCCACGCCGTTCGGCCGGATGGAAGGTCACTCCATCGTTGACCTCGCCGTGGCGGCGTGCCGCGACGCGCTGGCCGATGGCCGCGTGGAGCGGCGTCAGATCCAGGCGCTCTATCTCGGAAACTTCGTCGGCGAGCGATTGGCGAACCAGGGATCGCTCGCGCCGCTCGTGGCGGCGCGCCTCGGGCTCACCGGGATTCCTTGCACCAAGGTGGAGGGCGCGTGCGCCTCGGGCGGTATCGCGCTCCGTCACGCTGTGCTCGGTGTCGCGCTCGGGCTCTACGATTTCGCGCTGGCCGCCGGAACCGAGAAGATGACGGCATCGTCGACGGCCGACGTGACCGCCGCACTCGCCACCGCCGGCGACGAAACCACCGAGATGCACACCGGGCTCACCTTTCCGGGCGCGTTCGCGATCGTCATGCGGGAGCACATGCACCGGTTCGGGACGACGCGCGAGCAGGTCGCGCACGTCTCCGTGAAGAACCACGGCTTCGGCGTCGCGAACCCCAAAGCGCAGTTCCGGAAGCCGGTCACCGTCGAGGAGGTCGTCGCCTCGCGTCTGATCGCCGACCCGCTGCGGCTCTTCGACTGCCCGCCGATCTCGGATGGAGCTGCCGCGCTCGTCGTGTGCCCCGCCGACCGCGCGCGCGACTTCCACGCCGCGCCGATCCGCGTGCTCGGTACGGGACACGCGAGCGGTCCCGCCACGCTGTGGGAGAGCGACGACATCACGACGTTCCCGGCGACGGTCCGCGCCGCCCGCGAGGCCTTTGCGATGGCAGGCCTGAGCCCGGCGGACGTGCATCTCGCTGAGGTCCACGACTGCTTCACGATTGCCGAGATCGTCGCGACCGAGGACCTCGGCTTCTTCGCCAAGGGCAAGGGGGGACCCGCCGTGGAGGAAGGCTGGACGAGCCTCGGAGGCAAGATCGTCCTGAACCCGTCCGGCGGGCTCATCAGCAAGGGCCATCCAGTCGGCGCCACCGGATGCGCGCAGGTCTACGAGGTGGTGAAGCAGCTTCGTGGTGACGCGGCCAATCAGGTGCGGGGAGCCGAGATCGGGCTCGCGCACAACCTCGGCGGCAGCGGCGTCGTGAGCACCGTGACGCTGCTCGGGAGGCTCGCATGACCGGCGGATCGGAACGTCAGATCGTCGCTCGACTCCACGGGCGCCGCTGCAGCGAGTGCGGCAAGCTGTCGGTCGCGGACGGACGGTGCCGATTGTGTGGCAGCGAGCGCGGTGAGGCGCTGACCTTGTCAGGGAACGGCACACTGATCTCGTGGACGACGATCAGGATTGCGCCCGCGCGTTATGCCGCGGAGGCGCCATATACCGTGGGGCTCGTCGAACTCGACGAGGGGCTCCGCGTGACCGCTCGACTGGAAGGGGAGCCGGAGCGGTTCACGTCGCGGCAGCGAGTTGCGCTCGCTGCCATCGATCCGGTGCGCGGGCCGATCTTCGGCGGCGCTTAGCTCAGGACGCGGCTTTCTTCGCCTTGCCCTTGCGGGCCTTCCGCGCCGCCCAGTACGCCTTCATGCGGTGGCTGACCGCGCGACGCGCGGCCGCGCTCATGCGCCGGCGGCGACGAACACGGCCGGCGCCACGTCCATCAGCGCTCCCGAGGACGGCGCGGATCGCACTGACCTGGCGCTCGATGCGGTTCTGCTCGGATTCGAGCGTGGCCAGCGCCTGACGGAGTGTCTTGCTGATGTCGATCGGCATGACGTGTTCCTCCCTGGACATCGAACGATTCCTATGGGCGCTCACGAGCCTCGTTTGGAGGCTTTTATTCCGTCCTTATCGACGTCTTATTAATTGATAAGAGCCGGAGTAGTCAACAGGTTGCGTTGTGAGGTGTCGAAGCGACTCCTAGCCTAACCTATGTGGTTAGGCCGAGCAAGAGCAGATTCGGCGTCTTATAAGCCGTGACCTTCCACCGGATACCCTGCCTTCAGCCACGCCGTCATTCCCCCAGTCACGTTGAACCAGTTATGGAGACCCTGGCGTTTCAACGCGCTGATCACCGTGCTGGACCGCAGGCCACCCGCGCACAGCACGGCCTTGGGACGATCGGCCGGCATCTCGTCGAGGCGAGTGACCGCCTCGGCCATCGGCACGTGCACGGCGCCGGCGATATGGCCGTCGAGCCACTCGAACGGCTCACGGACATCGATCACGGCGAGGTCGCGCCGTTGCTCGAGCCAGGCGGCGAGGTCGTGCACCGTGATCTGCGGGACGGATTCCACGGGCAGGCCTTCGCTCCGCCAGTCGATCATGCCCCACTGCAGGAAGCCGATGACGTCGTCGATGCCGAGACGAGCGAGCGCTTGCACGGCGCGATCCAGGTCGGTCGGGGCTTCCTTGACGAGGATGATCGGCGCGCCGCTCGGCACGAACCAACCCACGCGGTCGGCGAACTGCGGGCTTTCGATCCAGACGTTGAGTGCGCCGGCGACGTGCGCTTCTCCGTACGTGGCCGGATCGCGGACGTCGACGACACAGGCGCCGCGCGCGATCGCGTCGGCCGCCTCGCGGGCGCTGAGCGGTCGAGGCTTCGCGGACTGCAGCGGGATCGTCCCGCGATTCTTGCCCACGATCGTCTCGAACGACGGCGGCTTGGCCGGAACGCCGGCCATCAAGAAATCGATGAACTCCGGCTTGGTCTTGAACTGCAGCGTCGGGTTGAAGCGGCGCTCGAAGCCGATGGTCGACCCCGATTTCGCCGACATCGCCCGTCCGCAGAGCGAGCCGGATCCGTGGGCCGGATACACCTCGACGCTGTCGTCCAGCGGGAGCAGAACGCGCGTGAGGCTGTCGTAGATGTCTGAGGCCGCCTGCGCGCCGCCGAGATCAGGCCGGCCGACGGCGCCGACGAACAGCGTGTCGCCGGTGAGCACGAACCATGGCTCGTCGCCGCGCGAACGGTCGGTCACGAGGAGACAGATGCTGTCCGGTGTGTGGCCCGGCGTGTGCAAGACTTTCAGGCGCACCTTACCGATGTCGATGTTGTGGCCGTCGACGACGTCGACGTGCTCGAACGCCACGCCGGCCGCGCGGTGCACCATGATCGGCGCCCGCGTCAGCGTCGCCAGATCGCGGTTTCCCGAGATGTGATCGGCGTGCGTATGGGTCTCCACGATCCCGGTGATCCGCAGCCCTTTCTTTCTGGCAAAGCGAACGTACTCGCTTACTCGGTCGCGTCCGGGATCGACGACGATGGCTTCACCAGACTCGCCGCAGCCGATGACGTACGACAAGCAACCAGATTCTTCGTTGAGAAGCTGCTGGAAGATCATGGCGGGTCCTCCACGTATGGCTCTTACTATCCCATCGACGGCCACGTTGTCAAAATAGGTGGGGGCCCCGACCTAATACGTGGGGGCCTCGACATGGCCCCCACACCCCCAACGCTCGGCGCGCGCCGGGCCACCCGGCGCCCGCCTCGACCACCCCCAACGCTCGGCGCGCGCCAGGCCACCCGGCACCCGCCTCGACCACCCCCAACGCTCGGCGCGCGCCAGGCGACCCGGCGCCCGCCTCGACCACCCCCAACGCTCGGCGCGCGCCAGGCGACCCGGCGCCCGCCTCGACCCGCAAGCGAAGATCGAGCAGTGTCGGAAGATCGAGGAGCGTTCCGGGTTACCGGGGCGCTCCGAGCGTTGGGGGTCTGGGGGTAATCGAGGAGCGTCCCGGGTTTCCCGGGGCGCTCCGAGCGTTGGGGGTCTGGGGGCCATGTCGGGGCCCCCAGTCGACAGGAGTAGAATCGGCGAGTCCCAAGCCCATCGCGGCTCAAGGAGGATCGCGATCCATGCGAACGTCAGGCCTGCTCACCGCCGCTCTCCTCGCCGTCGTCGTGCTCGGCGCCGCCGCGCCGCCCGCGCTGGCCCAGGTCCGGGGCGGCACGATGCGCATCGGCATGGACGCCGACAACACGACCATGGATCCCCACCGCTCCACGGCGGCCGTCGACCGGCAGGTCTACAACAACGTCTATGGAAAGCTGGTCGACATCGACACGAAATTCGGAATCGTGCCCCAGCTCGCCCAGTCCTGGGACGTCAAGAACGGTGGACTGACCTACGTCTTCAAGCTTCGCCGCGGTGTGAAGTTCCACGACGGCAGCGACTTCAATGCCGAGATCGTCAAGTGGAATTTCGACCGCATGCGCGACCCTGCGCTGGCCTCGCCGCGCCGCAGCGAGATCGCGCCGGTAAAGGAGGTGAAGGTCGTCGATCCCTACACCGTCGAGATCACCCTGAGCGCGCCGTTCACGCCGTTCCTCTCCGTGCTGACCGATCGCGCGGGAATGATGGTATCCAGGGCCGCCGTCGAGAAGTACAAGGACGACTTTGCGCGCAATCCCGTCGGCACCGGACCGTTCCGCTTCGTCGAGTGGGTGAAGGACGACCATCTCACGCTCAAACGGTTCGATGGCTACTGGGACAAGGACAAGGTCTATCTCGACGAGGTCATTTACCGGCCGATCCCGGATTCCTCCGTCCGCTTCACCGCCATGCGCACCGGCCAGATCGACTTCATGCATCAGATCGCGCCCAAGGACGTGGCGGCCGCCAGAACCGAGCGCGGTCTCAAAGTGTCGGAGATTCCGAGTCTCTGGTGGCAGGCCGTCCACCTCAACAACCAGGCGGCGCCGTTCACGTCGAAGCCGATCCGCCAGGCAATCTGGTACGCGGTGGATCGCACGGTCATCCAGCGCATCGTCTATCAGGGCCTTGGCGCGCCCGCGTGGGGCCCCTTCCCGCCGAGCATGTGGGCGCAGGATCGGGACTTCACCGACTGGCGCCGTGACCCGGCGAAGGCCAAGGCCAAGCTCGCCGAGGGCGGCATGCCGAACGGCTTCAGCTTCACCGTGAAAGGGTGGAACCAGCCGACCCAGGTTCAGGAGCTCCAGATCATCCAGTCGGAGCTCAAGGACATCGGCGTCGAGATGAAGATCGAGCTCCTCGAGTTTGGCAAGCTCCTCAGCGATCTCATCGCGCACAACTTCGTCGCGCTCCGCATCGGCTGGTCAGGGCGCCCGGATCCCGACGGGAACATCTACACGCAGCTCCGTACCAACGGCAGCGGCAACTATGTCCGCTACAGCAATCCCAAGGTGGACGAGCTGCTCGACACGGCCCGGGCCGAGGCGAACCAGGACAAGCGTAAGACGCTCTATGCGCAGGTCACCCGCATCGCCGCCGAGGACGCGCCGTACATCTGGTTACACCATGACGCCGAGGTGAAGATCTGGGCCGAGCACGTCAAGGGCTTCGAGCACATCTCGGACGGCATGATCCGACTCAAAGGGGTCTGGCTCGAGAAGCGCTAGACCGGATTATTCATGAACGAACGACGCGCGCGGATCATCGATGAACGACCGAGGCCGGGGACAGCGTGTTGCCGCGGGGCGGCCGGGGGGGGGGGGGGGCGGCGGCCCCCGTCCCGGAGCGACCGAACGAGGGCACCCAGGCCAGGAGTGGGAACGGCTCGCGGGTCATCGGTCAACGGGGCCTCGTGGTCAGAGGCCCCTCACCGACCCGGCCGGCCCGCGGCGCCACGCGCTCGATTGACGACGAGCGTTCATGAATAATCCGGGCTAGACCTCGGCCCCGGTGCTGACGCTCGTCGGACGACGACTCCTCACCACGATCCCGCTGCTGTTCTTCGTGAGCCTCGTCGTGTTTGCGCTCGTGCACACGTTGCCTGGCGATCCAGCCATCCTCTTCCTCGGCGAGGAAGCCGATCAGGCCACGATCGCGACGTTCCGCGCGCGGCTGGGTTTCGACCGGCCACTCCGCGTCCAGTACGTGGACTGGATGAGCCGCGCGCTCCGCGGCGACCTCGGACGGTCCATCCGCACCAACCAGCCGGTGACCGAAGCGATCGTGCAACGGCTGCCGGTGACACTCGAGCTCATGGCGGCGGCGCTGCTCATCTCGGTGACGATCGCGGTGCCGATGGGCATCCTCTCGGCCATCAAGCGCAACTCCGGCGTGGACGTGGTCAGCACGCTCTTTGCGCTCGTCGGGTTCTCGATGCCTGGCTTCTGGCTGGGCCTGATGCTGATCTACCTCTTCTCGCTCTTCTTTCGATGGCTGCCGCCATCGGGCTTCGTGCCGCTGGCGGCCAGCGTGCCCGAGAACGTCCGCTCCCTCATCCTTCCGTCGGTCACGCTCGGCACCGCGCTCGCCGCGCTCGTCACCCGCCAGTTGCGGTCGGGCATGCTCGAGGTGCTCCGGCAGGATTACGTGCGCACGGCGCGGGCCAAGGGCCTGGCCCAGCGACACGTCGTCGGCAAGCACGCGCTGAAGAACGCGCTCATCTCCGTCGTGACCGTGATCGGATTACAGATCGGTGGGCTGCTGGGCAACACGATCATCACCGAGACGCTGTTCGCGTTACCCGGGGTGGGACGCCTGATGATCGATTCGATCTTCAGTCGGGACTTCTTCGTCGTGCAGGGCGTCATCCTCTTCCTGGCGCTCGGCTACGTGGCGTCGAACCTCGTCGTCGACGTCCTCTATTCGTACCTGGACCCACGCATCAGGCTGCGCTCGTGACGGGCACCAGTCTCCACGCCATCGCGCTGGCGCAGTTCCGGCGGAGCTACGTCGGACTGGTGGGCGGCGCGCTCGTCGTGCTCTTCCTCGTCGTGACGGCGCTGGCGCCGATTCTCTCGCCGTACGATCCCGTGGCGACCGACTTCGCCAACGTGTTGAGCCCGCCCTCGCGAGGACACCCGTTCGGCACTGACGATATCGGGCGGGACATCCTGAGCCGTGTCATCCTCGGCTCGCGCGTCTCGCTGGAGGCCGGTCTCTTCACGGTCGCGGTCGCCCTGACTATCGGTCTGCCGCTCGGGCTCACGGCGGGATTCTTCGGCGGCCGCGTGGACGACCTGATCTCGCGCGGCATCGAGGTGATCCTGTCCTTCCCGACGCTGGTGCTGGCGCTCGGGATCACGGCGATCCTCGGCCCGAAGTTGATCCACGCGCTGTTCGCCATCGGCATCGTCTTCGTCCCGCATTTCGCGCGGCTGATTCGCGGGCAGGTCCTCTCGGTCAAGGAGAACGACTACGTCAACGCGGCCCGGGCTCTCGGGGCTCGCGACGCGCGAATCATGGCGCTGCACATCCTGCCGAACTGCCTCGCACCGCTGCTCGTACAATCCTCGTTCTCGATCTCGTTCGCGATCCTGACGGAGGCGGCGCTGTCGTTCCTCGGCCTCGGCACTCAGCCTCCGACGCCGTCGTGGGGCATCATGCTGGCGATGGGCCGGGGCTATCTCGAGCAAGCGCCGTGGCTTGGCGCGTTCCCGGGCCTGGCAATCTTCCTGACGGTGCTGGGCTTCAACTTATTGGGCGACGGAATCCGAGACGCACTGGATCCGCGCCTGCAGCTCTGAAGAGAAAACCCGCGGACTCGGCGATGAGCAGGGTGCAGGTGCTGATGGAAGCGGTCGCGGTGCGGGGCAGGCCCAGGGGCGAGTGAGTAGTTCGAGCCATCGGACCGGCTTGGGCGACGGAATCCGAAACGCATTGGATCCGCGCCTGCAGCTCTGAAGAGAAAACCCGCGGACTCGGCGATGAGCAGGGTGCAGGTGCTGGTGGAAGCGGTCGCGGTGCGGGGCAGGCCCAGGGG
>JBGPTW010000112.1:0-20860 GCA_041490825.1 Methylomirabilia bacterium | reverse complement strand
GGTCCGGGGGAGCCATTCCCGCCTCGCGAGGCGACGACACAGCCGTGACGAATGGGAACGGCTCGGCGATGATCGGGGCGACGGCGCCTGTGGTCAGAGGACCCCGGCTGCCCGTCTCCCGCCGGATCACCGGCCGGCGCGCCCGTGAGGGATGACGCTATCGTCCGCGCAGAGGGACGGGCATAATGGCAGCGATGATAGCGGGTCGTGCGGGCGTCGAAGGTACCCAGCGGTACGCTGCGAGACTCGCCGGCCTGGTGAGCTCGGATCATTTTCGCAACATGTCGGGCGCCGGGCGGATCGCCTCGCTCGGCCTGGGCACCTATCTTGGTCCTGAGGATGCCGAGACCGATGCGCTCTACCAGAAGGCCGCCGTCCGCGCGTTCGAGCTCGGCGTCAACGTGGTCGATACTGCGGTCAACTATCGGCATCAGCGCAGCGAGCGTGTCATCGGCGCGGCGCTCGCCGAGGTCATCGCCGGACAGGTCGTGGCCCGCGACGAGATCGTGATCGCCACGAAGGGCGGCTTCATCGCGCTCGATGCCGACGTGCCCCAGGACCCCGGCGTCTACTTCACCGAGACGTATGTGAAGCCGGGCATCGTCGAGCCCGACGAGGTCGTCGCCGGCGCGCACTGCATGGCGCCGCGCTATCTGGCGAACCAGATCGATCGGAGCCGCGCGAACCTGGGAGTCGACACGATCGACCTCTACTACATCCACAACCCCGAGACGCAGCTCGACGAGATCGAGCGCGGCGAGTTCTTTCATCGCATCCGCGCAGCCTTCGAAGCGCTGGAGGAGGCGGTCAGAGCAGGGAAGATCTCGTCCTACGGGACGGCGACGTGGAACGGGTACCGGCAGGATCCCGGAACGCCGGGGTATCTCTCCCTGGCGGAGATGGTGACGACGGCTCGCGACATCGGCGGCCTGGATCACCACTTCAAGGTCATCCAGCTTCCCTACAATCTCGCCATGCCGGAAGCCTTCACCCGGGCCAACCAGGTCGTCGATGGTGAACCGGTCTCGACGCTGGAGGCCGCGCGGCAGCTCGGCGTCTACGTGATGGCGTCGGCCTCGGTGTATCAGGGCCAGCTCACGCGCAATCTGCCGGCCATGATCGCCGAGTATCTTCCCGGGTGGTCGACCGACGCCCAGCGAGCGCTCCAGTTCGTTCGCTCGACACCGGGCATCGGCACGGCGCTGGTCGGCATGAAATCGGTCGCCCACGTCGAGGAGAATGTCGAAGTGGCTCGGCAGGCACCGGTTCCGTGGCCGGAGTTCAAGCGGCTCTTCAGCGAGGCCTGACGGTGATCACGCAGGAGTCCGATTACGAGCGCGCGCTGGGTGTCCGGCCCAGCGTGTCCGCGGTGATCTTCGGCGTGCGCGGTCGGTTGCTGCTCCAGCAGCGCTCGGACGGTGGTCAGTGGGGCTTGCCGGGCGGCTCCGTGGAGATCGGTGAATCAGTGTCCGCCGCGGTGGTCCGCGAAGTGCGCGAGGAGACGGGGCTGACCGTGACGCTCAAGCGTCTGGTGGGCGTCTACTCGGAGCCCGCGCTGCAAGTGGTGCGGTATCCCGATGGCAACGTGTGGCACTACGTGAACGTGTGCTTCGAGTGCGCCGCCCGGAGCGGAGAGCTCACGACGTGCGACGAAACGCTCGATCTCCGATACTTTCCCGTCGGCCGCCTGCCGGCGACGCTGCTTCCGAACCATCGGGTCCGCATACGCGACGCGCGCGCCCGGCGAACCACCGCGTTCGTACGCTGAGGAGGATGAGACCGTGATACGAGGGATTCATCACGTCGGTATCGTGGTGAAGCAGCTCACTGAGGCCTACGGGTTTTACCGTGAGACGTTGGGTCTCTCGATCGTGAAGGAGGCGGAGTTGCCGGACCACGGCGTGCGGGCCGCGCTGCTTTCCGCCGGCGACAGCGAGATCGAGCTGCTGGAGCCGCTCCGACGGGACACCGGAGTCGCGCGGTTCCTCGAGAAGCGCGGCGAAGGGCTGCATCACGTCTGCTTCGACACGTCCGCGGTCGACGTGGAGCTCCGCGATCTGCAGGCGCGCGGCATCCCGGTGATCGACGCGAGCCCTCGTCCGGGGCTCGCCGGCCAGATCGCGTTCCTGCATCCGGATGCCTGCGACGGCGTGCTGGTCGAGCTCGCCACCCCGCCGCGAGAAGCGAACACGCCACCACTCCCGTCGCCGCTCCGTCTGAAGCGGCTCGTCATCGGCGCGCGCGATCCCGGGGCCACGACGGCGAAGTTCCAATCCCTCTTCGGATTTTCCGAGGTCGTGATCAACGGGGGGCTCCGATCGATGCTCGCGGTCGGGCGCGGAGCGCTGCTCATCGTTCCGGCCGACGAGGTCGGCGGCACCGAAGGGATCGTTGCGCTCTCGATGGTCGCCGACGACTTTCCGGGTCTCAAGCACGCGTTCGAGCGCAACGGCGTGAAGGCGATGCTCGGGACCGGTGAGGTCACGGTGGAGCCTCAATCGAGCCACGGCGTGCACCTCCACATCAGCCGTTTCGAATGAGCGCGATGGGACAGCTCGACGGGCAAGTGGCGATCGTGACCGGCGGCGGCAGCGGGATCGGCCGTGTCACCGCCGTCATGCTGGCGGCGGAGGGCGCGCACGTCGTCGTGGCCGGCCGCCGGCTGGAGCCGCTCGAGGACGTCGTCGCCGAGATCGAATCTGCGGGTGGCCGGGCGTCGGCGCGCCAGGCCGATCTCGAAGAGGCCGCCGATGCGGTGGCGCTGGCCCGCTGGGCCCTCGAAGCGTGCGGTCGCGTGGACGTGCTCGTCAACAACGCCGGACACTCGAGCAAGGCGCGAAGCATCCGCTGGGTGTCGGCGGAGGAATGGGAGAGCGTGCTCGCCGTGAACCTGACCGGCGTGTACGCGCTGACGCAAGCCGTCCTGCCCGACATGATCGAGCGGGGAAGCGGGACGATCGTCACCGTGTCCTCGCTCGCCGCGCTCCGGCCCGGGCTGATCGGCGGCGCGCCGTACGGAGCGGCCAAGGCGGCCGTCAGGAACTTGATGGGCCACATCCACAATACGCTGCGCAACCGCGGCATCCGCGCGACGACGATCATGCCGGCGGAAGTGGACACGCCCATCCTCGACAATCGACCGTATCCACCCGACCCGAAGGCGCGAGCCACGATGATGCAGGCCGAAGATGTGGCGCGCGCGATTCTTCTCTGCGTGACGCTGCCCGAGCGGACCGTCATCGAAGAGATGGTGATCAGCCCGACGATCCTCCGCGATCAGAGCGCTGACATCGCGGTGTCGGCGCGCGCGGGGGCTCCGCCCGGAGCGTCCTGATGGCGTTGTTCAAGGCGGAGAAGAAGGCGCCGAAAGGCCCGGCCGGCCGCTGGGACGTCGTCATCGGCGAGGATATGTGCAAGGCGTGCGGCTTCTGTCTCCACATCTGCCCGGTCGACGTGTTCGCGTGGCGGAAGACGCCGAACAAGCTGGGCTGGTTTCCCATGATCACGGCGCACGAAGGAAACTGTATCGGGTGCATGCTCTGCTACCAGATCTGCCCCGACTTCTGCATCGACGTGGCACTGAAAAATAACCAAGCGGGTTGACGTGTTAGACCGTCGAGTGCCGGAGCCCTGCGAAGGCACTCCGACGGCCAACATGAAAATCCCCCGAGAGAGAGCGTAACTGATGGCGACACTCGACACGACGGCGAAGACGCAGCTCGTCGCGCCCTGGACCGACTGGGAGCGTCGATGCGGAAAAGGTCGGCGCCTGCTCGAAGCGGGCACGTACGCGATGACCGAAGGCGCCATCGCCGCGGGCTGTCGCGTCTTCGCCGGCTACCCCATCACGCCGGCGACGGACATCGCCGAGTACATGTCCAAGCGCCTGCCGCAAGTCGGCGGCTACTATATGCAGTGCGAGGACGAGCTGGCCGGCATGCACGCGTGCGCGGGGGCGAGTCTCGGCGGCCTCAAGGCGATGACCGCGACCTCCGGACCGGGTTATACGCTCATGCACGACGCCTACGGCTGGTCGATCACGAACGAGATCCCGCTGGTCGTGGTTGACGCGATGCGGGTCGGACCGATCAGCGGCATCACCGGCGCGCCGGGACAGGGCGAGTTCTACGTCGCCCGCTACGCGACGCACGGCGGAAACTTCGAGACCATCGTGGTGTCACCGTCCTCGGTCCAGGAAGCGTTCTGGCTGACCATCGACGCTTTCAACCTCTCGGAGCGATTCCGGACGCCGGTCACGATCCTCACCGATCAGGTCGTCTCCGACATGTGGGAGGACCTGTTCATCCCTGAGGACTACGATGGTCTGGATTTCGTCGTGCCGCGGAAACACAACTTGATGATGCCGTTCTTTCCCGTCGGCTCGGCCGCGCTCGACGTTCCGCCGAACGTCATCGGTCACGGCACCGGCGTGTGCGTCTCCGCGTACACGCACACCGAAGAGGGCTACGACATCGAGGAAATGGAGGCGCAGTGGGCGCAGACCTACCGCCTCGTGAACAAGATTCGCCACCACCGCGCGGAGCTGACGCGGTACGAGGCGGTCGGACTGGACGACGCCGACGTGATCGCCGTGGCCTATGGCGCCAACGCGCGCACGGTGAAGACCGGTGTGCTCGAAGCGCGGCGGCGCGGCGTCAAGGCGGGGTTCGTACGGCTCATCACGCTCTGGCCGTTCCTCGACGAGCTGTTCGAGCGCGATGCCCGCTACGTCGTCTGCGAGCTCAACTACGACGGGCAGCTCGTGCGCGAGGTGATGCGCGCCGCGCCCGACAAGAAGAAGGTGCACTTCATGGGCAAGAGCGCGGAGCTGCACACGGTGGCCGAGGTCGTCGCAGGCCTCGAGGGCGTCGCTGGCTCCGGGCGCATCCCCGAGCTGCCCTATATATGGACGGAGGTGCGTTGATGAACAAGCTGGCCCGGAAGTACCTCAGGCCCAGCCAGATCCCGACGAAGGCGTGCCACGGCTGTGGCATCGGCATGATCGAGAACTGGCTGCTCCAGGCGATCGAGGAGCTCGGATTGAAGCAGGAAGACGTCATCTTCGGGACCGGGATCGGGTGCGTCGGCCGGCAGACCTTCGCCACGTGGGGCGGCGACAACTTCGGCGCCACGCACGGTCGCGCGCTGGCCGTGGCGACGGGGTTGAAGCTCGCCCAGCCCGACAAGAAATACCTGATCGTGGTCGGCGATGGCGACGCCGCGTCCATCGGCACCTCGCACCTGATCCATGCGGCCCGCCGCAACCTGGGCGTCACCGTCATCTGCGAGGACAACATGGGCTACGAGTCGACCGGCGGCCAGTTCTCCCCGACGACGCCCGCGGGCTACGTCACGAACTCGAGCCCGTACGGCATGGTCGAGCCACCGTTCGATCCCTGCGACGTCGTCAAGGCGGCCGGCGCGACGTTCGTGGCCGAGACGACGGCCACGCAGTGGCACCAGACCGTGAAGATCGTCAAGAAGGCGCTCGGGAACGACGGGTTCTCGTTCGTGCACGTGCGCTTCCCCTGCAACGAGAACTTCGGCGCCTACGCACTCGGCACTCGCGACACGCTGAAGAACCTCGAGTGGATCTACGAGCACACGCAAGGGCGGAAGGCGGACGGCAGCGCGACCGACTTCACGTGGGAGACCGGCATCAAGCACGACGCCTCCAACAGCCGGCCCGAGTTCACGCGGATCCTGCGCGACCTGAACGGACGCGTCCGCGACAAGATGGTCGCCGATGCTGCCGCCAGGGGCGAGCGAGCGCGCGACGAGGGGCACGGCCAGCACTGATGGCGACGGTCGCCGCGCCCGCGAAGACACGGACCGAGATCCTGATCTCCGGTTTCGGCGGCCAGGGCGTGATCCGCATGGGCCAGATCCTCGGCCTCTGCGCCATCCACCAGGGGCATCGCGTGACGATGCTGAAGAGCCACGGCACCGAGACGCGCGGCGGGTACGTGCGCGCGCAGATCGTGATCTCCCCTGACTACGTGGACAGCCCGGTGGTGGAGCACGCCGACGTGTTCGTCGCGTTCTCGGCGCCGGCGTACAAGAAGTTCTACGACTACTGCCGCGGCAAGATCCTCTACGACCCCGAGCTG
The DNA here is from genome assembly GCA_041490825.1 of Methylomirabilia bacterium. Lineage (GTDB taxonomy): Bacteria > Methylomirabilota > Methylomirabilia > Rokubacteriales > CSP1-6 > JBGPTW01. The sequence continues at coordinate 14,750 of JBGPTW010000112.1, read as the reverse complement.
GTCGAGGACGTCCGGCCTGACGATCCGCATCGGCACGTCGCCGTTCCCGCCACGGCGCTGGCCAAGGAGCGGTTCAACAACGTGCTGTTCGCGAACATGATCATGCTGGGCGCGCTGACCCGGCTCTCAGCGCTCGACTACGAGGCCATGAAGAAAGCGATGCTCGAGGTCATCCCGCGTTTCCACGAGCAGAATCTCGCCGCGCTCGAGTCCGGCTACAACCTGCCGGCGGTGGTCGCGCGGACCTGACGTGAACGCCGTCTCCGCGGTCCGGCCGTGGCATCGCGTCTGGCCGGCGCACGTCGGGACTTCGCTCCATTATCCGGAGGCGCCAGCCTGGTGGCTGCTCGAGCGAAGCGCCGAACGCTTCGCGGATCGTGTCGCCATCCGGGAGCTCGACCACGCGACGCTCGCCGAGCGTCGCACGCTGACCTACGGAGCCCTCTCGCACGCGGTCGCCGGCGTTGCGGCCGGATTTCACGATCTCGGCGTCAGCCCGGGCACGCGGGTCGCGCTCTGTCTGCCGAACAGCGCGGCGCTGATCATCGGCTACTACGCGACGTGGCGCGCGGGCGGCGTGGCCGTGCCGGCCAATCCCGCGGCTCCCGAGAGCGAGCTCGAGCACCATCTCGACGACGCCGGCGTGTCGATCGTCGTCGGCGCTCGCGGTAGCGGCGCCGCGCGCGTGGCGGAAACGCGCGCGTGGCGGTTCGTCGACGTCGACGGGCTCGGCGCGATGGAGTCGCTGCCTCCGCGGCCGCCCGCGCCCTGCCGTCCCGCGGACGACGTGGCCGTGCTCCTCTACACGGGCGGCACGACCGGCACGCCGAAAGGCGCGATGCTCAGTCACCGCAACATCGTGGTCAACACGATGCAGTTCGGAGCGTGGTACGCGTTCGAGCCGGGTGGCGAAGTGTCCGTGTGCGCGATCCCGATGTACCACAGCGGCGGAATGTCCGGAGTCATGAACGTGCCGCTCTCCGCGGGCGCGACCCTCCTGGTGCTCGGCCGGTTCAACGCCGGTGCGGTGGCGCGCGCGGTGGGCCGGTTCCGGGTGACGCGACTCTTCGGCGTCCCGACCATGTTCATCGCGCTGCTGAACGACGAGGCCGGGCGCGCGGCTGATTACGCGTCACTGCGTGCCTGCCGCACCAATGCGGCGTCGTTGCCCCCCAGCGTGAAAATTGCGTTCGACGAGCTCGTGGGACGGACGGTGCTCGTCGAAGGCTACGGGCTCACGGAGTCGAGTCCGCTGACCCACGCAAATCCGATCGACCGCGCCAAGGCCGGCTCGATCGGCGTCCCGCTACCCGACACCGACGCGCGGATCGTCGACCTCGAGACCGGTGCCGACGTCGCGTCCGGTAGCTCCGGCGAGCTGCTCGTGCGAGGGCCGCAGGTGATGCTCGGCTACTGGCGGCGTCCGGACGAGACAGCGGCAGCGATCCGGGACGGCTGGCTGCACACCGGCGACGTCGCGACGATGGACGACGACGGGTACTTCCAGATCGTCGATCGTAAGAAGGACGTGATCAACACCGCCGGGTTCAAGGTCTGGCCCCGCGAGGTGGAGGAAGTGCTCTACGCTCATCCGGCCGTCAAGATCGCCGCCGTCGTCGGTGTGCCCGACGACTACCGCGGTGAGACGGTGAAGGCGTATGTCGTGCTCAAGGACGGTCACGCGAGTCGCGTGGGAGCGGACGAGCTGATCGGCTTCTGCCGGGCCCGGCTGACGGCCTACAAGGCGCCGCGTGTGGTCGAGCTCCGGGACGAGCTGCCGCTCACCGCCACCGGCAAGCTTCTCCGGCGTGAGCTGCGTGAGCGGCGCGAGCTGCGCTGATGCGATGGGTCGGCGTGGATGTCGGCGGCACCTTCACCGACGTCGTGGTCTACGACGACCGCACGGGACTCCTCGAGGTCGGGAAGTCACCGACGAGCGCGGCCGATCCGACGGCGGGACTTCTCAACGCGCTCACCAAGCTCGAGGTCGACCTGGCGGCAACGGGGCGCGTCGTCCATGGCACGACCATCGGCACGAACGCGGTGCTCGAGCGCAAGGGCGCGCCGGTGTGGATGCTCACGACTCGCGGGTTCCGTGACACGCTCGAGATCGCGCGGACGAACCGCACGGTGCTCTATGACATCCGGGCCCGCAAGCCGGCGCCGCTGGTGGCGCGGCCGCGCGTGGTCGAGGTCGACGAGCGCATCGCGTTCGACGGAACGGTCATGCGCCCGCTCCGCGAGGACGACCTGCGCGGCGCTCTCGAGCACATCGCGGCGATGGCGGGCGGGGCCGGGCCCGGCGACACGGGCGAGGCGGCGCCCGGCGCGCTGATCGTCTGCTTTCTCCACAGCTACGTGAATCCGGCGCACGAGCACGCGGCCGCGCGTCTGGCCGGCGAGCTCCTGCCCGGGTGGTTCGTCTGCACATCATCCGACGTGTTGCCGGAGTTCCGCGAGTATGAGCGGTTCAGCACGGCCGCGCTGAACGCCTACATCGGGCCGAAGGTGGGGGGATATCTCACGAGCCTCGGTACAACGCTCGCCACGCGCGGTTACGAGGGCACGGTCTTCATCACCACGTCCAGTGGAGGCATCGTCCCGTCGGAAGTCGCCGCGCGATTTCCCGTTCACACAGTGCTGTCCGGTCCGGCCGGTGGCGTGGCCGCGGCGGTGAACCTCGGCCGGCTCACCGGGTACCGGAACCTGATCACGTACGACATGGGCGGCACGAGCACCGACGTGTGCCTCGTCGAGGACCTCGAGCCCGTGCTGACGACCGAGCAGCACATCGCCGGGCTGCCGAACCGAACCCCCCAGATCGAGATCAACTCGATCGGGGCCGGCGGCGGCAGCGTGGCATGGCTCGACGCCGGCGGCGCGCTTCGCGTTGGACCGCAGAGCGCAGGTGCTGATCCAGGGCCGGCCTGCTACGGCCGTGGAGGCACCGAGCCCACGATCACCGACGCCAACGTCGTGCTCGAGCGGGTCGGAACCGACCTCCCGCTGGCCGGCGAGGTGAAGCTCGACGCTGTGCGGGCGCAAGAGGCGCTCGCGAGTCTCCTCGGCCGCGTGCCGGGTGTTCCCGACGAGGCGGCGCTGGCCGAGGGCATCGTGCGCATCGCGGTCGCGAAGATGGTCAGCGCCATCAAGGAGATCTCGATCGCGCGCGGCCACGATCCGCGTGACTTCGCGCTGGTCGCCTACGGCGGCGCGGGGCCGATGCATGCGGCATTGCTCGCCGAAGAGCTCGAGATGGCCCGGGTGATCGTCCCGACGGCGCCGGGCAATTTCTCGGCGTTCGGGTCGCTCATCTCCGATCTCCGGCGTGATTACGTCCGGACCCGGCTCGTTCGCACGCGTCGCGGCAGCGATGCGGAAGTGGAGCAGGTCTTCGCCGAGCTGGAGCGGGAGGCGCGCAACGATCTCCTGGCTGAAGGAATCGCGGCCGAGGACGTCTCGCTCGTCCGTGGGCTCGGCATGCGGTACGTCGGACAGTCGTGGGAGCTGGTCGTTCACTGGCCTGATGAAGGTTCTCTCGCTGGACTCGAGACCGCCTTCCACCGGGCGCACGAGCGACGTTACGGGCACGCGACGGATCACGAGGCCGAGATCGTCAACTTCCGTCTGGCCGGTATTGGCGCCGTCCCGAAGCCGTCGCTGCCACGATGGTCGGTCGCCGGAACGGTCGGACAGGCGCAGCGCGCGGAGCGCCGCGTCGCCTTCGGCGGCGAGGCGGTGAGGGTTGCCGTGTATCAGCGCGACCGCTTGCCCGTGGGCGTGCCCTTCGTCGGGCCTGCCATCGTCGAAGAGATGGGCTCGACGACCGTGGTCCCGCCAGGCTGGACGGGCACGATCGGAAGCTGGGGCGAGCTGGTGCTGGAGCGCAGAGGTCTGTGATCGTGGTCGACCCGATCACGCTCGAGGTCGTTTGCGAAGGCTTGATCGCCATCGTCCGCGAGATGCGGGCGACCGTCATCCGCGCATCGTATTCGCCGGTCATCTGGGACATGGACGACTTCTCGTGCGCGCTCTTCGACTCGACGGGCCAGATGGTCGCGCAGTCGGAAGATCACCCCGGGCACGTGCTGCCGATGCCATGGTCCGTCCGCTGCGCGATGGAAGACTTCCAGGGCGATCTACGTCCCGGCGACGTGATCTTGCTGAACGACTCGTACCGCGGCGGCACGCACCTGAACGACGTGACGATGCTCTATCCGCTGTTCGACGACGGTGAGCTCATCATCTTTCCGGCCGTCCGCGCGCACTGGTCCGACGTCGGCGGTGGCGCGCCCGGCAGCTATTCCGGACTCAACACGAACATCTACCAGGAAGGCGTCCGGATTCCCCCGATCAAGATCATCGAGGAGGGCCGGCTGAACACGGCGGCGATGGCGCTGCTGCTGAACAACATGCGGCTGCCGGACGATCGTCTCGGCGACTTCCACGCGTCGCTCGGCGCCTGCAAGGTCGCCGAGAGCCGGATCCGCCGGCTGCTCGGGAAGTATGGCCGCAAGACCGTGTTCGACTGCATCGCGCTGAACCTCGATCGATCCGAGCGCCGGCTGCGCGCGAAGATCGCCACGCTGCCCGACGGCGAGTACGTGTACGAGGACTATCTCGAGTATTTCCAGGACGGCGTGCTCGATCCCGTGCTGATGCGTCTGACGCTGACGGTGAAGGGCGACGAGATCATCGCCGATTTCACGGGCTCGAGCCAGCAAGTCCCGGGAGTCGTCAACTCGACGCTCGCGACGACGGGGGCGGGCGTGCTGGTGGCGGTGAAGGCGGTGCTCGACCCCGACGGACCGATCAACCACGGAACGTTCAGGCCGATCCACCTGAAAGCCCCCGAGGCGTCGATCGTGGACGTGAAGCTCGATGCGCCGGCCGGCGCGCACGGCGAGGTCCGCAAGCGGGCCGTGTCGGTGATGCTCGGGGCGCTCGCTCAGATCGTTCCCGATCTCGTGTCCGGTGATCTCTGCGGGACGTCCTTTCCGAACGCGATCGGCGGACGCGACGAGCGCCGGCAGCGCGACTACGTCTACTACGAGGCGCCGGCGGGCGGCAACGGTGGGCACCGGGAGGGCGATGGCCCGAGCGCCTGGGGCAACATCGACTTCGGCAACGTGCGGACCATCCAGTCGGCGGAGGTGCTGGAAAGCGCGATGCCGCTGGTGGTCGACGAGAGCTCGCTCCGCGTGGATTCCGGCGGCGAGGGAATGACCCGCGGTGGCCTCGGTCTCCGGCGCGCGCTTCGGCTCGTCCATGGTGAGGCGCGCTACTCGGTGCTGAGCGACCGCGCCGTGCTGCCGCCGTTCGGCGTCGGCGGCGCCGGACCCGCCGCGCCCGTGAGGGTCTCGGTGGTGCGCGCTGGTGTCGAGCGAGAGTTCGCCACGCCGGGCAAGGTCACCGGCCACGCCATCGAGGCGGGCGATGTCGTGGTCATGCAGTCGGCCGGCGGCGGCGGCTTCGGCGACCCGCTCGACCGCGATCCCGCGAGCGTACGTGCGGACGTCCTGGCCGGTCTCGTCTCGCGCGCGCGCGCGCGCGACGGCTACGGCGTGGTGCTGACCGTGGGCGATGACGTCGATGAACGAGCCACGCAGGCGCGGCGGGCGGCGGATGAAGTCGACGAGACGGCCACGCAGGAACTGCGAGTGGCACTGTCCGCAGCTCGGCGTCGATGGCCCGTCGGCGTCGATGAACGAGATCCGTACGAGGGATGGCGCGGCCGGCATCGCGTGCTCCGCGTCAGTCCTTCGCTCGCGCGGGATCTCGAGCTCGCGACGGGCACGCTCGTCGAGCTGCTCGGTCGTCATCCCGCGCCACTGCGTGCGTGGGTGAGAATCGACCCGACCGTTCCGGACGGCCGGATTCCGCTCGACGCGCTCGGCCGGCGCATTCTCGGTATTGGCGCGGACGACTCGATCGAGCTGCGTCGCCTCGCGATGCCGCCGATCCCGGGCGGTCTCGCCAGCTGACAGAAATCATGATGTCGTTGGGCACCGGCGATGCTGCTGTGCTGAGCGCCTGAGCGCCGTCCTGGCGCCGCCTCCGCGGTCGATCACCGCCGCGAGGCGCGGTGCGTCACCGCATGCACCGTTGTGTTACGTTTGAACACATGGATACCACGATACGGAATCTCGACGGTCACGCCTATCGGGCGTTGAAGGCCCGGGCGGCACTCAGCGGGAAAACAGTCGGTGAGCTGGTGACGGAAGCGATCCGCTGCTACCTCGCTCGACCGAGCGGGATCGCGAAGCGGGGCAGCCTCCGAGACCTGGAGCCGGAGACGTATCCGAAGGGCAACGAGCGGCTCAGTGAAGAGATCGATGCCCTCGTGTACGGAGGGTGAGGTCTCGGAATGATCGTGCTGGACTCGAGCTTTCTCGTGGCGTACCACAACCGCCGAGACGTCCATCATGAGAAGGCGATCGAGGCCATGGAGAAACTCGTGGCCGGTGAGTGGGGTCCGGCCCTGCTCCACGAGTACGTGTTTCTCGAAGTCGTCACCGTGCTGCTCGCGCGCCGAGGACTGGACGTCGCGGTACGGGTCGCCACGCTGCTCCTCCAGGCTCGCGAAGTCGAGTTCGTCTCCTCATCCGACATGTTCCTCGGCGTGCTCGACACGTTCCGCGGCCAACGTCGGACGCGCTTGAGCTTCGCCGATGCCGCGATCGTCACGGTGGCGCGTCAGCGAGGCGCACGGTTCATCGCGACGTTCGATCGCGATTTCCGTCAGGTCGGCAACTTCGCGATCGTTCCGGCTTGACGCGGCGGCAACAGGACGACTGCGCAATAGGTCAGGCCGGTCTTCAAGGACTCTAGCGGTCGGCTCCCGATGCCGCCGATCCCGGGCGGTCTCGCGAGCTGACTGAGAGACGCGCGAACATTCCTCTTTGCCAGCGACCGGCGATCATCGGCGCGACGGAGTTCTGATCCAGGGTCCGACGACCTGCGCAGGCCAGCAGTGCCGAGCGTGCTACGCTGGCCGCATGATCGACGCGTTGCGCCGGGCGCTCGAGACCGAGACTGACGTTGCCTACGCGGTGCTCTTCGGCTCGACCGCGCGTGGACAAGGGCGCTCGGACAGCGACGTCGACGTCGCCGTCGAACTCACCGGCGATGCGCCGCGGGACGTGCATGCTCTCGGTCGACTCGCCGCGCGGCTAGAATCAGCTGTCGGCCGCTCCGTCGACCTTATCCTTCTCGACGAGGCGGTATCGCCGCTCGCGTACCGAGTGTTCCACGACGGCCGCCTGATCATGGAGCGCGACCACGCCGCGCTGGTCGCGCGGAAGGCGCGCGTGCTCCTCGATTATCTCGACTTCAAGCCGATCGAAGACCTATGCGCCGCCGGAGTCCTCCGCGCGGCGGCGTCACGTGGTCGATAGCGTTCTCGTCGCCGCAAAGATCGTCACCGTCCAGGACGCGATTGCTCGGGTCCGGGACGTTCTTCCCGAGTCGGTCGACAGCTTCATCGCAGACCGGACGGCTCGGGAGGTCGTCACGCTCAACGTTTTCGTGGCCATTCAAGCCTGTCTCGACCTCGCGGCACATTGGCTTTCGGATGCCGGACGGAATGTGCCCGCCACGTATGCGGAGATCTTCACTGCGCTCGCCGATCAGGACGTCATTCCGCGTGACCTCGCCAGGCGCCTCGGCACGGCGGCGGCGTTTCGAAACCTCGTGGCGCATCAGTACGGGGTACTCGACTGGCAACGCGTCTACGCCTTGGCGCAGGCCAATCTTGGCGACCTCGAAACGTTCTGCTCGATGCTCGCGGACAGGACTCGGAATCAGTGAGCACTCTCGAGGATCTCTCCAGGAGTGCTCGCCCGGATCGCGGTGCGGGTGCTGCGTCTCCTCAGACATGGGTCAGCGACCAACTCGGTCCGTGCCCCCCCGCCTCTTCGGCGGCGCAGTGGCAGTTCGACTTGCCGCACTTCCGGTAGCGCTCCACCAGGGAACCGGGTCGGAGATCCCCGAGGGTGGAGAGTTCGCCGCGGATCCGGTTGCGCCGCCGCTCGAGTTCGCCGGGAGCAAAGGGAGTGGACATGGGCGCCTCCTGGTCTGACAGTTCATACAACTGTCAGACCAGCGCGGCAAGTCCTCATCCCGGCACGACTCCCACGAAGCGTCACGATCGTGACGTGCGCCCCCGGCGATGCGCTTCTCGACAGTCCCGCCGCGTTCGCGATGATCCCCGACAGCGCGGCGCCGAGCGCGACGGCAAACGTCTGCGCGGTCGGGATGAGCGCCGCGGTGACGGCTCCTTCGCCGTGACGCGCCGAGCCGAGGACGATCGAGCCGACGTGCGCCCAGCACGTGCCGATGCCGGCCCCAACGAGCACGATCGAGGCGGCGATGACGAGCACGGGACCCGATGCAATTGTCATGAAGAGACCGCAGAATCCGGTCGCCGTCATGAGCGGCCCCGCGATGACGGCGGCTTTCACGCGCGCGCCGACGAGCTGCGCGCTCAGCAGCGCTGCCGTGGTCCAGGCCAGGGACTGCGCGGCGTAGAAATAGCCGGCCGTCGCCGGCGAGACGCCGTGCAGGAGCTGGAGCAACAGCGGGATGTAGACGCTGCCTGGCGTCGTCGCCATCGCGAGGAAGAAGATCATCCAGAAGCCCTTCCCGACCGTTCCCGTGAGCGACAGCATGCCCGACGGAAAGAGTCGCGCGGGAGCGGCGGCATCGAGCCGCAGCACGAGGGCGATGGTCGCCACGGCGGCGATCACGAGTGTAACGCGCGCGGTCGTCGACGCGACGTTGCCGACGGCGGCGACGCAGAGGACGCCGGCGCACAGGAGCCCGAGCCGGCCGAGCGGCGCGCGAGCCGCCGGTGCGATCGACGACGGCGACTGCGGGAGGATCCACCACGTCATCACGGCCGCGGCGGCGGCGAGCGGCACCATCGCCCAGAACGCGCCTCGCCACACGCCGAGCCCGGCGAAGATTCCGCCCACGGCCGGGCCGGCTATCGCGGCCATGCCCCACGCTCCCGAGATGGCGGCCAGCATGCGCGACCAGAGCCGCTCCGGGAAGACCTCGCGCACCACCCCGTGGACCACGGCGATCATCAGGCCGCCGCCGAGACCCTGGAGACTGCGGCCCGCGATGAGGATCGGCATGCTCGGCGCCATCGCGCAGCCGGTCGCACCCGCGACGAACACGAGCGCGGCGATCATCAGGCTGGCGCGCGTCCCCGTCTTGCCGACGACGACGGAGCTGCCGGCGCTGCCGAGAATGGACGTCACGGCGTATGCCGTGGAGGCCCACGCGTAGAGCGCGAGGCCGCCGATCTCCGCGATGACCGAGGGAAGCACGGTGGCAGTGACGAAGAAGCTGAAGGCCGGGGCGAGGATCCCCAGCACCACGACGGCGGCGGGCAGCGCATGTCGGGCCTCGAGCAGCGCGCCCCAGGACATGGCCGCGACCGGATCTCCGGCCGCATGCTGGTCGGCGGCAACCGCGCGTTCGTGGCGGGTGTTCACGGGCCGAAGGTAGGTGGTCGGAATGTCGTGGTCAAGCGCCGCTGGGGTAAACTCGCCGCCATGCGAGCTTCAGTGAGATGAGCGAGGGCATCTTCGAATCCTGGCTAGGTCGCGGACCTGCCAACGACGTCCCGCTGAGTCCCATCGCGTTCCTGCCGCGCTCGGCGGCAATCTATCCCGACCGCACCGCCGTCGTTCACGGCGATCGCCGGATCAGCTACCGAGAGCTTCACGCGCGGGCCCGCCGCCTGGCCTCGGCGCTGGCGGCACGGGGCATCGGCGAGGGCGACACCGTGTCCGTCGTGCTGCCGAACGTGCCGGCGATGCTGGACCTGCACCACGGCGTTCCGATGCTCGGCGCGGTGCTGAACGCGATCAACACACGGCTCGACGCGGGCACGATCGCGTACATCCTGGCGCACGGCGAGGCGAAGGTCGTCATCACGGACCGCGAGTTTTCGGCGACCGTGCGCGCCGCCCTGGCCAGACTCGACAAGAAGCTCCTGGTCGTCGACGTCGATGACCCGCTGTACGACGGCCCCGGTGAGCGCATTGGCGACATCGAGTACGAGGACTTCATCGCCCAGGGCTTCGCCGACTTCACGCCGGCACCGATCCGTGACGAGTGGCAGCCGATCGCACTCAATTACACGTCGGGGACAACGGGGAATCCCAAGGGCGTGGTCTTCCATCATCGAGGCACGTGGATGATGACGATCGGCCACATCCTCTCGTGGCACATCCCGCCCGGTGCCGTCTATCTCTGGACGCTCCCGATGTTTCACGCGAACGGCTGGTGCTTTCCGTGGTCGGTGGTGGCGATGGCGGGCACGCACGTGTGTCTCCGCCGGATCGATGCCGCGCTGATCTACCGTCTCATTGCCGAGCACGACGTCACGAACATGGTCGGCGCGCCGACCGTGCTCAGCATGCTGATCAACGCGCCGGCGGAGGCGCGGGTGGCCTTCGATCACGTCGTCGACGTCCAGACCGGAGGCGCCGCGCCGCCGGCCAAGATCATTCGCGCGATGCACGACCTGGGATTCCGCGTGCAGCACATCTACGGACTGACGGAGGTCCTCGGCCCGTCGACGCTGTGCGCCTGGCAGGATTCGTGGGGCGCGCTCTCGCCCGAGGAGCAGGCCGCGCGGCAAGCTCGACAGGGCGTGCCCTACCACGTCGTCGACGGCCAGATCGTCGCCGATCCGACCACGCTCGAGCGCGTGCCCGCCGACGGCAAGACCATCGGTGAGATCATGCTGCGCGGCAACACGGTGATGCTCGGGTATTTGAAAGACAAGGCCGCCACCGCGGCCGCGTTCGCCGGCGGATGGTTCCATACCGGCGACCTCGCGGTCCAGCATCCCGACGGCTACGTCGAGATCAAGGACCGCTTGAAGGACATCATCATCTCCGGCGGCGAGAACATCGCGAGCATCGCGGTGGAAGCGGCGCTCACACGCCACCCGGCCGTCGCGCTCGCGGCGGTGGTGGCGCGCCCGGACGACACGTGGGGCGAGACGCCGTGCGCGTTCGTCGAGCTGCGGCCGGGCATGACGCTGACGGCCGAGGAGCTGATCGGGTTCGCCCGCGAACATCTTCCGCGCTTCGCGGTGCCGCGCACGGTGATCTTCGGCCCGTTGCCGGCCACGGCCACGGGCAAGATCCAGAAGTTCGAGCTGCGTCAGCGAGCGCGTGTGCTGTGACGTTTCCCGGTCTCACGCCGGGCTTGCGCGGCGAGCGGCGCGCGGTCGTCACGCCGGCGATGGCGACGACCCACGCGGGCGGTGGCGGCGCGCTGATGGCCATCTGGATGATCCTCGAGATGGAGCTTGCCGCCCAGGAGGCGGCGCAACCGTTTCTTCCGGCGGATCACACAACCGTCGGCTACGAGATCTGCGTGCGCCACCGTCGACCGACGCCGGTCGGCGAATCCTTCACGGCCGTCGCGGAGTTGCTCGAGGTCGACGGCCGGAAGCTCCTCTTTCGCGTGGAGGCACGCAACGCGCGGGAGCTCATCGGCGAGGGCACGCTGCGACGGACGATCGTGCGCCGCGGGCGTCTCGGTTGACAGCGAGGCGCCGGCGAAATAGTCGCTTGACATCGATTCCATAGTTTCATAATATTCGAAACATAAAAACGATAGCCCGGCTGCCGGTGTCGCGGCTGGAGGCCAACGAGCGTCACGTCGAGGCCTTCAAGGCCCTGGCGCATCCGACCCGTCTTCAAGTGTTCTTCCGGCTTGTCCGGGCCGGCAAGGAGCTGTCGGTCGGGGAGATCCAGGAGGCCCTCGAGATTCCGGGCCCGACCTTGTCCCATCACCTCGACGCGCTCCGGCGGGCCGGGCTCGTCGAAAGCCGGAAGGAAGAGCGGTACATCTACTATTCCGTGCAGCGAGAGACGGTGACGGCGTTGGTACGGCTGCTCACTGCCTGCTGCTAAAGGAGGCTGTCATGAGCGCCAAGGTGCATCTGCACGTGAACGTCTCGGATCTCGCCAAGAGTCGGGAATTCTACCAGCGGTTCTTCGGCGGCGCTCCGGTCAAGGAGAAGCCCGGATACGTGAAGTTCCTTCCGGACTGGGCACCGGTGAACCTCGCGCTCTCCGAGGGCCGCGTCGCCGGCGACGGTGCGGTGAACCACCTGGGGATCCAGGTCGACTCGCCCGAGACGGTGATCGTCCACCTCGGACGCGTGAAGGAAGCCGGGCTTCCGGTGCGCGAGGAGATCGGCGTGAACTGCTGTCACGCCAACCAGGACAAGTTCTGGGTGCAAGACCCGGACGGCGTCGAGTGGGAGATCTACTACCTCAACTACGACCTCGAAGGGGATGAGGAGCCGTCGGCGCCTCGCGCGAGCCGGCTGCCGCTGACCATGACGACCTCGTGCTGCGCCCCGCAGTCGCGTGCCGGCAAGGGGTAGCGTCTCGCCCCGCCGCCTGGACTTCTTCGAGCGCTACCTCTCGCTCTGGGTGGCGCTCTGCATCGGCGGCGGGGTGGCCCTCGGTACCGTCGCGCCCGCGGCCGTTGGCGCGCTGAGCCGTCTCGAGGTCCGGCACGTGAACCTGCCGATCGCCGTCCTCGTCTGGCTCATGATTTACCCGATGATGCTGCGCATCGATTTCACGGCGGTGCGCCGCGTCGGCGAGCGGCCGAAGGGCGTGTTCCTGGTGTTGTTCGTGAACTGGCTGGTGAAGCCGTTCAGCATGGCGTTTCTCGGCTGGCTCTTTTTCAAACATCTGTTCGCGGGCCTGATCTCGCCGGCGCTGGCCGACCAGTACCTCGCCGGTGCCATCATCCTGGCGGCCGCGCCGTGTACGGCGATGGTCTTCGTCTGGAGTTACCTGACCGACGGCGACCCCGCGTACACGCTCGTCCAGGTCGCGGTGAACGATCTCGTCATGCTCTTCGCGTTCGCCCCGATCGTGATCGTCCTGCTTGGCGTGTCACGTATTACCGTGCCGTACGACGTGCTGCTCTACTCCGTCCTCCTCTACATCGTCATCCCTCTCGGCGCGGGGGCTCTGTCTCGCGCCGTCCTGCTCCGTCGCCACGGTCTCGTCTGGTTCGAGGGCGCGTTTCTGCCGCGCCTCAAGCCGGTGTCCGTCTCGGCGTTGCTCGCGACCCTGGTGCTCATCTTCGCCTTTCAGGGTGAGGTGATTCTGGGCCAGCTCTCGCACATCGTGCTGATCGCGGTCCCGCTCCTCATCCAGGTCTACTTCAACGCGGGCCTGGTCTACGGGCTCGCCCGGTGGCTGCGCATCCCGCACGACATCGCGGCACCCGGCGCATTGATTGGCGCCAGCAACTTCTTCGAGCTAGCGGTCGCCACGGCAATCTCGCTCTTCGGCCTTACATCAGGGGCGACCCTCGTCACCGTCGTCGGCGTGCTGGTCGAGGTGCCCGTGATGCTCTCGGTGTGCTCATTCTGTAATCGGACGCGGGGATCGTTTCCGGCGCCGGAGCCACGGCCGGGTGCCACTGCCGCGCCCGCGCTGACCTCGGTGAGGTGACGAATGACCCGACGTCGAGTCCTGTTCCTTTGCACACACAATTCGGCGCGTAGTTGAATGGGAGCGCCATGATCGGTCACGTCACGGACCCCGACGCTGAAGCCGGCCTGGCCCTGCGCGAATTACCCGAACCCAGCCCGGCGGCATCCGACGTGATCGTCGACGTGCGCGCCTATGCCGTGAATCGGGGCGAGCTCAATCTGCTCCGGCAGCGACCGAAGGGCTGGCCGCCGGGACAGGACGTTGCCGGCGTGGTGGCTCATGCTGCGGCAGACGGGACGGGCCCGCGACCGGGCACGCGCGTCGTTGGCGCGGCTGACCAGGGCGGGTGGTCGCAGCGCGTCGCGGTGCCGAGCCATCGCGTCGCGCCGATTCCGGACAACGTGTCCTTCGCGGATGCCGCCGCGCTGCCGGTCGCCGGGCTGACCGCGCTCCGGGCACTACGGACTGGCGGCCCGCTGCTCGGCCGGCGCGTGCTGATCACCGGCGCAAGCGGGGGTGTCGGCAGCTTTGCGGTGCAGCTCGCGTCGATCGCCGGCGCGCACGTGACGGGCCTCGTGAGCGGGCCGCCTCGGGTGGATGCGGTGCGAGCGCTCGGCGCGGACGAAGTCGTGACGACGCTGGAGGGGCTCACCGAGCGCTTCGATCTCATTCTCGACGGCGTCGGCGGGCGCGTGCTCGTGGACGCGCTCCACCACCTCGCGCCCGGCGGAACGGTCGCCGCGTACGGAATGGCCAGCGGCGACACGTCGCCACTGGCGTTCACCGATTTTCGCGGAGCCACGAACGGCAAGCTCATCGGCTTCTTCGTATACGCCACGGATCTGACGACGTTCGGCGAAGATCTCTCATTCATGGCGCGGCTCATCGGTGTCGGGCGGCTCCAGGTCCCGGGGCCACGGCGCGACTGGAAAGAGACGAGGCAGGCGATCGATCTGCTGCGCCGGCACAACGCCACCGGCAAGGTCGTCCTGACCGTCGGTGAAGAGCCGATGACGTCCTAGCGAACGTGGGGGCCCCGAAATGGCCCCCACACCCCCAGACGCTCGGCGCACCCCAGCAAAGCTGTGGCGCGCCTCGATACTCCGACACGCTCCTAGCGTGAGTTTAATCCTGGCGCTCGTAGCTCGTCGGGAAACGGGTAGACATCACGCGCACTTCGATGCCGGACGGGCGTAGTTACTACGGTCGCGGGAGCAAGTCGAAGCAGGCTGCCAGGCGGCGCGTCGCGTCGGG
>JBGPTW010000111.1:0-20916 GCA_041490825.1 Methylomirabilia bacterium | reverse complement strand
GGCCGCGCCAGTTTCGCGCCCCGCGCTCGGCCCATGGTGCCGAGGGCGATAAATCCGACGTGGGGGTCCCCGAATTCGCCCCCCTCACCCCCCCCCCCACCGCGGCCCGCCGGGAACCCCGCCGCGCCCCTCGACTTCCCGCTCACGCCCACGAGCCGCGCCCGTCCCAGCGGTTCAAGAAACACGTCTCGCTGATCGGCTTGCGAACGTTCGGCCCGAAGTTTCCTTGCGGGTACCCGAGCGGAATGCAGAAGTGAAACGTCACGTCCTTTGGAATCCCGAACATCACGTTGAACCGGTCCATGACCTTCGCGTGCAGCGTGGTCGGCACAGAGCCGATCCCGAGACCGCGCGCCGCCAGCATCAGATTCTGGCACGCCGGGATGATCGAGTTCGCGCCGCCGGGCCCCATCGTGAACGCGAAGACGACGCAGGGCATGTCGGCCATGGCGTCCGCCAGCCCGGATGCTGACTGATAGCTCTTGTCGTCCTTCGGAATGTCTTCCTTCTTCGTCCAGCCCTTCTGATCGAGGCGCTTGGCCCACCACGCCTCGTGGTAGAGCTTGCCGAACTCGCGGATCTTCGCGCGGTCGGTGACGGCGAGGAACCGGCCGACCTGTTGATTGCCGCCGTTCGGCGCGCGGACGGCGGCTTCGAGGATCAACCGAAGGTCGTCGGGCGAGATCGGGTCGGGCTTGAAGCGGCGGATCGACCGCTGCGTGAAGATGGCTTCACCCAGCGGCATCGCGAGGCGCTCGTGCTTGACCGTGCTCATCGGTCGAGAAATCCCTTGCCCTGATCAGCCAGCTTGTTGAGCAGCGCGGCCGGCTTCCAGAAGTCGCCATGCTGGCGCTGGAAGCCCAGCATGCGGTCGCGCAACGCTTTCAACCCGATCGAATCGGCCCAGAACATCGGGCCGCCTCGGTAGACCGGCCAGCCATAGCCGTAGACCCAGATGACGTCGATGTCGCTCGCGCGGATCGCGATCTTCTCTTCGAGGATCTTCGCGCCCTCGTTCACCATCGGGTAGAGCAGTCGCTGGAGGATCTCCTCGTCGGGGATGTGGCGGCGGGTGAGGCCCTGGGACGTTGCCACGTCGACGATGATCTTCTCGACGTCGGGGTCCGGGATCGGAGTCCGGTCGCCCTTCTCGTAGCGGAAGTAGCCGGCGCCTGTCTTCTGCCCGAAGCGCCCGAGCTCGCAGATACGATCAGCGACGGGTGACGTCACGCCCCGGCCCTTTCTGATGCGCCAGCCGACGTCGAGCCCGGCCAGATCGCCCATCGCGAACGGTCCCATCGGGAAACCAAAGTCGGTGAGGACCTTGTCGACCTGGTGGGGCAGGGCGCCTTCGAGGATGAGCTTCTCGGCCTGCAGACCGCGCTGGTGCAGCATGCGGTTGCCGGCGAAGCCATAGCAGACGCCGACGAGTACGGGCACCTTGGCGATCTTCCGGCCGAGCGCCATCACGGTCGCCACCGTCGTCGGCGACGACTTGGCGCCGCGCACGTTCTCGAGTAGCCGCATCACGTTGGCGGGGCTGAAGAAGTGGGTGCCGATCACGCTCTGGGGACGTTTCGTGGCCGAGGCGATCTCGTTCACGTCGAGCGTGGAGGTGTTCGTCGCCAGGATCGCGTCGGATTTCGCGAGGCCGTCGAGCTTGGCGAACACCTCCTTCTTGATCGGCATCTCCTCGAACACCGCCTCGATGACGATGTCGGCGTCCTTCACGGCATTGAAGTCAGTGGTGCCGGTGATCAGCCCCATGCGCTTCTCGACGTCCGCCGCCGTCAATCGCCCTCTCGACGCCGTCGCCTCGTAGTTCTTCCGGACGATCGCGAGACCGCGGTCGAGCGCTTCCTTGGCGACCTCGACGACGGTGACAGGAATGCCCGCGTTGGCGAAGTTCATCGCGATGCCGCCGCCCATCGTGCCAGCGCCGATCACCGCCGCCTTCTTGATCTCCTTGGCCGGCGTGTCGGCCGGAACGTCGGGGATCTTCGCGGCCTCGCGCTCGGCGAAGAAGAAGTAGCGCTGGGCCTTTGACTCCGGCGAGGTCATCAGCTCGAGGAACAGCTCGCGCTCGCGCTTGAGGCCCTCGTCGAACGGTAGGTTCACCGCGGCTTCCACCGCCTTGATGCAGTTCTCCGGCGCCCGGAAGCCGCGCGTCTGGCGAGCGACCGACTTGCGGAATTCACTGAAGATTTCCGGCTTGCCCTTGGCGGGCGCGATCTTGTCGGTCAGGTCGCGGATCTTCTTCAGCGGGCGCTTCTCGTTCAGCACCTTCTCGGCGAACGCCACGCCGGCCGCGGTGAGATCTCCGTCGACGATCTCGTCGATCAGGCCGACCTTCAGCGCCTCCTCGGCGCCGATCGGGTCGCCGCTCACGATCATCGAGAGCGCTTTCTGTGCGCCGACCACGCGTGGCAGCCGCTGCGTGCCGCCCGCGCCGGGCAGGAGGCCGAGCTTGACCTCGGGGAGACCGAAGCGCGCGCTCTTCACCCCGACTCTGTAGTGGCACGCGAGCGTCACCTCGAGACCGCCGCCGAGCGCGGTGCCGTGAATCGCCGCCACGACGGGCTTCGACGAGCCTTCGATCAGATCGAGCACGGTGTGGAGCGATGGCTCGGCCGGCGGCTTGCCGAACTCCGTGATGTCCGCGCCGGCGATGAACGTTCGCCCGGCGCAGACGACGACGATCGCTTGCACGGCGCCGTTGGCGGTCGCCTGCTTGATCCCGTCGTGCAGCCCCTTGCGGACGTGCTGACTGAGCGCGTTGACTGGTGGATTGTCGACGATGATCACGGCCACGCGGCCGCGGTTGTCGATGCTCACGGACTGGGTGATGGCGGTCATGACGTTCCCTCTTTCGGCTGAATCCGCTCCGTTTGAGATGGCGGCGAACCGGACGCTGACCAATCCGGCCCACGTATCATACTCCCGGCGGGGCGCGGCGCGGCGCACCTGGAGGCCACGCTCGATCGGGCGATGGCGTGAGATTTCCCGCCTGAATACAGTCCACGCGCGTGGGTTGCGGCCTCACGGATCCTGCCGCAAGAGGAGGCGATGACATGGCGAGCATGGACGGGTTCCAACTACATGACCGGTCAGGCGATCAACGTCGACGGCGGCATGATCATGGGCGCTTGATTCAATTGGGGCCGAACGGGACCCCAGCGTCCGGGCCGTGCTCGTACTATCCCGCGTGAGCCGATGGGCCTATAGTGTGAGCACGAACAACGCGCCAGAGCGGTGTGCGAGCGCGCCGGAGCGACGTGCAAGCGCGCCGGAGGGACATGTCATGAGCGACGCCAAGGTAGTCCGCCTCGCCGATTCCGAGATCGTGAAGTTCGGCCCCGACGCGTACTACCAGCCGATCATCGGCGACGACGGAGGGTCGACACCAATCCGCACGGGCATCCAGACCTCGCAGCCCGGCTACGTCGCACCCGTGCACTCGCATCCCTATCTCGAGATCCTTCACGTCCTGGAAGGGACCGCGGAGGCGTGGTTCGACGGCCAGGAGGATCGGAAAGTCAGACTCGAAAAGGGCGACACGATCGCGCTGCCGCCGAACGTCCCGCACAGCTTCCGCGTCGTCGGCGATCAGCCGATGCGGCTCCTCGGCACGCACGTGTCACCGCGGCGCATCGTCAACTACAAGGACCGTCAGTCGGATTCCCGCGGCTACCCGGTGCTCGACCGGTAGCGCGCATCGGAGAGTCATGGCAAACGTCCAGAGCCAGAACGCCCGCACGGTCGGTGAGCTTCGCAAGAGCAGCTATCAGCGGAAATCGGTCAAGCAGGAGCTCCGCGACAACCTCATCGCGCGCCTGTCGCGAGACGACGCGCTGTTTCCGGGTATCGTCGGCTACGAAGACACGGTCGTGCCGCAGATCGAGAACGCGATCCTCAGCGGCCAGGACATCGTGTTCCTCGGCGAGCGCGGCCAGGCGAAGACGCGAATCGCCCGCCTGCTGGTCGGCCTGCTCGATGCGGAGATTCCCGCGCTGGCCGGCTGCGAGGTGAACGACGATCCGTTCGCGCCGATCTGTCAGGCCTGCCGGTCCACGCTCGCCGAGAAGGGCGATGCCGCCGCCATCGTCTGGGTCCCGCGCGACCGGCGCTATGGAGAGAAGCTCGCGACTCCGGACATCACGATCGCGGATCTCATCGGCGAGGTCGATCCGATCAAGGTGGCCGAAGGGCGGTACCTGTCGGACGAGCTGACCATTCACTACGGGCTGCTGCCGCGGACGAATCGCGGCATCTTCGCGATCAACGAGCTGCCGGACCTCGCTGAGCGCATCCAGGTCGGGCTCCTCAACATCATGGAAGAGCGCGACGTGCAGATCCGGGGTTACAAGGTGCGACTGCCGCTCGACCTCTACGTCGTGGCCAGCGCGAACCCTGAGGACTACACGAACCGCGGGCGCATCATCACGCCGCTGAAGGACCGCTTCGGCTCGCAGATCCGCACGCACTACCCGAAGCGGCTCGACGACGAGATCGCGATCATGGAGGCCGAGCGCACGAGCTTCCCGCCGGACGGCTTCAAGACCGCGACACCTGTGTACATGAAGCAGGTGGTCGCGGAGTTGACGCACCTGGCCCGGAAGTCGGCGGAGATCAGCCAGAAATCCGGTGTCTCCGTGCGCGTGAGCATCTGCAACTACGAAAACCTCCTGTCGAATGCGTTGAAGCGCGCCATTCGCCTCGGCGAGCGTGAAGTCGCACCGCGCGTCACCGACCTTGCTGCGATCGCCGCCTCGACCACCGGAAAGATCGAGATGGAGACGACCGGGGAGGGTGGGGAGGAGAAAGTCCTGCCGAAGCTCGTGCAGCGCGCGGTCCTCAACGTCTTCAATCGGACGTTCACCTCGGGCGAGCTCGACGAGATCGTCGCGGCGTTCCAGAACGGACTCAAAGTCGAGGTTTCGGACGCGATGCCGTCCCCCGAGTACATGAAGCAGGTCGGCAAGGTGAAGGGGCTGGACACGGCCGTGAAGAAGCTCGGCGCCACCGACGGCGCGAGCACCGCCGCCGCGGTGGAGTTCGTACTCGAAGGGTTGCATCTCAATCGCAAGCTCAACAAGGACGTCCAGACCGGCCGCATCCGGTACCGGTCCTGACGTGCGCCGGCGAGGAGAGCCATGCTGATCCGCTACTCGCGCTGGGACGGCTCGCAGGTCCCGGACCTCGACGCCGACGATCTGCTGTCGGCGATGTCCGACGATCTCATGTCCGACGGCGACCTCTGGAGTGCCCTTCGCAAGCTGTTCCAGCGCGGCATGCAGACGCCGCAAGGCAAGCTGCCGGGACTTCAGCAACTGCTCGAACAGCTTCGCCAGCGGCGGCAGCAGGAGCTGAACCGTTACGACCTCGGCTCGGCGCTCGACGACATCAAGAAGAAGCTCGACGCGATCTTGAAGACCGAGCGCGAGGGCATCGAGCGACGCCTCGGTGAAACGCGGGAACGTGCCGAGCGCGGCGAGGTGCCGGAGGCGGGACGCGACGCGTTCGAGAAGCTCGCCGAGGGACGGCGCCAGCAGCTCGATCAGCTCCCTCCGGATCCGGCCGGACGCATCAAGGACCTCCAGAACTACGAGTTCATGGATCCCGAAGCCTGGAGGATGTTCCGCGAGCTGATGCAGTCACTCCAGCAGCAGATGCTCCAGCCGTTCATGCAGGGGATGCAGCAAGCGCTCGGCAACATGACGCCGCAAGATCTCCAGCGCATGCGCGAGATGATGAGCGATCTCAACCGCATGCTTCGCGAACGGGCGGAAGGCCGGGAGCCGGACTTCCAGGCATTCAAGGACAAGTGGGGCCAGAGCTTCCCCGGCGTCGAGAACCTCGATCAGCTCATGGAGCAGATCGGGCGCCAGATGGCACAGATGCAATCGCTGATGCAGAGCCTGACGGCCGATCAGCGCCGGCAGCTCGACGAGATGATGCGCGCCCTCCTCGCGAAGGACGAGCGGCTCGAAGCCGAGATGCGACAGCTCGCGATGATGCTCGGCGAGCTGATGCCGATGGACGAGCTCGCGCGCCGCTACGACTTCAAGGGCCGCGACGAAGTCACGATGCGCGAGGCGATGAAGCTGATGGACGAGCTGCAAAAGATGGACGATCTCGAGCGGCAGATGCGTCGAGTCCGTGCGCCTGGCGACGTCGAGGGCATCGACAAAGAGGCGGTCGAGCGGCTGCTCGGCCCCGCCGCCGCCCGCGAGCTGGAGCAGCTCCAACAGCTCACGAAAAAGCTCGAAGAGGCCGGCTACCTGGAGCGCAAGGGCGACCGGCTCGAGCTGACCGCTCGCGCCATCCGCAAGATCGGCGACAAGGCGCTGCACGACATCTTCGCGCACTTGAAGCGCGACCGATTCGGCCGGCACGTGGTCGACCACCGCGGCAGAGGTGGCGACAGCACGGACGAAGCCAAGCGCTACGAGTTCGGCGATCCGTTCCTGCTCGATCTGAAGCAGACGCTGATGAACGGTGTCCAGCGACGAGGACCCGGTACGCCGGTCGCGCTGAGCCCGAACGATTTCGAGGTCTTCCGCACCGAGCTCACCACCCAGGCGGCCACCGTGCTCATGCTCGACATGAGCCGGTCCATGATCAACAACGGCTGCTTCCTGCCGGCCAAGAAGGTCACGCTCGCGCTCAACGCGCTCATCCGCGGGCAGTTCCCGCGCGACCGGCTGCACATCGTGGGCTTCTCGCTCTACGCGCGGGAGTTCACGGCCGAGCAGCTCCCGAGCCTCTCCTGGAGCGAATGGAACGTCGGCACGAACATGCACGCCGGGTTTCAGCTTGCGCGGCGCATGCTCGGACGCGTCAAGGGCGGGAACAAGCAGATCATCATGATCACCGACGGCGAGCCGACCGCGCACATGGAAGGCATGGAGGCGGAGTTCGCGTATCCGCCGACCATGCGCACCATCCGGGAGACGCTCAGGGAAGTGGCGCGGTGCACGCGGGAGGGCATCACGATCAACACCTTCATGCTCGAGCGCACCGAATACCTCGCCGCGTTCGTCGAGCAGATGACGAAGATCAACCATGGCCGCGCGTTCTTCGCGACGCCCGAGCGTCTCGGCGAGTACATCGTCGTCGACTATGTCGACGGCAAGCGCAAGGCGATGCGCTAGCACAAGTGCCGGCAAATCGAGGAGCGCCACGGGTACCCCGGGGCGCTCCGAGCGTTGGGGGTCTGGGGGCCATTTCGGGGCCCCCAGTTGCCGGTCTTGAGATCGGTGGCACGAAGACTGTGTGCGCCGTCGGCGTCGGTCCTGACAACCTCGGCGCGAGCGCCTCCTTCCCCACCACGACTCCGGACGAGACGCTCGACCGCGCAGCGAGGTTCTTCCGACAGCAGGGGTCGCTCGGCGCCATCGGCATCGCGTCGTTTGGCCCGCTCGATCTCGATCCTGATTCCGCGACGTTCGGCTCGATCACGACGACGCCGAAGCCCGGCTGGGCGCACACCGACGTCGTCGGACCATTCAAGCGCGCGCTTGGTGTTCCGGTAGCGATCGACACCGACGTCAACGCCGCGGCGCTCGCCGAGCATCGCTGGGGCGCCGGTCGAGGGTTCGATCCGCTCGTGTACGTCACGGTCGGCACGGGAATCGGCGGCGGCGCCGTCGTCCACGGCAAGCTTCTCCACGGGCTCGTGCATCCGGAGATGGGACACGTGCGAGTACCGCACGATCTCAACCAGGATTCGTTTCCCGGCGTGTGTGGCTATCATGGCGACTGTCTGGAAGGCTTGGCATCCGGCCCTGCGATCGCCGCGCGCTGGAATCAAGGCGCGGACACGTTTCCCAGCGATCACCCCGCGTGGGAGCTCGAGGCACGCTATCTCGCGCTAGGGATCGTGGCGATCGTCGGCGTGCTGTCACCGCGCCGCATCGTGCTCGGTGGCGGCGTGATGCAGCGGCGTGAGCTGTTTCCGATGATCCGCGCTCGTGTGACTGAATTGCTGGCTGGCTACGTCCAGTCACCGGCGATCGTGAAAGAGATCGACGGCTACATCGTTCCCCCGGCGCTCGGTGATCGCGCCGGCGTGCTCGGAGCGATCGCGCTCGCCACGGATGCGTCAGGTATCAGGCATGACGCGGAGGTGAAAAGGCATGAGCCGCGCTGAGACGTTCGACGTGGTGATCCGTGGTGGAATGATCTACGACGGGAGCGGCAGCCCGGGCGTGCGCGCCGACGTCGGCGTGCGCGGCGACCGTGTCGCGCACGTTGGCACCATCGCCGCCCGGGCGGGGAACGAGGTCGACGCGACCGGCATGGCTGTCGCCCCGGGCTTCATCGACGTCCACAGTCACGACGACTTCGCGGTGCTGCTGGAGCCGGAAATGCCGTTCAAGGTCATGCAAGGCGTCACGACCGACGTGGTCGGCAACTGCGGCTCCGGCATCGTGCCGTTCGAAGCAGGACTGAAACGCTTCAGCCGGATTCACCCGGGGGTCGATCTTCCGCCGTGGGACGGCTTCGCCGGCTATCTCGAGCGCGTCGGCAACACCGAGCCGAGCCTCAACGTGGCCGTGCTCATGGGCCACGGCTCGTTGCGCGCCGGCGCCATGGGGCTCGCACAGCGGCCGCCTGACGCGCACGAGCTGGCGCAGATGAAGACGTGGGCAAGGGAAGGCGTCGAGGCCGGCGCCGTCGGACTTTCCACGGGGCTGATCTACGAGCCGGGACGTTTCGCCCGGATCGACGAGATCATCGCGCTCGCGCGCGAGCTCGGTGGGCCCGGCGGCGGACTCTACGCGACCCACATGCGGAACGAGGCCGACGCGCTGCTCGACGCAGTCCGCGAGGCAATCCGGATCGGCGAAGAGGCCGGCGTCCCCGTCGAGATCTCGCACCACAAGGCCAGCGGCCGCCGCAACTGGGGTCGCGTCCGTGACTCGCTGCGGTTGATCGAAGAGGCGCGAGCGCGTGACGTGGACGTCACCGCGGACCAGTATCCCTACACGGCGGGTAGCACGTCGTTCGCCGCCGTCATGCAGAACGGCGCGTTCCGGAGCGACAGCCCCGGCGGACTCGGGTCGGTCACGGCGGCCGAGGTGCTCATCGCCTCAGCGCCGAAGCATCCCGACTGGGAAGGCCACACGCTCGCGGCCCTGGCCGAGTCGTGGAGCTCGACGCCGGAAGCCGCGGCGGAGCGACTGCTCGCAGCCGAGGGCGAGGCCTGCTTCGTCGTCACGTTCACGATGGACGAGGCCGACGTCAAGACGGTGATGGCGCATCCGACGACGATGATCGGCTCGGACGGCGTGCCGTCAGGCGGAAAGCCCCATCCGCGCCTCTATGGCTGCTTTGCGCGAGTGCTCGGGCACTACGTCCGCGAGGAGAAGGTGCTCGATCTGCCGACGGCGATCCATCGAATGACCGGGATGCCGGCGGCGAAGTTCCGTCTGACCGATCGCGGCGCGATCAAGCCGGGCGCGTTCGCGGACCTGGTCGTGTTCGATCCGGCACGCATTGCCGACGTCGCAACGTATGACAACCCCCGGCGATCCCCGGCCGGCATCCGCGCGGTGTACGTCAACGGCACGGCCGTCGCGCGCGATGGCCGCCACACGGGTGCGCGTCCGGGCCGGGCGCTACGACGCGGTCAGTAGATGACGGCGCCCGCGATGAGAATGCCCGGTGCGGCGATCGGAATCACCGGTGCGGTGCTAGGAATCACCGGTGCGGTCGAGATCAGACGCGCGCGAGCCGGCGACGCCGAGGTGCTGACGCGGCTCGCGCATGCGGCCAAACGTCACTGGCGCTATCCCGACGAGTGGATCGAGCTCTGGCGCTCTGCGCTCACGATCACGCCGGACTTCATCGATGAGCATCTCGTTTACTGCGCCGAGCATGGGGGCGCGGTGATCGGCTTCTACGCGCTCACGGGCACTCCGCCCGCGCGCGAGCTGGAGCACATGTGGGTAACGCCCGAACAGATCGGAAGGGGGCTGGGCGCTCGCCTGCTGCGGCACGCCACGGCGACGATGCGTGACGAGGGCACGCGGACACTTCGGATCGAGTCCGATCCGAATGCGGAAGCGTTCTACGTGAAGCATGGCGCCCGACGGGTGGGAGACGTGCCATCGACGCCGGCAGGTCGGACGTTACCGGTGTTGATGCTGGACGTCACATCAGGAGGGAGCGAGCGATGATCTGGGAGGTCTGGGCGCTGTTCGCCGTGACCGAGACGGCGTTGTGCCTCACGCCGGGGCCCGCAGTGCTGCTCGTGCTGTCGCAGGGGCTTGCTCGCGGCGCCGTGTCGTCGATCTGGTCGAACCTCGGCATCCTCACGGGCAACTCGATGTACTTCGTGCTGTCGGCGACGAGCCTCGGCGCCCTGCTGCTCGCGTCGTACGAGCTGTTCTCGGTCATTCGATGGGTGGGCGCTGCGTATCTGATCTGGCTCGGCGTCACGGCGTTCATCGGCAAGTCGCCGGTGTTCTCGGTGTCGCTGGCAACGGCCGGTCCGACGCGTCGTCGTCGGATCTTCGCAAACGCGTTCGTGCTCCAGGCTTCAAATCCGAAGGCGCTCATCTTCTTCACGGCGCTGCTGCCGCAATTCATCGATCCGCACGGAGGCGTCACGGGGCAGGTGGCCATTCTCGCCGTGACGAGCGTGGTGATCGAGTTTTTCGTTCTGCTCGGCTACGGTGTGCTCGCGGGGAAGTTAACCGGCCTGGCACGCCGGCCGAGGTTCAGTACGTTCGCGAACCGGCTGGCGGGCTCGATGCTGATCGGCGCCGGCATCGGGATGGCACGTCTGCGCCGGGCCTGATTGGCGCTGGGACGATCCTTGGTACTGGGTCGATCTCGCTCGTCAGCGAATCACGATAGCGCCCGGGAACCGTGCGAAGTCGGTGTCGGCGGTCACCAACGTGGCGTGGTGCCGCTTCGCCGTCGCGTAGACCAGCGAATCAGCCCGCTGGAGTCGACCAGGATCAGAGGCGGTCTTTCTTCTCGCGAAGCCCGCGCGGCGTTACGCCTCGAGCCAGGCCGCGATAGAGCCGCATGGAGCGTTCGGGGACCAAGAAAATCACGCCCCCTTTGTCGAGAACCGTGAATTTCATCCCCGGTCGAAGTCGAAGTCGCTCCCGAGATCCTCGCGGAAGGACGAGCTGGTACTTGCTCGACAGCGTCACACTGTCCATCTTACGGATAGCCTTTCGATCGATAAAACGTCAGTCAACTCGCGCCGATGATCGCAATCCTCATGGGGTTCTCCGGATCCTGTTTCCGTTTTACGCGGACGCCAGCCCGGATTCATGAACGAACGACGCGCGCGCCGGCCGGTGATCCGGCGGGAGACGGGCAGCCGCGATCCTCTGACCACAGGCGCCGTCGCCCCGATCATCGCTGAGCCGTTCCCACTCGTCACGGCTGCGTCGTCGCCGCGCGTGACGGGAATGGGTCCCCCGGACCCCGGCTGCCCATCTCCCGCCGGGTCACCGGCCGACCCTGGTTATAGACGTTCATGAATCATTCGCGCCGGATCATCCGATGAATCGACCGAGGCCGGGGGACAGCGTGTTGCCGCGTGCCGGCCGGGTCGGTGGGGGGCCGGCGGACCCGTTCCCGGAGCGTCCTGTCGAGGGCAACCTGGCCCGGAGTGGGAACGGCTCGCCGGCCATGGGTCAACAGGGCCTCGTGGTCAGAGGCCCCTCACCGATCCGGCCGGCCCGGCCACGCGCTGGAGTGCCGGCGAGCGTTCATGAATAATCCGGACTACACAAGCGGCCACGGGTAGGCGTGCCCGCCCGGGTCTTCCGGGAACACGCCGTCCTCGATGACCCACGCGATGCGCGCCAGCAAGACTTCCTGCTCGGACGCATCGAGCAGCTCCACGAGCGACGGCGGCAACCCTTTCTCCGCCAATCGACCGAGATCCGCCTTGATGTCTTTCGGGATCGGAGAGCCTCCGAAGTCCCAGATCACCGTGCGGAGCTTCGGGTCGACGTGGAAGCAGAGGCCGTTGTCGACGGCGTAAATCTTCCTGTCAGGAGCGAGCAGGCAATGGCCGCCCTTCCGGTCGGCGTTGTTCGCGATCAGATCGAAGGCGCAGATGCGCTGGAGCTGCGCGTGGTGCGCTCGATCGTCCCGCAGCGTGAAGTAGTGCTGACTGAAATCGGCGCGGATGAAGAGCTGCAGCGAACCCTCGCCGTGCGGGCCCTCGCGCCGGATGGTGAGCGGCACCAGCCCCCAGCCGAGCGCCTCGGACAGGTGATACGCGGCGAGCTCGCGAACGAAGAGGCCGGGCGGAAAATCCCAGAGCGGGCGCTCACCTCGCTCAGGCTTGTACACCGCGCGCGCGACGGCGCCGTCGAGACAGACCTCGACGAGAAAGGTGATGTTGGAGCTCCGCGGCAGCCGTCCCTTGACCGTGATGTCGCCCCGCGTGAGCAGATCGCCCGGCCTAGGCGGTGGCGTCTTCGGCACGCGCCGTCGCGACATCACTCACGCGCGACGACGTGACCGTTGCTCCGGGGGCACACGTGGCCGCCGGGATCCTTGGGCTGACTGCACATCGGGCAGATCGGCCGCCCCGCTCGTATCAAGCTGTCGGCGCGCGCGACGAGTGCCGTCGCCTGCGCGCGGCTGATCTGAAACCGCGCGGTCGCCGGCTCCTGACCTTCTTCCTCGACGACCTCGCTGGCGATCACGACGATGCGCCGACGCTCCTCGTCATAGCCGACTCCAAGGGAGCCGACAGGCCACGCGTCCTCGGTCGGCTCGATCAGGTCGGTGTCGATGGGCGCGGTCTCGCTCGGGCCCTCCAGCTTCTCCAGGAGCTCGCCGAGATACTGGGCGAGACCGCGCACCTGCTCCTTCTCGCACTTGAGCGTGACGAGCGTGCGCCCTTCACGGGCCTGCAGATAGAAGACACGCTGCCCGGCTGGTCCGACAGTGCCAACCGTGAAGTGGTCAGGTGCCTCGAAGTCGAAGGACGCGCTCATCCGAGTCCGACTCCGGCGAGATCGCCACCGACGGAGTTGACCGTGAGGACACTCGCGCCGGTACGCCGGTAGGCGATCACCGTGATCGATGCCGTGCCGATCGCGATGCGCTGGAAGAGGTCGAGGTGAACACCGAGCGCGTGCGCTACGACCGACTTGATCGGGTCCGCATGGGAGACGAGCACGAGCGTGCTCGCGGGATACCGAGCGACGAGACGGGCCACGGCCGAGGTCATGCGGAACTGCATCTCCGCCAGGGATTCACCGCCGGGAAAGCGGAAGGCGCTCGGACAACGCTGGACGATGTCCCACTCGGGGCGCTTTCGTAGCGGCGCGATCGACTTTCGGGTCCAGTCGCCGACATCGACTTCGGTCAGCTCGGGCTCGATCCGCACCCGCAACCCACGTGCCCGCGCAATGGGATCGGCGGTCTCGCGCGCGCGCTCGAGTGGGGACGCGTAAATAGCCGTGACCGTCCGGAGCTTCGCGATGCGCTCGGCCGCGGTCTCGGCTTGCCGGCGGCCATCGTCGGACAGATGGACGCCGGCCGATCGGCCCGGGAGGATCCGACCCGTGGTCGGAGTCATCCCGTGCCGGACCAGCAGCACGACGGTGGTCGGATCGACTCGGGGCACCGAGGCAGGATAGACGCGCCGTCAGCGCCGCGCAACGCGGAGCGAGGCGAAGAGATCTTCCGGTCTGACGGGCGCCGCGCGGACAATCGCTCCAAGGTCGGCGACCGCGTCCTCCACGGCGTTCGCGATCGCGGCCGCGCCGGGAATGGCTCCGCTCTCGCCGACGCCCTTGATGCCGAGCGGATTGATGACGGACGGGTGCTCGGTGAGCACGACCGGAAGCGATGGCAGGTCGTCCGCGCGCGGAATCGCGTAATCCATGAGGCTCGCGGTGACGAGCTGGCCGGAGGCGTCGTAGACGACCTCTTCCATCAGACCCGCGCCGATACCCTGCACGGCGCCGCCTTGAAGCTGCGCGTCGACGATCACCGGATTGATCGCGCGGCCCGGGTCGTGAACGATCGCGTAGGCGAGTAGCCGGACCGCGCACGTCTCGACGTCGACCTCGACGACCGCGGCCTGCGTCCCGAACGTCCAGGTCACCGTATCCGGGTAGAAGTACGTGCACGCGTTCAACCCAGGCTCGCCGGTCGTCTTCAACGCCTTCGATTTCACCGCGACGTGCGCGACTCGCCCGAGCGACACGAAGCGGTCCGGGACGCCGGCCACGTGGACACGGCCGCTCGTGATGCGAACGTCGTCGGGGCCGCATTCCAGCAGATCGGCCGCCACGCGTGCCGCCTTCTGGCGGACCTCGCGTGCCGTCTGCGCGACGGCCGGGCCCGCGTTCGCGGCGACGCGGCTGCCTCCCGTACCCATCCCGAACGGGAACAGCGAGGTATCGCCGGCCGTCACGATCACGTCGTCGAAGTCGGCGCCGAGCTCGGCAGCGCAGATCTGCGCCAGCGTCGTGGCGTGGCCCTGGCCTTGCGCGGCGACGCCGATCACGACGTAGACCTTGCCGCTCGGATCCACGCGGACCGTGGCGCCTTCGTAGGGCCCGAGCCCGGAACCCTGCGCGTAGCAGGCCAGTCCGATGCCGATCCGCCGCGGTGACTCGCCCCGCGACTTCTGGCGCTTGCGCCAGTCGTCATAGCCGATCAAGGCGAGCGCGCGCTCGAACGCGGCCGGAAAATCGCCGGGGTCGTAGGCGATCGGGATACCGTCCTTGTACGTGAGGCCGGGACGGTAGGGCATCTCGTCCGGGCGTACGAAGTTCCGCCGGCGGATCTCGGCAGGGTCCAGCCCGAGACGTCTCGCTCCGAGGTCCATGAGCCGCTCCATCACGAACACGGCCTCGGGGCGCCCCGCGCCGCGGTAGGCGGCATTCGGCGTCTTGTTCGTGACGACGCTCGCGCCCGCGCTGCGGTAGTGAGGGACGCGATAGGGACCGGGCAGGTGGTTCACGGTGTTGAGCGTCAGCCCGTCGCCCTCGCTCGGATACGCGCCGACGTCGGCAAAGAATCGATCGTCGACCGCCACGATCGTGCCATCGCGGTTGAATCCGATTCGCGCCTCGTGAGTCTGATCCCGATCGTGACCCAGCGTCGCAAAGTCCTCGCGGCGGCTCTCGACCCACTTGACCGGGCGCCCGAGCCGCAGCGCTGCGGTGGCGACGAGAATCTCCTCGGCGTAGATCGATCCCTTGGGCCCGAACGCGCCGCCGACATCGGGGACCCGCACGCGGATCTGTTCCGAGGGCAGCGCCAGCGCGGCGGCGAGCACGTCGCGCAGTCGATACGGATTTTGCGTGGAAGACCAGACCGTGAGAAGACCGGAGTCGCGCTCGCGATACGCGAGGACACCGCGCGTCTCGATCGGGACGGCGGAGAGGCGCGGGTGGCGGAGGCGCTCGTGGATGACCACGTCGGCGCCCGCCAGCGCGCGCTCCGCATCGCCGACCGCGCCGCCGACAGTCAACGCCGTATTGTCCGGCCATCCGGCGTGGAGCTGCGGCTCGGACTGGTCGACGGTGACGACGGCGCGCAGCGGCTCGTACTCGACGGTCACCGCGGCGAGCGCATCAGCCAGGCCAGCGGCGGTGTCGGCGACAACCACCGCGATCGATTCACCGACGTAGCGCGCGACGTCTCCTGCCAGCACCGGCTCGGCCCACGGCCGGCCCTTCTGAGCGGCGCCATACGCGCTCGGGATCGAACCCGCGAGCTCAGGCAAGTCCGTCCTGGCCCAGGCCGCGACCACGCCCGGCAGCGTGCGCGCGTGGTCGAGATCGATCCGGACGACGCGGGCATGAGCGTGAACACTGCGGACCACGCCGAGATGCACCATGTGCTCCCGCTGGAGATCGTCGAGGAAGCGCCCGCCGCCGACCAACAGTGGGCGGTCTTCCTTTCGTCGCGGCGAGGCTCCGATCACCGGTGAGCGCTCAGCTCTGGCCTGGCTTCACCATCACGGCAAAGCGCTCCATGCGCTCCAGGCTCTCGGCGAGCGTCTCGCTGCGGAAGTCGAAGATCAGCTCGCTGACGCCGAGGCTCGCGTACGTGTGAATGTCCTCCAGAACCTGTTCGGGCGTCCCGGAGAACGGCCGACGCTCCGTGCCACTGAGTACCGGCGATCCCGGATCGTACACGGGCGCTTTGAAGGAAATGGTCAGCCGAGCGAAATCGCGCTTCTCAGCGTCGGTCAGCCGGCGAAGCTGATCGAGCAGCGCGCGCAGCTCCGACGGCCGGAGCGGCACTGCCGGGTTTGCGCCGACGGGATGCCAGCCGTCGCCATGGCGCGCCACTCGACGAAGGGCCGCGGCGCTGTGGCCCCCGATCCAGATCGGGGGATGTGGCTTCTGAACCGGCTGGGGCAGACAGCGGATCGACTCGAACCGATAGAACTCGCCGCTGAAGCTCGCCGGGTTCTGGGTCCAGAGCGCCTTGAAGATCCGGAGGTACTCGTCACTCGCCGCGCCGCGACGGTCGAAGTCCGGAGCCGCCAGGGCCTCGAACTCCTCGCGGAGCCATCCCACGCCAACCCCGACGGTGACGCGTCCGTGTGACAGGACGTCGATCGTCGCGAGCGCTTTCGCGGTGACGACGGGATTGCGGTACGGGAGGATCATCACGCTGCTCACGAGTCTGAGCCGCCGCGTGACGCCCGCGACGAACGCCATCAGCGCAAGCTGCTCCAGCGCATCGCCGCCGCCGGGGAAGGCGCCGCTCACGGTGTAGGGGTACTTCGACGAGATCGTCGTCGGAAATACGACGTGATCCGCGATCATCGTCGAGTGGAAGCCGAGCACTTCGCCTCGGTGCACGAGCGTCTCGAGCGCTTCGGGCGTGGCGGACGCGCCACGGGTCGGCAGATAGAAGCCGAAACGCATCACTGACAACTCGGGAACTTGAACGACGCGATGCGCGTACTCCAGTTGAAGGAGCCGTTCGATTTCAGGTATCCCGTGGTGTACCAGAACGCGCAGTCGTCCACCGGATCGACGCTCATGGCACTGTAGTCGCCCCAGCGGTTCACCATTGTCTGAGAGCCGACGCCGGCGATGATGCTGCTCTCCGTCTGCAGCGTGCCCGCGAGGTCGATCGGAACGCGCCCGGTGTAACGGACTCGATGATGGCGAAGGTGGCCACCATCGTGAGCAGGAACACACTCCGGAAAAGCCGGCTCCGCAGCTTCATTTCAGTACCCCTCCGCCAGCAGCGGGAACGCGCTGGTGGCGTGCGGCGGGACGACCGGCGGCGCGGCGTGGAGATAGGAGCGATCGAGCTCCTTCCAGCTCGTGATGCCGAGCAGGCGCATCGCGATCCTGATCTCGTCCTCGAGGAGCTCGAGCACACGCACGAGCCCCGCCTGACCGGCCGCAGCGAGACCGCAGCAGGCGAGGCGGCCGATTCCCACCAGGTCCGCGCCGAGCGCGATGGCCTTGACGACGTCGGTGCCGCGCACGAAGCTGCCGTCGACGATGACCGCGGCGCGCTTCTGCACCTCGGCGAGCACTTCGGGCAGCACGTCGAGCGAACCACGACCGTGGTCGAGCTGGCGTCCGCCGTGGTTCGACACGTAGACGACGTCCACGCCGTGCTCGCACGCGAGCCCGGCGTCCTCGGCCGTCGCGATGCCTTTGAGGATCAGCGGGATCCGGTGCTTGTCCTTGAAGCGCTTCACGTGATCCCAGTTGAGCGCGGCCTGGAAGTCGTGCCCGGTCGCGCGCACGCGCCAGGGCTTCACGAATCGCTTGGCGAGATCGCGCTCGCGGCGGCTGTACGACGCCGTGTCCACCGTCAGGCAAAACGCGGTGTACCCGTTGTCGATCGCGCGCTTGACGTGGTCGTCCACCCATGCGTCGTCGCCTCGAACGTAGAGCTGGAAGATCCGGAAGTTGTCGGCGGCGGCGGCGACGGCCTCGAGCCCGGGGTTGCAGACGGAGCTGAGCATCTGCACGGCGCCGAACTCCGCCGTGGCCTTCGCGACCGTCGCGCCCCCGCCCGCGTCGAAGCTCTCGATCGACCCGACCGGTGCGCACATGACGGGAATCCTGATGGGGCGGCCGAGAAAGGTGGAGGAGTAATCGACTTTCGAGACGTTCCTCAGGACACGAGGCCGAAAGGCCAGAGAATCAATGGCAAGTCGGTTTCGCTTCAGCGTGGTTTCGGACTCGGCGCCGCCGATCAGGTAGTCCCATGGTCCGGGCGCCAGGTTCTGCTTGGCGGCCTTGACGATCTCGTGCAGTGTCTGGAATTTTTCGTCGAGGTTGGATGGCATAGTGCCCCGCATGATAAACCAACCCGCGCGCGGGTGCCCGAGTCGAAGTTCGCCGTCCAACCGCGGAGCGCCGGGCTGAGGGTGCTCCCCGCAGAAGACGCTATCCACAACGCGTAGGCGCCTCTCGTCGGGGCCACGAGATCGTACGCCAGCTTCAGGCGACCCGCAGAAGCCACGCTTCTGCGGGGAGCGCCCTCAGCCCGACGCAACCGTTGGCGGCGAACCTCGAACGCCCACAGCACCGGTGCGCTCGGAGGCTCCATGTTCACCCTGCGGGGTGGGTTTCAAAGCCCATGGCTAACGACCGACCGGCCCCGTCGCGCTCACGTTGCCTCGGGCGACGCTCTTCAACGGTGCCGGCGGTGCGAAAGAATGGACGTCGTGCATCGTCCCGCGCTATCAGCGGCGGATGCCGGAGGTCAATGAAGCGATCGTCGCCACGTACTTGGCGGTGGCAACACGCGCCGGATTCGCGGCGCGCTCCAACCGCTGCTCAAGGCAGCCCCGCTCTCCAAGAGCGCCGTGTCGCGCGTCGTGGCCACGCTGAAGGACAGCCTGGACGCATGGCGGATGCGGGCGCTCGCCGACCTCGACGTGATCTACGTCTACCTCGATGGCTTCGCCCTGCGCGTGCGGAGTGCCGGGAAGGTGGCCAGCGTGCCCGTATTGGGCGTGATCGGCGTCTTACCCGACGGGCACAAACATCTGCTGGCCCTCGACCTATGCGGCGGTGGGTCGTTCGCCGCGTGGAAAGGCTGCCTCGACGATCTGGTCGCGCGGGGCCTCCGGGCGCCCGTGCTGGCGATCATCGACGGGAACGCGGGGCTGCGCCGCGCCGTCGGACTCGTCTGGCCGAGGGCTGCCGTCCAGCGCTGCTGTGTACACAAGCTGCGCAATCTCGAGCGCAAGGCGCCGAAGCACGCGCTGGCCGACATCCGCGACGACTTCCACCGTATCGTCTACGCCGGCCATATCGGCGCCGCACGCACCGCCTACTACGCGGCCTTCGAGCGCACGTGGGCCAAGCGCTGCTCGGGCGTGGTGACGAGCCTGCAAGAAGGCGGCGACGAGCTTCTGACGTTCTTCCGCTTCCCCAAGGCGCAGTGGAAAACGTTACGGACAACGAACACAATTGAGCGGCTC
The DNA here is from genome assembly GCA_041490825.1 of Methylomirabilia bacterium. Lineage (GTDB taxonomy): Bacteria > Methylomirabilota > Methylomirabilia > Rokubacteriales > CSP1-6 > JBGPTW01. Next base: position 1,493 of record JBGPTW010000111.1, on the reverse strand, counting down.
CACGAGGAATTTCGCCGCCGCGTAAAAACCCAAGGCTCGCTGCCCAGCGGGGACGCTGCCCTCGTTCTGCTCTTCAGCCTCGTGGCGAGCGGGCAGATCAGGTTGCGCAGGATCGACGGCTGGCGGAAGATCGCCGCTGTGCTCAGCCAGCACGCTGGGGTAGCGGCATGACGATCATACGCGCTGTGCTCACGGTAGTCCTCGCCCTCGGCCTGCTCGCCGCGCTGCTCACGGCCGACGCGCAGCCGGCCGCGAAAGTCTTTCGGATAGGGCTTCTCGGCGGTTCCTCGCCGACCTCGCTGGAGGCCTCACGCATCTGGGAGGGATTCTTCCAAGGGCTGCGGGAACTGGGGTACGTCGAGGGCCAGAACTTCCTTATCGAGGGCCGCTTCTACGGGGAGCGAACCGAACGACTCCCCGCCCTCGCGGCCGAGCTGGTTCGGCTCAAAGTGGACGTCATCGTCACGCAGGGCCCACCCGCGCCCGAAGCGGCCCAGCGCGCCACGTCAACGATCCCCATCGTCATGGCGATCCATCAAGATCCGGTCGGGAGTGGGCTCGTGGCCAGCCTGACGAGACCGGGGAGGAACGTCACGGGACTGTCCCTCCTCTCCCCGGAGTTGGCCGGCAAGCGGCTGCAGTTGCTCAAGGAGGCCGTTCCGGGACTCTCCCGCGTGGCCGTGCTCTCGAATCCGACCCATCCAACTGTCGCGCTCGATTTGGGAGAGGCCGAGGTCGCCGCGCGATCGTTGAAGGTGCAGCTCCAAGTGCTGGAAGCGCGGGCTCCCAGCGATTTCGCCAGCGCCTTCTCGGCGATGACGAAAGCCCGGGCTGGCGGACTCTTCGTCCTCGGTAACTTGATGTTCTTCGTCCACCGAACACGGCTCGTGGAGCTGGCGGCACAGAGCCGTCTGCCGGCAATCTATGGGGCAAAGGATTTCGCAGAGGCCGGCGGCCTCATGGCGTACGGGCCCAACATTCGGGAGAGCTACCGGCGGGCCGCCACCTACGTGGATAAGATCCTCAAGGGGGCCAAGCCCGCCGACCTGCCCATCGAGCGGCCGACGAAGTTCGAGCTCGTCATCAATGCGAAAACCGCGAAAGCCCTCGACCTGACGATTCCCCAGTCGTTGCTGCTCCAAGCGGATCAAGTCATTGAATGACGACTACCGGAGGCTGCGCCATGAATTTCCACATCAAGAGGGACAGCACCAATTTCCAAGGAGTCGATGTCTCATCGATCATAGACAAAGAGGGACGAGAGGAAAGGCAATCGCTTGAGACCCGCATGGGACACGTGTTACCGCCGGCGTTGGCCACGGACGACGAGCGCCCGGTCGCGGTAGAAGCAGCTAGCGTGAGTTTAATCCTGGCGCTCGTAGCTCGTCGGGAAACGGGTAGACATCACGCGCACTTCGATGCCGGACGGGCGTAGTTACTACGGTCGCGGGAGCAAGTCGAAGCAGGCTGCCAGGCGGCGCGTCGCGTCGGGC
>JBGPTW010000110.1:0-21373 GCA_041490825.1 Methylomirabilia bacterium | reverse complement strand
GAGTCGTTGGACTGGCGAGGCCGAGCACGGTCTGGAACGCGGCCATCGGTGTTCGGCGTCGGTTGAACCGGAAGGTGAATTCGTTAAGGTACGCCTGAAGGTGTTGTTTCTTGACGCTCCCCGTGGTGCGTTCTCTGAAGCTCATGTCTTGAAGTTCGAGAACACGAGATAGCCCCCAAGGTAACGCCAGGACAAGACGAGCATACCGGCTCGTGCTAGCCGTGGTGCCGATGGGAGACAACCGGATACGTAGACATCGATGATCCCCGCGCGTGATTCATGAACGCCTCTAACCACGGTCGGCCGGTGATCCGGCGGGAGATGGGCAGCCGGGGTCCGGGGGAGCCATTCCCGCCTCGCGAGGCGACGACGCAGCCGTGACGAGTGGGAACGACTCGCGATGATCGGGACGAAGGCGCTTGTGGTTAGAGGACCCCGGCTGCCCGTCTCCCGCCGGGTCACCGGCCGGCGCGCGCGTCGTCCGTTCATGAATTTCCGGGCTAGAGTCCTTGAAGGATCGGACTTGTCGTAAATGAGTCAAGCGGCGACGATCGCGGCCACTGCACCGATCAGGAATGGGCGCCCCGACATCATTCCTCCGCCGGCATCGTCACCGGCTCACCCGCACCGTAGAAGTACGTGCCGCGGCCTGCGGCTCCTCCGACCACCGCGAGGTCGAAGCAGCCCGGATCCTCCACCACCGGAATGGCCACGTCCGGGTTGTCCTCGAGCCAGGCGAGCTCGGGATGCGAGGCCATCATGGCCGCTGGCTCCTTGTTGAGCATCATCGTGTGGAACGGCAGGCGCGCGGCCTTGTAGAGCGCCTCCTGGACGCGGGTGCGATCCCAGCCCTCTCGATGGAAGACCTCGGCATGCTCCGGACAGATGAAGAGCGTGTTGTGCTCCTTCTCGGTTGTTTTGTAGCGCGGGTCGGAGCGCCGGCCCACCAGCCAGAGACCCGTGCCGACCTGGGCAACGTTGGTGGCTGCAGTAGCAAAGACGTCGATCAGGTTCTGAGCCGTCGTGCTCTTGAAGTCGTGCAGCTCGCACATGCCGTACGTGAAGTGCACGGTCACCGTGCTCGCCTCGCGCGCGAAGCCGCGGCTCACGTGGTAGGGCTCCCACGGACTCTCCGCCTCGTTCTCCGCGCAGCAGAGACTGTACTTGAGCGGCGAGCCGATGGTGTCCATGTCCGACACGCCGACGTACGTGTGGCCGACGTTCATCATGATGAGCCGGAGCGCCCGACCGAGCGTCGTGTTCGACGCTGAAGGCGCGCCGGGTCCGAGCGCGCAGAGCCCCGCGTTCAGCCCGGCCGCGCGCCCCTTCGGCCCATTGACGAGCACCAGCGGCGCGTGCGGGCCCGTGGACATGGCCTTGTTGCGCAGGTACATCTTCGGCTCGGCCAGACACCGCACGGCCGCGATGAGCAGCGGCAGGTGCTCGGGCCTGCCCCCGGCCATCACCGCCGCGATGGCGAGCTTCTCCACGGTCGCCAGGCCGAAGCCGGGCTCGAGCGTCGCGATCCCGTCATCCGGCGCGCGTCGGGTGCCTCGGAGCATCGCCTCGACGGCGCGCTCGGTGGGCGCGACGACCGGGAAGCCGTCGCCCCAGCCGCGGCGCAGGAAATCGCGGTTCATCTCGTCCCACGCGGCCAGCAGATCGGAGCCCTGGTAGGTCAGTCGCGTCGGCGCGGCCGGGCGGCTCACCGTCTCCGGCGTCTCGGCCGCCTGCGTGAGCCCGGCGAGGACCTGATCGAACGCGCCCTCGGCCATGCGGTGAATGTCCTCGGGACGCTGGTTGGTAAAGGGCATGGGCACGATGGCGATGGGCAGGCCGGGGAGCCCGAAGCTCGCGGCGCTGCGGTGCGCGTCGTGGACGAACGTCCGCGCGGTGAGGAAGACGGTCGGGACGCCCCGACGCTCGAGCTCGACCATGTCGTGGATCCCCCACGACGTGCAGGACCCTCAGTCGGCGGTGGTACCGACGACGGCATCCACCTCCGACGCGATGCGATCCGCATCCTCCGCAGTGACGTGCCGCATGATGAAGCCGACGGACCCGATGTACCTTCTGAACGTCGCGGCGGGAAAGCGCGCGCCCAGCATCTTCTCCATCTGGTCGAGCGCGGCGTCGCCGCCGGCTTTCATGTTCCAGTAGAGTCCGATGCGCGCGCCGGCAAGATCACTGCGGCGCGAGGCGGGCTTGACGGAGAACTCGACGGTTTCGGCAATCGGATTACAGATCACGAGCTCAGCCATGGTTTCCTCCCAGCGTGATGTCCACCATGATCGAAGGCCGGGGGGCTCCCGTCAAGACGGCGGCGTCGGTTTACAGGTCTCGGAGCGCGCATTACACTCGCGACCACGGACCAGACGGGTGGTCCCGTGTTCAAGAAGCGTAGGCGAGCGCACCACGACGAGAAAGCGGGGTATCCACGGCATGGCGACGATCGAGTTGCTCTCTCCGGCAGGCGGGGTCGTTGGCAACGCAGTACCGCTGGCGAAGCGTGTCCGAGCGCTCGAGGGTCGAGTGGTCGGCCTGCTCAACAACTCGAAATCTGGCACCCGACCATTCCTGGATCGCGTCGAAGAACTGCTGCGACGTGAGCACAGCGTGTCCAGGGTCATCCGCTACGACAAGAACGCCGCAGCGCTCCCGGCGCCCGACGAGATGCTCGACGCCGCGACCCGCGACTGCGACGTGGTGATCAACGGCATCGCCGACTGAGGGTCCTGCACGTCGTGGAGTGTCCACGACAGCATCGAGCTCGAGAAGCGCGGTATTCCGACCGCGACCATCGTGACTGAGGAGTTCCGGGGGCTGTACGGGATCGTCACGACGAGTCTCGGCCAGCCGAACCTGCCGGCCGTGTACGTCCCGCATCCGATTGTCAGCGTCCCGAACCCGGTCATGCGCGAGCGGGCCGAGCCGGTGATGTCGGCGATCGTGGAGATTGCGACCGAGGCGCGCCACGGCGGTGCCGGGGCGCGTCCGAGCGCAGGGGGGACCGAGGCGCGCCACGGCGGTGCCGGGGCGCGTCCGAGCGCAGGGGGGTTTGGGGGGCCCTTCGAGGCCCCCCAAGAGATGACGGAGCGCCTCACAGTCGAGGACGACCTGCAAGCGATCTTCGACCGTTTCACGAGCGAAGGGTGGACGGACGGGCTGCCGATCGTGCCACCGACCCCGGAGCGAGTCGCGCAGATGCTCGCCTACTGTGATCTCGAGCCGTCGGCCTCGCTCGGTCCGATGCCGCCGCGCTGGGCGCATGCGACGATCGCCAAGCTCGCGGTCAATTCCGTGATGGCCGGCTGCAGGCCGGAATATTTTCCGGTCATCGTCACGGCGGTCAAGGCGATCCTCGAAAAGCGGTTCAACTTGTACGGCATCCAGGGCACGACGAACCCGGCGACTCCGGTGCTGATCGTCAACGGGCCGATCGCGCGCGAGATCGGCATCAATGCGCGCGGGAACCTGTTTGGTCCCGGCTTCCAGGCCAACGCGACCATCGGCAGGGCGATTCGCTTGATCATGACGACGATCGGCGGCGGCGTGCCGCAGCAGGCCGACAAGTCGACGCTCGGCAATCCCGCCAAGTACACCTGCTGCTTCGCCGAGAACGAGGCGGACAGTCCGTGGGCGCCGCTTCACGTCGAGCGCGGCTTCGAGGCCGCGACGAGCACCGTCACCGCCTTCGGCGGGGCCGCGCCAGCCAACATCATCGAAAAGAGCAAGACTGCCGGCGAGATGCTCGCGACGATCGCGCGAGCGATGGCGGTGCCGGGCTCGAACAACATGTTCATGAGCCAGGAGATGCTGCTGGTGCTCGGTCCTGAGCATGCCTCGATTGCAGCGCGCCAGAGCTTTGACAAAGCGCGGGTGCGCCAGACACTGTTCGAGCATGCTCGTATCCCGTTCGAGCAGATGGGGCAGGGCAACGCCGATGTCCTGGCCGTGTGGCGCAGCAACTGCATCGAAGAGGCCGACGGCAGGCGGACGTTGCGGATCGCCGAGAAGCCTGAAGACATCGTCATCGTCGTGGCTGGTGGTGCGGGGAACCATTCAGCGTCGATCCCCGGGTGGTACTCGCGCTCGGTCACGCTGCCGATCACCCGCGCGGATGGCGCGCCGGTCCGCTCCGTCGCGGAGCTGACGAAACGATAGGTTGAAACCGCGGGGAGAGGCAGCGGGAGCGCACGCAGCAGCCCTGGCGCCTGAACAGTCCGGCTGAGCTACCAGCTCTTCCGCTCGATGCCGACCACCACGTCGAAGTGCTCGTCCCGGCTCAGGACCGGAAGCCGGTGCTGCAGGGCGAGGGCCGCGATCCAAGCGTCGTTCGCCGGAATCGGACGACCGAGGCGCCTGAGAGCCACGCGCAGCCCGGCGTAGGCGAGAGCGGTCCCGTCGGTCACGGCGAGGATCTCGAAATGACGAAGGTGGGTCTGCAGCCACGTGTTGTAGGCTGCGCGATGGCGGGACTCCGCGATGCCGTACCGGAATTCGCCCAGCACGATGACCGGAATGGCCGCGCGCACCTCCCGGCGCAACGCGTCGCCGACACCAGCATCCCCGTCCACGAACGCAGACAGCGCGTTCGTGTCCAGAATCACGTGCGATCCTCGGGCTCGATGACCTCGAAGACTTCGTCGACTCTGGCCTGGATGCGCTTCGTTTCCTTGCGCAGCCTGCGCAGCTTGCCGAAGCCCTGCATCCACTCGGGCTCGGCGGGGACCGCGTGACCTGTCCTGGCCGCGAGCTTCTCCTGCAAGGCCTCGGTCACAAGGTCCTTGAGCGTTTGGCCGCGTTCGGCCGCGCTCGACTTGGCCCTGCGGAACAGCGGGTCCGGAATCTCGAGTGTCGTCTTCACCAGGCCATATTACCATATTTACGGTTCATGACGACACGCTGAGGAATCGCAACCGCATCGCGCCGAGGACCGTAATCGTCAGCGCCAGGCAACAGCGCGAACGGCGAGAGCGGCGGCTACCAAGTTCGTTGGTCTTGTATGGTGCCTTTTGGCAATCGAACAGATTTTGTTTGCGTCTGAACCTACCTGCGATGCGACACGTCGCAAATGGGACGGCAACGCGGACGTCGCTCCTACACAGTACAGATGGCGCGCCGGTCCGCTCCGTCGCGGAGCTGACGAGACGATAGGTTGAGATGCGAGCGTGGAGCCTATACGGCCAGGAAGCCGCCGTCGACGACGAGCTCGGTGCCCGTGATGTACGACGCTTCGTCGGAGGCCAGGAAGAGCACCGCGTGAGCGACCTCCTCCACGCGTCCTTCGCGCTTCATCGGCACGGCCCTGAGCGTCTTTTCGCGCCAGACCGGATCGGCTGAGGCCTTCGACGTGCGCATGGGCGGCATGATGCCGGGATGCACGGAGTTCACGCGGATCCCGTCCTTGGCGTACTGCACGGCGGCCGACTTGGTCATCAGGCGCACGGCGCCCTTCGACGCGTTGTAGGCCATGTGGATCCTGTCCTGGCCGACGAATCCTGAGATCGACGAGATGTTGACGATCGCGCCACCGCCCGCGTTCCGGATGGCCGGGATGGCGTGCTTCATCCCGAGGAAGACGCCCTTGGCGTTCACGTTCATCAGCGTGTCCCAGGCCGCCGTGCTCATGGTGTCCGGGTCGAACGTGCCGCTGATCCCGGCGTTGTTCACCAGGACGTCGAGCTTTCCGAAGCTCGACACAGCGGCGGCCACCGCGGCCTGCCAGTCTTTCTCGCTCGTGACGTCGAGCTTCACGAACCGGGCCTGGCCGCCGGCGGCGGCAATCTTCTCGGCGACCTGACGCCCTTCGGTCTCGAGCAGGTCGGCGACGACGATCTTGGCGCCTTCCCGCGCGAAGATGGTGGCTTCGCTCTGTCCCATGCCGCTGGCGCCGCCCGTGACGAGCGCAACTTTTCCGGCGAGTCTCATGATGTCTCCTTTGCCCGTAGGGAACGCGGACGTTCCCGGTATGATGAGGCCCACGCGATCCCGGGAGAAGGGTGTCACGTTCGAGGAGGGAAGGGAATGGCCACGTACGTGCTGGTTCACGGCGCATATCAAGGCGGCTGGATCTGGAAGCCGGTGGCGAGCCGGCTACGCGCTGCCGGGCACCTCGTGTACGCGCCCACGCTCGACGGGTGCGGCGAGCGCCACCATCTGATCCGCGCCGGCATCACGAACGCCACGCACGCGCAGGAAGTTGCGCAGTTTCTCTTCTACGAGGATCTGCGCGATGTCGTGCTGGTCGGAACGAGCTGCGGCGGCATGGTGATCCAGAAGACGGCGGAGTTGGCTCATGACCGCATCGCACGACTCGCCTTTGTCGACGCGCTGGCGCTGCTCCCCGGCGAGCGGGTGGCCGGGATCGTCAACCGCGTGGCGGTGAACGAAACCACGGCGCTGACCACCGGTCCAACGCCAGCCGACGCCGAGAAGCGCCTGTTCGCCGATCTCGATCCGGACACGCGCGCATGGGCGCTCGCGCGGTACACGCAGCATCCGGTGGCCGCGCTGGAAGCGCCGATCGAACTGGCGGATTTCTGGGAACGCCCGTGGAAGGCAGTCGTCATCCGCTGCCGGCGCGCCACGAATCCACCCGAAGCGCATCAGCGACGCACGGCCGAGCGACTGCGCGCAGCCTGGCACGAGCTCGACACGGGCCACTATCCCATGCTGAGCCAGCCGGACGAGTTGACGCGGATATTAAAGTGAGGGGCCACGAAATGGCCCCTCACACTCCCCCGCGCTCGGAAACGTCCCGGGGAACCCGGGACGCTCCCTCGATTTCCTCGACGTCCATCCCTCGACATCCAAGGAGGCGAGCGTGAACGGCGATCGCGCGCTGAGCGGCATCCGGATCCTCGACCTCACGCAGTTTGAAGCTGGCACCACGTGCACGCAGTTCCTCGGCTGGCTCGGCGCCGACGTCATCAAGATCGAGCCGCCGGGCGGCGAGCAGTCGCGACGGAATCGGCCGGAGGTCCCGGGACTCGACGCGATGTTCTTCCTGGTCTTCAACGCCAACAAGCGCAGCGTGACGATCGATCTCAAGAAACCGGACGGTCGCGCGCTGTTCTTGAAGATGGTCGAGCGCGCCGACGTCGTGGTGGAGAACTTCGCGCCCGGGCTGATGGAGCGCCTCGGTCTCGATTACGAGCGGCTCCACGCGACGAATCCAAGGATCATCGTCGCGCGGATCAAGGGCTTCGGGCTCTCCGGCCCGTATCACGAGTACAAGAGCTTTGACATGATCGCCCAGGCGATGGGCGGCGTGATGAGCGTGACCGGGTTTCCCGATCGCGAGCCGGTGCGTTGCGGCGCCGCCATCGGTGATACCGGAACCGGCGTGCACACGGCCGCGGCGATCATGGCCGCCTACATCCAGCGCCAGCGCACGGGGCAGGGCCAGCTCGTCGAGGTGTCGATGCAAGAGGTCGTGGCAAACTTCCTGCGAGGGCGCTACGTCGATCATTACCGCGACGGCAAGCCGAGCGAGCGCCGAGGCAATGGCCTGGTGGGCGGCGTGCCCGGCGGCGCGTACCCGTGCGCGGGAGGGGGGCCCAACGACTTCGCCTACATCTATGTGCAGACGATGAACCAGGACATGTGGCGCGATTTCGCGACCGCGATCGGGCGCGAGGATCTGGTCACCGACCCGCGATGCAAGGACGAAAAGACCCGCTGGGAGAACCGCGATGCGGTGAACGAGATCATCTGCGCGTGGACGAGCACGCGCCCGAAGTACGCGGTGCTGGCGGTGCTGGGGAAGGCCGGTGTTCCATGCGGCGCCGTGCAGGACACGGCGGAAGTGCTCGATGACCCGCACTTGAACGCGCGCGGGCAGATCGAAACCATCGATCATCCAACCCGCGGCCGTTTCCGCTTGCCGGCCTGTCCGGTGCGCCTGTCTGCGTCGAAGGCGGTGACGACGGCGCCGCCTCTGGCCGGGCAGCACACGGCAGAGGTGCTCGCGGAAGTGCTCGGGCTGTCGGGCGACGACGTGACGGAGCTTCGGAAGCGGGGCATACTGGGCTGACCCGTCGCCCATCCAACCGCCGTCGACTGCACAGCGCTGCTCGGGAGGTCGTGATGAGGATGCGCAATGCCACCGCGTGAAGAGACGATCTCGGTCGGCGGCATCGCCGTCCACACGTGGGTCGGCGGGCAGGGCGATCCGCTGCTGGTCCTCCACGGCGCCGGCGGCAATCGTGGCTGGAGACGCTGGATCGAGCGCGTGGCGGAGCGCTTCACCGTGTGGGCGCCGACGCATCCTGGCTTCGGCCGTTCCGGCGATGCCGACTGGATGGAAGGCATCGACGACCTCGCGCGGTTCTATCTCTGGTTCATCGACGCGGCTCGGCTCCGCCGTCCGCACGTGCTCGGACACTCCATCGGCGGCTGGATTGCGGCGGAGATGGCGGTGATGAGTCCGGCGTCCATGGACAAGGTCGTGCTGGTCGCGCCGACCGGGCTCAAACCCGAGACGGGTGAGATCCTCGACGTCTTCTACTACCCGCCGGCGCAGCTGGTCCAGATGAACGTGCACGATCCCAAGACGATTCCGGAATGGGACGAGCTGTTCGGCCGCCCTCCGACGCCGGCCGAGCTGGAGATCGCCGTGCGGAACCGCGAAATGACGGCCCGACTGACCTGGAAGCCGTACATGCACAATCCCCGGCTCGGGCCATTCTTGCCGCGAGTGACGAATCCGGCGCTGATCGTCTGGGGCCGCGAGGATCGCGTCGTGCCGGCCGTCTGCGGCGAGCAGTACCGGCGCCTCCTGCCGAACGCGACGCTCACCGTGCTCGACCGGTGCGGCCATCTGCCGCCGATCGAGCAGCCCGATGCGTTCGCGCGCCTGGTGGTCGACTTCCTGTCGGCGCCGGCGGCGACTGGATCATCGTCACGATGAAGCTCTACTACTTCAGCGAGATGCCGCACCACGAGTTTCCCGACGCGGAGGGTGACAAGTACCCGTCGCTCCGTCTCGAGCTCCCGAACCGCTTCTTCGATCGCGAGAAGGCCGCGGCGAACTACCAGCGGTACCTCGACGAGTACGAGTTCGCCGACCAGGCGGGCTTCGAGGGGCTCATGATCAACGAGCACCACTCGACGCCGTCGTGCTCGAACGTCGGCGTGAACATGTCGGCGGCGATCCTCGCCCGGACGACCCGGCGCGCGAAGATCCTGCTGCTCGGGAACATCCTGCCGATCGAGGAGAACCCGGTGAAGATGGCCGAGCAGATCGCGATGGCCGATCTGATCTCGGGCGGGCGTGTGCTCTCCGGATTCGTGCGAGGTGTCGGTGTCGAGACGTGGTGGTCCAACGTGAATCCCATCCACAATCGCGAGCGCTTCGAGGAGTGCCACGACCTGATCTTGAAGTGCTGGACCGAGCCCGGCCCATTTCGCTGGGAAGGACGGCATTACCACTTTCGCCACGTCAACCCGTGGTGCCTGCCGCTGCAGAAGCCGCATCCGCCGATCTGGATTCCCGGCACCGCGAGTCCGGAAACCGCGATCTGGGCCGGTCAGCGCGGGTACACGTACGTGCCGTTCCTGGTGCCGTTCGACATCGCGCGCGAGCTGTTCGATTACTACCGCCAGGGCGCCGCCGAAGCCGGACGCGCCGTCACTCCCGACAACCTCGGCTTCCTGATCTGTGCCGTGACGGCGGACACGAAGGCCAAGGCGATCGAGGCCGGCCGTCACTTCGTCTGGCGCATGGGACCGACGCTGCGCGGTCCGGTCGAGTACTTCTCGCCGGTGGGCATGCGCTCGCGCGCAGGCGCGCAGTTCGCGCTGAAGGCGCGCCCGCGGGCGCTATCGTCGATGAGCTATGACGAGCTCTGCGACGGGCACTTCATCATCGCTGGCACGCCGGACGAGGTGATCGAGCGCTTCGCGCGCGTGCAGCGCGAGCTCGGGATCGGCCATCTCTTGCTGGAAGCTCAGGAGTCGCGCATGGATCATCCGACGACGATGCGCTCGATCGAGCTGATGGGCGAGAAGGTCATTCCCGCGGTCGCGACGCTGTAGCGTCCTGGGTCAGAGGTTCGCGCGCGAACGCGCGCGGGCAGGGTCGGCATCGCTCCCCGAGAACACGCAATCCGCAACGGTTTTGCGCCCGCTCATTGGAGCCACGAATTCTTGCGCTCGCCTCAGGCAACCCGCAGAAGCAACGGTTCTCGGGGGGCGATGCCGACCCTGCCCGCGCAAGGCATGCACGAGCTGATGACTCGGGATCGGAGGCCGCCGCAGTTCGCGTTACGGCAGGAGGTCGCTGACCGACACTCGGGCGCCGCGTGCCGCGAGCGGCGATACCGCGTCGCCGTGACCGAGCACGATGACCAGTGCGTACCGCCAACCAAAGGGCATCGTGGGGTCACGCACCGGGTCTCGGTAGACTTCCAGGCGCTGGCTCACGAGGTCGAGGATCCAGTAGTCGCCGATGGCCCCGCGCGCGTAGAGGCTCAATGTCCCTGGTTCGATACGTCACGTCTTCTCGAACGCCCGCTTGATCTCCGTCTCGGCCCAGAGGATCGCTTCCTTCGGCTTCGCGGCGTTCGTGACGACCTTCGCGAACATGTTCGGGATGATGTAGCTGTTCGTGATGAGCTGCATGCGCTCGTCCGGCGGCGCCGGCCATCCGTACAGGTGCGAGTACTGCGCCATGGCCTTGAGCGGCTTGTACTTGGGATCGATGTCCCAGACCGGGTGGTTCTCCATGTCGCGCCAGACCGGGTGGTTGTAGTTGTCGCCCGACATGATCCATTCGTGATACTGCGCGGGCTCGAAGAACCAGCGCAGGAACTCCTTTGCCACGTCGACGTTCTTGCTGAACTTCCAGATTCCTAGACTCCGCGGTACCCCGACCGTGTGGCGCCCGGCCGGCCCGGCCGGCGACGGATGGAACCCGGTCACCTGAGCCACCGGCAACTTCTGCTCCTTGGCGACCACGTAATGGCTGATCGGGTTGTGGATCCACGAGCCCTTCCCCGAGTTGAGCCACTGGTTGTTCGACGCGTTGTCCCACGACAGCACGGCCGGGTCCATCGCATCCGCGTAGAGCGCCGCGACGTAGTCGACGGCCGCCTCGGTCTCCTTGGAATTGATCGTGATGGTCTTGCCGTCCTCGGCCACGTCCTTGGCACCGTAACACCAGAGGATCGAGTAGAGGGTCGTGACGGAATCCGTGGTCTGGCTGATCGCGAATCCAACAGGATGGCCGAGCTTCTTCAGCTTTCGACCGGCGCGGAGCAGGTCCTCCCAGGTGTCCGGCGGCTTCTCGCCGACTTTCTCGAACAGGTCGATCCGGTGACTGCCCGGAAACGAGATGTACAGGTACGGGACGCCGAGCCACTGGCCCTTGACGCGCGCGTGGTCCTTCGCGAACGCGTACCAGTCGCCGTGCTTCCGCGCCAGGTCGTTGCAGATGTCCGACACGTCGGCGAGTCCGGGCTGGAAGAGCCACGGGTAGTGCATTTCAAGACTGATGATGTCGTGGCCCGCCCCCGACATCACCTCGGACGCGAGCTTGGCCGACATCTGGACGCTCTGGATGTGGTCCATGCGCACGTTCACGCCGGCGACCTTCGAGAACCGCTTCCCGAGCTCCGTGAGCTTCGCATCCGAGCTGGGCGCGTAGTTCACGGCGGTCAGGAACGTGAGCTCTCGTGCGGCCGCGCTCGCGGGTGCGCGCCCCGCGGCCAGAATTCCGGCGAGGCCGGTGAGCGCGCCGGAGGATGTCCGAAGGAACGCGCGGCGGCTGAGTCGTTCGTGACGAACCCGTTTCCGTGTCGTGTCCATCGCAGACCTCACTTGTCCAGCCAGACTTCTTGCATGCGCGCGTAGTTGTAGAGGTTGTTGTGCGGGACGAGGTTCTTCACGTACGGCCACCGCGTGAAGTACTCGTTGCGCCAGCCGAGCATCGGGCGCGCGACGTCGGCCTCCAGCTTGTGCTGGATGTCCCACACCAGCTTGAGCCGCTTCTCCCGGTTCAGCTCTTGCGATTGCAGATCGATCTGCCGGTCCATCTCTTCGCTGCAGTAATCGGTGTAGTTCCGTGACGCGCCGCACTTGTAGTTCTCGTAGAGGTAGCCATCGGGGTCGTCGATGCCCGAGGCCGTGAGGTTGGCGCCGATCTGATACTCGCGCCGCGCGAGCGCCGGGAAGTATTGCGCGGTCTCGATCTGCTTCATCGTCGCTTCGATCCCGACCAGCCGGAGCTGGTCGATGACGAACGACGCCAGGTCGACGTAGATCGCGAACGCGCGCGTCGTCAGCTCGACGTGCAGCGCCTTGCCGGGTCCGTACCCGGCGGTGGCGAGCAGACGCTTCGCCTCGGTCTTGTCCTGCGCCGACTTGCCATAGCCAGGCAGTGTTCGGAGCTGCTTGTCCGGTAGGCCCCAGAAACCGAACGGCGGCGGCATGAGCGCCGCGCCGACGACCGCGCCGTTCTGGCGGACGCCCTGCACGTAGGCGTGCCGGTCGATCGCGAAGCTGATGGCGCGGCGCACGGAGAGGTTGTCGAACGGCGGGCGCTTGTGGTTCAGGACGACGTTGTCGCTCCCGTTCTGGCCGATGATGGTGACGACGAGCGAGGGAGCGTTCTGCTTCGCCGTGTCAGCCATGAGCTTCGTCATCTCGAGCGGCACCGACGTGTCGAGCCGGCCGGCCTGGAGGGCGGCGAGGCGCGTCCCGCGCTCGGTGATGATCGGGTAGCGGATGCCGTCGAGATACGGCCGGTTCGCGATGAAGTAGTCCGGGTTTCGCTCCATCTCGATCACCTGTCCGCGCGCGTACTCTTTCAGCTTGAACGGTCCCGTGCCGACGCAGCGGACGCGGAGGTCGGCCGGTGGGACGTGAGCTGGATACACCGGCGAGTACCCCGATGCCAGCATCAGCAGCAGCGAAGGCTGGGGCCGCTTGAGCTTGAACACCACCGTGAACGGGTCCGGCGCTTCGATCCCTTCGACGTTCGCGTACCACTCCTTGCGTGGGCTCAGGCGGAGCTTCGCGGGCGCGTCCTTGGCCTCGCGCACGACGTCGAACGTGTACTTGACGTCTTTCGACGTGAACGGCTGACCGTCGTGCCACCTCACGTTCTTGCGGAGAAAGAAGACGAGATTCCGGTAGTTATCCTGCCACGACCACTTCTCGGCCAGCTCGGGCACGACGGTCTCCGGCGTCTCCTGTGGCTTCCGCGGATCGAAGATGACGAGGTTCGAATAGCACGGCGCCACCGGCCATATGCCGGAGATCGTGGCCGACTCGTGGATCGAGAATCCGGGCGGATCCTCGCTGAGCATCGCGTTCAGGATGCCGCCCCGTTTCGGAGTCTGGCTCACGGCCGGACCACCGGCCACGATCGCGCTGCCGACGATCACGAGAGCGAGCGCGAGCGGCACCAAGGAGCGTGTCCTCATGAAGACCTCCGCAAAGATGGTTGCGGCATTATACGGTGGTAGGAGTGTCCCGGAGAGGAGACGTTGACCTGAGTGGCCACGCTGGCTAGCATCGACGCGTGATGACGACGTATCCCGTCCGGACGCGACGCTGGACCCGAAAAGAATACGATCGGCTGGTCGAGGTCGGTGTGCTGCTGGAGGACGAGCCGATCGAGCTCATCGCCGGGCAGTTGATCGTCGCCGAGCCAAAGGGTAGCCCTCATGCCACCGCCGTAAGCCTCACCGCGGATGCCTTGCGCGCCGCATTCGGTCCGGGCTGGGTGGTAAGGGAGCAAGATCCAGTCGCACTCGACGACGAGTCCGAGCCGGAGCCTGACGTCGTCGTCGTGCCGGGCGCACGTCGCGACTATCGCGCCGAGCATCCGTCGCGCCCCGCGCTCGTGGTCGAGGTCACCGAGTCGAGCCTCGCGTTCGACCGTCGCGACAAGGGCAGTCTCTATGCCCGTGCCGGTGTCGAAGACTACTGGATCGTCAACCTCCAGCGCCGAGTGCTCGAGGTCTACCGCCAGCCAGCTCTCGCGTCGTCGGCCCGTTATGGGTGGAAGTACCGCAGCGTGCGGTTGCTGAAGGCTGGCG
This sequence comes from Methylomirabilia bacterium, assembly GCA_041490825.1. Taxonomy (GTDB): domain Bacteria; phylum Methylomirabilota; class Methylomirabilia; order Rokubacteriales; family CSP1-6; genus JBGPTW01. The sequence goes on along the minus strand of JBGPTW010000110.1, from coordinate 7,325 downwards.
CAACGGTGTCACCGCTCGTGGCGCCTGCGGCGACGATCGCCGTTGCCGATCTGCTTCCGTAACGTTCCCCGCGATCGGGGAATTGGAACAGAGGTGACCATGCTCTCAGTCTTCTCGTCTCCCAGCCGGTACACGCAGGGCAAGAACGCCACGGATGCTCTCGGCCACGAGATGAAGACCGTCGGGCTCGAAGGCCCGGCGTTGATCGTCGGCGGAAAGAGCGCGGTGTCGCTGCTGTCCGACACGTGGCGGCGCGCGCTCGGCGAAAGCGGCATCACGCATCACGTTCATCGCTTCGGCGGTGAGTGCTCGGTCTCGGAGATCGAGCGGGTCAAGGCTTCGGCGCGGGAGTGCCACGCGCGCGTCGTCATCGGCGCGGGCGGCGGCAAAGTCCTCGACACGGCGCGGGCCGCCGCGGCAGGCCTGAATCTCCCGGTCGTGAATTGTCCGACGATCGCGTCGAGCGACGCGCCGTGCAGCGCGCTCTCGGTCGTCTATACCGATGAGGGCGTCTTTGAGGAGTACCGCATCTACGGCAAGAACCCGGATCTGGTACTCGTCGACACCCACGTGATCGCCCAGAGTCCACCCCGCTTGCTCGTCGCAGGCATGGGGGACGCGCTCGCTACCTGGTTCGAGGCGAAGACGTGCGTGGAGGGCAACGTCAAGAACATGCGCGGCGGCGCGTCCACCCGCAGCGCGCTCGCTTTGGCGGAGCTCTGCTACCGGAGGTTGCTCAACGACGGCGTCGACGCCCGGCGTGCTGTCGAGCTCCACGTTGTGACGCCTGCGCTCGACCGAGTCATCGAAGCGAACACGCTGCTGTCAGGCCTCGGCTTCGAATCGTCCGGCCTCGCCGCGGCGCACGCGGTTCACAACGGGTTGACGGCCGCGGCCGCGACCCACGCGTTCTTCCACGGTGAAAAGGTGGCGTTCGGCGTCCTCGTCCAGCTCGTCCTCGAAGGCAAGCCGCGTGAGCTGATGCAGGAGGTTCTGGGCTTCTCGATCGAGGTTGGTCTGCCAGTCACGCTCGCGGACGTCGGCCTCGGCGAGATGTCGGGCGACACCCTCGCACGAATCGCCGCCCGTGCGACGGCGAAAGGCGAGACGATCCACAACGAGCCGTTCGAGGTGACCGCCGACATGGTCGCTGACGCCATCCGCGCGGCCGACGCGGCCGGCCGCGCGTTCCGAGGCGGGCGGCAGCTTAGAGCGTCCGGTCCGCTGTAGCGGAGAGTTTGGCGTCTTCTACGCCGGCGCAAGCTTCGCGACTCTGAGTTGCTTCCGACGCTGCTCGGCGTGCCAGAGGTCGTATTGGGTTTGCTGGTTGAGCCAACTCTCGGAGGACGTGCCGAAGGCAATGGAAAGACGGACCGCCATCTCGGGGCTAATCCCGGCACGACCGTTCAGAATGGCGGAAAGGGTCTTGCGGCTCACTCCCAGAGCTTCTGCCGCCTGCGTAACGGTGACGCCAAGTGGTTCGAGGCAAAGAGTCTTGATGATCTCTCCCGGATGAGGTGGATTGTGCATACGCATCGCTACTCCCTCAGTGGTAATCCTCGTAATCGACGGCATCAGCATCCTTACCGACGAACGTGAACGTAACCCGCCAGTTGCCGCTCACCGATACAGCCCACGTACCCCTGCGGTCACCCCCGAGCGGATGAAGGTTCAGCCCCGGAAGTGCCATGTCTCGTGGCGAAGTGGCGGCACTCAAGCGGCCCAAGATGAGCCGCAGCCGTTCGGCGTGTTGCGCCTGGATGCCGGCCTTTGAACCGGTCTCGAAGAACTTGGCCAGCCCCTTCTGCCTGAATCCGCGGATCACCCGGATTAGTGTAACCCAGGACGTTACGGATCACAAGGCGCCGAACGCCCAGGATCACCCGCGGCCGAAGGCCGTCGGGTGATCCTGTAAGTTCGGCAGCACCCCTACTCACAGGTCTTCAGGCCGCAGGCCGGTGCGCTTCGAGATCCGGGCGAGCATGCGGGGCCCGATCTCCTCGTCGTCGTGGAAGGCGAACACGAAGTCGGCCAAGCCCGTGCGGGATAACGTTCGGTGGGAACCGGACTGACGCTTGACCACCCAGCCAATCCTCAGGGGGGCCGCCAGTACCCGACGAGCGCGGGTGCTGGGCCAGGCGCTCACGCCGCGTTGAAGGAGATGCTCAGGAGTTCAGGGCCCCGCCTCGCCGTGCTCCAGCCGCTCGGCGATGACGCGTAGCGCGAGCGCCTGAACGCGTGAAAGGGCCGCCTCCTGTGTTTCGCCGTACGCGAGGACGCCGGGAAGCTCAACGACCTCGGCCAGCCAGCGGCCGTCGCCCTCGCGTTCGAGCTCGACCTTGAAGGTGATCAAGCAGGTGTGCCCTCCGGATCATGAGTATACGATGCGCGGCCCGGCGCCTCGCCTGACGGAATCTGCCGAACGTACCGGTAAGCTGCGGCCGCCGTAGGCGGCCGTCAGCTTCAGCGGCAGGTTATCGAGAGCCCTTGATATCACGCGGCTCGAAGCGGCGGTGCCAGATCAACGCGTGTCACGGTTGGCACGCCAAGGCGGCGCAGCACGCGGTTAAGCGCAGGCGCTGAGAGCCTAGCTGGTGCGGTGATCTCGATACCGATGGGCTTGCCGCGGCGGCTGTAGTCGATCACGAGACCAGGTTCGACCCATTCTGTCCGGTAGCTCCTGTCGGTCGGCTGCCGTGGCAAATAGAGATACGCGGCCAGGGGTCGGCCGCGGCGAAACGTGCCCTCCAGGTACGAGGTGTTCGTGTGCTCACTCCTACACCGGATGCGCGGTGACGACGACCGAACAGGTGCCACTCCCGGAAATGGGCGCTGAGGGGAATGGGTTGAACATCGGATTGAAACGACCGCGGCGGTCGTCTCAATCCTTCTGGGTTAGAGTGCATACGGTAGACCGTCATCGCCGCTGAGGTTCTTCCGAGAGACACTTCGTATAGCAACTGTCCCAATGGAAGGCTTCGCCGCGACGCCTCGCGACCCCTTCAACAAGATCGCAGTTGCTCTTGCACGACTTCAGCCACCATTCATGCTTCTCTTTGTTCGATTGCGCCTTCGTCGTGCGGTCCGCTTCGGCCGACACTTTGCCAGCGCCGACTGTGAAAGACGTTCGATACTCCACGACCCTTCCGCCAAACGTCGACTGTATCGCGAGCGGGCCTTCCAGATTGGAACCGTCGCGCCCAATCACCGAACGTACTGAGGGCCGCTGGACAGCCGCAATCGGCATTGAAATCTCGAGGGTGTAGGTACCCGGATTCAACGGCGCGCCTCTTTGAGAGAACGGGCCCGCTCGGAAACCACCGCTTGCCACGCGGGCCTTGCCTTGTGCCATGTATCCACTTTCGCTGCGCTTGATGGTAACCATGAGTTCGGTGTCGTCGGGCAGGTTCGTCCTTCCGACCACCGCGGGCTTTTCGTTTCCTTCAGTCGTTGCGCTCAGTGTGACCTTGAACGCGAAGGCCGGTGTAGTGACAACCAGGACACTTATCATGACGATGATGATAGGTTTCATGTGCACTCTAGACAGTATGACTTCCACGAGGAGAGGCTGACCTCCGGCGCTCAACGCGGGTTAGCCTCGGAAGGCCAGAGCCGCCCTGTGCTCTCGGCACATTACGAGCGTGGAGGTCAGCCATGAACGAGTCTAGCAAGACGATCTACGTTGGTCTCGATGTCCACAAGGAGTCGATCGCCGTAGCGTACGCGCCGGAGGACCGGGGCGCGGAGGTGGTGTCGCTGGGATCGATCGGCACGCGCCAGTGCGATATCGACAAGCTGATCCGTCGGCTCCAGTCGAAAGGCGCCACGCTGATCTTCGTCTACGAGGCGGGCCCGTGCGGCTACTGGCTGTATCGCTACCTGACCCGCCAGGGATTCAGCTGTGCCGTGATCGCGCCGTCGCTGATCCCGCGCAAGGCAGGCGACCGCGTGAAGACGGATCGGCGGGATGCGCTCACGCTGGCCCGCTTGATGCGCAGCGGCGATCTCACGTCGATCTACGTGCCGTCCGTCGAAGACGAGGCCATTCGCGACGTCAGCCGGGGGCGCGAGGATGCCGTGCGGGATCTCAAGCGGAGCAAGCTCCGGCTGAAGTCGTTCCTGCTGCGGCAAGACATTCGGTACGCGGGGAAAGCCAACTGGAACGCCGCGCATCTGCGCTGGCTGGCCGAGGTCGTGTGTCCGACGCCGGCGCAGCAGATCGTGTTCCAGGAGTACGTGCGCGCCGTGACGGAGCAGACTGAGCGGCGGCAGCGGCTGGACAGCGAGCTGCACGAGATCGTCAAGGGGTGGCGGCTGTACCCGGTGGTCGAGGCGATCCAAGCCCTGCGCGGGATCGAGCTCACGGGCGCCGTCATCCTGATCGCCGAACTGGGCGACCTCACGCGGTTCGACACGCCGCGGAAGTTGATGAGCTACCTCGGCCTCACGCCCTCGGAGTACTCGTCGGGAGAGCGGCGGCGGCAAGGCGGGATTACCAAGGCGGGGAACTCGCACGCGCGGCGCGCGCTGGTCGAAGGCGCGTGGGCGTATCGGTATCCGGCGAAGGTCAGCCGCCATCTCCAACTCCGGCTGGAGAAGTTGCCGGCCGAGGTCCAGGCGATCAGTTGGAAGGCGCAGGTGCGCTTGTGCAAACGGTATCGGCAGTTGAGCGCCCGGGGAAAACACGTCAACCAAGTCGTGGTGGCCATTGCCCGGGAGATGGCGGCCTTCGCGTGGGCGATCGCGCGCCTCGTGCCGGTGGCCTCCTGACCCTCGCGAGCGCGCGGACGGGCTCCGGAGCAGGGTCATCGTCGATGACGCATCGCGCTGGGGCGCAGGAAGGCCCCGATCTTCATCGAGGGGATATCCCGGTATCCCCCCGCGAGGACCCCGCGGCGGCGGCCGCGGCGTGGGCGTCGATCCCGATCGACCACGATCGCAGGAGGTTCTGGCCGGCGAGACGCCTCGAGGCGGAAGGACCCCCGAGACATTGATCACGATCTCGAGTCATCGGCGGAGGCGCAGCCCCGGTATTCGGCGTAATCTTCGATGGCGTTACGAGGCTCTGACCCTCGCCCCTAGAGCGAAGCAGGCGCCGCGACGGACAGCAGTAAGGTGGTAACCAACCCACGGATATCAGCATGATCAACCGTCGCAGTTACAGGCTCCGTCTCTTCCGATGGCTCGAGTACCAATCGAAGACAACGAAGCTTCGACAGACGGGAGAAGTGCCCGCCCGATCCTGACGTCATCGTGGCCCTTGACAGTGGAAGTCATATCAACGCCAGCGCTCAGCTCCGCTGAAGCGTGAGGTTGGACCGCCACGCGCATGGGACGCGATAGCGGGACTGCGCAAAATAACCGTGGGGCTGGGTTCACTCCTCCTTGTACGGCCAAGCGCCCACAACCGTAGCCGCCACGTCGGCCACGAGACCCACCACGAGGGTCCTCGGGATCAGCCCGGTGCCCCCCAGCGCCAGGATGTGTGCCCACCACAGCATCGGCCCCAGGGCGGTGATCAGCCAGAAGATAACGCCCACACCGGCGGCGGTTCGCGGCCCCGGGCCGTAGCCGACCAGTATTCTTTTTCCGGGGGGCGTCCCACTGAAGGCTCTACTCAAGGCCGCGTACAACCAGATCGCGAAGATCCCCCCTCCGAACGTGAGTACGAACCAGAGCACCAGACCTCCGAGAGTTTCGGGAAAGGTGCGTCCCAGGGCGGCAATCGCGCTCATCCACTCACTTCTGAGGAAGACAATCCAGGCGGAAAGCCAGACCACGTTGAACGCGGCGGCCCACAGGACGCCTCCCAGAACGACTCGGCTCCAGTTGAGCTTCACCATGTGTGCCCTCCTGCGAAACAGTGTCCGCTCTGTCGCGGCGATGTTAGCTCATTTCTCGCCGCTGTCGGTCCAACGCTGCGTATCAGCCGCGGCGCGCCCTGCGCGCCGTCGGCTGGATGCGCTTGTTCGACATCTCACCCTTCCTCGAAGTAGTCCGAATCAACGCGCTTCACGTGAAAGGTGCGAGCCGTTGTGACACCGACTTCGAAGTCGATCATGAGCTCAGCGAGACGCCGGCCATCAATCAGGACGACCTTGGGATCAATGTGCTCCACGTAGGCCGTCGCCTCGGATGAAAAGGAGCCTGTTGTGATGAACACGCCCTTCTTGGCACGTGTCCCATGGAGCGCACCCACGAACTTCTGGATGTCCGGTCGTCCGACGGAGCCATCCCATCTCTTGGCTTGGAGGTAGACGATGTCCAGCCCCAGCCGGTCCTCGCTGATCACACCGTCGATACCCTCATCACCGGCCTTGCCGACAGCCTGCCCGGCGTCTGCGCGAGAGCCCCCGTAACCCATCTTGAGCAGCAGCTCAACGACCAACTTCTCGAAGAACTCCGGGGAACCGCCCTTCACTCGAGCCAGAACCTCGGACGCGAGACTGGCCTGCATTTTGGCGTGTGCTGTTTCGAGAGCTTCCTCCGGCGTCTCCGCGTCAGAGGCCTCCGGGATCGCCAGAGCAGGCGGCTTTTGAGCGTTGGTCTTCGGCGTGCGGAACTCGACGAACTCGGGATACTGCTCAAGGAACTTGATGTCGATCCGCGGGGGCGGGGCCTTGAGCACTTCACGGCCGCGGTCCGAGATCAGAAAGCGACCGCGACGCGGCGAAAGCAGCAGCCCACCCTGCTCCAGATAGACCTTGGCCCAGGCGACTCGGTTGGCGAGGCGGGATTGCCGCCCGCTGGGCAGCCGCTCGTCCTGCTCGGCCTGCGTCAGCTTGAACTCAGATCCGAGCTGTGCCCGAGCATCGGCAAGCACGTGCTCCTTGCCATCCCCGGCAATTCGAAGCAACGGGAGCATCAAAGACTGGAAATCGGGGACTCCCACGCTCACTCCTCTTCAGTATGTCGAACTATAAGTCGGTCCAGAGATGGGCCGGTCTGGATAGCGCGCCGAAACCTTCACGGCGCTGCGGCCTAGCATGGGCGTGAGTTGCACTCGGCGGTCGCGTATCTCCTTGTCCTGGAGCGATTTGCGCCAGGCGGTCGGCTCGCAACGGCCGGCGTGTTCTCCGTCGCAGCGTTGCGGGATACCCGGTCGGCCTATCTCGCCGCAGTTCCGGGGGATATGCAGCAACGGCGTTTCTCACGCCCCCAGTATCGTGTCGACTGGGCTGCGCACCCCCGATGGACCACGGCTCAGCACGTGGGTGTAGATCTGCGTCGTGCTCACGTCGCGGTGGCCCAGTAGCTCCTGCACGGTCCGGATGTCGCGGCCGTCTTCGAGCAGATGCGTCGCGAACGAATGGCGGAACGTGTGT
>JBGPTW010000109.1:0-21591 GCA_041490825.1 Methylomirabilia bacterium | reverse complement strand
CGGACAGACGTGGCCCGGCGCCGCGGCGTCGTTCCTCGGCATGTGGGTCGTGATGATGGTGGCGATGATGCTGCCGTCCCTGGTCCCCATGCTGTGGCGCTACCGCCAGGCCGTCGGCAGCACTGGCGAGGCGCGCCTGGCTCGGCTGACCGTGCTCGTAGGCGTGGGTTACTTCTCCGTGTGGACCGTGTTCGGAATGGCCGCGTTTCTGCTGGGCGTCGCGTTGGCGGCGGTCGAGATGCAGCAGCCGGCGCTAGCGCGCGCCGTTCCGATCGCGGTCGGCGGGGTCGTCTTGATCGCCGGCGCGCTCCAATTCACCGCGTGGAAGGCGCGTCACCTTGCCTGCTGCAGGGCGGCGCCCGGGCGCGGCCATACGCTGCCGGCCGACGCCGGCACGGCCTGGCGACACGGCCTGCGCCTCGGTCTCGACTGCAGCTACTGCTGTGGCGGTCTGATGGCGATTCTCCTAGTCATCGGGGTCATGGACCTTCGCGCGATGGGTGTCGTGGCGGCAGCCATCACCGTCGAACGTCTCGCACCGGCTGGTGAGCGCGTCGCGCGAGCCATCGGAGCCGTCGTCGTCGGGGCAGGGTTGTTTCTGATCGCGCGAGCAGCGGGGCTCGGATGACGCATCCGCATCGTTGATCTGCGTGAAGTTTTCGTTTGACACGTTTGGCGGGCCGCATCTTCTTCGCGTCCGCGGTCCTTGGCAAATGCCGTCTCAGCGAGTCGTGCGAGCGCGGCGAGGCCGCTTGAGTGCGGCTCATATCGAAAAATCATGGCTGGCAGATTCATCGCGCGTCCTGGAGGCTCGCAGGTGGGTCAAAAACCCGGGTGTAGAGTCGCCCCACTATCGAGGGGGATTGCATCATGCAGATCGGCGCACTCGACACCGAAGTCACTGCGGAGCCCGTCGGAGAAATGGATCGACTGGGCGACGAGATCGCCGAGCTGTCCGCGCATTTGGAGGCTGCCACCGCGCGGCTGCTCGACCTCATCCGTGAGTTCGACGCGCGCGGCGGCTGGAACACCGGTTTCCGCTCCTGCGCCCACTGGCTGGCCTGGCGCGTCGGAATGGACCTGGGCGCCGCCCGCGAGCGGGTCCGTGTGGCGCGCGCGCTCGGCTCGCTGCCCCGGTTGGCCGAGGCGCTCTCCCGCGGCGAGCTCTCCTACGCGAAGGTGCGGGCACTGACCCGCGTGGCCACGCCCGAGACTGAGGAGCGGCTGCTCGCCGTGGGCCGAGCCGGCACGGCCTGCCACGTCGAGAGCATCGTCCGCGGCTGGCGTCGTGTCGACCAGCTGGCCGAGACCCGCGAGACCACGCAGCGCCATAAGAGCCGCGCCCTACACGTGTATCAGGACGAAGACGGCATGGTCGTCATCCGTGGGCGGCTCACGCCCGAGGCGGGCGCTGTGCTGATGCAAGCGCTGGCTGCGGCGCGCGAGACCCTGTACCAGCGAACGCGCGGCACGGACGCGGCCGGCAGCTTGGAGGACGTTTCCGCGGAAACGCCGTCGATGCCTCAGCTGCAGGCGGACGCGCTGGCCCTGCTCGCCGAGACCGCCCTCCACCACGGCCTCGACCCCGGCGCGCCGGGCGAGCGCTACCAGGTGGTCGTCCACGTCGACGCCCCGGTGCTGGCGGACCCGGAGGCGCCCGGCCAGTCCGTCCTCGAGGGCGGCACTCACGTTTCCGCGGAAACGTCCCGCCGCCTGGCGTGCGACGCGACTCGGGTGGTGATGCGACACGATCCGGATGGCCGAATCGTGGAGGTTGGCGCGCGAACGCGGACCATCCCACCGGCGCTCCGGCGCGCGCTGCATCACCGCGACCGAGGCTGCCGGTTCCCGGGCTGCGGCGTTTCGTTCGGTCAAGGTCATCACATCCGCCACTGGGCTCAGGGGGGGACCCACCACGCTCTCGAACCTCGCGCTACTGTGTCGGCGCCATCACCGCGCCGTCCACGAGGAGGGATACCGGGTGGAACGACAGCCCGACGGCGAACTGCGATTCCGGAGACCGGACGGAAGACCTGTGCCGGACGCCCCGCTTCCACCGGCGGTTCCCGACGATCCCGTCCATGCGCTCCGCGCGCGGAACGAGGCGGTTGGCCTTCGCCTGGACACGAGCACGACGCGCCCCACCTGGCTGGGCGAACGCCTCGACGTGGGTTGGGCGATCGACGTCTTGCACCCTCGGGCCCTCCAGCCCTTGGCGATCGGTGAGTAGACCTGGAGAGCCGGCGCGATGCGGGAGAGAGCGGCCTTCAGTCAGGTCGCCGTCTACTGTCTGAAGGCGTAGCGAGTCCCGGGACCCGCTACGCCGGTGACGCGGCTACGCGTGCAGGAGCTCGACCGCCTCCTCGTAGACTTCCATGTTCTTGCCGTAGGAGATGGCCGACGCCTGGGCCGCGCCGACGAGATGGCGCCAGCGCCACGGGAGCCGCGTGGCATGGAACTCCTCGAAGGTGGCCTGATGGTGCTTGAAGGCATGCATCTCGGTGAAGTTGTCGTGAACGACGATCTCGGCCAGACGGCTGATCAGCGCCGTCGGGTCGTATCCCAGGTCGACGTACTGCTGCGCGAGGTTCACGGTGTTCTTCACCTCGGGGACCGCGCGCATCTGCCCGAGGTTGGTGACCTTCGACCAGTCGGTCGGCGGCTGCGTGTAGATGCTCTCCGCGAGAGCATCCAGCAGTGCGGCCTGGGTCCGATGGGGCAGGGCGGCGACGGCCTCCGGATTTGGCTGGGGCGGTGGCTCCATGCGGTTCTGAGTCGAGCGCACCTCGGGCCCCGTGTGCCACGTCAGGAGCGCCAGCAGCTTGTTTCGGAGGCTCACGCCCTCCAGCTTCAAGAGATACCTGCGCAGGTTCACGCCCGTGTGCAGGTGCACGTCCATCGGATTCCCCGTGAGCGATCGCATGAACAGGCCGGCGGCCCCGATCGACAAGGCTTCACCCGTGCCCTGGAGCGACAGACCGTCCGCGAGGGCCTTCGCGAGCATCCTCGGGATCTCCGCATAGGTGTCGCATCGGGTGATCGCCTCGCCCAGGAGGCCGATCGCCGGCGTTTCATCCGGGCTCGTGTGGAACCCGAGCGGCCGCTTCAGGAGCTCGTACTCGTCGAGCAACGGCTCGATGTCCCGTAGCACGGGGGGCGTGGGGAACCGGCTGACGTACCGCACGGCGGGACGCATCAGGAACGGCGTGTACTCGCGTCCCAGCCAGTCGAGCGCGCGCCACGTGAACATGGGGAAGATGAAGTAATGATCGTCGAGCGTGTTCTTCGGGATCGCCACGGTCAGCAGCAGGTCCAGCGCCTCGGCATGGGGGATGTTGTCCCAGAGCCAGAGGAAGGCGTGATCCGCGGCGTTGTACAGACCGCGATCGACGGCGGCGAAGAACGCCTTCTTCGTGGCTTCGACGCCGCCCGAGTCCACGGGCTCGGCATCCGCCAGGATGTACGGGCCCATGCCAGGGTGATTGATGTGCTTGTTCGAAAGCGCGACGTGCTGCAGGATCGGCAGGAAGCGCTGCTCACCCGACACGCGCTCGACGGTGTTGTGGAGCGCATGGATGCCGACGAGCGGGTGAAGCGGCCCCCCATGGTGGCCCGGCGGTAAGTCGGAGGAACGAGTGACCGCGAGCGCGGATGCGGTCAGGAGCTTCTTGACCGACAGGCCATCGCGCAGCTTGCCCAGGGTGGCTTCGAGGATCCGACCGGGCTCGGTCTCTTCGATGAACTGCACCAGGGGCTCGATGTCATCGGAAAACCGTACGGGCCTGTGCATGACCTCTCTCCTCTCGTTCCATAGAGATCGTCCGCGCGGGTGCATCGTACCGTGCCGCCGGACCCTGCGCAGCAATTTTGTCGGGCGCGTAAGATCCTCTTCCAACTTCTAAAGCGCGTGGCGGCGAACCGGACAGGGAGACACTGAATGCCTGAACAGCCTGGTGCGGAGAAGAAGCCGTTCCGTCTCGAAGAGGCGAGCATCGACGAAATGCACGCGGCGATCAGAACGGGAGAGATCACCTGCGTTGAGATCGTCCAGCACTACATCGACCGCGCCCGCGCCTATAACGGCGTCGCCAGTGCGCTGGTCACCGAAGATGGCGCGCCGGTCCCGCAGGTGACCGGCGCCGTGCGCGCGGGCGCGCCGCTGCGCTTTCCGAGCGAGACGGTCAAGGCCTCGACGCTGTTTCCCGATCTCGACAAATACAAGGGCAAGCCGCTCGAGTACGGCCGCATGGAGCCGACGGCGTCCGACCCGTCGGTGCAGCAGCAGTACGGCATGATCGTCGGCATCCCGACCGCCGGCCAGGTCAACGCGCTCGCGACGCTCAACATCCGCGGCGAGCGCTCCGTCACCTGCCGCGGCGATTTCGACCTGCACCCGTCGAAGGGGCCGCTCCCGCCCGGCGCGCCACCGATGTGCGAGATCTTCCGCCACTACCCCGACGCGCTGGAGCGCGCGGCCGAGCTCGACGCGGCGTACGGGCGCAATCCCGACCTCGAGAAGATGCCGATGTACGGCGTCGTCTTCTCGTTCAAGGATCCGTTCGACACGAAGGATATGCGCAGCACGGGTGGCGGCGACGCCGCGTACGACATCGATTTTCCGGCGCGCGACCACGTGCTCGTCGAACAGCTGCGCAACAAGGGCGCGATCATTTACGCCAAGGCCGTGGCCACCGAGTACAACGGCCGCGCCGGCAATCCCGGCGGCCGGCACGAGCCCGCCGCGGTGCTGCCGTCGACGCTCGGCTATCAGCGCAGCAGCTGGGCCGGCAACCCGTCGAACCCGTACGACACGACGCGCTCGGCATCGCTCGGATCGAGCTCGGGTTCGGGCGTGTCCGTCAGCACCAACCTCGTGATGGCGAGTCTCGGCGAGGAGACGCGCGCCTCGACCCGCGGCCCCGCGAATCACAACGCGGTCGCGCTGATCCTTCCGCACAAGGCCATGCTCGGCTTCGTTGGCGGAGCGATCGGCGCCGACATCTACTGCGACCGCACCGGAATCCTCTGCCGCACCATCGTCGACTGCGCGAAGGTGCTCGACGCGCTCGAGGATCCGGTGCAGGGGTACTACGATCCGCGTGATCCGTTCACGACCGTGCCACGCTCCTCGATCCTGTCGACGCCGTACGCGAGCCACGCGACGATGCCGGGCACGCCCGGAGCGCTCGGGGGCATGCGCATCGGCGTGATTCGCGAATCGATGGTGCATCCGCCGGGCTCGTTGACGGAGGTGCCGATCGTCACCGCGGCGGCGAAGGAGATCAAATCCGTCGTCGGCGGCACGCTGGGAGCGACGCTGGTCGAATCAACCGATCCGAACTGGAAACGTGATCCGGACCTCGAAGTCATGAAGACCGACTTCCGGCGTGCGCTCGCGCGGCTCGTGCCGCTCTTCATGCCAGATCTATTGTTTCGTCTGGGCCCGGACGGTCAGCCCCTGTTCAAGGAGTTCGCGGCCGCGATCGTGCCAACCGAGTTCCTGCCCGGCAAGGTGTTCGGTACCGGGAAGATGAAGCCGATCGACTACTGCGTCGAGCTCGCCGAGGGGCGGATCGAGCCGCCCGCGAACCTCGACATCGCCACCATCCAGGAGCAAGAGCTCGCGCCGACCTTTCGCTTCCAGGTTCCGCAGTACCTCACGCGACGCGCGGAAGACTGGAAGCAGCGCGGGTTCCGCGAGACGCTGGTCGACTTCGCGCAGCTCAACGCACGCTCGAAGTTCTGGGGCGACGACCAGCGCGCCGCCTTCAAGAACTGGGAAGAGATCGCCGACCCGCGCAACCGGCTCGACGGGCGCCAGGGCGTGAACGAGCGCATCATGCTGCGCGAGCTGCTGCGCCGCGTCGACATGATGGTGATCCTCGAGAACCGTCTCGACGCGCTGGTCCGCCTGCACACGCCCTGGCCGCCGGGCAAGATCGGCGGCGCGCACCAGCCGCGGGGCGGCCCCAGCAACCTCAGCCGAGAGTCGTTCTATGGCCCGAATGCGGGCCTGACCGAAGTGCTGGTTCCGGCGGGTTACGTCACCACGGTGTATGACCCTGTCTTCGTGCGGTCACCGGACGGCACGCGTTACGTGCCGGCGCCGTCGAACACACCCACCACCATCCCAGAACCCGGATTGCCCTTTTCGCTGGTTTTCCGCTGCGAGCCGGGCAACGAGGACATAATCTTGAGAATCGCCTCGGCCTACGAAGCGGCATCGAAACGTCGTGTCCCGCCACCGGCCTTCGGAGCATTGCCGCGGACGGTACGGATTGACGCCGATATGCCGTAGAAGGTATATTCTTTTAGTGCCATGGGAGGTCGAGTACACCGACGAGTTCGAGGGGTGGTGGGAAGGTCTGGCGGACGCGGAGCAGCAATCGATCGCCGCAGTCGTCGGGCTCCTCGAGGACCACGGCCCGCAGCTCGGATACCCGTACAGCTCGGGCATCGCAGAATCGCGGCACGGTCACATGCGGGAGTTGCGGATTCAACATCAAGGCCGGCCGTATCGAGTCCTGTACGCGCTCGATCCGCGGCGAGCCGGGATTCTGCTGATCGGCGGAGACAAGACGGGAAACGAGCGTTGGTATGAAGAGTTCGTGCCAATCGCGGATCGGCTCTATGACGCTCACTTGGAGACGTTGAAGCGAGAGGGGTTGATCTGAAATGGCGAAGAAGTTTCGCGACCTGACTGCGCGCAAGCCGCCAGCCTGGCATGCCGGCGTCGAGGCACGGAAGCGCCAGCTTCTCAGCGAAATGCCGCTCCACGAGCTACGTCGTGCTCGACAGCTTTCTCAGGAGCAACTTGCTGAGGAGCTTGGCGCGAGCCAACCGGAGATCTCGAAGATCGAGCACCGAACCGACATGTACGTGAGCACCTTGCGACGGTTCGTCGAAGCCATGGGCGGCAAGCTGGAGATTATCGCTCAGTTCCCTGACGGCACCGTTCGCATCACGCAGTTCCACGAACTCGACGAAAGCGGATCGCGCGCGTGACAGCGGCGGCACGACGTACCCGTGACTCAAACACGGAATCCGGTCAGCGATTTTCGCGACCTCCCATTCGCGACTGATAAAATGGCATGAGTATCCTGCCCTTTTCGCTGGTCTTCCGCTGCGAGCCGGGCAAAGAGGACATAATCTTGAGAATCGCCTCGGCCTACGAAGCAGCGTCGAACCGTCGTGTCCCGCCACCGGCCTTCGGAGCATTGCCGCGGACGGTACGGTAGTGTCCGTGAAGACTGACGGTTCGCTTTACCGTCCGAGGCGAACGCGTCCGCATCATCGGCGCCGGATTCTGGAGAAAGGGCAAGGTGTTCTATGAGCAAGCGAATCGTCTACACCGATGAACCCATCAAGATCGGCCGCCGCGTGAGCCGGGAGATCTTGCCTGGCCACGGTGGCCCGCGCGCTGGGGCCGGTCGGCCGCCGACCGGCAACAAGCCGGTCACACTTCGCCTGCCCCCGAAGTTGGTGGAGGCCGTCCGCCGTGACGCTAAGCGGGCGAGACAGACGATGTCGGAGTTCGTCGAAGCTCGGCTGCGTCGTGGATGAGCGGAGACATCTCCTCCCGTTAGAAGCAACGACCTTGTCCGTCATCCCAGATCGTCAGCACCGGCCTTGACAACCAATCGGTTGGTGCCTAGAGTGGCGGCGATTCCCTCTTCACTCTCATGCGGCCCGGTCCGCCTTCAGGAGCACGGCGGCGTGACGAAGCGCGTTCTGATCCTCGGCGCAGGTTCGGGAGCGAGTGACAACCTGATCCGGAGCCTGCGTGCCGACGCGGAGCTGGTGCTGATCGGTGCGCACGCCGACCGCTTCGTGCTCAGCAAATCGAAGGCCGATCGCCGGTACCTCGTCGCCTCTCGCGAGCGACCCGAATTTGCCGCGACGCTCCGGCGGGTCGTCGAGCGCGAAGCGATCGACCTCGTCGTGCCGAACTCCGACGCGGACGTCCGCGCGGTGGCAGCGATCCGCGACGGCATCGGGGCGCGCGTGTTCCTCCCACGTTCCGACGTGATCGACCTGTGCCAGGACAAGTACGCGCTCACGACCCTCCTCCGATCCCGCGACATCCCGGCGCCGGTGACGCATCCGATCGCCGACGTCGACCACATCGAGGCGGTCTTCGAAGCGCTCGCGCCGCGGCGGCGTCTCTGGTGCCGCATGCGGTCGGGCTCGGGCTCGATGGGCGCGATTCCCGTCACGACGCCGGAGCAAGCGCGAAGCTGGATCGCGTACTGGCGGGACATGCGCGGCATCGCGCCCGACGTGTTCACGCTGTCGGAATATCTGCCGGGCCGGGACTTCAACGTGCAGGGCGTGTGGAAGGACGGGCGGCCGATCGTCATGAAGATGATCGAGCGGCTGTCGTACCTCGGCGGCGCCCACAATCCCAGCGGGATGTCGTCGACGCCCGCGCTCGCAAAGACGGTGTGCGAGCCGAGAGTCTTCGAGGTCTGCGCCGCGGCGGTGCACGCCCTCGATCCGGCCGCGTCCGGCGTGTTCAACGTGGACGTGAAGGAGAGTGCCGCCGGACAACCGTGCATCACCGAGATCAACGCCGGTCGATTCGCGATGATCACGAACGTCTACGACTTCACCGGCAAGCACAACACCGCGCTCGTCTTCGTGCGGGCCGCGCTCGACGACCCCCTCGACGTCGCGGACGTCTGGGACGTCGCGGAGGACTACTATCTTGTCCGGGATCTCGATACCGAGCCCGCGGTGTTCCACGCCGACGAGCTCTACGAGCGCGTCGAGGACGCGTAGCTGCAGCGCACCCTTCACCACAGGAGGTCTCCATGTCCGGTGCCGTGACCGCAGACCAGAAGCACGTTGTCGCGCTCGAGCTCCAGGGTCCGAAGGACGAAAAGCAGTACGCCGCGTTCAGAGACGAGGTCGAAGCGCTCGCTGCGAAGTACGGCGCCCGAATCATCGTCCGGGCGCGGGGAAAGAAGTGACGGACGAGCCACAGACTCGCCTCGCGCGTCCGGTTACAGACTCGCCTCGCGCGTCGGACGCGCTGCGGCTCGCCCTCCCACCGCGCTGCGGCTCGCCCGACCACGATCGACTGCTCGAGATCGAAGTCGGCACGCCTCTGGGCCGAAGCGCAGTCGAGGCACTGCGGCTCGACGTCCTCCGGCTGGCGCGCCGCTACGGCGTGGAGGTCAGGAACGTCAGGATCGAGCCCGTCGACCGGATCGAAGGCGAGTGAGCAAAGGCCGAGGGCCGGCGGCTGTCCGGTCCTCGGTCACCACCATCTGAGACCGATCGCGGCGGCGATCGCTTCGGCCGCTTCGACGTGAAGGCGCGCCCCCGTGATATCGCCAGCCCGCTCGAGCGCGAGACCGAGCGCGCGATGGCAGTGAGCCAGGAGCGGGCGCATGCCGAGCTGCTCAGCCGCGGCGAGCGCTGATCGGTAGGCGGCGCTCGCGCTCGTGAGATCGGGCGCGTCGGCGCGTGCCGCCACTTCGCCGAGCAGAAAGCGCGCCCACGCTTCGCGGCCTCGCTGCCCGCTCTGCGTGGTCAGCTCGACTGCCATCGTTCCGACGCGCAGAGCCTCGTCGAACCGACGGGCTCTCACGTGACCCTCGCACAGCGCGACCGCGAACAGCGCGCGATCCACCGAGACTCCGGCCGACGTCGCGTGTTCGAACGCGTGTTCCAGGAGCGTGACGCCCTCGGCGTGACGTCCGGCTCGCGCGTACGCGAGACCGAGCGACGATCCGAACCGCGGCTGCCACACGGCAATGCTCCACGTCGTACACAGGGTGAGCCCGCGCTCGAGGATCTCGATCGCCTTCGTCATGTCACCCCGGGACAAAGAGAGACCGCCGGCGCTCCAGTACGCGAAGGCGAGGCTGTACGGATGATCGGCCGCGCCCGCGATCCGCATCGCCTGGTCCGCACGCCGGGCGGCGTCCGCGAAGTCTCCGCGCTCGGCGAGCGACTGGATGAGCCACGCCCGCGCGATCACCGCCGGAAGTGCCGGCAACCCGAAGCGCTCCTGGATCGCGTCACCCGCGAGCGACGCGACGCTGCGCTCGAGTACCTCGACGGCGCGCGTGTAGTCGCCGAGCGTGTAGTGGATCTGGCCGAGCCGGTAGTTGATCTCCACGCGCAGCGACACATCGTCGAGCCGCTCGGCGATCGCGAGCGTCTCCCCACCGAGCTCGAGCGCGCGACTCTGATCGCCCGCCATGTAGAAGTAGTTCGTCATGTACGCGCGCAAGCGCCCGAGCCGGCGTTCGTCGCCGAGTTCGATCGTCAGCGCCTCGGCGTCGTGCAGGCAGGCCGCGATGCGGTGGGATTCGCCCAGCGGCATGAGCGCGGTGCGGAGCTGGAGCAGCACGTCGATTGTCTGCGGGAGCCGGTCACGATCGTCTGGAAGCTGACGGAAGGCGGCAACGGCCCGCTCGAAGTGAGCGACGGCTTCGCGATGCGCCGAGCGCCCGGCCGCGCGCTCCCCGGCGCGCCGGCAGTATCGAGCGGCTTTGTCCCACGCCTGCGCTTCCGTTGCGTGGTGCGCAAGGCGATCGGCCTGCTCGTCGAGCCGGCCGGCGAAGAGCGTCTCGATGGCCGCCACGATCCGCGCGTGCAACCCACGCCGGCGCTCGTGAAGCTGGCCCTGGTACGCCACCTCGTGGGTGAGCGCGTGCGTGAAGGTGTGCTCGAGCTCGGGAAAGAGTCGCGCCTCGTAGAGAAACTCCGCCGCCTGCAGGCGCGCGAGGCTGCTCCGCAGCGCGTCCTCGGGCACGTCGGCGATCGCCGCGAGCAGCGTGAACGGCACGTCGTGACCGATGACTGCGGCGGCCTGCAACAACTGCTTGTCGTCGGGTGACAGCCGGTCGATCCGCGCGGACAGGAGCGATCGGACGCTCGGCGGCACCTGGATCGTCTCGAGCGGTTGCGCGAGCCGGTACGCGCCGCGCCCTCCGGTGAGCGCCTTCGTCTCGACGAGCGTGCGCACGCTCTCTTCGAGGAAGAACGGATTGCCTTCCGTCCACTCGATGAGATGCCGTCTGAGCGACGCGAGCTCGGGCGCGTCCCCGACGAGTGTCGTCAGGAGCTCTTCGGCGTTCGGCGCGGAGAGCGGATCGATGCGGAGCTGACCGTAGTAGGTCTTTCCGACCCACGCGTGCCGGTACTCGGGCCTGTAGTTGACGAGGAGGAGGATCCGCGCGGCGGGCAGGTTGTCGACGAGGCTGTCGAGAAACGCCTGCGTTTCGGAATCGATCCACTGGAGGTCCTCGAACACGAGCGCGACCGGCTGCACGCGGCTCTCGCGCAGCAAGAGTTTCTTGACCGCGTCCAGCGTGAGGTGCCTTCGCTGCAGCGGATCGAGCCGCGCCCAGGTCGCATCGTCGTCGCGCACGTCGAGGAGCCAGAACAGCGGAGGCAGGAGCGGCTCGAGCGACGCGTCGAGCGAGTAGAGCTTCCCCGTGACCTTGTCGCGGATCTTCCCGTCACCGTCGCGCGCCTCGATCTGGAAATACGCCTTCAACAGCTCGATCACCGGCAGCCACGCCGCCGGCTTTCCGTAGGACGCCACGACGCTCTCGAGCACGAGCCAGTCGCGAACGGCGCCGGAGACGACGAGCTCGCGGAAGAGACGCGATTTTCCGACGCCGGGCTCCCCGACGATCGCGACGATCTCTCCGCGGCCTCGACGCGCGCGCTCGAGCGCTCCCGTGAGCTGGGTCAGCTCGGCCGCTCGTCCGACGAACTTCGTGAGTCCCTGCGCGGCGCGGGCTTGCAGACGCGAGCGCGCGGCCGTCGCGCCCGCGAGCTCCCACGCTGCGACCGGTTCAGCGAGACCCTTGACCTCCAGCGTTCCGAGCGAGCGCACTTCGACGTAGCCCTCGGTGAGCGCCGCCGTCGCGGCCGTGAGCAGGATCGTTCCGGGACGCGCGAGCTGCTCCATCCTGGCCGCGAGATGCGTCGTCTGGCCGACGGCGGTGTAGTCCATGTGCAGGTCGCTGCCGATCGCGCGCACGACCACCTCGCCCGAGTTGAGGCCGACGCGGATGCGCAGGACGTCGTCGCTCTGCGTCTCGACGGCGTACCGGCGAATCGTGTCCTGCATGGTGAGGGCCGCGTAGCAGGCGCGAACGGCGTGGTCCTCGTGGGCGAGCGGCGCGCCGAACAGCGCCATGATGCCGTCGCCCATCACCTGGTTCACCATGCCCTCGTACCGGTGCACGGCGTCGATCATCCGCTCGAGGACAGGATCGAGAATCCGGCGCGCCTCTTCGGGATCCCGGCCGGCGAGCAATTCCATCGACCCTTTCAGGTCGGCGAAGAGGACGGTGACCTGCTTCCGCTCGCCTTCCATCGCGATCTTCGAGGAGACGATCTTCTCGGCGAGATGTCGGGGCGTGTAGCTCTCGGGTGTCGCCGCCGCCGCGTCCCCGGGGAGAACGCGCTCGCCACATTCCGGACAGAACTTCGCGACGGACGGCAGGACACCACCGCACTTCGCGCAGCGTCGCTCCAGCCGGGCACCGCACTCCAGGCAGAACTTCGCCTGGGCGGGATTTTCTTGCTCACACCGCGAGCACTTCACGCCACAGACCTCCAATGCGCTGCGGCTAGGGTTGGTGCGAGCGACCGTAGCGCCGCGGACGGAGCGCGTCAAGGCGATGCGCCGCTTCTCGCGCGTGTCGCACGATGGCCAAGGCGCGCGAGGTCGGAGACCCTGAACACAGAGACGAGACGCTGCCGTGCCGCCCATGCGGCCGGGCCTCCTTGAGCGAAGAAAAATACCCGTGCGCCTCCCCGGGCCCGGTGTCGACAAGCTACTGGAACTGTTCGAGAAGGTGCGAGGACTACTGCTGGAGCTTGTTGGCCGCGTTGAGCGCCGCGACCTTGTAGCACTCCGCGAGAGTCGGGTAGTTGAAGACGGTCTGCATGAAGTAGTCGAGGCCGCCGTTGAGCGCGAAGACGGCCTGGCCCACGTGGATCAGCTCGGTGGCGCCGGTGCCGATGGCGTGCACGCCGAGGAGGCGGCGGTCCTCGCGGTGGAAGAGTAGCTTGAGCAGCCCGCTGTCGTCGCCGAGGATCTGGCCGCGCACGATCTCGCGGTAGCGGGCCACGCCCGTCTCGTAGGGGACGCGCTTCTCCGTCAGCTCGCGCTCGGTGGCGCCCACCATCGAGATCTCGGGGATGGCGTAGATGCCGATGGGGAAGTGCGCCGCCATCGCCGGCGCGGCGATCCCGAAGGCGTGGCAGGCGGCTAGGCGGCCCTGCTCGGACGACGTCGCGGCCAGGCTCGGGTAGCCGATGACGTCGCCGGCGGCGAAGATGTGGGGCACGCGCGTGCGGAAATCGGCGTCCACCTTCAGGCGCCCGCGCTCGTCGGCGGCGAGGCCGGCCGCTTCGAGGTTCAGGTCGTCGGTGGCGCCGAGGCGGCCCGGGGAGAAGAGGACGAGGTCAGCCACGATGCGCTTGCCCGATTCGAGGAGCGCCACCGCGCGGCGGGGCGCGCCCTCGGTCACCTCGAGCCGGCTCACCGCCTCGCCGAGGCGGAGGGTGACGTTGTGGTTGCGCAGCTGGTGCACCAGCTCGTCCACGATCTCCCGGTCGACGAACTCCAGCAGCCGCTCGCGCTGATCGACGATGGTGACGGTTATGCCGAGGGTGGCGAGCATGGAGGCGTACTCCACGCCGATGACCCCGCCGCCCACGACGATGACGCTGCGGGGCAGCCTCTCCAGGCACACGATGTCGTCGCTCGTCGCCACCACCTCGCGATCGAGACCCGCGCCCGGGGGCGGCGCCGGCTTGGTCCCCACCGCGATGAGGATGTTGGTGGCGCTGACGGCGGGGCCGGCCCCGTTTCCCGCCAGGGTCAGCGTGTGGGCGTCGTGGAACGCGGCCTGGCCCCGGAGCACGGTCACGCCGTTCCGGTGGAGCTGGTGGCCCAGCACCTCGGTCTCACGCGCCACCACCTGGTTGACGCGGTCACGTAGCTCGGCGGCGGTGGGCGTGGCGTTCTCGCGCTGCGCGAAATGGAGCACGGCCTCCCGGAACGTCTTGCTTGGGATCGTGCCCGTGTGCAGGCACATGCCGCCCACGAGCAGGTTGCGCTCGACCAGGGCCACCCGCTTGCCGAGCTTGGCCGCCTGCACGGCCGCCCGCTGGCCGGCGGGGCCGCTCCCGATACAGACCAAGTCGAAATCGTAGGGCATCAGGGAGATTATCGACGCTCCGGGCTACAATCGTGAGCGTGAAAATCGTCAGTATCGGTGGCGGCCCCGCCGGGCTCTACCTGGCGATCCTCATGAGGAAAGCCGACGCGGACCACGACATCACCGTGCTCGAGCGCAATCGCGCCGACGACACCTTCGGCTTCGGTGTCGCCCTTTCCGACGCCACGCTGGAGAAGTTCGCCGAGGCCGATCCGGTGACGCACGCGGAGATCACTCCCCAGCTTACGTCGGCCGACACTTTTGGGAGAGGAGCCCCTTTTTTTTGAAGTAAACATGTCGCAGGAGCCCGACCGCTCACAGAGAAAAAGCTCGCTCTCGACGCAACAGATGGCGACCCACTACTGCATACGAACGACATTTTGGGACCCCGAAGACGTGAAAACACGCATTCACTATCTTCCCATCTCGGCCGTTTACGGGTTGTCGATTGTTGAGTCCGGCAAGGGCGCCCTGATCCAGGCGGATGGGGCCGGCTGTCAAGGGCGCGCCGAACTCTCACCGGACGGGCGGCCCATCGGGAGACTTCCAGCGGCATGGGCGCCATGGCTATAATCGCGCGGGATGGATCCGCAAGTTCTGGAGCAGATCGCCCACCGGCACGGCGTCGAGCTGATCCTCGAATTCGGCTCGATGGTGACGGGACACGTCCACCCGCGGAGCGACGTGGACCTCGCGGTCCTGCTCGACCGACCAGCGCCGTCCTTCGAGAAGCTGGCCGATCTCAGGCATGAGCTGCAGGCGCTCTATCCCGATCACGAAGTGGACGTCGCGATCATCAACCACGCCGATCCGCTCTTTTTCAAGAAGATCACGGAGCAGTGCCGGCTGGTCTACGGTTCCCTACGCCGCCTGGCCGAGCTGCGGATCTACGCGTTCAAGCGATACCAGGATCACCGGCGCTATCTCGTCCTCGAGCGCGAGTACGTTCACCGCACGCTGGGACGGCTGTCCCCGCCGTGATCGACGCCGCTCTCGTCGGCCGCAAGGCGCTGCTCATCACGCGGGACCTTGCCGACCTCGCACCGCTCGCGCGAAAGCCGCTCGCCGAATACCTGGCGAACTCCCGCGACGAGCTGGTGGCGGAGCGCCTGTTGGAGCGCATCATCGGGCGGATGATCGACATCAACTACCATCTGTTGACCGAGACCGATCACCCGCCGCCCGCCGACTACTACGCCTCGTTCACCCAGCTCACCGCACTCGGCGTCTATGACATGGAGTTCGGGCGGCGCATCGCCGCGTGCACCGGGCTCCGAAACCGGATTGTTCACGAGTATGACGAGGTCGATCCGCGCAGGGTGCACGAGGCTCTCGGCACGGCCATTCAGGACGTTTCCACGTACCTGCGAGCAGTCGAGGATTACGTGAAGCGGGCACCGGGCAGCTGACCCGTCTTGCGGTGACATCAGACGGGCCGAACAGGTACTCGCGCTGTGGATGCGTGGCCTGCCCTGAGTTCGAGTTGCCTGCCAAGACTATCTCTCACCTATTGGCATTCTTGATTGCACCAGAACCATTGCTTCTAGTGCTTTGAAGTACTCGCTACGTGACGGCTGCAGAAAGTTTGGCGGAATGAGGATTTTCCCGGAGGTTTCGCTCTCGATTTCCGAGAACCATCCGCCTTCACCCCAAACGATATAGACGACATATGTCCTACCCCTAGCACACTCGGGACAAGTGACTGACGCGGAGCCAAATAACTGATTCCCGGGTTTCAGTAAAGGAGCTACAAGCGAGCCGTCGAATAGATTTTGTGGTCCGCCTTCATCATGCGGTTTTATCCAATCGAATGTGCTTACCGGGATCGGTAACGGATCGTTACGATCCGGAAGGTTCAAATTCCAGAGTGCGACCGACCACTTTATGTCTCTAGCGATCACTGAGGATTGGTTAACGAGAATCAACGCTGGTGATTTCGGATAGACAAATCGGATAGCCACGTCCGGTGTTTTGTGAGCGGGTTCGGCGTGGGCGGGTCTCGGGGTTTTCATTGCTTCTCGAGAATCAACCCAACCGACTGCTACCACTGTTCCAGCCAACGAGAAGGCCCCTATGATCGCAGGCACAATGAGTTTCGGCGTAAGCGACCGATCCGAACTACGCAGCCAGTAGAGCGTAAGACCACCAATCTCAGTCGCGGCGAAGATAAAGCAACCACGAGCTACCCAAAATTCCACCGCTGAAGCGTCGCTTAGGGCAAGCGCGACTCCGACACCGATCACGACGGGGAGCGCAACCCCTAGCAGAATTTCGATTGGTCCCACGAGGGGAAGGCTAGTCTGAGTTGTCCAATTCCGTCAACCATCCAGGCGCTTCATGAATCCCGCGCGCGGATCATCGATGAACGACGGGGCCGGGGGACAGCGAGGTGCCGCGGGCCGGCCGGGTCGGTGGGGGGCCGGCGGACCCGTTCCCGTCGCGTGCAATCGAGGACACCCAGGCCAGGAGTGGGAACGACTCACCGATCATCGGTTCACAGGGCCTCGTGGTCAGAGGCCCCTCACCGACCCGGCCGGCCCGCGACGCCACGCACTCGATTGACGGGGAGCGTTCAGTAGTCATCTCAGGTCGCGCCCTCCTGCTGGAGCGCGGCGATCTCACCGTCGTCGTATCCCAGCTCCTTCAGGATCTCGTGCCGATGCTGGCCGAGGAGCGGAGGCGGCGCGATCGTCGTCGGCGACGCCGAGAGCTTGACTGGATTGCCCGCGGTCATGTATCGCCCGCGGACCGGATGCTCGACCTCCACGATCATGTCACGCGCGCGGAGATGCGGGTCGCGCAGGACCTCACCGGTGTCCAGACACGCCCCGCACGGGACCCCGGCGCCGGCCAGGATCTTCATCACGTCGTGCTTCGAGCGCTGCGACGTCCAGGCTTCCACCAGCGCGTCGACGTCACCCTTGTGTTGCCAGCGGGCGTCGGCGGTGTCGTACCGCGGGTCACCGACGAGATCGCCTCGCCCGATGGCGCGCAGCAGCGGATGCCACATCTGTTGCTGCGCGAAGATGAAGACGTAATCGTTGGGCCCGCCGGGATCGCAACGATACGTCGTCCCCGGCACGCCGGCCCCGAGCTGGTTACCCGTCCGCTCGGCGGGTCGTCCGAGGCGCTGGTGATCCCGGAGGCTGACCCGGATGAGGTTGACCACCACGTCCTGCATCGAGACCTCGACCTGCTGGCCCTCGCCGGTGGTGTGGCGTTGGATGAGCGCGGCGAGAATCCCGATCACGCAGTGCATCCCGGTGCCCGAATCCCCGATCGACGGCCAGACGTACGTGGGCGGGTTGTCCGGAAAGCCGGTGACGCTCATGGCTCCGCCCATCGCCTGGGCAATCGGCTCGTAGCTTTTGTAGTCACTGTACGGCCCATACGAGCCGAATCCTTTGATGGTCGCGTACACGAGGCGCGGGTTGATCTGGCTCAGCGCGGGATAGCCGAAGCCAAGGCGCTCGAGAACGCCAGGGCCGAAATTCTCGAGGAGCACGTCGGCGGTCTTCAGCAGCGCGCGAAACACCTCCTGCGCGCGCGGATTCTTCAGATTCAGCGGGAGACTCCGCTTGTTGGCGTTGAACGAAAGAAAGAACAGGCTGTCCGCGTCCGGTCGATCGTTCAGGACGTGCCGGGCGATGTCCCCCTTGCCCGGCTCCTCGACCTTGATCACATCCGCCCCCAACCATGCCAGCATCTGGCCGCACGAGGGGCCGGCCTGATTGTTGGTGAGGTCGACGATCCGGATTCCCGACAGAGCCCCGCTCATGAGGCACCCTCCGCACGGAGAGTGTGTCATTGCCGTCCGTGTGGCTCAACAGGAACGCGCCCTTGATCTTCACGCTGGCGCTGGAGTAGAGTTCGGCGACATCGCCGGTTCACAGACCCGGGAGGGCGACGAATGCGGACGCGCGTTGTGACGGTCTCGCATGCAACGGGAGCGGGCGGGGAGAGCGCCGGCCGTGGCGTCGCCGACCGCCTGGGCTTCCGCTACATCGACGAAGAAATCATCACGCTCGCCGCCGAGAAAGAGGGCGTCGATCCGGCGCTCGTCGCCGATGCGGAACGGCGCAAGGGCCTGCTCGCTCGCATCATGGACAACATCGCGGAAGGCGCGGTCGTCGACGCTGGCGGCGGCGGCGGGGTCCTGGTGCCGGAGGCGTTCGCGGTCGCGAGGCGAGAGGACCTGCGAACACTCATCGTCGAGGCCATCCGGGCGACCGCGGAGCTCGGCGACGTCGTGATCGTGGCACACGCGGCCTCGATCCCGCTGGCCGGCCGCGACGACGTCCTTCGGGTGCTCATCACGGCGTCCGTGGAGACGCGAATGAAGCGGCTCGCGAAGGGCGGGCAGGGCACCGTAGGTGATGCGGCCAAGTTCGTGAAGCAGTCCGACGTGGCGCGCGCCGACTACTTCCAGCGCTTCTACCGGATCGAGCGCGAGCTCCCGACGCACTACGATCTCGTCGTCAACACGGACGCGCTGAAGCTCGACGAAGCCGCCGACATCATCGTGGCCGCCGCGCGCCGGCGGGCCTGATAGAATCCGACTCACACGCTGAAGGAGGTCGACCATGCCAGTACGTATCGGTGACGAAGCGCCTGATTTCACGGTTGACACGACCGAGGGGAAGATCCGGTTCCATGAATGGATCGGTGACCACTGGACGATCCTTTTCTCGCATCCCAAGGACTTCACGCCCGTCTGCACCACCGAGCTCGGCTACATGGCGGGTCTCAAGCCGGAGTTCGACAAGCGCCACACGAAGATCATCGGGCTGAGCGTCGATCCCGTGACCGACCACAAGAGCTGGGTGAGCGACATCCAGGAGACGCAGGGACACGCGGTGAACTATCCGATCATCGGTGACGCCGACATGACCGTCGCGAAGCTCTACGACATGATTCATCCGAACGCGATCCCCGGGAAACGGACCGCCACGGACAACGCGACGGTCCGCTCGGTGTTCGTCATCGGGCCGGACAAGAAGGTCAAGGCGATGCTGATCTATCCGATGAGCACGGGCCGCAACTTCGACGAGGTACTGCGCCTGCTCGATTCCTGCCAGCTCACGGCCAAGCATACCGTCGCGACGCCCGTGAACTGGAAGCCCGGCCAGGACGTCATCATCCCGACGTCGGTCTCGGACGACGACGCCAGGAAGAAGTATCCGCAGGGCTTCAAGACGCTGAAGCCATATCTGCGAACGGTGGCGCAGCCGAAGTAGTCCGCTACTCCGTGAGCGAGCGGTAGATCTCCACCTCCGCCGCGCCTTCCGTGAGGCCTTCCTTTTCGCGGCGCTCACGATACGCGGCGAGGTGCGGCGCCTTGCGATGCGCGTCGAAGGCGGCGTCGTCCTTGTACTGCTCGTAGAAGACGAAGACGTCGGGGTCCTTCGCGGACCGGTGCGGACGGTAGACGAGGCAGCCTGGCTCGGCCTTCCGCACCGCCGCCACCTGTTCCTTGAGCAGCGCCGCCAGCGCGTCGCCCTTGCCCTTCGCCGCCCGGATCTTCGCGACCACCGTGAGCACGTCAGCCATGACTCGTCTTCTCCTTTGTCAGCGGTTGCTTCTCGCCGCCACTACGAAGGCGAGGAAGTACTTGTTCAGATCCTCGAGCGTCGTGCCGTACTCGCTCCCGCCCGCCGCGGCGTCGCAGAGCATCTCCCGCGCCCGCGCAATCTCGCGCAGCCGGTCGCGCCAGCGTGAATCGGCAAGCGTGAGGTTCAGCAGCTCGAGCCCCGCGTCTTCCACTCCGCGCGATCGATTGCCCTGGGAGGGGCGGATCGGCATCGGGAGCGATGATAACGCGTCCTTGACGCTGTTGCCGCGCTCCGGGCACTATGAGCCGCCATGCAGGCCTGGTACCTGAACGAGAACCCCTATCCCTTCGTGCCGCAAGCCGTCCTCAACAGCGTGGATTCCGTGCGCGCCAGCTTGCCGAACAAGTACTGCGATCCGAAGATCGCCGCCGACCTGTTCGAGGAATCGCTGGACGAGTATCTGCTGTGCGACGACATCGGGATCAACGTCGTCTCCAACGAGCACCACGCCGGGATCAACTGTCTGTTCGGCGCGAGCCCGTTGATGCTCGGCATCCTCGCCCGGCAGACGAAGAGAGCGCGGATCCTGAGCCTCGGGACACTGGTCACCGTCCGGCAGGATCCGGTGCGCGTGGCCGAGGAATACGCGACGGCGGACGTGATTTCCCGAGGACGCCTGGACATCGGGTTCGTGAAGTCCGGCGGCACCGAGATGGCGTCGGGGAACGCTAACCCGGTCGGCATCGTCGAGCGCTTCTGGGAGGCGATCGATCTCATCGTCAAGGCGCTGACCCATCAAGCCGGGCCGTTCAGCTGGGAGGGGAAGCATTTCACGCATCGGCACGTGAACATCTGGCCGCGGCCGTGGCAGCAGCCGCACCCGCCGTTGTGGGCGGCGACCGGCGACCCGCAAACGTCGGCGGAGCTCGGGCGGCGCGGGATGGTGAACGTTCTCGTGTTCCGCGGCGTGGAAGGAACGAGGCGCGCCTGGGCGGCGTATCGGCAGGCGCGAGACGAGGCCGGGTTGCCCAAGCCCGGCGTCGACCGTTTCGCCTATACCGCCTTCGTCTATACCGGTGATACCGACGAAGAAGGCGTGCGCGTCGGCAGC
Source organism: Methylomirabilia bacterium (assembly GCA_041490825.1). GTDB lineage: Bacteria > Methylomirabilota > Methylomirabilia > Rokubacteriales > CSP1-6 > JBGPTW01. The sequence continues at coordinate 727 of JBGPTW010000109.1, read as the reverse complement.
AAGCTGCTCTGGTTCCTGAACACCAGCCTGAGATCGGCGCCGCAATACTCGAAGTTTCTTCCCGGTCAGATACCGCCGTCTCTCGCGCCGCAGGTCTACCGGACCACGCCGGCGCCCGGCCCGGGATCGACCGGCGTCGCCCCGGCGAGTCGCAACGCGGCGGCGCTCGTCGGCATCAATGCGGAGCAGGCGATCGAGCGGGGACTGATGTTCGCGGGAAACCCGGATACCGTGTACCGGCAGATCATGGACTTCCACGAGAAAGTCGGCGGGTTCGAGCATCTCATCCTTGCGGGGCGATCGGGCTTCATGACGCACGCCGAAGCAGAGAAGGGTCTGAACCTCTTCGCGAAGGAAGTGCTGCCCCGCTTCCGGGACGTCAAGGTGGGTTCTTCGACGGGAGAGAGAACATGAGGCGGCCCAGCGGGCGGTGGCCCCCAGACCCCCATACGCTCGTCGGTCGCCGGGAAACTCGGCGACCGCCTCTATACTCACGCTCCTAGCGCGGATAATTCATGAACGAACGCCGCGCGCGCCGGCCGGTGGCCCGGCGGGAGACGGGCAGCCGGGGTCCTCTGACCACAGGCGCGTTCGCCCCGATCATCGACGAGCCGTTCCCACTCGTTACGGCTGCGTCGTCCCCTCGCGTGACGGGAATGCCCCGGCTGCCCATCTCCCACCGGGGCACCGGCCGACCTTGGTTATAGGCGTTCATGAATCACGCGGG